>JBNMHZ010000018.1:0-61881 GCA_050873025.1 Faecalibacterium sp. | reverse complement strand
GGGTTGGCTGGGCTTGCTTTGCTGTTCTCTCCGTCGCCCTCGCTACTCCAAGGCCAGCATTTGAATGATGTTTGTCATGGGCAGCGGATGGTTGGCGGATTTTTTCATTTTAGGGCTTGACTTTTAATAGTTAGTCTTCGTCCGCTTTGCACTCCCCTTTGGGTGCTTTCCGGCGCGAAGGAGCTTTTTGTTTTCGTATCGCCGCAGCATGAGTGCATCAATGTTGTCGGCGGTATATTCCAGACCGTTCTGGTTCAGCACTCGTGTGCACTTGGCAAGGCACATGCTTGCCAGCCCGTAGTCCTGTGTCACGACAATATCACCTGGCTTTACCCGGTTGACCAGAGCAAAGTCCACGCTGTCCGCTCCTTTATCGAACATCAGCGTCTGCGCACCTTCACGTTCGATTTGGTGGGCCGTGTCACATAGGATAATGACCGGAACACCGAACTGCTTTGCAATCTGCAACGTCAGATCGACCACCGGGCAGCCATCGGCATCAATCAAAATATTCATCCATTTTCCTCCACTACCCAGCGAAACGCTTTTGCGGTGCGCAAATCGGCTTCTTTGAAATGCCCACCGCTGTTCCATTCGAGGGTGCAGTCTGCACCACGTTCTGTAAGCTGGCTGTGCAGAGTGCGGATGTTATCACCAACAGAAGCCATCACCGGATTTTTGGTGTGTTCTTCTTTATCGCCAAGACTCAAATAGATACGCTGTGCCTGAATCGGGTGTTGCTGTTCAAACTCCATCCAGCCCGGAAACCACACGGACGGAGATGCAGCGGCGATACCGTAGAATAGATTTGTCTGGGTGGATGCCCAAAGCGCAAACAGTCCGGCCAGCGAGTAGCCGCCTAGAATGATTTTGATATTTTCCGGGAGATTAAACTGCTGTTTCAATGTTGGGATGGCCCGTTCTGTCAGAAAGCGCAGTGTGTCCGCAGCGTTGCCGCCGAAACCTTGCTTTCCCCACACGGCAGGTGCTTCCCACGGAGAAAGCTCATCATTCCAGTTCATCACCGGGATCGCTGCAAATAAAAATTGAGGTGTACTCTGTGCGATAGCGGCCACCTCGCTGTCCATGCTTTGCAGCTCGTGTTCATCGGTCATTTGGAGCAGCAGATACTCAGCATTGGTTTCACCGTAAATGTGGCAAAGTTTGTTTCCGATTTGGATTGTCTGCGCAGTCACTGCGGCATCCTCCTGAAAGATTTTGATAGGCCCAGTATAACAGCTTCAGCCCGCTTTGACAAATGAAAGAAGCCGGTTGGCACTCATATACAATTGAAACTTTCATCTTCTTAAGCGTTTGTCAATGTGTCGAATTTGTTTGAATTCTGACACAAAATGGTAAGTGAAAAGAAATTAGAGAGGCGTTAAAATTAAAATGTAAAATTATAAGCTCATGTGAGGGTACTATGAGAATTCGATATGATAAAGAGTTCTACTCCAAAGAGGCACTCTTGAAAGCGGCATACCATTTTACAGATAAGGCATACGTTTACCTTGGCGTGGAAGGTGATTTTTTCTTTGTAGACTTTGCCCCAAAAGATGATGTGTCGTTTGATAAAGAAAAGCTGGAAAACGAGTTTAAGAATGAATTGCTGGCGCAAGTGATTCATCAGACTGTGTCTAAGGAAACTACGGTTCTGCGGGAACTGCTAGTCGCTCGTGCACTATCCTCTACGATGGTAGATGAGGGGGCATCCTCCGATGTGGCTGAAAGTCCGATGACAGAGGATGCAATGGATGAGCTGGATGCGATTGCGAAGGACTGGTTCGATGAAAAATAAGAATGAACTTTTGGTCAGTTCTGAAATTTTTTCGGAGGATATTCTTCGAACAGCAATACAGGCGTACTGCGAGCTGACAAAGATTCATGTGGAGCGAGCTGCGGAAAACTGGGTGCTGACCTTTCAGAACTGCCAGTATGATACAGAGCTTACAAAGCATGAATTTTTCAATTATCTGATTGATCTTACGAGCGTAGCACTATGATTTTATGTGAGATATTCCTCTTATGCTGTGCATTTGTACTGTGCGGCTTGAGCGTTTGGACAGATTTGCGGCATGGGCAGATAAAAAATAAGCATCTTATAGTTGGTTTTGCTATAGGACTGGTTTTGAACATCGTCTATTATGCTGTATACTGTAAGGACTGTCTTGAAATCACTGTTTTGAACCTGCTGATTTCGGCGTTGCTTTCGGTCGGCTTCTATTTTGTCCATATCTGGTCGGCAGGTGACAGCAAGTTGATGATCGTTCTGATTTCACTCTTACCGGGACGACTGTTTTGGGCAAACACGGACACGATTGTTCCGGCAGCTTATCTGTTCATTCTGGTATTCAGTATCGGATATCTCTATCTGATTGGCGAAGCGGTCTATCTGGACTTCAAAAACCATGCAATAAAACTTCCGACCATTACGAAAACAGGCGCATGGACTACAATCAAGTCATATTTCCATGCGTTTATTGTTCTATACGCATGGAATAGTGTTCTTTCCATTGCATTTCCGTCTTTCGTAGAGAACAACATTCTCTTACTTTCGTTAATCAGCTACTTCCTGATTACAATTCTTCGAGAAAAGCCAGTCTATCATTCAAAGATCCTGGTTGGCAGCTGCATAGCATTAGATGTGGTGATGCTGGTTCTTACGAGAAACAGTATTACTGCTGCAGGAATTCTTCGGATGACGCAGACCTATCTGCTGGTGCTTCTTGTAATGTGGACAACATGGATTGCAGGAAAGTACGTTTATGAATCGGTTCCGACCGAAGAGGTCAAGGCTGGAATGATTTTAAGCAAGTCAACGATTGTCTGTTTTGTGCCATCAAGGGTAAAAGGACTGCCGCAAATCAGTTATGAAGATATGCGAAGCCGTTTAACAGAAGAAGAGGCAGCGGCAGTTCGACACTGGAAGGATTCAAAATACGGAAAAGAGACGGTTATTTCTGTTCGTAAAATTCCGTTTGCATCGTTCATTGCGGTGGGCGTTATCTTATTTGCGGCCTATCATGTTGTAACAACTTTGGGATTGTGGGGAATCTGAACCATGACATTTTACCTTTCGGCCTACCGTTCACAGCCAGCCGCAGTGTATCTGTTTGCACGGGTTCGCCTTTCTCGAAAAGAAATTGAGAGTGACTTGCAAATTGGGCTGAATGTTGCTTATGTGGAACAAGAAAGCCAGACGGTTACATTATATCCGTTTGAAAAAAGCTATTCTATTTCGGATACAGAGTGGCCACGCTGGAAAGAATTGCAGGATGCCGATGCAATTTCTTTAGAGAATACGGGCATTTGCTACCGGTTCTATCAGGCCGATGCAGGTGATGCGACCATCGTAACGGGCTTGACCTGCAATACGAACTGTGTGATGTGTCCTGTGAGTGAAAGTTCTCGCTGCCATGCGCAGCTAACACCTGTGGAAGAACTCAAAATGCAAATCCGATATTTCGGCACGGACATTCCACATATCACGATTACTGGCGGTGAACCAACTTTGCTGAAGCGGGGGCTTTTGGAAGTGGTTCAATATGCAAAAGAACAATGTCCAAGTGCTGAAATTCTGATTCTGACCAACGGGCGAACTTTTTCAGTTGCCCCTTATGCGCAAGCGTTCAACCGGATTTTGGTTGCCCAAGATCAGATTGCGATTCCGATTCATGGCTCGAATGCCGAACGGCACGATGCGATAACGCAGGCGCAAGGTTCTTTTGCGCAGACGATTCAGGGGTTGAAAATGCTGGCGCAAGGCACAATGCGGATTGAAATTCGCATTGTGGTTTCTAAATTGAACTACATGGACATTTCCAATATTGTGGATCTGCTTTTAACACTTCCTCGTATAACGGTTGTAAATTTTATCGCGCTGGAGATGTGCGGCAATGCAATTAAGAATCGCAAGCAAGTGTGGATCGATTATCCGGAGGCAGCTGCGGCGTGTGAAGAAGGAATCGAAAAGCTGGTTTCGGCAGGTATCGACATTGGCCTTTACAATTTTCCACTCTGCGCAGTAAAGCATAAATATTGGACGTTATGCCGTGATAGTATTTCGGATTACAAGATTCGCTACACACCAGAGTGTGGATCCTGCAAAGTGAAAAATATTTGCTATAGCGTATTTAACAGCACGATCTCGACAGGATGTTTTGTTGCCAGACCGATTGCGGAGTAAAAAATGAAGTATTCCTATTTTAATTTCAAGAAATGGAACGATCAGCAAATCCTGCTGACGAATGATCTGGGGCGATGGGCATTTGTATCGCTTCCGACCTTCCAAGCGATGCTGCTGCACAAAATTGACAGCACGGACCCATCGTATGCCGAGCTTTTAGAAAGGGGCTTTCTCTATGAGGACGATGCGGATGTTTATTTGGAACGTCATAGTCGTGCCCTTCGAGAAGCTAAAGGGTATCTGATGGATGCCACCAGCTTACATATCTTCGTCCTGACAAATGAGTGCAACGCAAGATGTATTTACTGTCAGGCACAGTCTACTGCTTCCCATAAGAAAGGGCTGATGAGCGCAGAAACCGCAAGGAAGGCTGTGGATCTGGCATTTCAGTCCCCCGAACCATTCCTGTCTATTGAGTTTCAGGGCGGTGAGCCGCTTCTAAATTTTGATACGATCCAGGTCATTGTATCAGAAGCTGAGAAAAAAGCCGCAGAAACCAGAAAGAAAGTCGAATTCTCACTGGTCAGCAATCTAAATCTGCTCAATGATAAAATGGTGGACTTTTTTAAGGAACACCATGTCAGCGTTTCAACATCGATTGATGGCCCGATGACTTTGCATAATACGAATCGACCGCTCTGTCAGAGTGGTGGAACCTATGAGGGTACAATTCGTGGATTGAAGCGGCTGCAAGAAGCGGACGTATGCGTTGGCGCGATTGAAACCACAACACGGCATAGTTTGAACCGCTGGAAAGAACTGGTGGATGAATATCGCGTGCTTGGGCTGCACAGCATTTTCCTTCGCCCGCTGACACCGTTGGGCTTTGCAAATGCAGACTGGAATCAGGTGGGCTATACAGCGGACGAGTTTATTGCGTTCTATCAAAAAGCTCTGGCCTATGTTGTGGAAATCAACCGACAGGGCTATTTCATGTCGGAGGGACACGCCACGACCTTCTTGTCTAAAATCTTACTTGGACAGGGAAAGAATTACATGGAGCTGCGTTCGCCCTGCGGTGCAGCTGTTGGACAGATGGCCTATTACTATGATGGCAATGTTTACACCTGTGATGAGGGGCGAATGCTTGCCGAAATGGGTGATCGTGCATTTCAACTGGGAACCGTAGAGGATACCTATGATTCTTTGATGAACAGCAATGTCTGCAAGGCTTGCTGTGTTGCATCTACATTGGAAGCAGCGCCTACCTGTAACGACTGCGTATACCAGCCTTACTGCGGAACCTGCCCGGTACTGAATTACGCATTGGATGGTGATGTGTTCTCCAAGATACCAAACAATTACAAATGTCAGACATATAAAGGAATGCTGGATGCTGTGTTCGGGTTGCTGGATCAGAAGGATCCTGAAATCGACAAAGTATTGGATAGCTGGGTGCGATGAGGTATTGATATGAGAAAGTCATAGTAACCACAGTAATCACAGCAGCCATAGCAATCATAGCAGCGGCCACAGCAACAGTAGCTGGCACATCAGTGGCATCACAGGTGGTGCCGGTTCTGGCGGCAACAACTGCGATGATGGGCATAGAACAAGAGGACAAACCTGTGAAATAAGGAAAACGATTGGTTGAGGAGGTCGTATTATGAAAAAGGGTACGCAAAGACAGAGAAAAAAATCTGGCATTACGAAAAAGGTGCTGATTGGTTTTCTGGCGGTTGGTCTGATCAGCAGTTTTGGTAAAACGCCGAGTACTTCAACTGTATCGGCCAGTTCGGCCGCTTCATTTTCGGAAGTAAGCGTTGCATCTATTGACCTTCAGAACGGATTGACTGAGGGAATGGCTCATTTGGATTTTCCGGATGTTGGCACCTATGAGGGAAATCTTCAGGATGGAAAGCGTTCTGGCAATGGCACGTTTGTGTGGGGAGATGGAACCAGCTATGCAGGTGTATGGACAAACGACCAAATCAACGGCGATGGTGTAGTCACTGCGCCAAATGGAACAACTTGGACAGGCTCTTTTGCGGGGAATGCGTTCCAAAATACTGCTTACGCGGTCAAAGGCAGCAACTTTAGTGGCACTGTGACGCTTGCGGACGAAAAGAATCAGGCGAATTTGACATTTACCTACCCGGATCATCTTGATACAAAGAAAACGGTGGATGTTACATATTCTGGCGATCTGACTAAGACCGGTGAATTTTCGGGAAATGCAAATATCGGATATCCGAACGGGGATTCCTATGCGGGTTCTGTGAGCAACGGTCAGAAAGTAAATGGTAAATATGTCTTTAAGAATGGTGATACCTATACCGGAACCTTTAAGGCTGACAAAATGTGTGACGGCTCTTACGTTTTTGCAACAGGGCAAATTTTAACAGGTCATTTTGAAAATGGAATTCCGAACGGAGAACTAACTTATACCGTTAGTGGAGTGAATTATAAAACGACTTGGCAAAATGGTGCCTGCGTCAGCATTACGAAAGCATAAAGGAGAAAGATCATGGCACAGTTTCCTGAAATCAAAAAATCTATTCAGAACTATTTATATGAAGAGGAAGGAAATATCACTCGGAACAAGCTGCTGATGGTAGGTTCTTTGGCGGTTGTTATGAGCGTCCTTTTCGCTTTGGATGCAGAAGCAGGACATCGGTCGCACAGTTCCCACAGTTCGCATCGCTCCAGCAGCCACGGCTCTGGTCATGGAAGCCATGTGAGCCACCAAAGCCATCAGAGCCATCAGAGCGGTAGTGGACATAGCAGCCATAGCAGTAGCAGCTACGGTAGTGGCAGCCATAGCAGTGGCGGTGCTGCACACAGCAATACGAGTGCAGCGGTGACAACTCCTACTTATCCAGAAGTACTTGTCCCGCAGCAGACACATGATACTCCTGCAATGGGAACACTCCCGGTTCCGGCAATCCCGGCATTACCGGATACGGCATCTGTATCTACCAATGGTGTTGCTACATCTGTGGCAGTTGATGACAGTATTGGACAGATTTAATAAAGCAGAGAATTAGCAAAGCCCACAGGCTGGTGTGTGTATCCAACCTGTGGGCTTTGTTATACCTGCTAGTTGATAGCAATTAGTATCAGCTGTTTTTCTGATTTTCGCTTATGATTTTTCTGGCTCGGCCGCGCAATGGAATTGCCCTTGACCATTACAAGCTGGTCGTCTACGTGATACCGGCCCTTTGAGAGCGTTCCACGGCTCGTCCGCGTTTCGCGCTTTTCGTCTTTCTCTGCAAACCAAATTTCAATCGCAAGGCAAACTGCTTTTTCAAATCAAAACGGCCTATTTGCGATATGCGATTCGCAGTTGTTGCCAACGGCCAGGAATGTGTAAAGTGGTGCAAGCAGCTCAGGCTGGTGCCTTTTTTGCGGCAAAGATGGTGAGGATTCGAGCAGGGCGGCGCGCAAGCTGCACAAAACGCCTTGCACAAAATTGAGCAGCTTTTCTTGAAAAAATATTGCTATTCCGCTTGCGGTCATGTATAATGGTCTTAACTTGAAAGGTAGGATGTTTGAAAGCGCAAAAATACCCTGCCGGAACGGATTGAACTGAAAGGTGGAACATGGGATGTTGTACAAGAAAGCTTCTGAAATGAAACCCACTCCGATCCCGAACTGCATGGGCGGCGAGGGCACTGTGATGATGGAACGCCTGCTGGACGCTCCGGCCGAAATGCTGGGCAAGGGCCGCGCCTATGTGCGTCACACGCTGGCACCGGGTGTGAGCATCGGCAAGCACACCCACGAGCACGAGATGGAGAGTATGGTCATCGTTTCCGGCCGCGCCACCCACATCATCAACGGAGAAACGCAGGTTTTGGAAAAGGGCGACATCATTGCCGCCATGCCCGGCGACACCCACCAGATCGCCTGCCTGGGTGACGAGCCGCTGGTGCTGATCGCACAGGTGCTGTACGAATAAAGGAGGAGCTGCAATGGAACAGGTTCGTAATGCTGACGTGCTGGCCAGCTTTCCGCAGGTGGACGAGGAGAAGCTGAACGCAGCTCTTGCCGCCGAAGCGGCCGCCAGCAGCCGCAAGATCATCGTGCTGGACGACGACCCCACCGGCGTACAGACGGTACATGATATCTATGTTTATACGGATTGGACGGTAGAAAGCCTGCGCAAGGGCTTTGCTGCGCCGGAAAAGCTGTTCTTCATCCTCACCAACAGCCGCGGCTTCACCGTGGCCGAGACCACCAAAGCCCACCGCGAGATCGCAGAAAACACCGCCAAGGTGGCCCGCGAGTTTGGCATGGACTACCTTATTATCAGCCGCGGCGACTCCACCCTGCGCGGCCACTACCCTCTGGAGACCGACCTGCTGCGCGAGGTGACCGAAGCCGAGAACGGCTATAAAATGGATGGCGACATCCTGTGCCCCTACTTCCGCGAGGGCGGGCGCTTTACGCTGGACAACGTGCATTATGTGCGCTACGGCGAGGAGCTGGTGCCCTGCGGCCAGACCGAATTTGCCAAAGATGAGACTTTTGGCTACCACGCCAGCAACCTGTGCGAATACATTGAGGAGAAAACCGGCGGCGCAGTCCATGCGGGAGATGTGACCTGCATCTCGCTGGAGAGCCTGCGTGCCATGGATTTTGACGGCATCGAGGCCCAGCTGCTGGCCGTGCACGACTACGGCTATGTCATCGTCAACGCAGTGGCGGACTGCGACGTAAAGGTGTTTGCGGTGGCGCTGTACCGCGCCATGGCAAAGGGCCGTCACTTTACCATCCGCAGCGCGGCGGCACTGGTGAAGGCCATTGGCAACATTTCCGATCAGCCGCTGCTGAGCCGCGAAAAGATGGTCACCCAGGCAAGCACTGCCGGCGGCATCATCGTGGTGGGCAGCCACACCAAAAAGACCACCGCCCAGCTGGAAGAACTGAAAAAAGTGCAGGGCATCGAGTTTATTGAGATGGACAGCGACAAGGTGCTGGTGCCCGGCGAACTGGAAAAGGAAGCCGCCGCCATCGTGGCCCACTGCTCGGAGCAGATCGCAAAGGGCATCACCTGCTGCGTGTCCACCAAGCGCGTGGTGCTCACCCTGCCGGACGACACCCCGGAAGCTGCCCTCGTGCGCAGCGTGGCCATCAGCGACGCTCTGCAGAGCTGCGTGGGCAAGCTGACTGCTTCGCCTGCCTTTGTGGTGGCCAAGGGCGGCATCACCAGCAGCGATGTGGGCGTAAAGGCCCTGCGGGTGAAGTGTGCCAAGGTGCTGGGCCAGATCCGGCCGGGCATCCCGGTGTGGCAGACCGGTGCCGAGAGCCTGTTCCCCGGCACGCCGTACATTATCTTCCCGGGCAATGTGGGCGAGGTGCCCACCCTGCGGGAAGCGGTGGAGATCCTGCTGGGCTGACAGCCTGACGATTTAGAATTGTCTCCGCTTTGCTCTGACAATATCAGAGGAAAAATTATTTTAAATATTGCAAACAAGCCAGCCCTGCGGGGCTGGCTTGTTTGCTTTTTCACGAAGATAGGCCGCTTCCTGTGCAGAGCGTTTTCGCGTGGGCTAGGTTTCATACCTTTTGCAAGAAGCGTCGCCGCCGGATACGTTCTCTTTTGCGTGCCAAAAGAGAACCAGAAAGGACGGCGGTGCCCGCAGGGCATGAAAGCCCCAGACCGGTTTGCGAAGCAAATGCCGTGCGTTCAGCGCGGCAAGGTTTCCGCTACTTTCGAAGCGCGGGAGGCGACGGGTTGCGGCTCCCTGCGTTTGCTTCGTGCCTTGGGCGGCACTCGCATCCTGCAGGCCGCGGCCCCAACAGCTCCTCCCTGTTCCCGCCGCTGGCGGCGGTCGTCGCCGTTGCAAACAAGGGGCTACTCGCCCCTAATAACCCCAAAGAAGAAGGGCTCCATACAAAAAATCCAAGTCGCTAAGCGAAAGGATTTTTTGTGTTCCGCCGATTTCAAGGCCCCTCAGCCGCTGCGGCGGCAGCTCCCCGCAGGGGAGCAGGATATTTGCGGCAAACGTTACCGCGCAATAAAAAGCTTGCCCTTCGAGGAAAGATTTCCCCCGGCCGGGGGAAGATGGCAAAGCCAGAAGGGGGAGTCTGGCGCATGAGCGCCTGAGAGGGTTTGACTTCGTGCTGCTTTCTCTGCCGCGCGGCAACCGCAGGCTGACAGCGGCAAGATGCCGTTTACCGTTACGACCCTTCTCGTGAAAATTGAAAGCCAGAAAATCCGCAGATTTTCTGGCTTTCAAAATTTAAAAAATATTATTTCCGCTGTTTATGGCGCAGCGCACGCGGAGCCATTTTGAATGAGCTATCACTCTTTTTTCGTTTTCTTTTTCTTCTTCGCTGCCTTTTCCTCCGGCTTATTCTTCATCAGTTTGCCAAGGGATGCGGCGGTGTACACGCAGAAGCAGGCTACCACGACCACAAGCACGGTGGAGCTTGCATCCAGTGCCACGGCACCGGTGCGGATGGCACCCAGATACAACGCCAGCAGCACCACGCCGCCGACCAGCCACAGGCTGCTGCTGGTCACCTGCTTTTGCCACTCCTGCTGGGGCGTGAGCGGGTTCTGCTGCGCCTTGCCCTGCCGGGCCTTCTTTTTCCAGATGTTATCACTTTGAAACGGGTTCATGTTCCGGTGGCTCCTTCCCTGCCTTTTTATTTAATGGTATTATACGCCGCAAGATGGGATGATGTCCAGAAATAAGTGAATTTTTCACCTGTTGCATCCCACATTTGTGCAGAACGCCCAAAACCGGCCCGAAATATCGGCTATTCGCCAATTTACTTTTTGCGGGCCGAAGAGTAAGCTAATGGTAGGATGTAACAGCGGGCAAGCTGCGGAGTTTAAACTAAAGGTAGGATGTAGCAAAGAACCTTTGCTACGGCTTGTCCGGCACGAGAACGCGAAAAACAAAAAGGAGGCTTTTCCGTTATGAAGGTAGGTCTGATCTATACCAGCACCACCCCGGAGCTGATCGAGCTGGTGGAGCAGGAAGTCAAAAAGCAGCTGGGCGAGGACGTTGAGCTGTACAGCCTGCAGGATCCCAGCATTCTGGCAGATGTCCGCGCAGCAGGCTATGTGACCACTGCCCCGGCTGCCCGTCTGATCGGCATGTACATGAAGGCCGCTGAGGAAGGCGTGGATGCAATGCTGAACCTGTGCAGCAGCGTGGGCGAAGTTGCCGACAGCGCACAGGACGTGGCAAAGTACATCGGTGTGCCCATCGTCCGCGTGGACGAGGAGATGTGCCGCGAGGCTGTCCGCAAGGGCCAGCGCATTGGCGTCATGGCTACCCTGCCCACCACCCTGGAGCCCACCAAGGGCACCATCCTCCGCATGGCCCGCGAGTGCAACAAGCACGTGGAGCTGGTGGACTGCCTGGTGGACGGCGCATTCGGCCTGGATCAGGATCAGTTCAAGGCCCGCATGACCGAGATGGCCGGCACCATCGCCGACAAGGTGGATGTGATCGTGTTTGCACAGGGCAGCATGGCCTACTGCGAGCAGTACATCGCCGATAAGTTCGGCAAGGTGGTGCTCAGCAGCCCCCGCTTTGGTGCAGCCGAGCTGAAGAAGGCTCTGGAAAAGAAGGGCACCATTTAAACAGGAACCAAGAGCCGGAGCACGAGACCGGCTCAGAAGAAGATATTTTGAAGGAGAATTCTTATGAAAAAGATGATTTCCCGTCGTGACTTCCTGAAGGTGGCCGGTATGTCCGCTGCCGCTCTGGGTCTGGCTGCCTGCGGCGGCTCCGGCAGCAGCACCGCTGCTTCCACCGCTTCTACGGCTGCTTCCACCGGTTCCTCCGCTGCAGCTTCCGGTTCCGCTGTCACCCTGAAGCTGGGCTTCTCCACCAACGAAGAGGACCCCCGTGCAAAGGGCGCAAAGCAGTTTGCTGATGAAGTGGCTGAAAAGACCGGCGGCGCTGTGGAAGTTCAGCTGTACCCCTCCGGCCAGCTGGGCGGCGACGCCGACCTGATCAACTCCATCGCTCTGGATTCCGGCACGGTGGATATCATCATCACCGACGCTTCCAACTTTGCTACCTACGATGCAAAGATGGGCATCTCCGCACTGCCCTTCCAGTTCGAGACCTTCGACGATGCATGGGCATTCATGGACAGCGACATCGAGGCTGCCGCCGAGGAAGGCCTGCTGGACCAGAACATGCGCGTGCTGGCTCACTACTGCAACGGTTTCCGCTGCGTCACCAACTCCAAGGGCCCCATCGAGACCCCTGCTGACATGAACGGCCTGCTGATCCGCACCCCCGAGAACCCCGTTATCATGGCTACCATGACCGCTCTGGGTGCAAACCCCCAGCCGCTGAGCTTCTCTGAGCTGTATCAGGCTCTGCAGCAGAAGACCTACGACGCACAGGAGAACCCCATCCCCGTTATCTACAACAACAACCTGTACGAGGTTCAGGAGTACCTGAGCATCACCAACCACATCTACTCCGGTATGTGCTTCGTCATTGCTGAGAGCAGCTGGAACAAGCTGAGCGCTGACCAGCAGCAGATCGTTTCCGACGCTGCAAAGGCATCCGCTGATTACGACCGTGAGCTGAACGAGCAGCAGACCAATGATCTGGTCTCCGCTCTGGAAGAGAAGGGCATGAAGATCAACAGCCCCGACCTGGCTCCGTTTGCAGAAGCTACCGCAAAGGTTCTGACCGACAACGCCGACACCTATGGCGACCTGCTGGATCAGCTGAAGGCCTGGAAGGAATCCCACTAAGGCCCTGACCGCGAGACCTTGAAATAAAACCGAAGCAGGGGACGAGGGGGCGTGCCCTTTGTCCCCTGCATTTTTTATCCGCACTTGGAAAGGAGTTTGTACTGTGAAAAAACTGCAGACCACTCTGGACAAGATCACGACCCTCATTTCCGCGATCATGTGCGCGGCCATGATGGTGATTTTGTTCGCAAACGTTGTGCTGCGCCTGATCCCCGGCATCGGCGGCTTCAAGTGGTACATGGAGAGCAGCCAGTATCTGAACGTCTGGTCCATGCTCATTGCCTGCATCGGCATCAACGCCATGGGCACCAACCTCCGCGTGGAGGTCGTGGATTCCGTTCTCGGCAGGACCCCGCTTGGCAAAAAGATCGTTGTCGTCATCCGTGACGTGTTCATTGTCCTGTTTTACGTCATGGTCACCTACGGCGGCTACCAGCTGTGCACCCGCGCAAAGCAGGCCGTCTCCACCATGCCGCAGTTCACAATGGGCCAGGTGTACACCATCTTCCCCATTGCCGGTGTGTTGTGCGCACTGTCCGCTGTACTCAATCTGATCGTTGAGCTCACCACGAAACCTGAAGGAGGCGAATCCAAATGATCGCATGGCTGCTGATCTCGTTCTTCGTCCTGCTGTTCCTGGGTGTGCCCATCGCCATGAGTCTGGGCCTGTCCGCCATTGGCGGCATTCTGTTCCTGGGCGGCGGCAGCACTGTTACCATTGCCCAGCGTATGTTTGAGGGTATGAACAGCTTTGCACTGCTGGCCATCCCTCTGTACACCTTCGCCGGTTTCACCATGTCCAAGGGCGGCATTTCCAAGCGCCTGATGGACTTCTGCTACTCCATCGTCGGCCACATCTACGGCGGTCTGGCTCACGTGAACGTGCTTTCCAGTATGATCTTTGCCGGTATCTCCGGTTCCGCTGTTGCTGATACCGCCGGTGTTTCCGGTATGTTCATGCCGGAAATGGTGCGCAAGGGCTACTCCAAAAAGTTCACCGTTGCCGTTACCGCCATTTCCTCCACCATCGGCATCATCATTCCCCCGTCCATCCCCATGGTGGTCATCGCCGGTATCTGCGGCATCTCCACCGGTAAGCTGTTCCTGGGCGGCATCATCCCCGGCGTGCTGTGCGGCCTGGCACAGATGATCGTCAGCTACTTCATGGCCAAAAAAGAGGGCGTGCCCAAGGAGCCCGGCCACTTCACCATCGGCCCCGTGCTGCACGGCCTGTGGGAGAGCTGGCCCGCCTTGCTGATGCCCATCATCATTGTTGGCACCATCACCATGGGCATCGTCAGCCCCACCGAGGCAGGCGTCATCGCTGTTGTGTACGGCCTGTTCGCCGGCGGCATCATCTACCGCGAGCTGAAGTGGGAAGACATCAAGTTTGCCTTTGCTGAGACTGTGCGCACCAGCGGCCGTATCTTCATCGTCATCGGCGCTGCAAAGCTGTACACCGTCATGCTGACCACTGCAGGCTTTGACAAGTGGGTGGCCAAGACCATGCTGGGCTTCTCCACCAATCCCACCGTCATTCTCGTGATGATCCTGCTGATCTTCTTCATCGTTACCATGTTCATGGAGTCCATTGCAACCCTGACCCTGTTCATGCCCATCCTGTACCCCATCGCTCTGGGTGTCGGCATTGACCCCATCGTGCTCAGCGTCCTCATCACCGTCGTCATCGGTCTGGGCCTGGTCACTCCCCCGGTGGGTATGTGCATCTACGTTGCCTGCGACCTGATGGATATCACGGTCGGCGAGGTGTTCCCCACTTTGCTGCCCTTCATTGGTGCGACGATGGTCTGCATCGTTCTGATGATCGCCTTCCCCCAGCTGATCCTGCTGCCCACCTATTTGATGGCATAACCGTTGCGTCCGCCTTTGCCATATGGTAAAATGGGGACAGAGATTCAACGTGTGATGTTTGAACGGCTTTTGCCGGGGAACGTTCCACGTTGAACGACCTGAAATATCCACCCAGCCGGATTTGGAGACGGAACTTATGACAATGGAACACACTGTGACCCCCAAGGCCGAAACAAAGTCGGTCGTCGATCAGGTCATGGACGGGATCATTTCCCAGATCATCAACGGCACGCTGCACCCGGGCGACAAGCTGCCCACCGAAATGGAGCTGTGCAAGCAGTTTGGTGCCGGGCGCAACTCGGTGCGCGAGGCCGTGAAAAAGCTGCAGGCCTACGGCATCCTGTATATCAAGCGTGCCGACGGTACCTTTGTAAGCGAAAACTACAACCAGAAAATGCTGGATCCGATGCTGTACAGCATCATCCTGCAAAAGAACAGCTGGCAGGAATTTGTGGAGCTGCGCTCCGTGATCGACATCGGCACGCTGAATATCATCATTCAGCGCAGCGATATCACCTCCTTCCTGCCGGACCTGTACCGCACTTTCGGCGAGCTTTCCGCCGAGATGCACTCGCCCGAACCCTCGGTGGACAGGGTGCTGGAGCTGGACAGCCAGTTCCATACCCAGATCGCCAACGCAGCCCAGAACCCGATGCTGACCACCATCACCGAGTACATCACCCGGCTGACGCTGCCCAGCCGTCTGGAGACCACCCGCAAGGTGCTGGCCAAGGGCGAAGCGGAGATCGAGCGGTTCGTAGAGCTGCACCGCCAGCTGCTCAGCGTCATCGAGCGCCGGCAGGTGGACGAGATCGCCGCCACAGTACAGGGCCACTACATCTTCTGGAAGTAACTCACACTGCTCCCTGCCTGCTTTTTCCGGCAGGCAGGGAATTGTGAGTTTACAAGATGGGATGTTTGTGCTAAAATGAGGTAAAGCATCCTTTGTTCAACTTCTCCAATGCGACTTTGCAAGGAGTGTTTATCCAATGAAAAAAATCATGATCTCCGTGGCCCCCGTTGCGGCCACAGACATCCTCATCAATCCGCGGGCCATTGCCCGGGATGTGTATGAGTGCTACAAGAACGGCGCGTCCATGGTGCATCTGCACTGCCGCGACCTGAACGGCAACCTGACCCCGGACCTGAGCCTGCTGGAAGAAACGGTGGCCTACATCCGCGAGATGTGCGACATCGTAGTGGAAATTTCCACCGGCGGCGTGTCCAACCTGACCATTGAAGAGCGCGTGCAGCCCTGCTACCCCTCCTGGGTGGAAGCCAACAGCCTGAACGTGGGCTCGGTGAACCTGGGCACTTCGGTGTACCAGAACCCCATTAAAGATGTGGAGTACTGCATCAAGACCATCATGGACAACAAAAAGATCCCGGAGACCGAGGTCTTTGAGCTGGGCATGATCAACACCATGCGGGAGCTGAACGACAAGTTCCACTTCGTCAAGCCCATCCTGTTTGCGCTGGTGTTCGGCCACGGCGGTGAGATGCCCGCCACGGTACCGGCCCTGCGCCACATGATCCAGGCGCTGGAAGAGAACTTCCCCAATGGTGATTACCTGTGGGGCTACACTCAGGCCCACCGCGAGGACTGGGAAATGGTCAAGACTGCGCTGGATATGGGCGCTTCCACCGTGCGCATCGGCTTTGAGGATTCGGATATGATCGCGCCGGGCGTCCATGTGGACAACAACGCAGCGCTGATCGCAAAGGTGTCGGATATCGTCAAGTCCAAGGGCATGATGCCCATGACGCCGGACGAGGTACGCGCCATGCTGAAGATCCCGCCGCTGCGCCGTTAAAAAGGAGGAAAGAAACGTATGGTGATTCAAGGCGTTACTTACCTCTCGGACTTTGAGGCAAAAAAGGCCATCATTGAAATGGCCCGCCGGCTGGAAGCCAAGGGCTGGCTGGTGGCCGGTGACGGCAGCATGAGCGTCCGTGTAGGCCCGCAGGCCGTGTGGGTGACCATTGCCGGTGCCGACAAAGCCGCCCTGACCCAGGACATGCTGGTGCGTGTGGACATGAGCGGCAAGGCCATGCTCAGCGCAAAGCCCAAGCCCCTGCCCGAGGACCTGCCCATTCATCTGAAAATTTATCAGGAAAACGAGAACGTCCAGTGCGTGATGCATACCTACCCGGCCTGCGCGGCTGTGATGGGGATGCAGGGCCAGACCGTTCAGCCTGCCGCGTTCAGCCCCGCTGTGCGGGCGCTGGGCCGGGTGCAGCTGCTGCCCGCCCAGAACGTGGACGCACAGGCACAGGCCGTCAGCCTGCTGTGCCGCACCGATAAGGCCGTTCTGCTGGAAAACGATGGCTGCCTGACCTGGGGCAAGACCCCGGCCGACGCCGCCCATCTGGTGGAAGCGCTGGACTACTATGCAGCTGTCACCGCAAAGCTGGGCTGCGCAGGCTGCTCCAAATGCGGCCACTGCAGCGGCCATTGCACCGGCTGCAGCAAGTGCGGCGCACCTGCAGTGCAGCCCGCGGCACAGCCCGTCGTTCCGCCCATGGCCATGCCGGTGCCTGCAGCACAGCCTGCCGAGCCGGTCAGCCTGCCGGGCGTTACCGGCCTGATCCAGCCGGGCATGGCGCTGCCCACCCTGCCCAAACAGCAGGCGGCCCCCGCACCTGCCCCGGCACCGGTGCCCGCCGCACAGCCTGCGGCAGCACCCGCTGCAGCTCCCGCCGCTGCCAGGCCCGCGAATGCCCGCGACGCCGCAATGGCTGAGGTGATCCGCCGGACGCTGAACAGCTTCCAGTAAAAAAGATACACAATGTTTCGTTTGATCCAACTTATGTGACCTTCACGGAAAGGAACGAAAGCCATGGATATCAGTTCGCAGGAAATTGAAGCGATCGTCAAGCAGGTGCTTGCCGGTATGGGCGGTGCACAGACCAGTGCAGCCCCCGCAGCCTACACGGCTGCACCGGGCGGGGCCGCAGGCGACCGCGGCGTGTTCGAGAACGTAGACGATGCAGTGGAAGCTGCATGGAAAGCCCAGCGCGACTGGGTGGCCAACTACAAGATCGAGGACCGCCAGCGCATCATCGAGGCCATCCGCCGCTGTGCCCGCGCACATGTGGAGGAGTGGTGCCACAAGATCGTGGAAGAGACCGGCATGGGCCGCTATGAGGACAAGGTGGAAAAGCACCTGGCCGTCATCAACAAGACCCCCGGCCCCGAGTGCCTGACCACCGAAGCCAAGAGCGGTGACGCGGGCCTGATGCTGGAAGAGTACGCACCCTTCGGCGTCATCTGCTCCATCACCCCCACCACCAACCCCACCGAGACCATCATCAACAACACCATCAGCATGATCGCAGGCGGCAACACCGTGGTGTTCAATGTGCATCCCCGCGCAAAGCGGGTGTCCGCAGACTGCCTGCAGGCGCTGAATACCGCCATCATCGAGGCCGGCGGCCCCGCAAACCTCATCACCATGACCCGCGAGCCCACCATGGAGAACGTGGACAAGATGGCCGCCAATCCGAAAATCCGCCTGATGGCAGGCACTGGCGGCATGGGCATGGTCAACGCCTTGCTGCGCAGCGGTAAAAAGTGCATCGGTGCCGGTGCAGGCAACCCGCCCGTCATTGTGGACGAGACCGCCGACATCGAGCTGGCCGGCCGCAAGATCTACGAGGGTGCTTCCTTTGACAACAACATCCTCTGCTTTGCAGAGAAGGAAGTGTTCGCCGTGAACACCGCCTACGACGGCCTGCTGCACGAGCTGCAGAAGCAGGGTGCCTACCTGCTGAATAAGGCCCAGACCGAACAGCTGGTGAACATCGTGCTGCAGCCCAAGAAGGGCGGCGGCCACGAGGTGAACAAAAAGTGGGTGGGCAAGGACGCCGCCCGCATTCTGGAGACCATCGGCGTGCATGTGCCGGACTCTTGCCGCCTTGCCATCTGCGAGGTACCTGCCGACCATCCGTTCGTGCTGGTGGAGCAGATGATGCCGGTGCTGCCCATCGTGCGCAGCCAGAGCTTCGAGCAGGCTGTGGAGCAGGCACTGGTGGCCGAGCATGGCAACCGCCACACCGCTTCCATCTTCTCCAAGGATGTGGATCACATGACCCGCTTTGCCCGCGCCATTGAGACCACCATCTACGTAAAGAACAGCGCCACCAAGGCCGGTGTCGGCATTGGCGGCGAGGGCCACTGCACCATGACCATTGCCGGCCCCACCGGCGAGGGCATCACCTGCGCAAAGAGCTTCTGCCGCCGCCGCCGCTGCATGCTGGCCGAAGGCGGACTGCGCATCATCTGAGTTTTTGAAGGACGAAACCATCACATACAATTTTTTCAGTGTTCTGACAGGAGGAACAACTTATGAAAGCTCTGGGTTTTATCGAGACTAAGGGTCTGGTTGGCAACATCGACGCTACCGATGCAATGCTGAAGGCTGCTGACGTGGAATTCATCGGTTCCGACACCATCGGTGCCGGTCTGACCACCGTCATCGTTACCGGCGAGGTGGGCGCTGTCAAGGCTGCTACCGAGGCCGGTGAAGAGGCTGCTTCCCGCGTGGGTGAGCTGTTCTGCGTCAACGTCATCGCACGTCCCCACGCAGACCTGGCCCGCATCATGCCCGCCAAGGGCCCCGCAACCGGCAAGTCCGGCCTGCCCGCAGGCGAGCAGGTGCCTCTGGATGCCGCTCTGGGCATGATCGAGACCAACGGCCTGACTGCTTCCATCGAGGCAGCCGATGCCATGCTGAAGAGCGCAGATGTCTCTCTGGTTGGCCAGGAGAAGATCGGCGCAGGCCTCGTCACCGTGTTCGTGCAGGGCGACGTGGGCGCTGTCAAGGCTGCTGTTGAGGCAGGCCAGACCGCTGCTTCCCGCATTGGCGAAGTGGTGAGTGCACTGGTCATCCCCCGCCCCCACGCAAGCGTTTCCGAGTGCATGCCCGAGCTGCGCTGAGCCGCACCCTGACGCTGCATAGGAAAGGAGCGCTGTGCCTTGGTTTACCATAACATCAGTCAGGAGCAGCTGCTGCTCCTGATCACCCAGGCCGTGCAGGCGGAGCTCCAGAAACGAAACCGTCAGGTGCCGGTGGGCATCTCGGTGCGGCACATCCACCTCACCCGCAACGATGTGGACAAGCTGTTCGGCTACGGCTACCAGCTCACCCCCAAAAAGGCGCTGAGCCAGCCCGGCCAGTTTGCCTGCGAGGAGTGCCTGGACATCATCGGCCCCAAGGGCGAACTCAAGCACGTCCGCATCCTGGGCCCGGAGCGCAGTGCCACCCAGATCGAGCTGGCGCAGACCGACTGCCGCAACATCGGCATCAAAGCGCCGGTGCGCTCCAGCGGTGATACAAAGGGCACGCCGGGCGTGACCCTGCGCGGCCCCAACGGCACCCTGACCGTGCCCGAGGGCGTGATGATCGCCGACCGCCACATCCACATGACCCCTGCACAGGCAGCAGCCTTCGGCCTTGCCGACGGCGACCGCGTGCAGGTGAAGATCGACGGCCCCAAGCCGGGCGTGATGGGCGGCGTGCTGATCCGCGCAAACGACAAATGTGCCCTGGATTTTCACATTGACACGGATGACGGCAATGCCTTCCTGCTCAAGCAGGGGCAGCTGGTCACCGTGCTGGGCAAAGAGGAGTAAGCTATGATTTTAGGGATCGTCAAGGGGACCGTTGTCGCCACCCGCAAAATGCCGGAGCTTGTAGGCTATAAGTTCCTGCTGGTGGAGCCGGTGTTCGGCTCCAAAAAGGATACCATTGTGGCGGGCGACAACATCGGTGCCGGTGTAGGCGAGATGGTTCTGGTCACCACCGACGAGACCACCCAGCATGGTCTGGACCATCCGTCGCCCATCGATGCCTTCATCGTGGGCATCGTGGATAATCCTCCCACCCTGAGTAAGTAACACCCTGCAAGTTTTGCCGCAGAGAGGGCTTCCTCCCGGCGGGATCGTGAGGCTTAAACAATGAAGATTATTATCATCGGCAGCATTGCCGCCGGGGTTTCGGCCGCCGCCAGACTTGCCGCCGCCCAGCGCGGAGCGCAGATCACCGTCTACGAAAAAGGCGGCTTCTACTCCTGCGGCACCGGCGGCCTGCCCCATTACCTGTGCGAGGATCTGGATACCCTGAACAAGGCCATTCAGGCCAAGGAGACCGAGCTGAACGCACAGGGCATCACCGCACACCTGCGCCATGAGGTGCGCGGCATCGATGCAGCCGCCCGCAAGGTCACCGTGTGCGACCTTGCCACCGGCCGCGTGTTCGACGACCACTACGATAAGCTGGTCATCGCCACCGGTTCCTCCAACCGTGTGCCGCAGGTGCCCGGCAGCGACCGCGTGGGCGTGCAGACCCTCAAGACCGTGGAAGACCTGATCTTCCTCAAGGAGTTCGTCCGCACCCCCTATGTGCGGGATATCGTGATCCTGGGCGGCAGCTGGGCCGGTCTGGAGATCGCAAAGTCCTTCCTCAAGCTGGGCCGCAATGTGCGCATCATTGAAAAAGAACAGCAGCTGCTGCCGCAGTTTGACCCTGAGGTGAGCAAGCTGATCCAGAAAGAGCTGGAAGCCCAGGGCGTGCAGTTCAATCTGGGCGAGCAGGTGCGCTCCTTCCCGGGCCGCACCTTCGTGGAGCAGGTGCAGACGAACCGCGGCACCTACCCTTGCGATCTGTGCGTGGTGGCCATCGGCGTTACCCCCAACACCGGCATTCTGGCCGGTACCGGTGCCCAGCTGGCACCGAACGGTGCCGTGCTCATCGGTGCCGACCTTGCCACCAGCGTGCCTAATATCTACGCTGTGGGCGACTGCGCCGCCTGCCGCGACGGCTCCCTGCGCACCAGCAGCCTGAAGGTTGCTGACCTGGAGATCGCCCGCACCGGCCTCACCGAGACCGAGGCCCGCAAGGCCGGTCTGCGGGTCAAGAGCGCCATGGCTACCGGCACCGACCGCCCGGGCATCTGCCCGAACCCCCACCGCATCACCATCAAGCTGGTGTATGAGGCCAACACCCGTCAGGTGCTGGGCGCACAGGCCTGGGGCGAAAAGAATGTCTCTGCCCGCATCAATGCCATTGCCGTTGCCATCCGCGCCGGCATGACCGTGGAAGCACTGGGTCAGGTGGATTTCGTCTATTC
Source organism: Faecalibacterium sp. (assembly GCA_050873025.1). Lineage (GTDB taxonomy): Bacteria > Bacillota > Clostridia > Oscillospirales > Ruminococcaceae > Faecalibacterium. The sequence goes on along the minus strand of JBNMHZ010000018.1, from coordinate 40,009 downwards.
CTCCTCGTCCTGTTCTATCTGGGACCCGGTGCAGATCGTCTGCGGCCAGGCACAGTAAGCGGAGGGAGAACACATGGCAGAACGCATCAACGCCGTCAAGACCAGCTTTTTTGGCAAGGGCGCCATCCGTCTTCTGGGACCGGAGCTCCAGAAGATGGGCATCCGCCGCGCCCTGCTGGTGACGGATCGCTTTCTCTATGATTCCGGTGCTGCTGCCCGGGTGGGACAGGTGCTGTCCGACGCCGGTGTGGAGTACGCCGTGTATTACAATGTTCAGCCCAACCCCACCGTGCAGGTGGTGAACGACTGCATCGCCGCAGCCCGCACCCTGCAGGTGCAGCTGCTGGTGGCTCTGGGCGGCGGCAGCGCCATTGATACCGCCAAGGCCACAAGCATCGTGGTGGCCTGCGGTGGCACCGTGGAGCAGTACGAGGGCGAGAACAAGTCCTCCAAACCCGGCCTGCCCATCGTGGCGGTGAACACCACCGCCGGCACCGGCAGCGAGTGCACCTCCTTCTACATCGTCACCGACCCGGTCCGCCACAGCAAAATGGCTATGGTGGATCCCAACTGCATGGTCAGCATCGCCGTGAACGATACCGACTTCATGTCCTCCATGCCGCCCAAGCTCACCGCAGCCACCGGCATGGACGCGCTGACCCACGCCATTGAGGCGGCGCTTTCCAAAAACGCCAACCCCCTCACCGATAAGGACGCCTACTGGGCCATGCAGGCCATTGTGAACAACCTGCCCCGCGCCGTTGCCAACGGTCAGGACGAAGAAGCCCGTACCATGATGGCCTACGCCGAAAACGTGGCGGGCATGGCCTTCTCCAATGCGGGTCTGGGCATGGTGCACGCCATGGCACACGCACTGGGCGGCCACTACAACCTGCCCCACGGCGTGTGCAACGCAGTGCTGCTGCCCTACGTGCTGGCCTTCAACAGCCGCAGCCCGGTGTGCCGGCAGCGGTTCGTGACCATTGCCGCCGCCATGGGCCTGCAGGGGGCTTTTACCCCGGATACCGCAGCACCGGCTGTGATCCAGTTCGTCCGTCAGCTCAGCGCAGGGGTGGGCATCCCCGCAAACCTTGCGCAGCTGAATAAGGTGGACCCCGCCGATTTTGCTGCGCTGGCAGAGCTTGCCCTGCACGATACCTGCATGTCCACCAACCAGATCACCCCCACCCGTGACGAGGTGGTTGCGGTGTACACCGCCGCCTTCCGCGGGTAATTACAGAGATCTCCTCCATTTTTCTCCATACCCAAACAAAACCGCCGCTTCCCTCCTGCAAGGGGAAGCGGCGGTTTTGTGCTGTATGCAAACCAGTCGGCATTGCTTTTGCAAACAGGTCTGTTATAATAGAAACGATAGGCAGCTATATGGTGTAAACAGGAGAAAACGATGGAAACAAGAGAAAAACAGGCTTACCTGATTATAGCGCATCAGTGCGATGAGATGCTTTTGACCCTGCTGCGGATGCTGGATGTGCCGTGGAATGATATTTTTATCCACATGGACAGCAAAAATACAGCCTACCAGCCGGAGACCGTGGAGCAGTATCTGAAACACGCCAGAGTTTTCCACACGGAACGGCTCAGCGTCGTCTGGGGCGGAATCTCTTTGACGAAGGCCGGACTTGCGTTATTGAAAGCGGCAGTGAGCCATGGTCCGTACCAGCACTACCATTTAATCTCCGGCGTAGACCTTCCGATTAAAACACCGGAGCAGATCCGGGATTTTTTTGAGGCAAACCCGGATAAGGAATTTATTTCGATCCATATGGATCCGCTTACGCCTTATGTGAGCGACCGTGTGTACTGCAGTCACTTGTTCCCGGATACTGACCTGCGGCAGAGCCGGTGGAAATATTATGCGGATACGGTGTGGATCTTTATTCAGCATGTGCTGCACCTGAAATACAACCGGGATGTTGTGTTTAAAAAGGGCAGCAACTGGTTCAGCTGCACGGACGGCTTTGCGCGGTATCTGCTCTCCAAAGAAGACTGGATCATAAAAACGTTTACCAAAACCATCTGCTCGGATGAGTTTTTTGTGCAGACATTGCTGTTTGCCTCGCCCTATCTGCAGAACCGTTATCAGGGCCCCGGCAAAAGCAATGTGCGCGCCATTGACTGGAAACGAGGGAATCCGTACACGTGGAAATATACCGATCTGGAGGAATTGAAAAACTCTCCCAATCTCTTTGCCCGAAAGATCGATATAAAGAAGGAGCCGGAACTTGTACGGGAACTGGAACGCCTTTACGGCCCCAGATACAATGCATAAAGGTGTAAACAGGAGAAAACGATGGAAACAAACGAAAAGCAGGCATATCTGATCCTGACGCATCAGTGTGATGAGATGCTTTTGACCCTGCTGCGGATGCTGGATGTGCCGTGGAATGATATTTTTATCCACATGGACAGCAAAAACACAGCCTACCAGCCGGAGACCGTGGAGCGGTATCTGAAACACGCCGGAGTTTTCCACACGGAACGGCTCAGCGTCGTCTGGGGCGGCATTACGCTGGCAAAGGCCGAATTTGCTCTGCTGAAAATGGCAGTGGAGCATGGCCCGTACCAGCATTACCACCTGCTTTCCGGCGTGGATCTGCCCATCCAGACGCAGGAAGATATCCGCGCGTTCTTTGAAGCGAACCCGGAGAAGGAATTCATCGGCTTTGACCCCAAACCCTTCAGCCCCTTCAACGACGAACGGGTCTATTACCGCCATTTTTTCCAGAATATCGATATCCGCCGGCACGCGGTGCTGAGCGTTGTGAACGGAGCGCTGCTTTCCGGGCAGAAACTGCTGGGGCTGAAGCGCAATGAGGACATCGTGTTTAAAAAAGGCAGCCAGTGGTTCAGCTGTACAGATGCCTTTGCGCGGTACCTGACCGGGAAAGAGGATTGGTTTTTGCAGGTGTTTGATAAAACGTTTTGCCCGGATGAATTTTTTGTGCAGACGATATTTGCACAGTCGCCCTATCTGCAAAACCGCTATCAGGGCCTCGGCGGAAGCAGTGTGCGCGCCATTGACTGGGACCGCGGAAGCCCTTATGTCTGGCAGGACGCCGACCTGGAAGAGCTGAAAGCTTCACCCTGTATGTTTGCCCGGAAGTTCGATATCCGGAAAGCAGCAAAACTCGTGCAGGAACTGGAACGCCTGTACGCACCCCATCTGTAACGCAAAAGCGCCGGACAGTTTTTACACTGTCCGGCGCTTTTGCTGTATCGGGTTACTGTTCGTTCTTCTTGGCTAAATCTTTGGTGTACAGGGCGCGGGTGGCGTTGAGCACGGCCAGCACCATCACGCCCACATCGGCGAAGATGGCGGTCCACATGCTGGCAAGGCCCAGAGCGCCCAGCACAAGGCAGGCAAACTTGATGGCCAGTGCAAACACGATGTTCTGGTACACGATGCGCAATGTGCGGCGGGCAATGCGCATGGCCAGCGCGATCTTGGCGGGGTCGTCGTCCATCAGCACCACGTCAGCGGCCTCAATGGCGGCGTCAGAACCCAGCGCACCCATGGCGATGCCCACATCGGCGCGGGAAAGCACGGGTGCATCGTTGATGCCGTCGCCCACAAAGGCGAGGTTCTCTTTGGGCTGCTTTGCAGCGATCAGCTTTTCGATCTGGTCCACCTTGTCGCCGGGCAAAAGACCTGCGTGGTATTCATCCAGACCCAGCTCGGCAGAAACAGCCTTTGCCACCGGCTCAGCGTCGCCGGTGAGCATGACGGTCTTGCGCACGCCAGCGGCTTTCAGGCCCTTGATGGCCTGTGCACTGTGGGGCTTTACCACGTCGGCGATGAGCAGATAACCGGCGTATGCGCCCTCAATGGCCACATGCACGATGGTGCCGGTCTCGCTCACAGCGGGGGCGGTCAGGCCCAGCTTTTCCATCAGGCGGGCGTTGCCGGCAGCAACGGTCTTGCCGTCCACCTTGGCGGTGACGCCGTGGCCGCCAAGCTCCTGCACGTCGGTGACGCGGCTCGGGTCAATTTCTTTGCCGTAAGCGGCCTTGATGCTCAGGGAGATGGGGTGCTTAGACCAGCTTTCGGCCAGCGCGGCGGCTTCCACCAGCTGCTCTTCGGTGGTGCCGCTGGCGGGGTGGACGCCGGTGACCTTAAAGGTGCCCTGGGTCAGGGTACCGGTCTTATCGAACACCACGATGCCGGTGCGGGCAAGCTCTTCCAGATAGGTGGAACCCTTGACCAGAATGCCGCAGGCAGATGCACCGCCGATGCCGCCGAAGAAGCTCAGAGGAATGCTGATGACCAGTGCGCAGGGGCAGCTGATGACCAGGAAGGTCAGAGCACGGTAGATCCAGTCACCAAAGCGGGCGGGCTGGCCCATGAGCAGCAGAACAACAGGCGGGATAAAGGCCAGTGCCAGTGCGCCGTAGCACACGGCGGGGGTGTACACGCGGGCAAAACGGGTGATGAAGTTTTCGGCGCGGGCCTTCTTCATGCTGGAATTTTCCACGAGGTCGAGAATTTTCGAAACGGTGGATTCGCCGAATTCCTTGGTGGTCTTTACCTTCAGCAGGCCGGTCATGTTCACGCAGCCGCTGATGACTTCGTCGCCGGTCTGTACGTCGCGGGGCAGGCTCTCGCCGGTGAGGGCGGCGGTGTTCAGAGCGGAAGCTCCCTCCACGATCACGCCGTCGATGGGCACACGCTCACCGGGCTGGACAACGATCACGGTGCCGATCTCCACATCGTCCGGGTCCACCTGCTCCAGCTTGCCGTCCTCGCCCTCAATGTTGGCGTAGTCCGGGCGGATGTCCATCAGGCTGGAAATGCTCTGGCGGCTCTTGCCTACGGCCACGCTCTGGAACAGCTCGCCGATCTGGTAGAAGATGATAACGGCGCAGCCTTCCACGTAGTCGCCCAGCGCAAAGGCACCCACGGTGGCTACAGCCATCAGGAAGCACTCGTCAAAGGGCTGGCGGTTCTTGATGCCGAGCAGTGCCTTGCGCAGCACGTCCCAGCCCACCACCAGATACGGGATGCAGTACAGTGCCAGCTCCACCGGCGTGGGGAACTGGGGCAAAAGCTTGAGGATGACGACCAGCACCAGAGCAGCAATGATCCGGTACAGGGTCTTTTTCTGTTTTTTCGTCATAGAAACACTCTCCTTTTTTGGGGATCATGGGCCGCATCCGCTGCGGCGGGCGTGGGAATTTCAACAATTTTTCCCCATAAAAATGGATATTCCACGGTTTTACCCGTGTTTTCCACGCAGTTTTCCGGTCGGAAAAGCACTTTTCCACGTTTATTTTACGGCTTTTCCGCAAACGGTGTTGAAAACTGGGTGGAAACTGTTGAAAACTGCGGATTTTTTCAACACAAAAATATGCCGTATAAAAAACTCCCCCGAAGGGGAGCGGGGCATTTTGAAGGGAGAAAATGCACTTAGATGTCAAAGATCTCGCAGTCGTCCTCCACCTTTTTGCAGGCAGCCAGAACGTTCACCATGGTGTCGTGGGGGTCTGCGCCTTCGGCAAACTCCACCTTCATCTTCTGGGTCATAAAGCTGACGGTTGCGCTTGCCACGCCTGCCACGGTGTTGGCAGCGTCTTCCATCTTCTGGGCGCAGTTTGCGCAGTCCACTTCGATCTTGTAGCTCTTCTTCATAGTAAATACCAGCCTTTCGTCATTCTTCAATATGATCCATCCCCATGGAGAGGATGCTGCGCACGTGGTCGTCGTCCAGTGCGTAGTAAACGGTTTTGCCCTCGCGCCGGAATCGCACGAGCTTTGAATCCTTCAGCACCCGCAGCTGGTGGCTCACCGCCGACTGGCTCAGGGCCACCGCATTTGCAATGTCCTGCACGCACAATTCGTTATCGTGCAGCGCGTACAGAATTTTGATGCGGGTGGAGTCACCAAACACCCGGAACAGGTCTGCCAGCTCGTACAGCACCTCGTCGTCCGGCATATCTAAAGCTTCCGGCTGCGGCGCGGGCATCGCGTCCTTGGTTTCCGCCATGTTGGCACCTCCCTTTGCGTTGGATTCATATGAACGTCTGTTCATGTGTTCATGGTAGCACGCAGAATGCCCCTTGTCAAGGCTTTTTGCAAAGATTTTCTGCATCTACCGTAAATTGATAAAATGTGCCTTAAAACGCATAAAAACTGCATTTTTGATTTGCAAAAAGGATGCAAATTAAGAAAAGCGGAAACGAAGCCGCTGTTACTGTTTCGTTTCCGCTTTTCAGTGTCGTTTTTGCAAATATCCGGCTGCTGCCCACGGCAGATACATCACCGCCAGCACCACCGCCACGGCGGGCAGAAAACCTAAAATATACCACTTCTCCCCCAGCACTGCCGTGAATGCGCTGGTGATGGCGTCTCCGTAGGGGTTGTTCAAAAAATAAAAGTTTGCGTTCAGGGGCTTATTTAAAAAGTAGATGGGCAGTGCCGTGCCGAACAGAAACCCCAGCACCTGCGGGATGTGCCGCACGTCTGGCTGCCAGCCGCCTGCCACAAGCAGCACCGGGTACAGCACCAGCAGGGCATGGATGCTGACCGAGTGCAGGTTGATAAAACTCCACCAGCTGGGCACATTCAGCCAGCCGGGGCACAGCAGTGCAACGAGCGCACCCGGGATGCACAGGGCGTACAGCACTTCCCGGCACCAGTTCTGCCCTGTAAGGGTGTGCCACAGGCAGATGAACACGTTGATGCTGCACAGATGCAGCGGCAGATAGTACCACTGCCATTGCCCGGTCAGCGCCATGGCCAGCAGCAGGGCGGCTTCGTCGGCAAGCAGAGCCGCCGTCACGCCCACAAGGATGTGCCGCCGCGTGCGGGCACCGGCCCGGCGGTACCACACCGCCATGCCGAGGATGAACAGGGCTGAGAGTGCCAGCTCAATGCAGTGCACCCGGCCAAACAGCGGGTAGCACTGGAAGCTTTGGCCGTACTTTGCGGCGGTCAATTCGTAAGAAAGCCAGAAGTCGTTCATCAGGTGCGCCGTCCTTTCGGCTCCATGATAGCGCGTTTGCCCCAAAAACGGAAGAGAAATCCACAAAAAAGCGCAAAAGCGGGTGCGTTTTGCTGCAAAATGTGGTATCTTATAATTATTCATAAAAATGCGCCCGCATGGCGCATCAAGGAGGGAAATGTATATGACACTGGAAACCGGTATCCGCGGCCAGCAGAGCGTGGCCGTCACCGAGGCCAACACCGCCAAGACCATGGGCAGCGGCACGCTGGACGTGTTCGCTACCCCGGCCCTTGTGGCTCTGGCCGAAAAGACCTGCTGGATGAGCGTGGCCGACGCTCTGGGCGAGGGCAACGGCTCGGTGGGCACCAAGCTGGAACTGGAGCACACCGCCCCCACCCCCGTGGGCATGACCGTCACCTGCGAAAGCGAGCTGGTGGCCGTGGAAGGCCGCAAGCTCACCTTTAAGGTAGCGCTGCACGACGAAAAAGGCCCCGTGGGCGGCGGCACCCACGAGCGTTTTGTGGTGAACGACGCCAAGTTTGCAGCCAAGGCCGAGAGCAAGAAGGGGTAAAAGGGCTCGCCCTCTCAGTCACCTTCGGTGCCAGCTCTCCCAAGGGGAGAGCCCTTGGCAAAACCGGAAACTTTGCCGCACTGCCAAAGGCTCCCCCTTTGGGGGAGCTGTCGAGCAATGCGAGACTGAGAGGGCGAGGACGCTGACGGAAGAAGATTACTCTTCATCCTTTTGCTCTGCCTGCTCCAGCCGCAGCGGCGGCGGGTCGGCTTCCAGCAGCTGCTGTTCGGCACGCTGCTGCGCGTCCTGCAAAAGCTGTGCCGCCTGCACGCTGGCGCGGAACAGCTCAAAATACATCGCTTTATAATCCGGCGCGGCGCACACCTCCCTTGCATTCTGTGGGGATAGTTTTTCCCGCACAGCAGGGGGTATGCATGGCCGGAAGTTTGAAAAAAGAGGAATCCGTTATGAAAAACAAAAACCTTTCGTGGTTTGCGGCCCTGCTGGTGTTTGCCCTGCTGCTGTGGTGCACAGCGGCAACCCCCGGCAAGATCGCAGACCCTTCCACCTACACCTGTGCGGTGTACAGCACCATCTTCTCGCTGCTGCCGCCGGTCATCGCCATTGTGCTGGCCCTGAACACCAAGGAAGTGTACACTTCCCTGCTGGTGGGCATCGCCTCCGGCGCACTGCTGTATGCTAACGGCAACCTGGAACTTGCCATCAACACCCTGTTCTTTAACGAGGACGGCGGCATGGTGGCCAAGCTTTCGGACAGCAGCAACGTGGGCATTCTGGTGTTTCTGGTGATGCTGGGCATTCTGGTGGCCCTGATGAACAAGGCCGGCGGCTCTGCCGCCTTTGGCCGCTGGGCCTCCACCCACATCCACACCCGTGCCGGTGCGCAGTTTGCCACCCTGCTGCTGGGCGTGCTGATCTTTGTGGATGACTACTTCAACTGCCTCACCGTGGGCTCTGTCATGCGCCCGGTCACCGACCGGCAGAAGGTGTCCCGCGCAAAGCTGGCCTACCTCATCGACGCCACGGCCGCGCCCGTGTGCATCATTGCGCCGGTGTCCAGCTGGGCGGCAGCCGTCACTTCCTCGGTGCCCGAGGGCTCCGGCATCAACGGCTTTACCATGTTCCTGCGCACCATCCCCTATAACTACTACGCCCTGCTCACCCTCGTGATGATCCTGTTCCTCATCTTTACCGGCACGGATTACGGCCCCATGAAGCTCAACGAGGCCAACGCCAAAAACGGCGACCTGTTCACCACCGAGGATCGCCCCTACGGTGACGATGTGGACGACGGCACCGACACCAAGGGCCATGTGATCGACCTGATCGCCCCGGTGCTGGTGCTGATCGCGGCCTGCATCTTCGGCATGATCTACACCGGCGGCTTCTTTGAAGGCGTGGACTTCGTCACCGCCTTTGCAGACTGCAACGCGTCTGCGGGCCTTGTGCTGGGCAGCAGCATTGCCCTGCTGTTCACCTTCATCTTCTACCGTGTGCGCAATGTGATGACCTTCCAGGACTTTGCCGCCTGCATCCCGGAGGGTTTCAAGGCCATGGTCAGCCCCATGCTGATCTTGTCCCTTGCATGGACCCTGTCCGGCATGACCGGCCTGCTGGGTGCAAAATACTACGTGGCCAACCTGCTGAACGGCTCTGCCGCCGCCCTGCAGTATATGCTGCCGGTCATCATCTTTTTGGTGGCGGTGTTCCTGGCCTTTGCAACGGGCACTTCCTGGGGCACCTTCTCCATCCTCATCCCCATCGTGTGCCATGCCTTCCCCGAGGGTGAGATGCTGGTCATTTCCATTGCAGCCTGCCTGTCCGGCGCTGTCTGCGGCGACCACTGCTCCCCCATCTCGGATACCACCATCATGGCATCCGCCGGTGCCCACTGCAGCCACGTGAACCATGTTTCCACCCAGCTGCCCTACGCCATCACGGCAGCGGCCTGCGCAGCGGTGTGCTATGTCATCACCGGTATCGCACAGGCCTTCCTGGGTGCAAACGGCAGCCTGTTCACCTCGCTGATCCTGCTGGCCGTTGCCATCGTGGTGGAGCTGGCTGTGCTCAGCGTGATCCGTGTGCGCACGAACAAAAAGGCATCGGAATAAATTCCTGCAAAAATTCAGCGGTTTCGCTTTGCGCCGCAGGCAAAATGTGATATACTTAAAGAAAATGAACTTTCGGAGGCGCACGACCCATGCTGGAACAGGCATTTCAGGACGTATACACCAAATTCAAGCTGCACTTTTACCAGAACGTTTTTCAGCGCTTTGCCACCCGCGAAGCCACGCTGACCACGGTGGAATCCTTCTGCATGGAGGGCATCATGGCCATGGGTGAACCCACCATTGCAGAGTTCTCCCGCATGATGCAGATCTCCACCCCCAATGCGGCGTATAAGATCGGCAGTCTGGTAAAAAAGGGTTATGTGGAAAAGATCCAGTCCACCACCGACCGGCGCGAGTACCACCTGCGCCCCACCCAGAAGTATATCGATTACTACAACATCAGCTATTCCTACCTGCACACCGTGGTGGAGCGGGCCCGGAAGCGTTTTTCCCCCGAGGACTGCGCCAAGCTGGAAGAGATGCTTACCATCGTAAGCACCGAGCTGATGCCGGAACTGGATATGCCGAAGAAGGATGAAAAGGCTGAGTAAGCGTTTCCTGTTTCTTCCGTGAAAAGAGAACCCCGGAAAATCTGCGGATTTTCCGGGGTTCTCTTTATAAAAATAACGTTCCGCTAAAGATGGCCAAAGCGCACGCGGCGGCTGCTTTAATCGTTCTTTGGCTCCTTATCCACCACCTGAATTTTGCCCTTCTTCCACAGCACGTAGGAAGTGAGGATGCCGATGGGCAGCATCACGATGATAAAGATGCCCACAAGGCCACCCAGCACCGCGCCGTAGCCGGCCAGCCGTGCCGCAAGGGACAGTACGGTCATGATGACCAGCACCGGCAGCACGCCCTTGATGCCGCCCTTTACCACCTTATTGCCGCTGGCAGAGCTGGCGAACAGGCCCAGCGCCATAGAGCCGAACAACGCCGGCAGCAGGTAGCCGGAAGCTGTTTTGACGGCGGGCAGCTCGAACACCGGGCTGATGAAGGATGCGCACACCGCCGCCAGCGTCAGGATGGCAACGGTCATCAGGGAAGAAACGGCCACGGCCACCGAGGCAATGGCTTCGCCTTCCGGGGTGTTGGGCTGCTTTCTGGTCAGGTTCATGGCGTTGGCCGCCACGGGCAGCTTTAAGTTCATGATGTTGCCGGTGATGAAGGCCAGATACGCCGAGCAGCCCAGAATGGGGGTGTAGCTCAGTGCCTCCGAGAAGCCCACCGGGACGTAGATGAGCAGGATGGAGAAGGTGTTCACGTTGAACACCTCACCCAGCGACGGGATGCTGTTGTAGGCGGCCAGCACCACAAAGGGCAGTGCCACCATGTAGATGAGGGCAATCAGGGTGCCCACGCGGCCCCAGCGGTGCGCCCAGCTCTGGAAGGAATCCATCCTGGTCTCGGTCTTTGCTTTGCTCATGTTCCTGCCCTCCTTACCCGAAAATACGCACCCACGCCAGCGACGAGACAAGGCCGCCCAGCATGGAAAATGCCATTACAAAGTTGTTCAGCCACGCAAGGCCCGGGCGCTTTGCCAGCACGCCCACGCCAATGGCGATCACAAGGCCAGTGATCATGACGGCGGCCTGCACGTTATCCGTGAACAGCAGGATGGGGATGTACACCGAGAACATCACCAGCATAAACACGCCGGACAGCACGTTTTTCCAGGTGCTGCCGCCGCTTTCGGCAGCGGAGCGGTCCACGCTTTTGCACAGCTTTTTGCCGAAGGGCAGCAGGATGAGGAAGCCGCTCAGCATACCTACGCTCATCAAAATCATCACCACACCGAACTGACGGCCGGTGGCGCTTTCCAGCATTTCCGCCGAGGATGCATAGCCCAGCACCTGCGCAATGGAGCTGGAGATCATAGTCTCGTAGGAAAGCGAGCCGATGACCGAAAGCCGCCACCAGGCCCACACGCTGCCCAGCACCGCAATGAGCACGAACAGGCCCACCACGATGGAAAGGCTGGGCACGATGGAAAATACCAGACTGGACTTGATAACATTGCTCAGCTCTTTGCGGGTGATGCCCAGTTCCAGACAGTGGTCGTAAGCCTTTTTCAGGTACACCAGCGAGAACGCCGAGATGTACAAAAGTCCGCCAATGACCAGTGCCAGCAAAAGCGGACTCTGGATGATGTCTTTCATGCTTGCCATGATTTGTCCTCCCCCCAAACACAAAACGAACGAAAAAAGGCGGGTGTTTTGTGCCCGCCGTCCTTGCGATACGGACAGAATACCGGAAAATGTGCCGTTTGTCAAATAAGTCACACTAAAGTGCGGACGGCGGTTTGGGCAGATTTCCGGCCCGAAAGACGGTTAAAAATCTTTACTGCATTAAAATAATAAAGCGACGGCTGTCGGATACTTTGGATTCTTTCAAAGTTGCACAAATCTGGAACAAAATATCTGTCGCTTTGCCGAAAACAGCGCCTGCCCGACCCTTGCAAACGCCGCAAAACCTGTTATAATACAAACATCTACATATCATAAAAATGGGTTGATCTGCAGCATGGCGGCTGCGGGCAAAGCCCTGTTCTTTTTTTGAGGGAAAAACCAATGGAACATGCAACCGAACAACAACTCACAAGGCAGCAAAGCCCCGTCTGGCGGGCCCTGCGCGCCGCTGCGCCTCAGACTATCCCGGTGCTGGCGGGCTATTTTGTGCTGGGGCTGGGCTACGGCATCTATGTGCAGTCGCTGGGCCTGCCGGTGTGGATGCCCATGCTCATGGGCACGGTGGTGTACGGCGGCTCGCTGGAATTTGTGCTGGCAAGCCTGCTGCTGAGTGCGTTTTCGCCGCTTTCGGCTTTTCTGATGGCGCTGATGATCCAGGCGCGGCACCTGTTCTACGGCCTTGCCATGCTGGAACGCTACAAGGGCTACGGCCTGCGCAGCTTTTATATGATCTTTGCCATGAGTGACGAGACCTTTTCCATCACCTGCTCGGCGGAGCCGCCGGAAGGCGTGGACAAGGGCTGGTTCATGTTCTTCATCACTCTGCTGGATCAGTTCTACTGGGTGGCCAGTGCGGGCCTTGGCGCGGCGGTGGGCTCCATCCTGCCGTTCAGCACCGAGGGCGTGGACTTCGTCATGACGGCCATGTTCACGGTGATCTTCCTCAACCAGTGGGAGAAGAGCCGCCAGCACTACAGCGCCCTCATCGGCCTTGCTGCGCCGCTGGCGTGCCTTGCAATTTTCGGCTCCGGCAGCTTCCTGCTGCCCTCCATGGGCTGCATCCTTGTGCTGCTGCTTGCCCTGCGCAAACCCATCGAAAAGGCTGAGGGCACCGAACCCCAAGCCGATAAAACCGGCGAGGAGGTGGGCGCATGACCGCACTTCAGATGGGCCTGACCATTGCGGTGTGCACCGCCGCCACCATGCTCACCCGCTTTCTGCCTTTTTGGGTGTTCTCGTCCAAAGACCAGCAGCCGCCGGAAGTGGTGCGCTACCTTGGCAGGGTGCTGCCCGCCGCCATTTTTGGAATGCTGATCGTCTACTGCCTGAAAAGCGTCACGCCTTTTGCAGGCAGCCACGGCATTCCGGAGGCCATCGCTCTGCTGGTGACCATTGGTCTGCACAAGTGGAAGCACGAAACGCTGCTCAGTGTGGCCGGCGGCACGCTGTGCTATGTGCTGCTGGTGCAGCTGGTATTTTAAAAACGCAAAAAAGGACATGGCAGATGCCGTGTCCTTTTTGCATATCCAGTTTAGTGATAGAAGGTGTCGAAGTTCACCTGACGGTAGAAGCGCTGCTGCAGCTGGTCGAAGCTTTCGCAGTTCTGTGCCAGCAGCCACATGCTCTTGGTCACCACGGCCTCAATGGTCATGTCGTGGGCCTCGAGGAAGCGGAAGCGGTTCTTCACCCGCTTGCCCACCTCATAAACGCCCACATCGCTGCCCTCGTAGGTGACCTGCGTGGTCATGATGAGCACCTTGTGGGTCTTGTCGTAGTCGCCCAGGCCCTCGGCAAAGGCGTCCATCAGCCGCTGCGGGATGCCGCCCACGCCAAAGCTCTCTACGATCACACAGTCGTACAGGCGGAAGATCTCCGGGATCAGGTCGGGGCTCATGCCGGGGGTCAGCTTGAGCAGGAACACCTTGGGGTCCAGCACCCGGCTGAACTCCACCGGGCCGGTGGGCCACGGCGACGGGATGTACCGCACCAGACGGTCGCCCTGCACCAGAGCCAACTCCGGGAAATTGACCGATGCAAAGGCGTCGTAGCTGATGGTCTTGTTCTTTTTGGCGCGGGTGCCTGCGATGACGTGCCCGCCGAACACCACCATCACGCCGCGGCTGCCCTGATCCAGCGCACAGATCACGCTGTCGCGCAGGTTCTTCTTGGCGTCGGTGATCTCGTTGGAGATGGGCTGCTGGGCCCCGGTGAGGATGATGGGCTTATCCGCGTTCTGGATGAGGTAGGACAGCGCCGCCGCCGAGTAGGCCAGCGTGTCGGTGCCGTGGCAGATGATGAAGCCATCGTACAGGGCGTAGTTCTCCTGCACGGCCTTGGCCATCATGAGCCAGTGCTCCTGACCGAGGTCGGTGCTGTCGATGCTGCACAGGGCCAGCGTTTCCGGGATGCACAGGTCGTTCAGCTCCGGCAGGTGGGCCAGCAGCTCCTCGCTGGTGAGCACGGGCTTTAAGCCCTGCTGGGTGCGCACGCTGGCGATGGTGCCGCCGGTGGTGATGAAAAGAATGCGTTGTTTGGTCATAAAGTAAGCCTCCGTGGCAGAAAAATCCGATAACTGAAACAGTATAACATACTCTTTTCCGCTTGAAAAGTGGCAGACGCCGCCAAAGCCGCATTTTTTGCGACCCGGTCACAGAAGTTTGGGGGGATTTGGTGTATACTAAAGGAAACGGGATGCTTCCCGTGCAGAGCGTTTTCGTGTGGGGCAGGCTTGATGCCTTTTATAAAATTCTTCTCCGCCGGGTACGTTCTCTTTTGCGTGCCAAAAGAGAACCAGAAAAGCACCCGCTACTTTCGAGGCGCGGGGGGCACGAATTAAGGGCTGCACGCCCTTAATAATCCCAAAGCAGTTGGGCTCCATACAAAAAATCCAAGTCGCTTCGCTAAAGAATTTTTTGTGTTCCGCCGATTTGAAGTCGCTTGCGCGACAAGCCGTGCGGGTAAGCTTGTGCTTTATCTGCTGCGTGACAGCCGACGGCTGACAGCAGCAGATGCAGTTTGCCGTTACGACCCCCTTCTGTGAAAAAGTAAATTGGAAAAATCCGCAGATTTTTCCAATTTACAAAATTAAAAATAATATTTCCGCTGATTATAGCCAAATCGAACGCGGCGGCCATTCTAAATAGTTTGACCTGAAGGAGACAACTATGCCCAACATCGTAATCATTGGTTCCGGCCCGGCGGGCGTGTCCGCTGCGCTGTACGCCGTCCGCGCCGGGGTGGACACCACCATCCTCACCAAAGGCCCCGGTGCTTTAGACCGCGCCGAAAAAATCGAAAACTACTACGGCTTTGCCGAGCCCATCTCCGGTGCCGAGCTGGAACGCCGCAGCATCGAGAACGCAAAGCGTCTGGGTGTGCAGTTCGTCACCGCCGAAGCCGTGGGCCTGACCTACACCGATAAACTCACCGTAGAAACTGTGGGCAAAGATTACCCGGCGGACGCCGTGATCCTTGCCACAGGGGCTTCCCGCGCGGTGCCGCGCATCCCGGGCCTTGCCGGGCTGGAAGGCCACGGCGTGAGTTATTGCGCCGCCTGCGATGCCTTTTTCTACCGCGGCAAGGACGTGGCCGTGCTGGGCAGCGGCGAGTACGCCCTGCACGAGGTGCAGGCCCTTCTGCCGGTGGTGCACAGCGTTGCCCTGCTGACGAACGGTGCCCCGCTGACGGCGCAGTTTCCGCCGGAGGTAAAGGTGTATCCGCAGAAGGTGGACGCCATCCTTGGGGAAAAGGTGGTCACCGGGGTGCAGCTTTCCGGCGGGGTGCAGCTTGCGGTGAGCGGCGTGTTTGCGGCGCTGGGCGTGGCGGGCAGCACCGCGCTGGCCCGCAAGATCGGTGCCGCCGTGGACGGGAACCGCATCGTGGTGGATGAAACCATGCAGACCACCGTGCCCGGCCTGTATGCGGCGGGCGACTGCACCGGGGGCCTTTTGCAGGTGGCAAAGGCCGTGTACGAGGGCGCACTTGCGGGCACCGAAGCCGCCAAAGCCCTGCGGAAAGGATGAAGCATATGCCGGAAAAAACGAGCGGCCACCGCGGGTGCCTGGCCTGCGGCTTTCCCTTCTGGGGCAACCTGACGCCGGACGAGCAGGATATGCTCTGCCGCTACACCCGCCCGGTGCACTACGCCAAAGGTGCCCGGGTGCACAGCCCGCTGGAAAGCTGCGTGGGCATCCTGCTTTTGCGCAGCGGCCAGCTGCGGGCGTACCTGCTCTCGGAGGACGGGCGGGACGTGACCCTTTACCGTCTGTTCGGCGGCGAGGTGTGCATTTTGTCGGCGTCCTGCGTGATGGACTCGGTGAACGTAGACCTTTACATCGACGCCGAAGAGGACACCGAAGCGTATTGCATCAGCGCGGGCATCTTCCGCAAACTGATGCAGCAGAACGTATACGTGCGCTGCTACGCCTACCAGCTCACGGCAGAGCGCTTTTCGGACACCATGTGGACGATGCAGCAGGTGCTTTTCATGAGCGCGGATCGGCGGCTTGCCATCTTCCTTTCCGACGAGCTGGCCAAGACCGGCGGCGACGAAGTGCGCATGACCCACGACCAGATGGCAAAGTACATGGGTTCCGCCCGCGAGGTGGTGAGCCGGATGCTGAAATACTTTGCGCAGGAGGGCTGGGTGCGGCTTTATCGCGGCGGCGTGCAGGTGCTGGATAAGAAAAAGCTGCAGCAGCTGGCAAGAGGGCAGTAAACAAAAAAGGGGCGCTGTGCCGTTGGCACAGCGCCCCTTTTGGCGCGTGGTAAAATGGAAAACTCAGTTCTGCGGTGCCAGTTCGTGGGCGCGCTTGAAGGTGCGCACCACGGTGAGCTTGGTCACACGCTGGTCCGGTGCAAAGGAGCCGTCGGACTGAGCCTGCATCAGGCCGGTCTCAACCACCCACAGCTCAGCCTTCTGCACGTCGGTGGCGTCCTCGGCAGCGCCTGCGGGCAGCGGCGAACCGGCATCCTGCCACAGCAGCACAGCCAGCTGTTCGCGGGTCTTGGGCATTGCAGCGCCCTCGGGCATGAGCTGCTTTGCGTAAACGGTGGTGCCAACCTCGTAGGCGGCCCAGCTTGCCAGAGCCACACCGGCCACAGCAAACACTGCGCCTGCAGCACCGTCGGTCACGCCTGCGCTGTGTGCGGCATCGGAGGTGTCCTGATACTGTGCCTGCAGGGTAACGGGGCTGTCCACCATGGTAAAGGTAACGGTGGTGCTGGTGGCTTCCTCGTTCAGCTTGAGGGTGGAGGGCTGCACATCCCAGCGCAGGAAGGGCCGCTTTTCGTCCTCCGGAGCCTGGAAGGTCACGGTCACCTTCTCGCTTGCCTTGGCGGCGGTGACGGCATTGCCGTTCACGGAAGCTTCGCCGCCAAAGACGTAGATGGGATAGCTCTCAATGCTGTAGCCGTCGGTCACGGCGGTGAGCAGAATGGTGCTGTTTTCGGAACCGTCCAGTTCCAGCGTCAGTTTGGTAGCGTGCTGCCAGTCTGCGCCGTTTTCCTTGGCGATTTTTTCCTTGAGAGCGGTCAGGTTTACGTTGCCGCTCACATCCCAGTGGTCAAAGTGGTCGGGGTTGTCGGCGGTCACGGTAACAGTCTGGATGCCGACAACCCCGGCCATTGAGAAAGCATCAATGTCATTCACATGGCCATTGGTGACATTCAACCAGGTGATATCAGGGGTCTGTGTGCCAAAGTCGGCAGTGCGGGAGAAAACACCGCTGATAACTTCACCGGTCATGACAGTCACATTGCCGTCGCCATCGTCATACTCGGATGTAGTGTTCAGGAACGAACCACTGACGGTTACATTTTCTACAGTGCCTACGTTGCTTACAGATTTTGTATAAGCACCGCCATTCAGCGTCGTCCAGTTCGTAACAGCATAGGGAATCGTGGCACCGGTCAAAACTGCTTCACCATAGTTGGGATAAATACGCAGTCTTTCATTCGTGATGGTGGGGGTGCCATCTTCAAGAGTATCTTCGGTATAAGTATAAGTCCAGCCATCGTTTTTTCGACTGCCGTCATACCGGTTGCCAGCGGTATCTACGGGCAGGCCATCAGCATTGAATGCCAAGGGTGTCTGACTGCAGACAACTTCGACTTTCAGTTCGTTTTCCAGGTAGCTTGCAGGAATCGTGAATTTCAAGATGGCACCATCAGCACTGAAGGTGTCCAATTCAACATTGATGCCAGATTCTTCGGGTTTGACACCGTTCACAAGGAAGCCTTCCAGCTTGTTTTGATTGAACTTATTGAAAGGGGCTAACACTTCAACAGAAACATTATTGCCTACAACATAAGCCGTATTATTAAAGTAGGTGTTGATAGTGCAATCGGATGCGGTAACTTTAACGCTTCCGTCAATCGGTTGTGAAATGATACTATCTTCGACGGCTCCGCCTTTAAATGTAGACTGCGTACCGTAAACGATAGCATTTTTCAAAGTGGCGCCGGAATCGTGTTCCAGTTTCTTTATAATACCGCCATCAAATGTACTGCCACTGTAAGTGCGGACATCATCAAATTTGGCATTGTCGGCTTTAGTAATGCCGTAGTTGTAAACCTTCAAGTTGAACTCAGTACTGTCAGCACATTTGATAATACCGTAATTGCTGATATAAAGGTTTAACTGTGAAGGTGCATCTGCAGCGGTCAGATCCCATTCATAGTAAGTTCCTGCTTTGAGATCTGCATTTGAACCAATGCCCAGATACATTTTTGAGGCATCACCGCTCCAAGTCCAGCCGGAGTTCTCCTCCTTGGGTGTCCATGTGACGGTAGTCTTGCCATTGGAAGTTGTTTCTGTTTTTTTAAAATCGGTTTCATTCAAATTGTCCGGTTCTGTTCCGTCGGCTTTTAAAACGAGGTTCTTAACAGGCGTTCCAGTTTGTGCAACTGCATCCGCAAACGCCGCCGTCGGCAGAAGGGTCATCAGCATTGCCACCGCAAGCAGCGCGCTGAGAAACCGTAGTTTTGGTGTTCGGTTTGTCATAATACATCCTCTCTTTCGTTTACAAAGTAAGTCCCCACTATCACAAAAAGGAGAGTCCATGCGCACTCCGAGTGCATACAGACTCTCCTTAAAGTGCAACTGGCTGCCATTTTACAGGCCCTTTAGCTTTGCGTCGCAGCCTTTCGGCTGGTTTGCCATATTTTTTATACAGGGTAATTGTACCCTCCCCCGAAAAAAATCAAGAGAAAAAGCGTGTTTTCGTCAAAATGACGAAAAAGAGAAAACCGAGCTGTGCAAAAGAGGAAAGCCGCCGTTCACTGCGCATCTTGACAAAAGCAAAAACGTACACTATACTGTACATAGAAGGGGGCGGCATTATGACGACGACCAATATCACAAATTTCCGCAAAAATGCATTCAACTATGTGGAGCAGACCATCAAATACAACGAGCCGCTGAACATCAGTACCAAAGAGGGCAATGCCGTTCTGCTGAGCGAAGAGGACTACAGCGGCATTATGGAAACGCTGTATCTGGTATCTGCGCCCGGGATGCGGCAGAAGCTTATGGACGCCATGAAGGAGCCGCTGGACGAATGCGTGCCTGAAGATGCGGTGGAGTGGTGATGTATAAAATCGTATATGCAAAAACCGCCGCAAAGGATGTCCCAAAGCTGAAAGCGGCCCATCTGGCCGAAAAGGCCAAAATGCTCATCGAGCTGCTGCGGCAGGACCCGTTTCAGAACCCGCCGCCCTATGAAAAACTGGTGGGTGACCTGAACGGTGCATACAGCCGCCGCATCAACGTACAGCATCGGCTGGTGTATCAGGTGTACGAAGAAGAGCAGACCGTGAAAATCCTGAGCCTGTGGACCCACTACGAGCGGTAACAAAAAGAGGACGATGCAATGCATCGTCCTCTTTTTACGTTAAAACTTAACCTTTACAGCCCTGTTCTTCCCAATCGCCAAAGTCGCTTGCTTCGGCAATTTTGGTGGGGTCGAACTTGCCGTTTTCGTCCTTGGGGGCTGCGGCGGGGCCGGCTTCCACCGGATTCGGGTTCGGGGTCTCCGGGTCATACACCGGCTTTTCGCCGTCCTGCGCGGGCAGGGTCACCGGCTCGTTTTCAGCCGGTGCGGCGGGCTCTGCGGCAGCGGCTTCCGGCTCTGCGGGGGCTTCCGGTGCGGGCTGCTCAGCGGTCTTTTCGGCATCGGCGGCTTTGGCTTCGCCCTCGGCATAGGCCTCTGCAGTCTTGGCCGCTTCCTCAGCGTCCAGCTCGGCGTCCTCCGGGAATTCTACCTTCTCCACATGGAGCGGGCCTTTGTCGTTCAGGATCTTGTCCAGCGCCACGATGGCAGCACCGGTAACGGCCACAGCAGCGGCCGTGCCAAGGATACGGAACAGTGTTTTCATGCCGGAACCTCCTTAAAATCCATTTAAGAGAATGTTACCACATCGTTCAGCGGCTTTTCGGCAGGCTCCACCGAGAGGGCGGTCAGCACCGGGCCTTTGCCGCGGTAGATGTTGTGGAACTTGTAGCCCACCTTTGCGGTCACGCGCACCCAGGAACGCTGCTCCAGCGCCTTGTAGCCGTCGTAGCTGCAGGGGAAGCCCACGAACTGGATATCCTGCACGCAGCAGGTCATGGCAAAGCGGCCGGGCACAAAGCTGTTTTTGCCCGCACGGTTGGTCTGGCACACCTGTGCCAGGAACTTCACCGTCTTGCCGGTGTACTTCTGGGGCTCGTCCTGGCAGTCCATATACCAGATGCCAAAGTCGTCGTCCTGAATGTCGATCACGTCCGCATTCACGTCAAAGGGCAGCGGGTCGGGGATGTCGTCGTAGGCCACGCTGCCATCCTTGAACTCGTAGGCGATGTCGCACTTGCGGGATGCCTGACGCACCAGCTTGTGCAGTTCCTGCCGGGCAGCGTCGTTGTTTACGGCCTCGGCGCGGTTGAACACGATCAGCTCACTGCGGGCGATCTTGTCCAGCAGCAGGCTGCGCATGGAGTTGTCGCGGGCGTAGGTGAGGGCGGTGGTGCCGTCGGCGGTGGCGATGCACTGGTACACGATCCAGCTTTCGGGCAGGGCTTCGGCCAGATCCTGCAGCAGCCACATGCCGTTGTACTCAATGACAACGCGGCCTGCACCGGATTCCTTTTCCAGTTTGGTCAGGTTCTGGGGGTTCAGTTCGGCCTTGTCCTCAATGACCTTGACGGTCACGCCGGGGAAGGCGAACTTTTTGGGGTTATACTCTTCTTCGCCCTCTTCGCAGATCAGCAGCAGGGTCTTGTCGCCGGAGTCGAAGTTGGGGTCCTCAAAGGTCTCCTGAATGAATTTGGTCTTGCCGCTTTCCAGAAAGCCCACAAACAGGTAGACCGGAATTTCTTTTGCCATAGGAATGGTTTCTCCTTATCAATATTCGTCCTCTTGCGCAACTTCTGCAGAAAGGCTTCCCCGGCCGGGGGAAGCTGTCACCGCAGGTGACTGATGAGGGCGCAGGAAAGCTGTATTTCCCATACATACCCCTCATCCGGCGCTGCGCGCCACCTTCCCCCCAAGGGGTGAAGGCATTGCATCAAGACTTGAATGATGTTTGATTTCTTTCAGAAGTATCAGCAGCCGAACAGCTGGGCAATGGCCTTCTCGTTCAGCTTGGAGCCAATGACCACCAGCTTGCCGCCCACGTCTGCACCGCGGGCGCGCACTTCCCACTCGCCGGGCACGTAGTCGAACTCCAGCCAGCCGTCGGCGCCGCCGTCCACGATGCCCTTGCTGCGCAGGATCATGCCGTAATTGCCGGTATCCAGCTCGGTGAGGGCGTGCTCAACCTCAGCCTTGGTGAACTTGCGGGCCGTCTCAACGCCCCAGCTGGTGAACACCTCGTCGGCGTCGTGGTCGTGATGATGGTGGTGATGGCCGCAGCAGCAGTGGTCGCCGTGCTCGTGGTCATGCTCGTCATGGTCTTCGTCGTCATCATCATCGTGGTCGTGATGGTGGCCGCAGCAGCAATGATCGTCGTCATCATGGTCGTGATGATGATGCTCATGCTCGTCGTGATCCTCGTCCTCATCATGATCGTGGTGGTGATGCTCGTGCTCATCCTCATCGTCATCATCGTCGTCGTCATGATGATGGCCGCAGCTGCACACGCCGTTCTCATCGTAGTGATGATGGTGGTGATGGTGCTCTTCTTCCTCGTCCTCGTGGGCGTGCTCGGCGTTAGCCTTTGCAGCCATGGCGATCAGCTCTGCCTTGAAGTCGTCCTTGGTGGACATGGCCTTCAGGATCTGCTCACCGGTCAGGTCGTCCCATGCGGTGGTCACGATGGTAGCGGTGGGGTTCTTCTCACGCAGCATGGCCACGGCAGCGGCGATCTTCTCCTCGCTGGCGGTCTGGGTGCGGCTGAGCAGGATGCAGCTTGCGTGGCTGATCTGGTCGTCGTAGAACTCGCCAAAGTTCTTCATATACATCTTCACCTTGTTCACGTCGGCCACGGTGACAAAGCTGTTCAGCTGCACGTCCAGGTGCTCGGCCACGCCTTCCACAGCGCGGGTCACATCGGAGAGCTTGCCCACGCCGGAGGGCTCGATCACGATGCGGTCGGGGTGGTACTGCTCCACCACCTGCTGCAGGGCGGTGCGGAAGTCACCCACCAGAGAGCAGCAGATGCAGCCGGCGTTCAGCTCGTTGATCTGGATGCCGCTTTCCTTCAGGAAGCCGCCGTCAATGCCGATCTCGCCGAACTCGTTCTCGATCAGCACCACCTGCTGGCCTGCAAAGGCCTCTTTGATAAGCTTCTTGATAAGGGTGGTCTTACCGGCACCCAGGAAGCCGGAGAAAATATCAATTTTGGTCATGATTCAAATGCCTCGTTTCTTTTAGCGCACAGAGCCGCAGAGTGCTGGCTCAAAAATCTTACACTCTTATTATAACAAGGCTGTCAATGGGAAAACGGCCTTTTTCAAGAAAAAATTGTAACATTTTTTGCAATAAAGTTGCGTTTTCGGGAAAAAGGCGAAAAAAGACGCCCTGCGTTGCATTCTTCCCCCCGGAATGATACAATAAGGCCAAATAAAAATGCACCGCTGCCGGGCTTTCCGGCGGCGAGAAAAGGAAGCACATCTATGAGCATGAATACCGTTCCGGAGCGCCTTGCAGCGCTGCGTGCAGCCATGGCCGCAAACGGCGTGGCCGTTTATCTCATCCCCGTGGGCGATCCCCACGCCAGCGAATACCTGCCCTACCATTACACCAGCCTGACTTATTTTTCCGGCTTCCACGGCGAGAACTCCAATTTTGTGGTCACCCGCACCGAGAGCGCCCTGTGGGCCGATGGCCGGTACTTTGTGCAGGCCGAAAAAGAGATCGCCGGCACCGAGATCAAGCTGCAGCGCATCGGTGAGCCGGGCGTGCCCACCGTGGAGGAATACTGTGCCAATGCCCTTGCCGAGGGCGAGACGCTGGGCCTGTGCGGCCTGACCGCCAACACGGCCCTTGTCAACAGCCTGAAAAAGGCGCTGGACAAAAAGGGCGGTTCCATCAAGACCCTGAACCTTGAGGATGAGCTGTGGACGGAGGGCCGCCCCGCCCTGCCGGACACCCCGGCATGGATCCTGCCCAAAGAGTATGCGGGCTTCTCCCCTGCCGAAAAGCTGGGCCAGCTGCGCGCTAAGCTCAAGGAGCTGGGCTGCACGGCACAGTTCGTGGGCAAGCTGGATAATCTGGCATGGCTGCTCAACCTGCGCGCCATGGACATCGAGTGCACCCCCTACGCCATGGCCTACTGCTACGTGACGCCCACCCGCGCGGTGCTG
Source organism: Faecalibacterium sp. (assembly GCA_050873025.1). Classification (GTDB taxonomy): domain Bacteria; phylum Bacillota; class Clostridia; order Oscillospirales; family Ruminococcaceae; genus Faecalibacterium. The sequence goes on along the minus strand of JBNMHZ010000018.1, from coordinate 16,433 downwards.
TTCATCAACACCGCACGCGTCACCCCGGAAGCAAAGGCGGAACTGGAAGCCAACGGTGTAACGCTGGCCGAGTACGACGATGTGCTCCGCTTCCTCGCTGCCGAGACCGAGCCGCAGACCGTGCTGGCCGAAGCCGCCACCGTGAACTACGCGGTGTATCAGGTGCTGGAAGGCAACCCTGCCCTCACCGTAAAGGACGGCACCGACCCGCTGCTGATGATGAAGGGCGTGAAGAACGACACCGAGCTGGCCCACACAAAGGAAGCCCACATCCGGGACGCTGTGGCCATGGTGCGGTTCCAGATCGAGCTGGAAAACCGCCTTGCTGCCGGTGAGACCCTGACCGAGCTGACCGTGGACGAGATCCTGCACAAGTACCGCAGCAATACCGATAAATTCCTCGTGGAGAGCTTTGGCACCATTGCGGCCTACGGCGGCAACGCAGCCATGATGCACTACCACGCCACCCCGGAAAGCCACGCCGTGCTGCAAAAGAAGGGCTTTTTGCTGGTGGACAGCGGTGCTACCTACATGGACGGCACCACCGACATCACCCGCACCTACCCGCTGGGTGAGCTGACCGAGGACGAGAAGCTGTTCTACACCTGGACGCTGCAGAGCCACATCGACCTTGCCAAGGCGGTCTGGCTGGACTACTGCGAGTGCAAGATGATCGATACCATTGCCCGTGAACCGCTGTGGCGTCACCTCATCAACTACCGCTGCGGCACCGGCCACAGCGTCAGCTTTGTGGGCAACGTGCACGAAGGCCCCCACAGCCTGCGGGGCACAAACTCGGTGCTGATGCGCCCGGGCATGGTGGTCACCGATGAGCCCGGCGTCTACGAGACCGACCTCGTGGGCATCCGCATCGAGAACGAGCTGGTGTGCGTGCACAAGGCGGATAACCAGTATGGCACCTTCCTGGGCTTTGAACCGCTGATGTTCGTGCCCATTGCCACCTCCCCCATCGTGCCCGGCGTGCTGGATAAGGACGAGCTTGCCTGGCTGAACGATTACCACCGTCAGGTGTTTGCAAAACTGGCCCCGCACCTGAACGACGAAGAGCGCAGCTGGCTGGCCGAAAAGTGTGCCGCCATCGGCTGCTGAACCTGACCGATACAAAAACACCCGGAGCCGTTCAGGAGCCAGAAGGGCTCCCGGCGGCATCCGGGTGCTTTTTGCAGTTATAAGCTGAGGCTGGCGGGTGCGGGCACGTCCAGCGGCGGCAGCGTGAACTCGTTTTCGCCAAAAGGCGAGCGCCGGATGGCAGCCCGCGTTTCCGGGTAGATGCCCATCTGGGTGTAGATGTCCTTGTACAGGCGCATCACCCGCCGCCGCAGTGCAAGGATGTCGGCGGTGGTCACCTTACTGTGGGAGACGCTCTGGGTGTTCTGCAGGTAAAAATAGCCGATATCCGGGATGGAGACGGCGGTGCGCACAAAGCGCAGGTATTCGGTGTTGAACAGCTGATCCTCCGCAAACAGCTCCCGGCGGAAGCGGATGCCGTGTTCCATCAGCAGTTCCCGGCGGTAGAGCTTGTTGCAGGGGCTGCCATAGAAAAAGGTGTTGGGCTTCTGGATCAGCTGGCGGGCGTATTCCTGCCCGGTGTACACCCCGGCGGGCAGGTAGCCGTAGGCGCGGGTGCGGGGCGCGTTGCGCTTGAGCACGTGCTGCAGCGCCTTTTCCCACGGGCGGATATGCTCCACGTAATCCTCCGGGTACACCATCCAGAAGGGTGCGATCACAAGATCGGCGGCGTGGGCCTCGGCGGCGGTGACCAGCTTTTCGGTAAAATCCGGGGCCAGCCAGTCGTCACAGTCGGCAAACTGGATGTACTTGCCGTGGGCAAGGCCGATGCCCTGGTTGCGGGTCTCGGCGGCACCGGAGTTGGGCTTATCCAGCAGGGCGATGCGGTGGTCTTTTTCCGCAAGGCGGGCGCAGACGGCAAGGGTGTCATCGGCAGAACCGTCGTTCAGCAGCAGGATCTCAATGCTTTTATAGGTCTGTGCGCAGATGCTCTCCACACAGCGGGCAATGCAGTCTGCAGCATTGTACATGGGCACGATGATGCTCACAAGGGGGAAATCCATGGCTTCTCCTTTTCTCAGATGCGGCTGTGGGTGCGGGCAATGGCGTCGGAAAGCTTCTGCACCGGGCCGCTGGGCAGAGGGCTTTCAAACAGGCTCAGGTAGATGACGTGCAGCCGCAGACGGAACTTGTTATACACGCCCAGCTGCCGGCACATTTCCCTGTAGGTGTGGTACATCCGGCTGCGGTGGCGCAGCATATCGGCCACGCTTACCTGGGTGTGGCACACGCTCTGTGGATTCTGGATGTAGCAGTAGACGGCCTCGTCAATGGCGGCAAACCGCTGTGCCACCTGCAGATACCGGGTGTTGAACAGCTGATCCTCGGCGTATACCACATTCTCGAACCGGATGTGTGCCATCCGGATCAGATCGCGGCGGTAAAGCTTGTTCCACAAAACGCCGTAGTAAAAGGCGGCGGCGTTGCCGGTGAGCTGCCACAGGTAATCCACCTTGTTGTACACCCCGGCAGGCAGCAGGCTGTATTCCCGGGTGTCATAGCCGCCGTCTTTGCGGGGCACCATCATCCGGTAGGGGGCCAGCACAAGGTCGGCGCGGCTGCGCTGCGCTGCTGCCACAAGGTTTGCGGTGCAGCCCGGCAGCAGGTAGTCATCGCTGTCCGCAAACTGGATGTACTCGCCCTTTGCAAGGACAAGGCCGCAGCTGCGGGTGTCCGCTGCACCGGTGTTCAGCTTATCCACCACCCGGATGCGGGGGTCGGCTTCGGCAAGCCGGCGGCAGACGGCAAGGGTGTCGTCGGTGGAGCCGTCGTTCAGCAGAATGATCTCAAGCTCCGGATAGTTCTGGGATGTGATGCTCTCCACGCAGCGGCGGATGCAGCCTGCGGCGTTATAGGCAGGCACGATGACACTGACGAGCGGCTGCGGCATGGCGGGGTCCCTCCGTTTTTGTTTTTTCGATGCAGCGAGTTTTCATTTATCATACTCCAGCCCTGCACAAAAATCAAGGCAGGCGCTGGCAGAAAGGAGAATGCCTTATGGTCTTTCACATTGCGGTGTGCAGCCCGGATGCAGCTTTGCGCAGCGGGCTGGAGCGCCAGTGCATGGAATATTTTGCCCGGCGGCAGGACGCCTGCATCGTGCAGCAGCTGCCGGATGCCGACGCCCTTTTGCGCCGGGACGCCGAGGGGGAGCGGTTCGACCTGTACCTCATCGAGCTGGCGGCGGTGGCGGTGCCGGCGGGGCTTGCCGCCGCAGCAGAGCTGCGCCGCCGCGGGCGCAAGGCACCGCTGGCCTTTGCGGCCCGCACACCGGCCCATGCCTACAGCGCTTTCAAGGTGGATGCCATGCAGTATCTGCTTTTGCCGGTGCATCAGCAGGAGCTTTCGGCATTGCTTGCCCGCGCCACCGAGCCGGAGTACGGCCCGGCGCTCACGGTGGCCACCGCCGAGGGCCTGCGCGCACTGGCCTACGCCCAGATCGAGTATCTGGAATGCACCCATCATGTGGTGCACTTCCACCTGCTCAGCGGCGAGGACGTGGCATCGCTCTCGCTGCGGGTATCCTTTGCCGAGTTGGCAAAGCCGCTGCTGGCAGACGGGCGCTTTCTGCAGCCGCACCGCTCCTATGTGGTCAACCTTGCCGCTGCCCGGCTGCTGACGGCAGGCGAGCTGCAGATGTGCAGCGGTGCCCGCATCCCCATCCCCCGCGGGCGCGAGGGCACCGTGCGCGAAGCTTTCCGCCAGTGGACAGACCGGTAAAACGCCAACAAAAAAGAGCCGCTTTTGCGGCTCTTTTTTCATATCAGGCCGGAGCGGGATGCTCAGGCATCGGCTTCTTTTTTGTGCTTTTCCTTCTCGGCGGAGTCCAGTACGCCAAGGCCCCAGCGGTTGGCCATATCCATGATGATCTTCTGGGGTGAACCGGCAGGATAGGCATTCTCAGAGAATGCGGTCAGGAATTTGTACAGCTGCGGCTGTACCTTGTCGTACAGGCCCAGCTTTGTGTAAAGCTCCTTGTAATAGCGGAACACCTGCAGCTTGTTCTGCACGATGGAAGCCAGATTGATCTGGGTGTGGCAGATGCTCTGGGGGTTCTGCACATAATGGTAGCCGGCTTTCGGGATGGAAACGAACACGTTGGCGTACAGAATGTACTCCAGATTGAAAACCAGATCCTCGGCCCAGCGCACCTCACTGGTGAACTGCAGATTGTTGTCGATCAGGATATCGCGGCGGTAGAGCTTGTTCCACAGCACGCTGTAGAAGAAGGACGCCGGCTTTTCCATCAGGCGCAAAGCAAAGGTCTCACGGTCGTAGATGCCTTCGGGCAGAAAGCCGTATTCGTGCACTTCATCGGGGCGTTTATCCTCGATGCCAAGGTTCTCCTGCAGGGTCTCCAGAGCCTGACCGGCTTTGGAGGAGTTTGCAGGGATCACCATCCAGTACGGCGCGATCACAAGGTCGGCGCTGTTCGTTTCGGCGGCAGTGACCAGCCGCTCGGTAAAATCGGGATCAAGATAATCGTCACTGTCCACAAACTGTACGTACTTGCCCTTTGCAAGGGTCATACCGCAATTGCGTGTGTCCGACACGCCGGAGTTGGACTTGTCCACCAGGATGACACGGGGGTCCTTTTCCCGGAACTGCTCACAGACCGCAAAGCTTTCGTCCTTGGAGCCGTCGTTCACCAGAATGATCTCGATATTTTTCCACGTCTGCGCACAGATGCTCTCCAGGCAGCGGGCAACACTATTCTGCACATTGTACACTGGCACGATAATGCTGACGAGTGGGTTGTTCATGACGGAGGGTCTCCTCTTTTGGATGTAATACCTATAAAATATATAGAAAACAAGACAATTTCTTCTAAAAATGAGGGCACTGCCCCCACGGGCAGGACTGTTTATAATATCATACTCTTCTTGGCGGTAAAAAGCAAGTCCAATTCACCCCGAAGATGAAAAAGAACCGCACTCTGCGGCCCTTTTTTCTCACACGCGTTCCCAGTCCAGTTCATCCCACCGGGACACAAACTGGCTGCAGATGCGGCGCATCTCCGGCTCATCCGCAGCAGAGGTGCGGTCTGCGATGCCGACGACGTAATACCCGGCCTTGTGGGCGGTGGAGGCGGCATACACGGCATCCTCGCACACGGCGCAGGCGGCGGGGTCGGCCCCGCCCAGGCGGCTCATGCACTCAAAAAACACCTCGGGGCGGCTTTTGTGCAGCACGCCCTGCGCCTCCACGATGAAGGAGAAATACTGCGCGATGCCCAGCCGGGTGAGCACGGTGCGGCACTGGTCGGCCCAGGTGTTGGAGCAGATGCACATCCGTGCGCCCTCGGCCTGCAGCCTTGCCAGCAGGGTGCGCACGCCGGGTTTGAGCTCCACGGTCTCGTATAATTCGGCGATCACCTCACGCATCACGGCAAAATAGCTCTCCTCGGTGAGGGGCAGGTCGTATTCCCGGATGAGGTACTGCGCTCCTTCCCGCATACCCATGTTCAGCAGTGTGGCGCGCAGGTCCGCCCGCGGGGTGCGGCCGTAGCGGCGCAGCAGCGCATCGGGTGCGCCTTCCCACACCACGGTCATACTGTCGGTGAGGGTGCCGTCCATATCAAAGATCCATTGCCTGCAGTGCATGAGAATGCCTCCTTCTAAATCAACCTGACAAGTATACCATGTTTCTTAGTTGGGAGAAAGCCTTCAATTTACAAAAAACGGAAGAAATTTCTCTGGAAATATGCTATAATCTGAACAAAACCGGAACCGATCAAAGGAGGCGGATGCAATGGAAGAACGCAATGCACCCTGCAAAGCGCTGGTGCTGGCCGGCGGCGGTGCCCGCGGCAGCTATCAGGTGGGCGTATGGCGCGCCCTGATGGAGCTGGACTGGCACCCGCAGATCATCACCGGCACCAGTGTGGGCAGCCTGAACGGTGCCATGTTCGTGCTGGACCAGTACGAGACCGCCCGGGATATGTGGCTGACCATCCGCAGCCGGGATGTGATGGAGCTGCCGGAAGAAAAAGCCGACCTTTCGGCCCTGCACCAGTTTTTACGCAGTGTTGTCAAGGCCGGCGGCATGGATGTGACCCCGCTGGAAGAGATCGTGGAGCGGGTGCTGGATGAGGACGCCCTGCGCGCCGCGCCCATCCGCTTCGGCCTTGTCGCGGTGGAACAGCGGGGCTTAAAGCCCCGGGAGCTGACGCTGGACGAGATCCCGGCGGGCCGCGTGAAAGATTATCTAATGGCTTCCGCCGCCTGCTTCCCTGCCCTGCGGGCCCGGGAGATCGACGGCAAAAAGTTTCTGGACGGCGGCTACAGCGACAACATGCCCACCGGCCTTGCCAAACGCATGGGCGCAGAGGAACTGGTGTGCGTAGACCTGGAAGGCGTGGGCATCACCCGCCCTAACCTCACTGGTCTGCCCACCGTGATGGTGCGCAGCTACTGGGAGCTGGGCGACATTCTGCACTTTGACCCGGACACTGCCCGCCGCAACATCGAGCTGGGCTACTACGACACCCGCCGCGCTATGGGATATCTGCGGGGGTGCGCCTATGCTGTCTCTTGTGACGCCCAGAGCTGCGCGGACGCCGCCGCCTTCCATGCAAAATTTGAGCTGGTGCAAAAGCAGGTGCGGGAGAAGTACCCCGTCACCCTGACGGCGGACGCCGCTTTGCTGCTGGCCAAAATGAAGGACGCCGACCTTGCCCCGCTGGAAGCCGCCGCCGAGGATGTGGGCGTGGATCCCACGGGCTACTATACCACCCACACCCTGTGCGATGCCTTCCTTGCCAGGTGCGACCAGGCGCGGATGCAGAGCTTTGCACCGCTGTTTACAGGCAGCGCCGATGCCGCACGGGCGGCCCTTGCGGCCCTGCTGCCCAATACATTCCTGCAGGCGCTGGTGTGGCGCACCCTGACCACGCCGGATGCCGAACTTCTGCCGGAGGTGACCGAACATGAAGGTATATAAAGGTGTCTGTGCTTCGCCGGGCCTTGTGCTGGGCCAGGTGAGCCGGCTGGAACACCATGTGGAAACTGCCACCGTGGGGCCGTTCAACCCCTCCCGGGAGCTGCAGATGCTCACCGACGCCATCCACACTGCGCAGGCAGAGCTGGAATCCATGGCAGACCGCGCCGCCCCCAGCGAGCAGGCCATCTTCCAGTTCCAGAGCATGATGCTGGACGATGAGGGCATGATGAACGAGGTGCGCTTCTGCATCAATGCGGGCATTGGTGCGGCCCAGGCCATGAATCAGGTGGGCCAGCGCTATGCCGACCAGCTGGCCAACATGAAGGATAACCCCTACATGCAGCTGCGCAGCGTGGATATTCTGGACGCTTCCCGGCGGGTCATCAACATCCTCACCAACCGCCCGCGCATGTGGCTGGCGCTGGATCACCCGGTGATCCTTGCCGCTGACCGCCTGATGCCCACCGACCTGTTCAGCGTGCCCTCCGGCATGATCCTGGGCATCATCACGGCGGAGGGCAGCGGCCAGAGCCACGCGGCCATCATTGCCCGGGCAATGAACATCCCCGGCATCGTGCAGGTGGGCCGCGATTTTCTGGACGACTGCGACGGCCGCACCGTCATTCTGGACGCCACCGAGGGCGAGTGCACGCTGGACCCGGACGCCATCGCCCGCCAGCAGGCCGAGACCCGCATCTGTGAGCTGCAGCGCGAGAATGAGGAGCTGGGCCGCCTGCGTGCCCTGCCCAACAACACAAGGGACGGCCAGCCCTTTGAGCTGCTGGCCAACTGCTTCGGCCCGGAGGATATCGACACGGCCATGCAGTCCGGTGCCCGGGGCGTGGGCCTGCTGCGCAGCAGCTACATGATGCTGCCGGGGCGCATCCTCGACGAGCAGGAGCAGTATTTCTTCTATTGCTCCTGCCTTGCCGCCGCCAAGGGTTACCCGGTGACCGTGCGCACCTTCGATTTTGGTGCCGACCGCACCATGGCCGATGCCTATCAGGGCCTGCAGTCCTCAAAGCTCGGCCTGCGGGGTATCCGCAACAGCCTGCGCCAGCCCCGCCAGTTTGAAACGCAGCTGTGCGCCCTGATGCGTGCCGCCGCCCGGGGCCCGCTGCGGGTGATGTTCCCCATGGTGACCGATGTGGAGGACTGGGACGCCGCCATGCGTGTGGTGGAGCGCTGCCGCGAACATTTGCGGGAGCGGGGCGTGCCCTTCAATGAGGACACCCAGTTCGGCGTGATGCTCAGCGTGCCCGCCGCCTGCCTGACGGCAGAGGAGTTCGTGGCACATGGCGTGGATTTCCTTGTGGTGGGCACCAACGACCTGACCCAGTACACCCATGCCGCCGACCGTGAGCTTGCCAGTGCCGAGCACTACTACCGCCCGGCCAGCAAGGCCATGAAAAAGCTGATCGCCATGGTGCTGGCCGCCGCCAGAGAAAAGGATGTGCCGGTCACCATCTGCGGCCTTGCCGTGGGCAACCCGGTCAATACGGTGCAGTATTTGCAGATGGGCCTGCGCAGCTTCTCGGTAAGCCCGCAGAACCTGCTGAACACCAAAAAGACCCTGCTGGAAGCAGAAATGGAATAAAATACCGTCGGAGCCGCCGCGCAGCCAGCTGCGCGGCGGCTTTTTTGCGCTGCAGAAAGTGCGGAAAGTCTGGGATACATCACAGAAAAGCACCTGCCGTTTTGCACGGCAGGTGCTTTTCTGTATGCGTTATTCCAGGTTGCCGGTCAGGGTCATCACGGCCGAAAGCACGGCCAGCGGGGCGGTCTCGCACCGCAGGATGCGGGGCCCAAGGCCCACGGTCTTTGCCCCGGCTTTGGCGGCCATCTCGGCTTCCTCGGCGGCAAAGCCGCCCTCGGCACCGGTCACGATGGCAATTTTCAATTTGCTGCCGTCGGCGGGTCTTGCTTCGGCCAGCAGCTGGCGCACCGGTGCGCCGCCGCACTCGTAGCAGAACAGCACAAGGTCGTACTGGTCAAAGGTGCGGCACACGGCCCCGAAGTTCGGCAGCGGCAGGGCCACGTCCGGCAGCACGCCCCGGCCGCACTGCTTGGCGGCTTCCACTGCAATGCGGTTGTAGCGTTCGTTCTTCTGCTCTTCCTTTTTGGGGGCCGCCACGCAGTAGCGGCTGAAGAAGGGCACGATGTGCGCCGCGCCCAGTTCCACGCCGTGCTTGATGATCTGCTCCAGCTTGTCCTGCTTGGGGTAGCCCGCCAGCAGGGTCACTTCCACGCTGGGCTCGGCGGTGCTGGGGTAGCCCGGCTCTACGCGGAACTCCACGCACTCATCCCCAAAGCCGGTGATGGTGGCGGTGTATTCCACGGCATTGCCGTCGCATAAAATGACAGTGTCGCCCATCTTTGCGCGCATCACGCGGGCCAGATGGTGGGCGTCGGCGCCGCGCAGGGTGGCGGTGCCGTCAGAGATTTCGGTGGTAAAATAACGGTGCGGCATAGTTCCTCCTGAAAAAGCCTTTTCCCTACTTTGTCGCTATCGCGACATCTCTCCCCGACCGGGGAGAGTCTTTCCCCGAGGGGGAAGCCTGTAGTTATGCTTTCTTGCAGACGATGCACTCCCAGCCGCGCTTTTCCTTTACTTCCACAACGGCAAGGCCGGCCTTTTCCAGGCCTGCGATCACCTCGTCTTTGCGGCTGTCGATGATGCCGCTGGCAATAAAGGTGGCACCCTCGGCCATCAGGCCGGGCACAGCCGGTGCCAGGCTGAGAATGGCGTTTGCCACGATGTTGGCGGTGATGATGTCGTATTTGCCGCTGGCTTTATCCGAAAGGTCGCCCACCAGCACGGTGAGCTTGTCCTGCACGCCGTTCAGCGCGGCGTTCTCGCCTGCGGTGCGCACGGCCACGGGGTCGATGTCCACGCCCTCAGCCACGGCGGCACCCAGTTTCAGCGCTGCAATGGCAAGGATGCCGCTGCCGGTGCCGATGTCCAGCACCCGCTCGCCGCCGGTCACCCGCTCGTCCAGCGCCTCCATGCACAGGCTGGTGGTCTCGTGGCCGCCGGTACCAAAGGCAAGGCCGGGGTCAAGGATCAGCTTCACGCGGTCGGTGTCGTACTCCTGCCAGGAGGGCACCACGGCCAGCCGCCTGCCGATCTCCATGGGATGGTAATATTTGCGCCAGCCGTTCTGCCAGTCCTCCTGCTCCACACCCTCGGTCTCCACGGTGTAGGCGATGCCGGCGGCTTCCATGCGGGCGGCGATGAGGGCCAGCGTCTCCACGGGGGAAGCGCCCGGCTCCAGATACATATGGATGATAACGGTGTCGCGGGGCTTGTCCAGCAGCTCCTGCTCGATCAGGTCCACATGGGCGATCTCGGCCACCTGCTGTTCAATGTCGCTGTAATCTTCAATATAGATGCCGCCCTCGGCGATCATGGTGGCAACGGCTTCGGCGTTGTCGGCGTCGGCCTTGGCCACGGTCAGGCGGATATCAGTCCATTCCATAATGCTGTCTCCTTTTATTTTGCATCCTCGCCCTCTCCGTCATTGCTTGCGCAATGCCGCCTCCACGCAAAGTTTTTGGTTTTGCCAAGGGCTCTCCCTCTGGGAGAGCTGGGCGCGAAGCGGCCTGAGAGGGCGCATATTCCTTATAATAGTATAGTACCCGATTCGGCGGTGGGATGCAAGCCTTTGGGCAAAATGTACGTAAAAAGAAAAGAATTTTCAACACAAAAACGGACTTTGTGCAGGAAAAATAAAAATTGTTGACGCTAAAACCATCAAATAAGGACTTTTGACGCAATTTGATAGAAAAAAGACGAAAAGGACTTTCTTTTTTTGCGGAAATATGTTACTATTCTATTACGGAATTATGGACGGCCTTCAACCAGAGGCGTCTGTAAACACAAACATTCTTTAAGGAGGAATGTGCTTTATGATGAAGTATCTCCAGAAACTGGGCAAAGCTCTGATGCTTCCCGTCGCGGCACTGCCGATCTGCGGCATCCTGATGGGCATCGGCTACGCTCTGGCTCCCGCTGTTATGGGTGCTGAGGGCGCAACTTCCGGCGCAGCATATACCGTCGGCTTCCTGCTCATCAAGGCAGGCGGCGCTCTGATCGATAACATGGCATGGCTGTTTGCCATCGGTGCCGCTGTCGGCCTGGCTGACAACGACGGTACCGCAGGTCTGGCCGGTCTGGTCAGCTTCCTGATGATGCAGCAGCTGCTGAGCCCCGCAGTGGTCGGCGCTGTCCGCACCCTCGAGGAAGGCACCACCACCTACATCGCATACCAGAAGGTGGCCGGCAACTCTTTCATCGGCATTCTGGCTGCTATTATCGGCGCTGCATGCTACAACAAGTTCAAGGATACCAAGCTCCCTGACTGGCTGGCATTCTTCTCCGGCAAGCGCTTTGTTGCGATCGCTACCGGTCTGGTGTCCATCGTCGTTTCTGTCATCCTGCTGTTCGTCTGGCCCGTTATCTTCGGCGCTCTGGTTGCCATCGGCAACGGCATCGTCGGCCTGGGCGGCATCGGCGCTGGCATCTACGCGTTCCTGAACCGTCTGCTCATCCCCACCGGCCTGCATCACGCTCTGAACAACGTGTTCTGGTTCGATACCATCGGCCTGGGCGACCTGAACCACTTCTGGGCAGGCGACGTCACCGGCCAGAACGGTGTCACCTGGAGCCTGGGTATGTATATGTCCGGCTTCTTCCCCTGCATGATGTTCGGTATCGCCGGTGCTGCACTGGCTATGGTCCGTACCGCTAAGAACAAGAAGGCCGCTATCGGTCTGGTCGTCTCCGCTGCCATCTGCGCATTCGTCTGCGGCGTCACCGAGCCCTTCGAGTTCGGCTTCATGTTCCTGTGCTTCCCGCTGTACGTTGTGTACGCAGCCCTGTACGGCATCTTCACCATCATCACCTACTACTCCGGTTTCCGTGCTGGCTTCTGCTTCTCTGCAGGCGCTACCGACCTGGTGTTCTCTGCTTCCCTGCCCGCAGCTGCCAAGACCTGGATGATCATTCCTCTGGGCATCGCAGCCTTCGTGGTGTTCTACGCCGTGTTCTACTTTGCCATCACCAAGTTCGACCTGAAGACCCCCGGCCGTGAGGACGATGACGAAGAGGCTGAAAAGAAGGTCGTGCTGGCCAACAACGATTACACTGCAGTTGCAGCTGCTGTTCTGGCAGCTGTCGGCGGCAAGGAGAACGTTGCTGATGTTGGCTACTGCACCACCCGCCTGCGCTTTGAGGTCAAGGATAACTCCAAGGTGGACGAGAAGGCTGTCAAGGCCGCTGGTGCTGCCGGCGTCATCCGCCCCAGCAAGACCGCCTGCCAGGTCATCATTGGCACCAAGGTTCAGTTCGTGTACGACGAGCTGAAGAAGATGCTGTAACGCACACAGCATTTGCACTGACTTAACGCGGAAGTCTGGTTGATTCCGTGTTCCTGTAAAAACCGCCGGGAGCGAGTTGAAAAGCTTCTCCCGGCGGCTTTTTGCGTTCCCGGGCGGAGTGTGCTATACTTTATCTATAAGCAGACAGGGCCCACCGCCCGGAAGGAGAACACCATGAGCAAAGCCTACAGCTGGCGGAAACTGAACGAAAAAGAGCTGACAAAAGTCTATCTGGACGAGATGCGCCGGGATTTTCCGTCCACAGAGCTCAAACCCCTGAGCATGATCCTGAACAGTGAAGCGGACGGCACCGCCCACACCTGGGGCGTGTTTGACGGCGAGAAGCTTGCCGCTTACCTGCTCATGGTGCGCCCGGCAGGCAGCAGGGTGAGCCAGCTGGATTATTTTGCGGTGCTGCCCGCCTACCGGGCACAGGGCCTTGGGGCCCGGCTGCTGGCCGCCCTGCCGCAGTACGAAAAAGGCGCACAGGCCATTCTGATCGAAGCCGAGTGCCCGGATAAGGCCGGGGACGAAGCCATGGCGGTGCGGCGGCTGGCCTTTTACGCCCGGTGCGGCGCACGGGACACCGGTTTTACCGAACATCTGTTCGATGCGTGGTTCCGCATTCTGGTGCTGGACTGCCCCGGCACTGGCACCTTTGCCGACCGGCAGGCTGTGGATGCACTGGTGGACTGCTACCGCCGGGCCATCAGCGAGACCGAGTGGCAGAAGTATGTGCAGTTCTACTGCCCGGACGGCTCCAGATACTGCTGAGCGGAGCCCGCCGCCCGGAACGGCAAAAATTTCAGGCAATAAAAAGCCGTCGGATATTCCCGGATGGGAATGCCCGGCGGCTTTTTTGGCGCTTTGCCCAGCCAGAAAATGGTATTTTCGGCATATTTTTCTTGTTTGTAAAATCCGGGTACAGGTTTTTCATTGCGGCTTTACACAAACCTGACACGGCGGCAAAACCATGCCGCAAAGCTTTACCTCCATTTTGCGCTGATATGGTCGCAGCGGGTGCAGCCATGCGGTACAATAAGGCCGTTCCCAAGGAAAAGAAAGAAAACATCCGAAACACATTTGGAGGAAATAAAGATGAAAAAGATCACGCGTCGTTCGTTTATCGCTGTTTGCGGTGCAGCCGCTGCTGCTATGGCCCTGACCGCCTGCGGCGGCTCTGCCTCTTCCACCGTGGCATCCTCTGCTGCTGAGAGCACCGCTTCTTCCGCTGCTGCCGAGAGCGTTGCTGCAGGCACCCTGTCCGGCAACGTTGCCACCGGCGGTTCTACTTCCATGAAGAACGTCATCGCCGCCCTGACCGAAGGCTTTGCCGAGGTGGAGCCGGGCGTCACCGTCAGCTATGACCCCACCGGTTCCGGTGCAGGCATCACCGGTGCTACCGATAAGACCCTGGACATCGGCCTTTCCTCCCGTGCCCTGAAGGACGACGAGAAGAACGATGTGGACGGCACCACCGTGGCTCTGGACGGCATCGCCATCATCGTAAACAAGGAAAACAAGGTGGCTGACCTGACCGTTGACCAGCTCAAGCAGATGTTCACCGGCGAAATCACCGACTGGGCAGACGTGGGCGGCGACGCCGGCGAGATCGTTCTGGTGGGCCGCGAGGCCGGTTCCGGCACCCGCGATGGCTTTGAGAGCATCGTGGACGTGAAGGACAGCTGCAAGTACGCACAGGAGCTGACCGCTACCGGCGCTGTCATCAGCGCTGTGGAGGCTAACCCCCTGGCCATCGGTTACGCATCCCTGTCTGCTGTGGGCGACACTGTGAACATGGTCACCGTGGAAGGCGTGGAGTGCAGCGAGGACACCGTGAAGGACGGCACCTACAAGATCCAGCGTCCCTTCGTGTTCGTCACCAATAAGAGCGTGGCCCTGTCTGAGCAGGCACAGGCCTTTGTGGACTTTGCCACCAGCAAGGACGCTGCCGACCTCATCCGCGCCGCAGGTGCTGTGCCGGTGAATGAATAAATAAGAGCGGGTTCGCCCTCTCAGGCCGCTTCGCGTCCAGCTCCCCCAGAGGGGGAGCCAAGAACGTAACCGGTCAGGCACTTGCCTCTCCCTTTGGGAGAGGTGGCAGCGCGTCAGCGCTGACGGAGAGGGCGTGGCTGCTCCCCAATAAATCATTCCGCCGCGTCGGCCTGCCGTTTCTGCGGGTCGGCGCGGCTTTTTGAAGGATCCTGCTATGAACAAAAAATCCTCTTCCCTGCGCCGGATGCAGCTGCCCCGCACCCCTGCCGAATGGCTGGAAGCGGTGATGAATTTCATCTTCTTCCTGTGCGGTATGCTGGCTGTAGGCTGTGTGGTGCTCATCTCGGTGTATATGGTCATCTCCGGCGTGCCGGCCATCCATAAGATCGGGCTGTTCAAATTCCTGTTCGGCACCAAGTGGGCGTCCACGGCGGCAGAGCCGCTGTTCGGCATCCTGCCGTTCATCCTGTCCAGCATCTACGGTACGCTGGGTGCCACCCTCATCGGTGTGCCCATCGGCCTGCTGACGGCGGTGTTCCTCTCCAAGGCGGCAGACCCCAAGGTGCGCACTGTGGTGGTCACGGCCATCGAGCTGCTTTCCGGCATCCCCAGCGTGGTGTTCGGCCTGCTGGGTATGCAGGTGCTGGTGCCCGCCGTGGCAAGCATCTTTGGCAAGGCCTCCGGTGCCTGCCTGCTTTCCGCCATCGTGGTTTTGTCCATCATGATTTTGCCCAGCATCGTGTCCGTGTCGGTCACGGCCCTCAACGCCGTGCCGCCCGAGTATGAGCAGGGCAGCCTGGCACTGGGCGCTACCGACACCGAGACCTGGTTCAAGATCAGCATCCCGGCGGCAAAAAGCGGCATTGCGGCAGGCATCGTGCTGGGCATCGGCCGCGCCATCGGCGAAGCCATGGCCGTGATGATGGTGGCCGGCAACAGCCCCAATATGCCGGACAGCCTGTTCCGCAGCGTCACCTTCCTGACCACTGCCATTGCCAAGGAGATGAGCTACGCCAGCGGCCTGCAGCGTCAGGCACTGTTCAGCATTGCGCTGGTGCTGTTCGTCTTTATCATGATCATCAATGTGGTGCTCAACGTTGTGCTGAAGGGAGGAAGCCGCGATGAATAACAGCTTTTCCTCTTCCCGCCGTACATGGAACCGGGTGATGAACACGCTGGTATGGGCCGCCGCCATCCTTGTAATGGTGCTGGTGGCCGGCATCATCGGTATGGTGCTGGTGCGCGGCATCCCGCACATCAGCTGGAAATTTCTCACCACCACCGCCAGTGTGCTCAAAAAGACCGACGGCATCCTGCCGGCTATTCTCAACACGCTGTATGTCATTCTACTGACTCTACTGATCGTATTGCCGCTGGGCGTGGGTGCGGCGGTCTACCTGACCGAGTACGCCTCCAACCGGAAACTTATTGAGGTGATCGAGTTCACCAACGAGACGCTGGCAGGTATCCCCAGCATCATCTACGGTCTGGTGGGTATGCTGGTGTTCAGCCAGGCGCTGGGCTTCCAGACCTGCCTGCTGTCCGGCAGCCTCACGCTGGTGGTGATGAATCTGCCCACCATCATCCGTACCACCCAGGAATCCCTCAAAACGGTGCCGCAGGGCTACCGTGAGGGTGCCATGGGTCTGGGCGCAGGCAAATGGCACATCATCCGTACCATCGTGCTGCCCTGCAGCATCGATGGCATCGTTACCGGCTGCATCCTTGCTGTGGGCCGCATCGTGGGTGAAAGTGCCGCCCTGCTGTTCACCGCCGGTGCGGCCGAGGTGATCGCCAAGGGCGTGGTGAAAGCCTACACCTCCAACGGCGCAACGCTTTCGGTGCTGCTGTACCTGCGCGCCTTTGAGGACGGCGATTTTGCCTCTGCATGGGGCATCGGCGCAGTGCTGCTGGTGCTGGTGCTGGTCATCAACCTTGCAGCACGGCTGGCAAAAACCAGGCTGAAACAGAAACAGTAAAATAAGCCTTCCCCCTCGGGGACCGATTTCCCCCGACCGGGGGAAATC
>JBNMHZ010000017.1:0-61969 GCA_050873025.1 Faecalibacterium sp. | reverse complement strand
GGCTACGCCCGTTTGCCCGGCCCTCGGCGGCCCACGAAGCTCTGCCCCGCTCTCGCCCGTTTTCACTGTCCGGGCTCACTGAAGATGCGCTGTGCAGGTTCTCTTCCGCCTCATCGGTTTGATTGCATTATACACTTTATCGGCATAAAGTCAAGAGGAAATTTTAAAATTTTATTTTTTCTGCGGTGCAAAGTCATTCTTCCGTGCATCAGGCCCGCTTTGCGCGGCGCTTGCGCCACACAAAGTACACCGTGTACACCAGCCACACCGCAATGCCGCCAATAGTCAGCGGACGGCTCAGCTGGATGCCGTCGGGCTGGTAAACAAAATCGATGCTGCTTGTGCCCGCCGGGCACAGCACCGCCACCATGCCTTCGTCCACCTCCACGATGTCGGCCTCCTGCCCGTTGACATAGGCCGTGAAGCCGTCGTCGTAAGGCACGGAGAAGAACACCAGATTTTCCCTGTCCAGCGTGATCTCTGCATGGAAACCGGCGTTGTTCATCTGGAACACACTGGCAGCGGCGGCGCGGCGCTCGCGACAGTCCTCCACGTAGGTCTCGTAGTACAGGTCTTCCTGTCTGCTTTCCGGCAGGTGGGTGAGATATCTGCCGTAGGTCTCGGCGTCCTTGTCCGAAAGCACCAGTGCCCGCATCAGCAGATTGGAACGGGTGGTCTTGACCGTCTCCTCATATTCGCTCTGGGTGAGGTAGTAATCATAGGCAAAGCCCATGGGCACATAATTTGTGTTGTGGTAGACTACATAGCCGTCTTTTTCAAAGGCAAACTCCCAGCCTTCGTCGGCTTCATTTTCAAAATCCATCTGCTTTTCCGGCGTGGTGATGAGATATTCCACACTCAAAAGGCCCCGCAGTGCATAATTGGAAAGCTCCGGTTCACTGCGCACATCCCGCTTGACGCCCAGCGCCGGGTAGAAGCTGAGGATGCTGGGGGCAGCGGTGCTGCCAAAATACTGCAGGCAGCTCTTATCCAGCCACATGCCGATATTATCGTGAATTTTGTAGGTGTCGATGCGGTAGCTGCCCTCGGGCAGGTCGTCTTTCAGCAGCAGGGCGTTGGTGTCCTGTTCCACAAGGTCGCTGTCGGTGTACCACTGGCCGAACTTGCCAATGCCGATGTGCACCGCACTGAACAGGAAGGCAAACACCAGCACCGCCGCCGTCATGCGCTGGGCAAAACGGCTGTCTGCCCGCCACTTTTGGCAGATATACCGGTACAGCAGCAGGCCCAGCAGGCCAAAGCCCAGCACTGCACAATACTGGCCGGGGTTCTTGAGCACGCCAAAGCTCCAGCTGCCGGTATCGCCGTCCTTCACCGGCACTACCGCAAAGGCCACCGTGGCGATCATCAACCAGCTGATGCCGCGGGCGGGGCCGTCCAGATCGGTATTGTGATCTTCCAGCGCATTGACCGTCATGGCGGCCAGCACCAGCACCGGCATATAGTACCAGCGGGCATAGTAGCTGGAATTAAGGGCATAAAATGCGCTGTTCAGGATAGGCACCAGCGCAAATACCGCACAGGTGCCCACGATGCGCTTTTTGCTGTCGCCGTGCCTTGCCTGCCAGTAGGCCACGGCACCGGCCAGGCTGCACAGCGGCAGATAGGCGGACATGCTGGTCCACTTGATGATGCCCTCCGACCAGATGGAGGTGAGGTAGGGCGAATCCGGCGGCATGATCCAGCTGACGAGGATGGCAAGGTACTGCTGCACCTTGCTGTAGGTCAGAAAGCCCCAGCCGGAGGAAAGATCGATGGTGCGCGGATTCTGCAGGATGGAGAGCACAGCCGGCACTAACAGGATGCTGCCCATGGCAACGCCCAGCAGGCTTTCAAATGCAAGCAGGCCGAACTTTTTGCCCGTCAGCCGGAAGTCCTTTGTGCTGAGCTTGCACACAAAGTAGATGACCAGGAATACCACCTGACCGATGAAGAAAAAGTAGTTGTTGACAAGGTTCACCGCCACCCAGAATGCAAACCAGCTGTGGCGGCCGTTGTAGAGGGCTTCGTCCAGCGACCACAACAGGTACGGGAACAACGCCACAACATCCACAAAGTGGTTAAAGAACACATTGTACACCGAAAAGCCGGAGAATGCATACAGGCAAGCCCCCAGCACGGCATAATCGATATTTTTGACGTAACGGCGCAGGTAAAGATATGCACCGCCGCCCGCCACGGCAAACTTGAAGATCAGCAGCGGCACCATGAGGTAAGGCAGCCACCTCTGCGGGAAGATGAGCGAGAACCAGAAGAACGGCGAACCGTACAGATAGAACGAGTAGGCGTTCATCACGCCGCTGCCAAGGTCGGTAGCCCAGGAGAAGGTATTGCGCACCGAGGTGAATGCACTGTCCGGGTAGCCGGCACCCTTGATGAAGCCGTTCATATAGCGGTAAAAGCTGATCTGCTGGCTGTTGAAATCGCCTGCATAGTGGAAAAAGCCGCCGTCGATGATATAGAACGGCAGAAAGAACAATGCCGCCGTGAGGGCGCATAGACCCACCGTTAGCCAGAATTTATCCTTTTTTTGTCCCAGCAGCTGCGGCTGCCGGGCAGTACCAGACCATTCCATGGTTTCCTCTTTTCTCTGCCGACGGGCAGAAGGTTGCTTTGCTTTAGTATAGCACGGGTGCAGACCGGAAAAAAGGGCTTGACAATCCTTTGCCGGGCAGGTATGTTGAAGAAAAAGGAGGAAACTGCCCATGCTGTATCCGTTCAGCGCCCTGCTGGCGCGCATGAAATACATTACCCGCTGGAGTCTGATGCACTCCACCCGGGCCGAATCCCTCAGCGAGCACACCTGTGATACCGCCCTGCTGGCCCATATGCTGTGTCTGATCGCGCGGCGGTACACCGGCACGCCCTGCCGCCCCAAAACGGTGGCGGTAGCGGCACTGTACCACGATGCACCGGAGATCATCACCGGCGATATGCCCACGCCGGTCAAGTACAGCAGCCCCACTTTGCGGGACGCCTACAAGGCACTGGAATCCGAGAGTGTGCGCACCATGGCCGGGATGCTTCCGTCGGAGCTGCGCGAAGAGATCTTCCCCTTCGTTTCCGGGGAACTGCTCACCGCCGAGGAAAAGCGCCTGCTGAAAGCAGCTGACCGGCTGAGCGCCCTCATCAAATGCATGGAGGAGCAGCGCAGCGGCAATCACGAATTTGATGCGGCACTGGCCCAGCAGAAGGCCGCACTGCAGGCCATGCACTGCCCGGAAGCGGACTGGTTCATGGAGCACTGCCTGCCCTGCTACACGCAGAATCTGGATGAGTTGACCGGGCAGAATCGTTGACCCGGCCAGCGGGCCGGAAGTTTCTCTGAGGACCGTCCGGTAGGGTGGGACCCTGTTGCCGAAGGCAATAGGGCGGGCAATGGAATGGCCCGAATCGTGTCCGAAGAGAAAGCTACCGGCACACTGGCCCTACTGCATCGTACCGGTATGGCAGGCCATCAGATAGCTTTCTCCGCGAAATTCGGGGCTTCCAGCTCCCGCCCTACCGCTTACGCGGCAGGGTCCCACCCTCGGATCATTCGCTGGAGAAACTATCTGCCGTCCTGCCCCCATTCGTTACGGGAACGGCACCTCGCGCACGTCGTCCGGGTCAAGGCCGGCCTTGCGCTGCTCTTCAAACACTGCGTCAATGAGTTCGTCCAGATCTTCTAGATGGGTCAGGGTGCAGCAGTAGCGGCGCAGGCTGGCCGCACCTTTCAGGCCCTTCATATAGTGCATGGTCTGGGAGCGTGCCTGCGGCATGGCCACAAACTCGCCCTTCTGTTCCACCATTTCTTCCACCTGACGGCGCAAAGCGTTCATGCGGGCCTGCAGGTTGGGTTCCTTGGGTGCAGGCAGACCCTCAATGGCCGCATTCACCCGCTCAAAGAGCCACGGGTCGCCCAGCGCACCGCGGGCGATCATTACGCCGTCGCAGCCGGTGGCCTGCATCATCTGCACGGCATCTTCCGCCGTGTGGATGTCGCCGTTGCCCAGCACCGGCACCTTGACGGCGTCCTTCACCCGGGCGATGATCTCCGGGTCGATGCCGGGGGTGTACATCTGCTCCCGGGTGCGGGCGTGCACCGCAATGAGGGCCGCACCCGCCTGCTCGCAGGCTTTGGCGCACTCCACGGCGGTGATGTGGTCGGCATCCCAGCCTTTGCGCATTTTTACGGTGACAGGCCGTTTTGTGTGAGCAACCACCTGCTCCACGATGCAGCCGCAGCGGTCCGGGTCCAGCATCAGTTTGCTGCCCGCGCCGCCGGAAACGATCTTTGGGGCCGGGCAGCCCATGTTGATATCCACAAAGTCGAACTCGTACTGCTCGATAGCGGCGGTGGCTTCGCCCATGATCTCGGGCACCTCACCAAAGATCTGCACCCCATAGGGCGCACCGTTGGGTTCGGCCTTGAGCAGGCTGACCGTCTTGTGGTCGCCGTACACCAGTGCCCGGCTGGACACCATCTCGCTGACCGTAAAGCCCGCACCGTGCTGGGCCATCAGGCGGCGGCAGGGTGCATCCGTAAAGCCCGCCATGGGCCCGAACACCGCCCGGTGCGGCAGAACAATATTGCCGATTTTTAAAGGTTCCATAGTTTTCCTCAAATCTGATTGACTTAAAAAGGCTCCTCCACCAGGAGGAGCCTTTTTGCTATTTTCGGGCAGCGTCCTCTTCCTCTCAGTCTGTTTCGCAGACAGCTCTCCCAAAGGGAGATCCTTTGGCATAACAAGAAAGCCGTCCATAACTGCCAAGGCCTCTCCCTCTGAAAGACTTCCCCCGGCCGGGGGAAGATGTCGCACAAGCGACAGAAAGGGGAACAAGGTGGCATTGCGTGAGCAATGACGGAGAGGGCGAACCCATTCACCTTGTTTACATCTTCTCCGGCACGTTGATCTTGAACATGGTGAGCACGTTGAAGATGGCGTTCTTCACGCCGATGCACAGGGCCAGACGAGCCTGCTGCACGGCGGGGTCTGCGCCCTGAATGCGGCAGCTGCCGTAGAAGCGGTGGAAGGCGCTGGCCAGATCAATGACAAAGCGGTTGATACGGCTGGGGTCGTACTTCTCGGCGGCCATGACGATCTCCTGCGGGAAAGCGGCCAGCATCCGGATCAGATCCATTTCGCTGGGCTCGGTGAGCAGGGTGGCGTCCACCTTTTCTGCACCAACAAACTGCACGCCCTCGCTCTCCATCTTCTTCAGGATGGAGCAGATACGGGCATGAGCATACTGCACGTAGTACACCGGGTTGTCATTGTCGGTCTTGACGGCCTGATCGAGGTCAAAGTCGATGCCGCTGCCGGCGTCGTGCATGTTGAACAGGAAGCGTGCGCTGTCGATGGGCACCTCTTCCAGCAGGTCGGTCAGGGTGATAGCGTTGCCGGTACGCTTGGACATACGCACGGGCTGGCCGTCACGCATCAGGTTGACCATCTGCATCAGCACAACATCCAGATCCTCGCCGTGCAGACCGATGGCGTCCATGGCACCCTTCATGCGGGCCACATGGCCGTGATGGTCTGCGCCCCACACATCAATAGCCTTGGCAAAGCCGCGGGTAGCCAGCTTGTTGTAGTGGTAAGCGATATCAGCGGCAAAGTAGGTGGGAATGCCGTTGGCACGGACGAGCACTTCGTCCTTGGCTTCCTCTTCGGTACCGTCTTCGGTCTTTTTCTTGTTCACGGTGCCGTACTTGGCGGCGTACTGTGCACTGCGGTACATGATGGCACCGTCCTCTGCCTTATAGCAGGCACCCAGTTCCAGCAGCTTTTCCACCACAGCCTTCACCGCACCGGACTCGTGCAGGGTGCTCTCGTGGAACCACACATCGTAATCGATGCGGTACTTGCCCAGGTCGCGCTTGAGGGCGGCAATGTTCTTGGGCAGGGCGTAGGCCACCAGAGCGTCCTTGAGGGCAGCAAAGGCTTCGCTCTCAAACAGTGCTTCCTCGCTCAGGCCCTTGCAGGCTACCACATACTGGTCACCGTGGATATCGGCAAACTCACCGGCCAGCACCTTGATGTCGCCGCCCTGATAGCACTCGGCGGGCAGCGGATAAGCTTCCTCGCCGCAGTACTTCTGCAGATAGCGCACAGCCAGGCTCTTGCCGAACTTCTGGATCTGGTTGCCGGCGTCGTTGATGTAGAACTCACGGGTCACATCGTAGCCGGACCAGTCCAGCACAGCGGCCAGGCAGTCACCCAGAGCGCCGCCGCGGGCGTTGCCCATGTGCATGGGGCCGGTGGGGTTGGCAGAAACGAACTCCACATTGTACTTGGCGCCCCTGCCGTGATCGGTGCGGCCATACTCCTTGTTGGCGCAGGCACCCAGCACCACGCCGGCCCAGAAGCTGGGGGCCAGGAACAGGTTGATGAAGCCGGGGCCGGCCACCTCCACCTTGGCGAACACGCCGCCTTCCAGTGCGGGCAGGTGGGCCAGGATGGCATCGGCGATCATCTTGGGGGCCTTGCGCCAGGTGCGGGCACCGGCCATGGCGATGTTGGAAGCGATATCTCCGTTCTTGGTGTCGGCCGGGATCTCCACGATGAAGGCGGGCAGTTCCGCTTCCGGCAGAGCGCCATCGGCCATAGCAGCCTTGGCGGCGGCGGTCAGCAGAGCGCGTGCCTCGTCCAGTGCAGCCTGACGGGGGTTATAGTTCCGGTAGGTCTTTTCAAATTCAGTCATGGGTCTGATTCCTTTCACAGTCTGGGGGAATATCTCAATTTACGTGGGTCACGGTCACTTCAAGGCGGTTGCGGCTCACCAGCTCGGCGCTGTTGGCATCCAGCAGGTAGCCGAACTTTGCGGTGCCGCCCTTCTCGGTCAGGCCGCAGATGATCTCATCGGCGGTCACGCCCAGGGTCATGGAGCCATAGCCGGTCTCATAATGGCAGAGGTTGCGCTTGCCTTTTTCAATGAGCAGCTGGGTGCCGGCCCCGCCGCCCTTGCCAAAGCGCAGCATGGCCACACGGCTGCCGTCGGCGGCAATTTTCAGGGTGGTGGTGCAGCCCTCGTAGCCGGTGGTCTCGGTCTCCTTATAGGTAATGTAGTAGCTGCCGCCCTTTTGCACAAACTGGCCGCGGGTCATCAGCTCCACAAACTCTTCCTTTTCATCCGTCTCCGCAGGTTCTTCCACATGCTGCTCGATGCGGCTCTTGATGCGGATGATATAGTCTTCCTTTAACGGTTTGCTCACGTTTTTGTTCCTTAATCAATATTTGTCAATGGCGATCTGCTCCACCGGGCCGCCCTTGTACTCGCCCAGGAACAGGTCTGCCGTCTGCACAAAGCTGTCCGGCACATCACTCACATAAAAATGTGCCTGACCCTCGTGCTCCGGTGCGGCGCGCAGGCCCCGCTCGGAAAGGGTGCGTTCCAGATGGTGAGCGGCGGTCTTGGCCGGGTCCACCAGCGTCACGCTCTGACCCATGAACTCACCGATCATGGTCTTGAGCAGCGGGTAGTGGGTGCAGCCCAGAATGAGGGTATCCACTCCGGCGTCCCGCACCTCGGTGAGGTACTGGGCAATGACCAGCTTCGTCACCTGCTGTTTTGTTTCTTCGCTGTGGTCCACGTAACCGGCTTCCACCAGCGGGACGAACAGCGGGCAGGCCCGGGCGGTGATCTCCACACCGGGCACCAGCTGGCGCAGCAGCTTTTCGTAGCTGCGGGAGCGGATGGTAGCCGCTGTGCCGATCACGCCGATGCGGCGGTTGCGGGTAGCAAAGGCCGCTTCCCGCGCGGCAGCATCCACCACGCCAAGGTACGGCACCGGCAGCTGGGCTGCTTCCGCAGCCGGGTAGGTGCTGGACACGGTGCCGCAGGCTGCCATGATGCACTTTACATTTTTAGAAAGCAGGAACGCCACGTCCTGCCGCGCATACTGCAGAATGGTCTCCGGGCTGCGGCTGCCGTAAGGCACGCGGCCGGTATCGCCAAAATAGATGATCTCCTCATGGGGCAGACGCTTGCGCAGCTCCCGCACGCCGGTCAGGCCGCCAAGGCCGCTGTCAAAAACGCCGATGGGGCGGTTATCCATGCTGCTTTTCCTGCCTTTCCAGAGCCAGCTCGATCAGTCGATCGATCAGGGCCGGCACAGGCAGACCCTCGTGCTCCATCAGTTTGGGGTACATGCTGATCGAGGTAAAGCCGGGGAAGGTGTTGATCTCGTTGATGAGCACCCGGCCGGTGCCCTTTTCCACAAAGAAATCGCAGCGGGCAAGGCCCTCGCAGTTCAAAGCGGTGTAGGCCATGGCGGCGTAGGTCTTGACCTCGTCCAGCTTTGCTTCCGGCAGATGGGCCGGGATGACGGTCTGGCTGACGCCGTTCTTGTACTTGTCGTCGTAGGTGTAGAACTCGGCACCGGCCAGGATCTCACCCGGACGGGTGGCCACGGCGGGGTCGGAACCGATGACGGCACACTCCACTTCCTGGCCGTCCACAAAGGCTTCAAACACCACCTTGCGGTCGTTTTCCAGTGCCAGAGCGATGGCTTTTTTCAGTTCGTCACGGCTGGACACCTTGGAGATGCCCACGCTGGAACCGGCGTTGGCGGGCTTGACGAACACAGGCCAGCCCAGTTTTTTCTCCACGCCCTCACACACACCGTCCAGATCAGACTCGATCTCCCAGCGGTTTGCAGCCAGCCACTTGGTGTGGGGCACGCCGTTGGCTTCAAACAGAGCGTTTGCCACAGCCTTATCCATGCACACTGCGCTTGCCAGCACGCCGCAGCCCACGTAGGGGATGCCGGCCAGTTCCAGCAGGCCCTGCACGGTGCCGTCCTCGCCCCACAGGCCGTGCAGCACCGGGATGACCACATCCACATGCACCTTTTCCACATGGCCTTCCGGGGTAAACAGGATCATGCCGTGGTCGGCACGGTCCGGGCTGATGACACAGGCCATGTTGCCTGCCATCTCTTCCCAGCTGCCGTCGGCCATCTGGGCAGCCGTGGCCTCGGTATACAGCCAGCGGCCCTTCTTGGTGATGCCCACGGTGAGCACCTCATATTTTTCACGGTCGATGTTGTTGACAAAGTTGCCCACCGAAACACGGCTGACCTCGTGCTCGCTGGACATACCGCCGAACAGCAGCACAACGCACATTTTTTCAGACTGCATGATAACTCTCTCCTATTTATAAAGCCCCAGACCGGGGCGGGTTCTAACCGGTAAAAATGCCGTTCTGGCTTATTATACAATATCTATGCGCGTGACGCAAGCAGAATGCCAAAAAGCGGCCAGCCTGCAAAAGAGATATTTTTCAAAAAAACTTTCCAAAAATCGCAAATTTCCGCTTGACGGATGGAAAAGTGCGTGATACAATGATATCACCTCTTTTGCGGGGTTATTAAGTGCGCCTGTTTTACAGGTACCACCCGCAACCCGAGGGAGGTTCAAAACAACCGTTATAATGGAGGTGTCAACAAATGACCGTTAAAATCACTCTGGCCTGCACCGAGTGCAAGCAGCGCAACTACAACACCACGAAGAACAAGAAGAACAACCCCGATCGTCTCGAGATGAAGAAGTATTGCCGTTTCTGCAAGAAGCACACCGTTCATCGCGAAACCAAGTAAGAAAGGCGGACGCATCATGGCAGACAAAACCGAGAACAAGCCGGGCTTTGTGGCCAGAGCAAAGGCCGCTGTGAAGAACTTCTTTGGCAAATGCGCCAAGTTCTTCCGCGACACCAAGAGCGAGCTGAAGAAAGTGGTCTGGCCCTCGAAAGAGGACACCAAGCAGAACACCATCGTCGTGCTCGTGACCGTCGCCATCGCAGCGGTCGTGATGATCCTGCTGGATGCTGTCTTCGGCGGCATTCTGGGCCTGATCATCGGCGCCTGAGAATCATCTTGAAACGGAGGGTCAACCAAAATGGAAGAATCAACCAAGCTGGTAGATGAGTCCACTGAGGCTCTTTGGTATGTTGTGCATACCTATTCCGGTTATGAGAACAAGGTCGCAAACGACCTGCAGACCATGGTGGAAAACCGTCACCTGCAGGATCTGATCTGCGACGTTAAAGTTCCCGTCGAGATGGTTCCTGAAATTGACAAGAACGGCAAGCAGAAGATGGTGGAGCACAAGCTCTTCCCCGGCTACGTTCTGGTCAAGATGGTGATGAACGACGATACCTGGTATGTGGTGCGCAATACGCGCGGCTGCACCGGCTTCGTCGGCCCCGCATCCAAGCCCGTTCCCCTCTCTGCTGAGGAAGTGGAGAAGATGGGCGTGGAAAAGGCTGCACCTCTGGCAGTCGACTTCAACGTCGGCGACACCGTGCAGATCACCGCCGGTCCTCTGGAAGGCTTTATGGGCCTTGTGGAAGAGATCGATACCGAGAACTTCAAAGTGAAGCTCAAGGTCAACATGTTCGGCCGCGAGACTCCCGCAGAGGTGGAGATCGGCCAGGTCGAGCTGCCGTAACCAACCGGCAAGGAACGTTTACCAAGGTAAGACCGCAGTGCGGTTCTTATAGAGCGTGTGCCGCTGGCATATGCTCGTGGGAGGCGCGGAAACACCGCGCCGCAACTCACCACAGATTTTTGGAGGTGCATTTATTATGGCACAGAAAGTTACTGGCTACATTAAGCTGCAGATCGAGGCCGGCAAGGCAACTCCGGCTCCCCCTGTTGGCCCTGCTCTGGGTCAGAAGGGTGTCAACATCATGGCATTCACCAAGGAGTTCAACGAGCGTACCAAGAACCAGATGGGCTATGTGATCCCCGTCGTCATCACCGTGTACGCTGATCGCTCCTTCAGCTTCATCACCAAGACTCCTCCGGCAGCCGTTCTGATCAAGAAGGCCGCTGGCATCAACACCGCTTCCGGCAAGCCCAACAAGGAAAAGGTCGCTACTCTGACCGCCGCTCAGGTGGAAGAGATCGCCAAGACCAAGATGCCCGACCTGAACGCTGCTTCTCTGGAAGCTGCATGCAGCATGGTTCGCGGCACCTGCCGTTCCATGGGTGTCACCGTCGAGGGCTGAGACATAAACAGTGGGAGGGCATAAAACTGCCCGCATGACCACACAGGAGGATATACAATGAAACATGGCAAGCACTATGTCGACGCTGCAAAGCTGGTCGATTCTACTAAGGCATATGATGTGAACGAGGCTCTGGAGCTGGCTTGCAAGACCGCTTCTGCCAAGTTCGACGAGACCGTTGAGTTGCACGTCCGTCTGGGCGTTGATGGCCGTCACGCTGACCAGCAGGTCCGCGGCGCTGTCGTTCTGCCCAACGGCACTGGCAAGACCGTCCGCGTCTGCGCCATCGCTAAGGGCCCCGCTGCTGCTGCTGCAGAGGCTGCTGGCGCTGATATCGTTGGTGATGATGAGCTGATTGCAAAGATCGCCGGCGGCTTCATGGATTTCGACGTCGTCGTGACCACCCCCGATATGATGGGCCGCGTTGGCCGTCTCGGTAAGGTTCTGGGCCCCCGCGGCCTGATGCCGAACCCCAAGGCCGGTACCGTTGCTCCCGACCTGGGCAAGGCTGTTTCCGAGGCCAAGGCTGGTAAGATCGAGTACCGTCTGGACAAGCAGAACATCATCCATGTGCCCGTGGGCAAGGCTTCTTTCGGTGCAGAGAAGCTGTACGCCAACCTGGACACTGTGATGGAGGCTATTGCCAAGGCAAAGCCCGCTGCAGCAAAGGGTACCTACTTCAAGAGCGCTACCATCGCCACCACCATGGGCCCTGGCATCCGTCTGAACACCCTGAAGTACGGTGTCTAATTTGAAGTTCTGATCGTTTTTCTGCCGTTCATCCGGACGGCAGAAAAATTTTGTCAGAAAATTTCAAAAAACCACTTGACAACACCGCACGCTTGCGGTAATATAATCATGCTGTTTTTGAGACAGCAGGTGCCGGAGTCCAGCGTAAGGCTATGCCGCCTGCCGAGAAACGTGCGTAAAAGTTGTTTTTATGCCTCTTTCTCTGCTGAGTGCGGGAAAGAGGCTTTTTTGATGCTCAACTCCGGTTTTCGATACAAGTTTTTGAAACGAGGTGAAACCGAATGCCCAGTGCAAAGATTCTTTCTGAAAAGCAGGCTTATGTCGCTGATCTGAAGGCAAAGTTTGAGAGTGCGGTTTCCGGCTGCGTCGTCGCTTACGGCGGCATTAACGTCGAGAACGACACCAAGCTCCGTAAGGAGCTGCGTGAGGCAGGCGTCGATTACATGGTCGTGAAGAACACCATGCTGCGTCTGGCTGTCAAGGGTACCTCTCTGGAGGGCCTGGCTGAGCAGTTCAAGGGCGATACCGCTATCGCTTTTGCTCACGAAGAAGATCCTATGTCCGCTGCTCGCATCCTGTGCAAGTACCAGGATGGCGATAAGTCCAAGAAGTTCGTCGTGAAGGCTGGCTTCATGGAAGGCAAGGTCATGGATGCAGCTGAGACCAACGCAATCGCAAAGCTGCCCAACCGCGAAGGCATGCTGTCCATGTTCGCAGGCGCCCTCACCAGCACTCTGTCTGGTCTGGCCGTTGCAATGCAGGCTTATGCCGACAAGCAGGAGGAGCCCGCTGCCTAATGGCCGCGTGACTGCTGCTTAATCAAACAAGAATTCAACAAACAAAACCATTTATATTGGAGGGTTACTACTATGGCTTCTGAGAAGATTACTGCCATCATCGACTCCGTTAAGGAGCTGTCCGTCCTGGAGCTGAAGGAACTGATCGACGCTTACTGCGAAGAGTTCGGTGTTTCCGCTGTTGCTGCTGCTGCTCCCGCTGCTGCTGGTGCTGCTGCTGCTGCTGAGGAAGAGAAGACCGAGTTCGACGTCATCCTGGCTGAGGCTGGCGCTACCAAGATGCAGGTCATCAAGCTGGTGAAGGAGATCACCGGTCTGGGCCTGAAGGAAGCTAAGGCTATCGTCGACGGCGCTCCCAAGGCTATCAAGGAGAAGGTCTCCAAGGCTGAGGCTGAGGACATCCAGAAGAAGCTGACCGAGGCTGGCGCTAAGGTCGAGATCAAGTAATTGAATCTCTTCTGAGAGTCGTTCATTCTTGAACAATGAGGTGCCCGTACCGAAAGGTGCGGGCACCTTTTTTTGTTTGATTCTGTTCGAATGCTCTCCTCTTCGCTCTGGGCATGTTTAGCGGAATTATTGTTTTTTATATGTGTTCCGAAAATGTCTGCAGCCATTTTCGGAACACTTTTTCACCGATGGAGTTATAACCGTTAAATGCACTTTTCTGCCTGCGAATACTCCCGCAGGGAGCCGGTGCAGGCAGATTCCGCTTTCCTTTTGCGCCCCCTCTCTCCAGAAACGCCCGCAGGTGTTTCTGGATTGCAAATTTAAAAATAATTCTTCCGCTGATATTGTCAGAGCAAAGCGGAGACAATTCTAAATCTTTTTTCTTTTCTACATTCAAAAACCATGCTATACTGTTTTCAACAGGAGGAGCGGCAGGGCCATTGTCAAACCTCTGCCGCAAAGAGAGTTATGGAATACCGCAATTGGAGCAAAAACAACATCCGCACTTCCCTTTTGGGCTACGGCTGTATGCGCTTTCCCACCAAGGCCGACGGCACCATCGACGAGCCGCGCGCTGAAGCTTTGCTGAACACTGCCAAGGCCGCCGGCGTAAACTACTTCGACACGGCCTACCCCTATCACAACGGCCAGAGTGAACCGTTCGTAGGCCGGGTCATTGCCAAGTGGGACCGCAGCAGCTTTTACCTTGCCACCAAAATGCCGCTGTGGCAGTGCAAGAGCCTGGACGATGCCAAGTGCATTTTTGAAGAGCAGTTCCAGCGGCTGGGCGTGGACTACATCGACTTTTACCTGCTTCATTCCCTGCACAAGGCCCGGTACGAGCAGGCTAAGGCGCTGGGCATCGTGGACTGGCTGTGGCAGCAGAAGGCCGCGGGCCGCATCCGGAACTTTGGCTTTTCCTGCCATGACAACTCCGCCGGGTTTGAGTTTATTTTGAAGGATCAGCCCTGGGATTTCTGCCAGCTGCAATACAACTACCTTGACCGGGACGACCGCGCCGAGGAAATTTCCGGCGACCGGGGCTACCAGCTCACTGAGGAGTGCGGTGTGCCGCTCATCATCATGGAGCCCATCAAGGGCGGTACCCTGGCTTCCCTGCCTGCGGACGCCGCCGCGCTGCTGCGCGCCCTGCGTCCAAACGCTACCGACGCTTCCTGGGCCCTGCGCTGGGTGGGCGGCCACAAAAACGTGCACGTCATCCTCTCCGGCATGAGCGCGGAGGATCAGCTGGCCGATAATCTTGCCACCTTTGCCCAGTTTGAGCCGCTTTCCCCTGCCGAAAATGCCGCCGTGGAAAGTGTGGCTGACGAGCTGCACCGCCGCATCAAGATCGGCTGCACCGGCTGCCGCTACTGTATGCCCTGCCCCATGGGTGTGGACATCCCGGACAATTTCAGCATCTGGAACAAGCTTGGCATGTTCGGCCAGAAAGACGCCATCAAAACTCAGTGGAACACCCGCTTCCCGGACAGTGAAAAGGCACTGCACTGCGTGCGCTGCGGCAAATGCGAATCCGTCTGCCCGCAGAATCTGCCCATCCGCGATTCGCTGGCGCAGCTGCAGAAGGAGCTGGACGCTCTCTGATTTGAATGGTCTCCGCATTCGCTCTGGCCATCATCAACGGAAAATTTATCTTTATTTGAGTTAAAAATGGCTGTGGCCATTTTTAACTTGCCTTTCACCGGATAAGCTTACGAAAAAAGACCGTCACACGATTTTCGTGCAACGGTCTTTTTCATGCAGTTGTTACCACAGCCGAATAACTTTAATAACGCCTTCCGCCTTATCGCGGGCCAGCTCCAGGTGGCGCTGCAGGGAATCTGCGGCGCGATCCCAGTCGTCGGCCAGAGCAGCATCCAGAATTTCCAGATGCTCGTCACAGGTCTGCTCCTGATTGATCATGCTCACCTTGCCGGTCATGATGCGGAACCGGGTGTTCAGGCCGGTGATGCGGTCATAGGCCGAACGCAGGTATTTGTTGGGCAGGGTGCTCATGAGCAGCTCGTGGAACTGATCGTCCGACTCGCAGAAATCGGTGATGCGGTCCGGGTGGTGCATGATCTCCGCATAGGCTTCCAGCTCTTCGCGGGGGATGCTGCTGCCATAAGTACGCAGGGCGTAGGGCTCCACCAGAAGGCGCATCTCGAACATGCTGTGCACATCCTCTTCGGTGATGCCGGACACCATCAGGCCCTTTTTGGGCAGGATGGTGATAAGGCCCTCCTGCTCCAGACGGCCCAGTGCATCCCGCATGGGGGTGCGGCTGATGTTGCCCATCTCGGCGCAGAGCTTCTGCTCGTTCAAAAACTCATTGGGCCGGTACTCGCAGTTCAGGATCTTGGTCTTGAGGTACTGGTACGCCTGCAGCTTCAGGCTCGGTTTGGTCTGCGACTCCATTTCTTTCATATTCTGTACAACTCCTATTCCCTTTTTCCCTCGCACGGAAAAAGGTTTCTTCTCCTAAATAATACTCTGGGGCGCATGCTTTCTTCCAAAAACGCTATCTTGTATTCTTGCTGCAATCCAAGTAGTATTCCAGTTATATTATTTCATAATAGGACAATTATTACAATACTTTTTTGTGAACTTTGGCGCGTTTTCCGTTTTGGCTAAATTTTATACCTCATTTTTGCCAAAATCGACAAGGATTTTTGTGCTTGTAGCCAATGCTTGCTATTTTCGCACCGTTCTTTTGCATCCAACACAAAAATATGCTACAATGAAAAAAACAATGCAAAGGGTGTGTAGATTTCTCATGGCACGAAGCGACGGCTACAATACCAAGACCCGTCAATTGATTTTGGATTACCTCATCAACAACCGCCAGCACGCGGTGAGCGCTTCCAACATTCTGGAACATCTGGAGGAACAGGGTGCCAGCCCCAACCCCACCACGGTGTACCGTTATCTGGACAAGCTGGCCGGTGAACAGCGCATCATGAAATATGTGGCCGATAAAGGCGAAAAAGCCGTGTTCCAGTATGTGGACGAGAGCCGCCACTGCCGTGAGCACCTGCACCTCAAGTGCGTTCAGTGCGGGCGCATCTACCACCTGGACTGCCACTTTATGGACGAAGTGCGTGCCCACCTGATGGCAGAGCACGGCTTTACCCTGCAGTGCGAAGGCAGCGTTTTGTATGGTTTGTGCCGTCACTGCGCACAAAAGGCAGAACAGCCGGGCTCTGAACCGCAAACTGCACAAAAATGCCCCTGCTGTGTTGACACGGACCAAAAGCCGTGATACAATGCAGGCAAGAAAAAGCGTTGACCGGGAAAAGTAAGGCTTCAATGTCCTCTTGCAGAGAGCGCGGGACGGTGGAAACCGCGCAGAGAGCGAACCCTGAACGAACACCCGTGAGCTTCCCCCTGAACCTGCGCAGGCAGCAGTAGGGGCAGACGTGCGCCGCTCGTTATCGCGGCAGTGCTTTCAACGGGGAGAGCGCACAAAAGTGACTGGCATGGTTTTTATGCCGGTAATTTAGGTGGCACCACGGATACGGCAGCATATTCGTCCTAGCAATTGGGATGAATGCGCTGCCGTATTTTTTTATTCACCGTGTTGTAAAAAGAGGGGTAAGAAATATGTGTTGTGTTATGGGCTATACCGGGCACGATCTGAGTGCCGCCAAGTTCAAAGAGTACCTGCTGCGCACCGTGATGCGCGGCCCGGACGACCAGCGTGTGGTGGAAGGGCCCTTCGGCCTGATGGGCTTTGGCCGCCTTGCTATCATGGGCCTGACGCCGGAGGGCATGCAGCCGTTCTACCGCGGCGCCGACTGCGTGGTGTGCAACGGCGAGCTGTACGGCTTCCGCTTTGAGAAAGAAATTCTCAAGCGCCGGGGCTACAAGTTCAAGTCCGACTGCGACTGCGAAATTCTGCTGCCGCTGTACTACGAGTACGGGCTGGACATGTTCCGTCACATGGACTCTGAGTTCGCGCTCATCATGTACGATTCCCGCAAGGACCGGCTCATCGCAGCCCGCGACCCCATCGGCATCCGGCCGCTGTTCTACGGCTACTCCAAATCCAGCCATCAGATCGCATTTGCATCCGAGATGCAGAACCTCATCGGCTGGTGCGATGACATCCGTCCCTTCCCCATCGGCAGCTATTACTGCGACGGCCGCTTCGTCCGCTATGAGGACATCGCCGATGTGCCCGCCCCCATGCAGGACGACATGGACACCGTGCTCAAGAACATCCGCGAAAAGCTGATCGCCGGTGTGGAGAAGCGTCTGGACGCCGATGCTCCCGTGGGCTTCCTGCTTTCCGGCGGTCTGGATTCCTCGCTGGTGTGCTCCATTGCTTCCAAGAAGCTGGGCAAGCCCATCCGCACCTTTGCCATCGGCATGGATACCGACGCCATCGACCTGAAATACGCCCGTCAGACCGCGGAGTACCTTGGCAGCGAACACCACGAGATCATCATCAACCGGGATATGGTCATCCAGAGCCTGGAAGAGGTCATCCGCCTGCTGGGCACCTGGGACATCACCACCATCCGCGCCAGCATGGGCATGTACCTGCTGTGCAAGGCCATCCATGAGCAGACCGACGTGCGTGTGCTGCTGACCGGTGAGATTTCCGACGAGCTGTTCGGCTACAAATACACCGACTACGCCCCCACCGCCGATGCCTTCCAGCAGGAGAGCCAGAAGCGCATCCGCGAGCTGTACATGTACGATGTGCTGCGCGCCGACCGCTGCATCTCCTCCAACAGCATCGAGGCCCGTGTGCCCTTCGGCGACCTGGACTTTGTGCGCTACGTCATGGCCATTGACCCGGAAAAGAAGCTGAACAGCTACGGCAAGGGCAAGTACCTGCTGCGCAAGGCCTTTGAGGGCGACTGGCTGCCGCCGGAGATCCTGTGGCGCGAGAAGGCTGCTTTCTCGGATGCCGTGGGCCACAGCATGGTGGACGACATCAAGGAGTACGCCGAGAGCCTGTACACCGACGAAGAGTTCCAGCTGCGCCGGGCAAACTATTCGGCCCATTGTATGCCGTTTACCAAAGAGAGCCTGTACTACCGCGAAATTTTTGAGAAGTACTACCACGACCAGAGCCGCACCATCGTGGGCTTCTGGATGCCCAACAAGGCATGGCCCAACTGCAACGTCAACGACCCTTCGGCCCGCGTGCTGGCAAACTATGGTGCTTCCGGCGTGTAACTGATTTTAAATGGCCTCCGCTGTGCTCTGGCCATTTTCAGCAGAAAAATTATTTTTATCATTTGCAGTTCAGCAAAGCCTGCAGGTTTTGCTGAACTGCTTTTTTCACAGAAGAAGTCCGAACGGCAAACTACATCTGCTGCGCCTGTTCCCTGCGGGAACATCTGCGCAGCAGGAAAGATGTTGTTCCCAGTTTCGGCCCTTCTGGTGAAAATGCAAAATCGGGCAGACCGCAGTCTGCCCGATTTTGCTGTACTTAAAATAAAATTCCTATAAATATGGCCAGAGCGCAGCGGCGGCCATTCCAAATCATCACATTCTAATCTTCTGCGCGGCGCGGGCAATGGACGCCAGCAGCGCCACCAGCCGCTTTTCGTCCATCTGGCCGCAGTAGTTGCAGAAGGTGTAGTAGCAGCCCTGCACGCAGAAAGAAAGTACGATCTTGCGCACCACATCGGTGTCAAACGATGCATCGCTGGCCGAGATGCACTTGCTCAGCGCCTGCTCTACCCGGTTGATGAACAGCCCCTGCCGGGAATCGGAGAACACGATGTCCACCGCTTCCTTGTTTTTGACAAATGCACGGAACAGCTCCCGCGTGAGCCACTCGGTGCGCTCGCTCACGTCGCTGGCCGTGAGCTGCGGCAGGCTTGCCACCACCGAAGCGACCAATTCTTCCTCGATGGCTGTTGCCAGTGCGTAGATGTCCTGATAATGCGCATAAAAGGTGGATTTGTTGATGCAGGCCAGGTCGCACAGCTCCTTGACCTTGATCTTTTCCAGCGGTTTTTGTGCCCGCAGTTCCATGAAAGCCTGCTTGATAGCACGCTCCGTCTTTTCAATGCGAATATCCAGAAAAACCACCTCTTTTGCGTTTGTGTTGATTATCCAACCATTTTCCGGTTTTGTGGCTAGACAAGCCTTTCAGCGTTTTTTATACTGATTTTACAAGCTGTATCTTTACTCTTTGCGGTACAGGATGCCTTTTTCATCCAGTGCTTTTTTGATGCGCGCAAAGCTCTCGGCATCCGGGCAGTGCAGCGTGTGCAGGTGCACCCCGCCGGTCATGCGGCTCAGCAGGGCTTCCGGCGTACTTTTTGCCTGCTGGATGAAGTTATCCACATCATAACGGCTGGCAAGGTTCAGGTTGCCGCGCAGCTCGCCGTACAGGCTGTTCTCCACGGCCACATCCACCACGATACCGCCCTGATCCACCACGGTGTACAGCTCGGTGCGCATCTCGTCCTCGGTGCTGTGCACGCAGGCAAGGATGCCGGTATAGCCCTTTTCCGCCGGGTGCAGCTGGTAGCCCCGGGGCGTTGCATCGAT
Organism: Faecalibacterium sp.; assembly: GCA_050873025.1. Lineage (GTDB taxonomy): Bacteria > Bacillota > Clostridia > Oscillospirales > Ruminococcaceae > Faecalibacterium. Next base: position 42,440 of record JBNMHZ010000017.1, on the reverse strand, counting down.
CTGCGCACCGCCGGCGCGCAGCAGCGCCACATCCCCTACCACGATCTGGCGCGAGACCCCCAGCTGTGCCGCTAGTGTGCTGGCACTGACCGGGTTTGTCGCTCCGCTGAGCTGTTCGAGGATGGATTCTCTGCGCTGTGCTGCGTTCATAGGCTTTTGGGCTTCCTTTCCGGTTTCCGACGTTTTCACTGCTATTGTAGCAAAAGACGCCGAATTGTGCAAGGAGTCGTTTATTCCAGCCGCAGGATGGTGGCATAGTTGGAGGGCAGCTGCACCTTCATGCGGCCCCACTCGATGCTGGTCATGATGGACTGTGCGCCCACGGTGTCGGCCAGCAGGTCTTTTGCGGCAGATGCTTCCACCGGCAGCTGGAACTCCAGCTGGGCCGGGCTGTCACCGTTGTTCAGCACGATGACGGCCGCCTTGCCGTCCAGCACGCGGGCAAAGGCGTAGCACTGGGTGGTAAGCTGCAGTTCCTTCACTTCGCCCCATGTCAGCTCCGGCAGCTCGGCTTTGAGTTTGCCCAGGGCGGCATACACGCTGGTGACGGGATTGGTGGTCACAGCGTCTTTGTAGTCGTCCAGTTCCAGGCAGGGGCGCAGGGGCCAGTCGCTTCCCCACTCTTTTTTGCCCTCAATGCCAAATTCTGAGCCATAATAGATAGACGGAATGCCCCAAAGCGTATATACTAGAATGGCAATGTGGCGGATGTGCTCCCGGTTGCGCAGTTTGTTGGGCAGGCGCTCCACATCGTGGTTATCGGAGAAGAGGTAGAGCCGGGTGTCGTGACACAGGCCCTGCAGGCGGCGCATGGTGTGGGCGATCTCAAAATAGTTGTGGTCGTTGTGGCCGCTCCACAGGCCCTTGTGCAGCTCGTAGTTGGTCACCGAGTGCAGCATTTCCGGGTTTGCCCAGCGGCTGTAGTCGCCGTGGATCACCTCGCCCATGAGCCAGAACTCCGGTTTGACCTCGTTGGCCAGGCGGCGCAGCCCGCGCATGAAGTCAAAGTCCAGCACGTCGGCAGCGTCCAGACGGATGCCGTCGATATCGAACTCCTTCACCCAGAAGCGGATGGTATCGTAATGGTAGTTCTGCACCTCCGGGTTGCGCTGGTTCAGCTTGACCAGCAGGTTGAAGCCACCCCAGTTGCCATAGGAGAAGCAGTCGTTGTACTCGTTGTTGCCCCAGAAGTTCACATCGCAGAACCAGTCCTTATAGCGGGCGTTCTCGCGATTGGCTTTCAGATCCTGGAACGCGAAGAAATCGCGGCCCACATGGTTGAACACACCGTCCACGATTACCTTCTGGCCGCGGGCATGGCACTGGGCCACAAAGTCCTTGAACTCTTCGTTCGTGCCAAGACGGCGGTCCACCAGCCGATAATCGATGGTATCATAACCGTGGGAGCCGCTCTCGAACAGCGGGCCGATATAGATGGCCGTGCAGCCAAGATCTGCCGCGTGCTTTGCCCAGGCGTTCAGCTTTGCAAATGCACCGGGCGTGGGCTGCCCGTCGTTCTCGTGTGCACAGCCGCACAGACCCAGAGGATAGATGTGATAGAATACTGCGTTATCGTACCAAGCCATTGTTTATACCGCTCCCGTCTCATAGAAAAAATCAGCTGCAGCCTTGTGCAGCAGCAAGGATAGTATAACACAAAATCTGTAAAATATGTTAATTTTTACCGATTTTTGTCAAGAATCGCCAAGAATACCGGCCACTATGCCCTGTTCTGTCACGATTTCATTGGATAAATTGCCCAAACGCAGTGCCTGCAGTGCACTGCTCATCATAGAACGTAAGGAGATCTTTGCATGAATTACCCCGCCATTCCCCGTGAATTCTTCAATGGAGACTGCTTTGATGCCTACCGCATCCTGGGTGCGCATCCGGCTTCCGATAATGGTGCCGAAGGCTGGCGCTTTGCGGTGTGGGCACCCGGTGCCACGGCGGTCGAGGTCTGCGGCGGCTTCGACGGCTGGGAGGCAGGCGTGCCCATGCAGCGTGCCGAGACCGGCGTGTGGAGTGCCTTTGTGCCCGGCCTTGCGGAGGGCGACCTTTATAAATACCGCGTGCACGGGGCCGACGGCAGCGTGGTGATGCGCAGCGACCCCTATGCCTTTTCCACCGAGCTGCGGCCCGGCACGGCCAGCCGCCTGGCCAAACTGGATTTTCATTTTGACGACAACGCCTGGATGGAGCGCCGCGACAAATGCCGCAACCGCCCGCTGAACATCTACGAGATGCACGCCGGCAGCTGGATGCACAAGCCCGGCAGCAAGGAACCGGACGGCTCCGACGGCTGGTACAACTACGAGGAGCTTGCCAAGGAGCTGATCCCCTGGCTGCTGGACCACCACTTTACCCATGTGGAGCTGCTGCCGCTGGCGGAGCACCCCTTTGACGGCAGCTGGGGCTACCAGACCACCGGCTATTTCTCGGTGACCAGCCGCTACGGCTCCCCGGCCCAGTTTGCCAGCTTTGTCAACGCCTGCCACCGCATGGGCATCGGCGTCATTATGGATTTTGTGCCGGTGCACTTTGCCGCCAACGCCGACGCGCTGGCCAAGTTCGACGGCACCCACCTGTACGAGTACGACAGCGACGTGGGCCACAGCGAGTGGGGCACCTGCAACTTTAACTACTACCGCCGGGAGGTATGCAGCTTTTTGAACAGCGCCGCCGCCCTATGGATGGACGTGTACCACTGCGACGGCATTCGCATGGATGCCATCTCCCGTGCTTTGTACTGGCAGGGCGACCCCAACCGCGGCGTGAACGAGGGTGCCGTGAAATTCCTGCGCAGTCTGAACCACGGCCTGAACAAGCGCTGGCCCACCGGCATCTACATGGCTGAGGACTCCACCAACTTCCTCAAGGTCACCGCCCCCACCCGCTACGACGGCGTGGGCTTTGACTACAAGTGGGACATGGGCTGGATGCACGACACGCTGGACTATTTTGCCACCCCCTTCGGGGAACGGCCGAATGCCTACGGCAAGATCATTTTCAGTATGCACTACTTCTACAACGAGCTGTACCTGCTGGCGCTGAGCCACGACGAAGTGGTGCACGGCAAAAAGACCATCATTGATAAGCTGTGGGGCAGCTACGCCGAAAAATGTGCCCAGCTGCGCACCCTGTATTTTTATATGTACATGCATCCGGGCAAAAAGCTCAACTTCATGGGCGACGAGCTGGGCCACTTCCGCGAGTGGGACGAAAAGCGGGAACTGGACTGGGACCTGCTGAAATACCCCTTCCACGATGCCTTCCAGAAGTACTTTGCCCACCTGAGCCGGGTGTACTCCACCGAGCCAGCCCTCTACGACGGCGAGTACAACCCCGACTGCTTTGAGTGGGTGGCCTGCGAGAGCCGCGACGAGGGCGTGTACGCCTGGCTGCGCAAGGGCCGGGGCGAAAACCTGCTGTGCATCATGAACACCCAGGATCATGCACATAAAAAATTCCCGCTGTACCTGCGCTTCCCCTGCAGCGCCGAGGAAGTGCTGAACACCGAATCCTCCGAGTGGGGCGGTGCACTGAAAGGCCGCCGCAAGACAAAACTGCACACCACCGACGGCGGCGTGTTTGGCCGAGACTACACCCTCACGGTGGATCTGCCCGCCATGGGCAGCTGCCTGCTGCGCCTGACCCCGGAATCCCCCAACCCAGACGCCGCCCGCATCAGTGCCAACAAAGCCATGGCGCAAAAGCGCCGCACGGCCCGCAGCACCAAGACGACAGCTGATTCCAATAAGTAATATTTTATTCAAAATGTCCTGTTTGCTTTCAAAGCGGCGGGACATTTTGTTGTTTTCCATCCTCGGCGGCTGGACAGTGCAGGGTTTGGTTGCTATACTGTAGCTGTGATATTCTGCAATTGAGAGGTTTTTGGGGATGAGTGGAATCGTTTCCCGCCTGTCGGCCTTGGGCAAAGCGGGCTTGGGCCTTGCTGCCGGGGCGCTGGCGCTTATACTATTCGGCCTTGCCGCACCGGGCAATGGCCTGTTTTTCCCGCTGGTAAGCCTGTGGTGCAATGCGGCATTGTTTGTGCTGGCGCTACTGGTGCTGCGCCGCGCCGGTGTGGAGCTGGACCTGTTCCACAAAGCGGTTCTGGTGGGCGTGTGGGCGGCGGCCCTGCTCTATTTTTTCTGGACGCTGAACAGCCGCACTTTCCTCTACCACTGGGACTATGCGAACTACATTTTAAAGCAGTATAATGCCGAAGCCGCCTTTGCCCAGAGCGCGGGCACCGGCTTCCGCTTTATCCTCAGTTCCATCACCGAGGATTACACCAGCTTCATCACCCTGTTCACCGAGTTCCCGTTCTGCCTGAGCGGTAAAACCGGCGACGACTACGCGTTCTGTCAGGTGTTCAGCGTGCTGCCCAGCCTGCTGTTGCTGCTGGCCGGGCTCACCATCAAGGCTGGCCGGATGCTGCAGGTAAAAAACCGGTTCTGGTATTTTCTCATCGGCTTTTCGTGGTGCGTTACCTTCCCGTTTTTGCGCATGTCGGCGGTGCTGGGCCAGCCGGACTGGTTCGGCCTCATCTTTGCCTTCATGCTCATGCTGCTCACGCTGGACTACCGCTTTGACCGCATCGACATCCCGCGCTATCTTTTAATTTTTGCCGCCACGGCGGGCATCATCCTCACCCGGCGGTGGTACTTATATTTTGTGGTGGGCTACTGCTTTGCCTACGTGCTGCTGCTGGCGGTTTCCAGCGTCCGAATGGCAAAGACCGGCCAGCAGCGCCGGGCTGTGCGCCGCATGGTGCAGCTGGTGGTGTTCGGCCTGTGCGCCGCCCTTGGCATGGTGTTGCTGCTTCTGCCCATGGTGCGCAAAATTCTGGGTTTTGATTACGCCGGGCGCTACGCCTACTACAACTTCGGCGGCATCACGCTGGAGCTGGCTGCGCAGACCCTGCGCATCGGTCTTTTGAACTTCATTCTCATCGGGCTGGGTCTGTGGTTTGCTGCAAAGCGCCGCCTGCCCGCCCTGCCCTGCCTTGCGGGGATGGAGCTGCTGGTGAGTCTTGTGCTGTTCACCCGGGTGCAGAACACCGGCAGCCACCAGATGCTGCTGTTCGTACCAGGTTGGCTGCTGCTGTTCCTCACCGGTGCGGCAGCACTGGCCGAAGACATCCAGAAACGCCGCACCCTCAAGCTCTGCTACTGGGCCTTTACGCTGGTGTTTGCGGTGTCGGTGCGCTGCTCGCCGCTGACCACGGTGGCCCTGCCGGGTTTTGTGGTGGACCACTTTCCCATCAAGGCCGTGTCTGAGTTCGTCCGGCTGGACAAGCTCACCTATGACCGCACCGATGCGCCCCAGATCCAGCGCGTGGACGACTGGATCGACGCCCACTGCGATGCGGAAAAGGGCGAGTTTGCCTACATGATCCCCCACGACATGCTTTATAACTCGGATATGTTCCAGTATGCCGCCCTGCCGGACATTCAGCTGCAGGGCAAGCTGGCCGCAGGCATCTCCATCCCGGGCACCCACGAGTTCCCGGTGCGTTTCTTTGAGGCAAAGTATGTGCTCACCGCGGAGCCTTTCCCCCAGACCTTCGTCAGCGGGGGCGAGCTTTCCGGCCGGTGGAATGCCCTGTTCTGTGCCGCACGGGACGAGCACTTCACCCAGGCCGCCAGCTTTGATATGGGCAACGGCACCGTGTTCACCGTATGGGAACGCACCGAACCTGCCAACCGCGCCGAGGTGGAATATTACCTGAACGCCTTTGCGCAGGAGGATGCCCTTTACCCGGAGATGTTCTCGCAGGTGGCTGAGAACTGGCTTGCCGGACACGGACTTTAAAAAACAAACGTTTTGGATCTATAAAAGGAGTATTTTGATGGAACAGAATGCAAACGCCCTGCCCAGGGTCACGCTGGGCCAGTACAAAGGGCTGGATTTCACCCGCCGGGTGCGCCCGGTATCCGAAAAAGCCGTAAATCTGGAAGCTGCAAACCTCACCCGCACCCGCGCCCCCTTTGTGCCGGTAGAACTGCCCGCCGCCCGCGGGATGCGCGTGACGCTGGATTTTTGGGGTTTTCTGGACGGGGCACCCATCCCGGACAGCCGGATGGAAAACGTCACCGTGGTGCTGGGCACCGGCCAGCTGATGCCCGCCGCCGAGAACGCCGTCTACGGCCACAAGGCAGGCGAAAGCTTCCGGTTCGACTTCACCTACCCCGAAGAGTTCCGGGTGCCGGAGCTTTCCGGCAAAACGGCGCAGTTCGCCATCACCCTGCACACTGTGGAGCAGAAGCAGACCGTGCCGCTGGACGATGCTTTTGCAAAGACGCTGGGCTTTGACACCGTGGACGCTCTGAAAGAGAGCATCCGGGAAAAGAAGCGCCGCTCCCACGAAGCCAACGCCGACCGCATTGCCGGGGCCGCTCTGCTGGACATGGCCGGGGCCAACCTGACCGCTGAACTGGATGACCAGCTTCTGGACCAGAACGCCGACCGCGACATGAACGCCCTGCGCGAGCGGCTGCGCCGCAGCAAGATGACCATGGAGCTGTACTGCAAAGCGGGCCAGACCACGCCGGATGAGGTGCGCGCCGCCTTCCGTAAAGACGCCGAGCGCAAGATGCGCAGCATCCTGGCTGTGCGGGCCATTGCCGAAGCGGAAAACATCACCGTATCCAACGCCGAGGTAGATGCCGAGTACGCCCGCCTTGCAAAGCTGCACGACACCCCGGAAGCCGAGATTCGCAAGGTGCTCAGCCGGGACGCCGTGGCTTCGGCCGTGACCAGCCAGAAAGTGCAGCGTTTCCTCATTGACCATGCAAACATCACTTCGGTTGTGGAAGGGGAGTAACTTATGGGCTTTTTTACACGCACCGCGATGGATATGCTGATGAAGACTACCCATCCCGAGATCAACCGCCGCCAGTGCTGGAACCTGCACCCCCACCGCAAGCCCTGCACCGAGTGCAAGGACATCTGCCCCTACGGCGAACAGATCTTCACCCGCCCGAACCTCGTCAAGGACTGGGACCCCTGCACCGAGTGCGGCCTGTGCGTTTCCGCCTGCCGCAGCGGCTGCATCATCCCTTCGCCGGAACAGGTGCAGCGGGACACCTCTGCCGCCGATACCGACAACGACACCATCTGGATCGGGTGTGAAAAATCCACCCGCAAAAATTCCATGGTGCGCACCTGCATTGCTTCCCTTACCTGGGAGACGCTGGCCTACCTTGCCCTGAACAAAAAGATCGTGCTGGACCTGACCCCCTGCGGCGAGTGCGAGAACGATCTGTGTGCCGCCCAGCTGCGCAAGGAGCTGACACGGCTTGTGGATTTCTTTGGTCAGCCCATGTTCGAGGCCCGCTTCACGCTGGCCTACGAACCCGACGACACGCCCTATCACGTCAAGGAGATCAGCCGCCGCGAGATGTTCGAGCAGGTGAGCCACGGCTCCAAGAGCGGCACCAAAAAGCTGCTGCAGATGCTGCCCGGCCTGCGCAGCGAGGACGACGGCGGCGTGGACTTCCGTCTTTTGCTGCACCAGCGCACAAAGCAGCTGAAAGCCGCCATGGAGACCCCGCTGAAATACGGCTACTATCTGCCCAACTTCACCGACAAATGCTTTGGCTGCGGCAAGTGCGAAAAAGCCTGCCGCGCCGGTGCCCTGAAGCTGGAGGATCTGCCCGACGGCCAGACCCGCATCATCATCACCCCGTGGAAGTGCAGTGAGTGCGAAGTGTGCATCGCGTCCTGCTCGAACCACGGCATCGACGGCATGAAGCTGCGCCAGCTCACCACCCTTGGCCCGGTGAGCGTGCACAAGTGCACCAAAACCCTGTGCAAGGAGTGCGGCAAGCCCATTGCGCCGAACAGCGTGGATGGCGTGTGCACCGTGTGCCGCATCAAGGCCCGTACCAAAAAGCGGCAGGAGGAAGCTGCCGCCCGGGCAAAGCAGCTGCGCGAGGAACGCGAAGCTAAAAAGGCCGCAGAGGAAGCTGCCAAGGCAGCCGCCGAAGCCGGTGAAGCCGCCGAAACTGCAGCCGCTGCCGTGCCCGTCGAAGCTGCCGTGACTGCCGCTGCACCTGCCGCAGCCGGTTCCGTCATTACGGCACTGACCCCGGCAAAAGCAGTGCCCGCTGCACTGGACGCCGAACCCGAAGCCGCTGCGGCAAAGGATGACGACGCCGCACCGAAAAACGATTGACGGCACACCCATTCAATGCTATACTGGCTTTAAGACCGCTCCGTGCGGCCATGGACTTGTTACAAAGGGGTAACGGAGCTTGTTTCCGTTACCCTGTTTTTATCCAAGCAGAAAACACACGAACCCAATTTACAAGAAAGAGGGATTTTTTCTATGCGTCATTCCATTTCCCGCCGTCAGTTTTTGCAGGGCAGCGGCGCAGCCGCCCTTTCTGTGGCAGCGGCCGGCCTGCTCAGCAGCTGCGGCGGCGGTTCTTCCGCCTCCAATAGCGGCAGCAGCGCTTCCGGCAACAGCGCCACCTACACCGTGCTGTACTCCCGCCAGCCTGCCACGCTGAACTATCTGGTCTGCTCTGCCGACCCGGACCTCTACCACGGCACCCAGTGCATCGACACACTGGTAGAGTACGACAACCGCGGCAAGATCCGCGAGGGCCTTGCCACCAGCTGGGACTGGGACGCCGACACCCTGACATGGACTTTCGCTCTGCGGGATGAGAACTGGGTGGACTGCAACGGCGAGGTTCTGGGCCCCGTGACCGCACAGGACTTTGTGGACGCACTGGCCTATGTGCTGAACCCGGACTATGCTTCTGCCACCGCAAGCCTCGTCACCCCCTATGTGGCCGGTGCGGATGATTACTACAACTACTGCGTCTACCGCAACAATGCCAATAATGGCACCGTGGCCGAGGACGGCACCACCTATGCCATTGACGCCAATGGCACCGTAACTGCCACCGCTGCTGACGGCACCACCACCGAGTATCCGGCTGTGGAGTTTGACACTGTGGGCGTAAAGGCTGTAGACGAGCACACCCTGACCTATACGCTGAACTTTGATTTTCCCGGCTTCCTCAGCCTGCTGAGCTATGCTCCCTACGAGCCCGCTTACGGCCCGCTGCTGGAAGAGTTTGCCGACCAGTTCTGCACCAGTGCCGAGACGGCCTGCAGCTGCGGTGCGTTCTACCTGGCCGAGTACACCCCGCTGGAAAACTGGGTGATGAAGAAGAACCCCGAGAACTACGACGCCGACAGCGTTTATATCGATACCATCCGTTACATCTACAACCAGGAAGAGCTCATCAGCGGCCCGGAGATGGTCAAGCGCGGCGAGATCGACCAGGCCACCATCAGTTCCGATATTCTGGACAGCTGGCTGGCTGACGACACCACCAAGGACATGGTGTCCATGGAGCGCCCGGAGACCGGCAAGAGCTACTTCTACATCTTCAACTTCCTGCCCTACCGCCACGAGTTCACCAACTGGACCGTGACCGGCGTGGACGCCGAGTATGAGCCCGACAACTGGGCCAAGGCCATCAACTCCACAAACTTCCGCAAGGCTTTCCTGTATGCCATCAACCCGTCCGTGACGCTGGCCGTCACCGCACCGGAAGGCTACGATAACTACAAGCTGCACACCATCACCCCGCCGTCCTTCTGTGCTAACAGCCAGGGCGTGGACTACACCGAATGCGGCGGGCTGGCAAAGCTTTCCGACTTCTTTGACGAAGCCACCGCCAAGCAGTACCGTGATGCCGCCGTGGAAGAGCTGACCGCCGCCGGTGTCACCTTCCCCATCAAGATCCAGTACCCCTACAACCCTGCCGTGGTGGACTGGGACAAGCAGTGCCAGGTGTTCAAGCAGCAGGTAGAGGGCGTTTTGAACGACGGCTTCGACTTCATCAACATCATCATCACCCAGGGCCCGTCCGATAACTTCCTGAACTCGGTGCGCCGCGTGGGTGCCTACGAGCTGATGTCCTACTACTGGGGTGCCGATTACTCCGACCCCGAGACCGAGGTGTACCCCTTCTATCAGGAAGTCGGTGACCGCGGCACCTGCTACAGCTTCCTGCGCACCGGCGTGGAGGACGGCATCGTGACCGGCGAGACCGCTGATCTGGTGATGCAGTATATGTCCATGGTGGAGAACGCCAAGACCATCACTGACGATCTGGACGCCCGCTACGAAGCCTTTGCGGATGCGGAAGCCTTCCTGATCGAGAACGCACTGGTCATCCCGCTGGGTATGCCGGTGCCGCCCTACATCGCCACCCGCCTGAACCTGTGGGAGGGCCAGTATGCCCCCACCGGCCTTTCCACCAACCGTCTCAAGGGCGTGCACATCCTGGACCATTACGTTTCCATGGAGGAGTACAACGCCAACCGCGATGCACGGTAAGTTTTGATTTAGAATATTCTCCGCTTCGATCTAGATATATTCAGCGGAAATTTATTTTTAATTGTAAATCGGCAAGGCCTGCGGGCCTTGCCGATTTACGCTTTCACCGGAAGGGTCGTATCGGAGAACTACATTTTAATTTCTGAACGATGTCATTGGCCTTTAGGCCCCTTCTCGTGAAAAATTTTTTCATCTGATAATGCCCAGAGCAGCGCGGAGGGTATTTTAAATAGTCTGGCCTTCTATTTTTCAACAAAAAACACAGCAAATCACTTTTCAAAAATAAGATTTTGCGTTATTCTATAGGTATCTGTATTTAAAAAGAAAAGAGAGGTGCACACACATGGTGCAATATCTCGCAAAACGCATCGGGCGTTCCATTCTGACGCTGTTCGTCATTGTAACGCTGGTATTCTGCCTACTGCGGCTCATGCCGGTAGAGGGCTATTTTGCAAACTACGAAAAAATGACCGAGGCACAGATCCAGGCGGGCCTGCAGTCCATGGGCCTTTTGGACCCGCTGCCGGTGCAGATCGGCCATTTCTGGCGGGATGCGCTGCACGGAGACCTGGGCGTGAGCCACATCTACAAGCTCAACGCCCCTGTGACCAAAATTCTGGCCCAGAAGCTGCCCATTTCCATTGAGATGGGCGTGCTGGCCATGCTGCTGAGCCTGATCCTGGGCATCCCGCTGGGCCTTGTAATGGGCCGGTGCAAGGGCCGCTGGCCGGATAAACTGGGCACGGCAGTGATCGTGCTCATTCAGGCGGTGCCGGCAGCGGTGTACTTTTTGTACATCCAGATGTACGGCACCACTGCCATGGGTGTGGGCCTGCTGTTCGACGCTTCCAACTGGCGGTATTGGATATTGCCGGTGTGCAGTATGAGCCTTGCAAACCTTGCGTTTTACGCCATGTGGCTGCGCCGCTATATGGTAGACGAAAGCAACAAGGATTACGTCAAGCTGGCCCGTGCCAAGGGCGTGAGCGAGAGCAGCATCGCTCTGCACCATGTGTTCCGCAACGCCATGGTACCTCTGGTGCAGTACATTCCTTCGGCATTTTTAAACACCGTCGTCGGTTCCATTTATATTGAGAGCCTGTACAGCATTCCCGGCATGGGCGGCCTGCTGGTTACCTGTGTGCAGCGCCACGACAACACCATGGTGCAGGGCATCGTGCTGCTGTACGCCTGCGTGGGCATTATCGGCCTGATCCTGGGCGACGTGCTTATGGTTCTCATTGACCCCCGCATCCACTTTGGCAAGAAAGAAGGTGGCCGCTGATGCTCTCTTTTCTGAAACGCGAAAAATCAAAGCAGCTGGAAGACAAGCTGAATGACGCCCAGCGCGCCACCGGCTGGGAGAACCTGCCCGAGGACGAACTGTTCACCCCCGCCGGGTTCCACGCTGAGGATGCCGAAGCCACCGCCAGCTCCAACTACAGCTACTGGGGCAGCACTTTCCGTGCCTTTTTCAAGAATAAATTTGCCGTGGCCCTGCTCATTGCGCTGGCAGCCGTGGTGGCCTTTGCGTTCATCCAGCCCCACCTGCCCGGCCAGGCAGACCCGAACCTGTGCGCCGTGGACCCCGTCACCGGCATTCAGTACCGCAACATCGCCCCCGGGCAGGACGGTTTTATCTGGGGTTCCAACTCCATTGGACAGGATTTATGGGCCCGCATCTGGGCCGGTGCCCGCACCAGCCTGACCATCGCCTTTTTTGTGGCCCTGATCGAAGCCGTGGTGGGCATCACTGCCGGTGTGCTGTGGGGCTATGTGCGCGGGCTGGACTTTGTGTTCACCGAGCTGTACAACATCTTTGACAATATCCCCACCGCCATTGTGCTGATCCTGATCTCCTATGTGGCGACCCCCAGCATCTGGACCATGGTGCTGGGCATGGCCATCAAAGGCTGGATCGAGATGGCCCGCTTCATCCGCAATCAGATTCTCATTATCCGCGACCGGGACTACAACGTGGCCTCCCGCTGCATCGGCACGCCCACGGTGCGCATCGTTTTCCGCAATCTGCTGCCGTATCTGGTTTCGGTCATCATGCTGCGCATGGCCCTCACCATCCCGGAAGCCATCGGCAGCGAGGTGTTCATCACCTACATTGGCCTGGGCCTTTCGGTGGAGACGCCCTCGCTGGGCAACCTGGTCAACGATGGCCGCAAGGTTATGATGCAGGCCGGACTGCGCTACCAGCTGCTGTACCCCACCCTGATTTTGAGCTTTGTCACCATTGCGTTCTACCTGATTGGCAACGCCTTCTCGGACGCTGCCGACCCCAAGAACCATTTGCAGTAAGGAGGGAATTTTATGGAACACGACCAGCTCATTCTCTCCGCAAAGGATGTCAACATCAAATTCAATCTGCGTGGAAAAGTGCTGCACGCCATCCGCGGTATCGACCTGGACCTCTATCAGGGTGAGGTGCTGGCCATCGTGGGCGAGAGCGGCAGCGGCAAGAGTGTTTTTACCAAAAGCTTCATGGGCCTGCTGGATGCCAACGGCTCCATCACCGGCGGCACCATTGATTACTATGGCATGGCAGACGGCAAGCCGCTGCGCCTTTCCGATTTGAAAACTGAAAAAGACTGGCTGCGGGTGCGGGGCTGCGAGATCGCCATGATCATGCAGGACCCCATGACCAGCCTGAACCCGCTCAAAACCATCGGCGACCAGATCATGGAAGCCGTCACCCTGCATCAGGGCCTGAAAGGCGCTGCCGCTAAGGAAAAGACACTGGAGTACCTGCGGGATGTGGGCATCTCAGACCCCGAAAAGCGGTTCAAGCAGTACCCGCACGAGTTTTCCGGCGGTATGCGCCAGCGCGTGGTCATCGCCATTGCGGTGGCCTGCAGCCCGAAGATTTTGATCTGTGACGAGCCCACCACTGCGCTGGACGTGACCATTCAGGCCCAGATTTTGCAGCTGCTCAAGGAAATGCGGGTCAAGTACGACCTGACCATTATCATGATCACCCACGATCTGGGCGTGGTGGCCAACATTGCGGACCGGGTGGCCGTGATGTACGCAGGCGACATCGTGGAGATCGGCACCGCCGACGAAATTTACTACGACCCCCGCCACCCCTACACTTGGGCGCTGCTTTCCAGTATGCCGCAGATGGGTATGAAGGGCGAAGATCTGTTCAACATCGTGGGCACCCCGCCGAACCTCTTTGCCGAAATTCGCGGCGACGCCTTTGCGCCCCGCAACCCGCAGGCACTCAAGATCGATTTCGTCAAGCGCCCGCCCTACTTTGAGGTGTCCCCCACTCATAGAGCCAAGACCTGGCTGCTGGACCCCCGGGCACCCAAGATCGAGCCGCCTGCTGCGGTAAAACTGCTGCGAGAGGAGGGGCTGTGACATGGCAGAGTTTTCAACCAATGAGACCACCGGGCGTGAAGTTCTGGTGGAAGTGGACCATCTGGACGTGACCTACGGCTCCGGCAAAAAAGCTTACAAGGCCGTGCAGGATGCCTGCTTTAAAATTTATAAGGGCGAGACCTTCGGCCTTGTAGGTGAATCCGGTTCCGGCAAGACCACCATCGGCCGCGCCATTATGCGCATCCTGCCCACTTCCGGCGGCGACATCCTGTACAAAGGCCAGAAGATCAACGGCAAAATTTCCCGCCAGCTGGACAGACAGGTCATCAAGGAAATTCAGATGATCTTTCAGGACCCGCAGTCCTCGCTGAACGAGCGCGCCAAGGTGAGCTACATCGTAGGGGAGGGCCTGCAAAACGTCCGGCCCGACCTTTCCGCCGCCGAGCGTGCCGAAAAGGTGCGGCAGGCACTGCTGGACGTAGGCCTGCTGCCGGAGTTTGCCTCCCGTTTCCCTCACGAATTTTCCGGCGGACAGCGCCAGCGCATCGGCATTGCACGGGCCTTGATCGTGGAGCCGGAGTTCATCATTGCGGACGAACCCATCAGTGCGCTGGACATGTCCATCCGTGCCCAGGTGCTCAACCTTTTACGCCGCCTGCAGAAGGAGCGCGGCATCACCTATCTGTTCATCGCGCACGACCTTTCGGTGATGCGCTATATCTCGGACCGCATTGCGGTCATCCACAAGGGCCGCATCGTGGAGCTGGCCGAGGCCGAAGAACTGGCGGCCCATGCCGTCCACCCCTACACCCGCAGCCTGCTTTCTGCCATCCCCATGCCGGACCCCCGGCACGAGCGGAACAAAAAACTGCTGGTCTACGACCCTTCCATGCACGATTACTCCAAAGAGCCCCCTCAGTGGCGCGAAGTACGGCCCGAACATTTTGTGCTGTGCAGCGCCGCCGAAGCCGAGCAGTGGATGCAGGACTAAAAGCCCGACAATTCGGGCCCAACCGTCGCTTTTACCCTTCTTTTACGCAACTTTCATAGTTTGTTTCTTGACATTCTGCGGCGGCTCCACTACAATGGAATCTGCAGCATCAATTCCAATATTTTAGCTATTTGAACATCTGGCCGGCAGCTTCGTCCCCATGGCAAAGCTTCCGTTTTTTAAGAAAGAAAAGAAGTAAAGAAGAGAGGACCTGATCCCATGACCACTGAACAGCGTGAGCCGATTTATGCCTCCACGGCACGACCCTGGCTGAAATACTACGACCAGAAATTCATCGATCTGCCCCTGCCCGACTGCAGCGCATTTGAGTATGTCTGCCGCCAGAACAAAAACCACCTCACCGAGACCGCTCTGGAATATTATGGCCACAAATTCACCTTTGCAGACCTGATCGTCAACGTCAAAAAGACGGCAGCAGCCTTCCGCGCCATTGGCGTGAAGAAGGGCGATATCATCACCGTAGTCAGCGTGATGACCCCCGAGGTGATCTACGCCTTCTACGCTGCGGATATGATCGGCGCCTCCCTGAACCTGGTGGACCCGCGCTACAGTGTGGAGGGCATCCATGAGTACATCACTGAGGTGGATTCCCATCTGCTCATCAGCCTGAATGTGACCTACGAGCGCTGCCGTCAGGCCGCAAAGCGTACCAATGTGGAGCGTGTGCTGGTCATCAGCCCGGCCGATTCCCTGCCGCTGCATCTGGCCGTCGGCTATAAGATGACGAACCCCGACCGCAACAGCTACAAGTCCAACGTGATCCACTGGAAGGACTTTATTGCGGGCGGCAAGAACCAGAGCATGAACGCCGAGCCCTACGACCCGCAGCATACCTGCGTGGTGGTGCACACCGGCGGCACCACCGGCTCCCCCAAGGGCGTTATGCTGACCGATGCCAACTTCAACGCCCTGGCACACGAATTCACGGCACAGAGCAACCTGTTCAGCCGCGGCCAGAAGCTGATGAACGTCATGCCGCCGTTCATCGCCTACGGCTACGCCTGCGGCGTGCACATGCCGCTGGTCATGGGCCTGCATGTGGTCATTATCCCCAATCTGGACCCCGATAAGCTGGGGGCTTTGATCTGGAAGCACAAGCCCGAGCATATGTTCGGCGTGCCCGCCCACTACCAGCAGATGGCCGCTTCCATGCTGCTGAAAAAGAAAGACCTTTCCTTCATCCGCAACTACGCCGCCGGCGGCGATTCGCTGCCGCTGGGCGCAGAACAGACCGTGAACGAGTTCCTCAAGGAGCGCGGCGTGGAGTATCCGCTGGCCAAGGGCTACGGCATGACCGAGGTCTCCTCTGCCGCCACCATTGCTGCCGGCAACGTCACCAAGCCCGGCAGCGTGGGCATCCCCATGCTGAACACCATTGTGTCCATCTTTGAGCCCGGCACCGAGACCGAGCTGCCCATTGGTGAGCGCGGCGAGATCTGCATCTGCACCCCCACCACCATGAAGGGCTACTACAACAAGCCCGACGAGACCGATATGATCCTGCGCCGCCATGCAGACGGCCAGATCTGGGTGCACACCGGTGATATCGGCTACATGGACGAGGACGGCTTTGTGTATCTGGATTCCCGCATTAAGCGCCTGATCATCCGTCACGACGGCTTCAAGGTGTTCCCCTCCATGATCGAGAACGTCATCAGCCGCCACCCGGCCGTGCACCAGTGCTCGGCTGTGGGCTGCACCGATAAAGATCATGTGCAGGGCCGCCTGCCCTTCGTTTACGTAGTGCTGGACCCGGAAGGCGACAAGAAGAAGCGCCAGATCGTGCGCGAGCTGCGTCAGCTGTGCAAGGAAGAGCTGCCGGAGTATGTACAGCCGGTGGGCTACAAGTTCATCAGCGAAATGCCGATGACCCCTGTTGGCAAAGTGGACTACCGCAAACTGGAGGAAGAGATCACCTCCCGCGATTATTGATTTCAACTATAAAAAGGCGCAGCCTGCGGGCTGTGCCTTTTTTGCGTTTTGCAGCAGGTGCTGAATTTTGTCAGTTGACAATTTTTGCTTTCCATTCTATCATAGAGGTAAGCTCCGCACTGCTCAGAGGTGCGGCCATTCCGGAAAGAGGGAATCACAATGAAAAACAAAAAATTTGCCGGTCTTCTGGCAACTGCAGCGGCCCTTGTGCTGCTGGCTGTGCCTGCCTTTGCTGCCGACGAGCAGCCTGCCGCTGAACCCGCAGAGGCCCAACAGGAGCAGGCTGCAGAGCCCGCTGTGCAGGGCCTGACTACTACCCTGCCCGCAGACATTCAGGTGCCAAACGAGCCCGAGCGGCAGCTCACCTACGTGGCACTGGGCGACAGCATCACTGCCGGTGTGGGCCTTGCGGATATGAAATACAACATCGCCCAGATCGGCTATGATCTGCAGCCGAACTTTGAGGGCTACTCGGCCCAGAGCTACACCGCACTTGTGGGCAAGGGTCTGGGGCTGGATCGCCAGCACGCCATCAATCTGGGCCTGCCCGGCCTGATGAGCCCCGATATGCTGGACATGGTGCAGAATGGTGCCATGCCCCAGATGAATCAGGCTTCCGGCGCTTACTACGTCTACCCGGAATATCAGGAGTACCTGCGCAAAGCCGATATCATCTCCATCCAGATCGGCTCCAACGACGCGCTGGTGCCCTGCATCGTGGGCCTTGGCAATGCCACCAACTGGAAGAGTGAGCAGTTTGCAAACCTGATGGTCAGCGGTGCCCTGCGCAACTTCAACTTTGAGAAGATGGGCATCGTGATAGAAGCACTGAACCGCATGAAGCTCACCCGGCAGGAATCCTCCGATACACGTCAGCTGCTGTTCCACGGCATGGATGAGATCTGCAATGGAGCTTACAGCACCGTTACCACCGAGCTGCCGCAGATCGTAGCTGCCATTCGTGCGCTGAACCCGGACGCCAAGATCGTTCTGCTGGGCTATACGAACCCCGTGCCCATGCTGCCTGCATGGAACAGCTACTTTAAAAAGCTGAACAGTTTTGCAAAAGACCTTGCGGCGCAGCAGGGCCTCATCTATGTTCCCATTCCCCGCGCACAGACCGCTGCGGACGGCCACCCCACCGTCAAGGGCCACCAGTACATCGCAAAGCAGATCCTGAACGCACTGCAGTGATAAAAAATAAGAGCCAGTTCCTGCCCGGAACTGGCTCTTATTTTTTTAGTTATCAGCTTCCCCGCCAAACAGGCGGTCGTACTCGCCGGTAAAGATGCGCTCCGGCAGAGCGCTGGTCATGGCAAGCGCTGCCGTAAAGCGCTCCTCATCACTGAGCGGTGCACTGACTGGCGGGAAATGTTCCAGGATCGTTTTCAGTTCCTGATCCACCTGCTTTGCAACCCAGATGCCCCGGTCGGTCATATAAATTTTGCCGTAGTGCTCCTTTACGATCATGCCGCGCTCCATGAGCAGGTTCATGATACGCACCACCGAGGGCTTGGTAACACCAAGCTTTTCGGCAATGCTGCGGGAGCTGATGTCCAGATGGGTCTGCGAGACTTCATAGATCGCCAGCAGATAGCGCAGATGAGCCGACGTAAGTTCCATCCCGATCACTCTCTTTCGTTTTAATGTTACTCAAGGCTAACTTTTTTCTTTTGAAAAAAGGGCGCGAGCCGAAAGTTCCAGCCCGCGCCCCTTGCGGTTTTTACCGATCAGTGACAGCCGCTGCAGCCGCCGCAATTTCCATTGCAGCCGCCCTCGCCGCAGCCACCGCAGCCGCCATGCTTGTGAGAGTGCCATGTGATCCAGCCCACACCGCCAAACACGATGACTGCCACGATGATCGTGGGCAGATTAAAGTTTGCTGCCAGAAATTCCATCATAAAGCATCTCTCCTTTTAGCAGACGAAGCTTACTTGTTTGCTGCAATCTTGGAAACGTCGATCTTGACTTCGTTGTCGCCGGTGTACTTGTTGGGACGCACCAGCAGGTAAATGAAGCCAACCAGAACCACAGCAGCCACGATGGTGAAGACGTTGAAGCCAACCTCACCGGTGATCAGGCCGCCCAGCTGATACACGACCAGAGCAGAGCAGTAAGCCAGTGCGCACATGTAGCCAATGGCAATTGCAGTCCACTTGCCGTTGTTCATCTCACGCTTGATAGCGCCCATAGCAGCAAAGCAGGGTGCGCACAGCAGGTTGAAGATCATGAATGCGTAAGCAGACAGAGCAGTGTAATCCTGAGCGATCAGGCTCCAGATCTCGTCGCCCTCCTCAGACAGCTCGCCGCCGAAGTGATACAGGACGCCGAAGGTACCAACAACGTTCTCCTTTGCGATCAGGCCGGTGACGGAAGCAACGGTTGCCTTCCAGTTGCCGAAGCCCAGAGGAGCGAAGATCCATGCGATCTTGGTAGCAACGATGGCCAGCACGGAGTTGTCCTGCTCCTCGACCATGCAGAATGCACCGTTCTCGAAGCCGAAGCCCTGCAGGAACCACAGGATAACGGTGGAAGCCAGAATGACGGAACCGGCACGCTTGATAAAGGACCAGCCGCGCTCCCAGGTTGCACGGAACACGGTGCCCCATGCAGGCACATGGTAAGCGGGCAGCTCCATAACGAAGGGAGCGGGGTCGCCTGCGAAGATCTTGGTCTTCTTCAGGATGATGCCGGAGCAGATGATGGCAGCCATGCCGATGAAGTATGCAGAAACAGCAACCACAGAGGAACCGCCGAACAGAGCACCTGCGATCAGGCCGATGATGGGCATCTTAGCGCCGCAGGGGATGAAGCAGGTGGTCATGATGGTCATACGGCGGTCACGCTCGTTCTCGATGGTACGGGAAGCCATAACACCGGGCACGCCGCAGCCGGTACCCACCAGCACGGGGATGAAGCTCTTACCGGACAGGCCGAACTTGCGGAAGATACGGTCCATGATGAAGGCGACACGGGACATATAGCCGATGTCCTCCAGGATGGACAGCAGGAAGAACAGGACCAGCATCTGGGGAACGAAGCCCAGAACTGCGCCGACACCGGCGACGATACCGTCCATGATCAGGCCGTACAGCCAGCCTGCCACGCCGATGCTCTCCAGGAAGCCGCCCAGAGCATTGGGCACGATCTCACCGAACAGGACATCGTTGGTCCAGTCGGTAGCAAAAGAGCCGATGGACCAGCCGCCATCTGCAATGGAGGTGCCCATGGACAGGGAGTACATGAGGAACATGACCAGTGCGAAGATGGGCAGAGCCAGGATACGGTTGGTCACGATCTGGTCGATCTTATCGGAGACGGTCAGGTGCTCCACGCGAGCTTTCTTCTTAACAGCCTTGCCCACGACGGTGTTGATGTATGCATAACGCTGGTTGGTGATGATGCTCTCGGCATCGTCGTCCAGCTCAGCTTCGCAGTCCTTGATGTGCTGGTCGATGTGATCCATCAGAGCCTTGTCGAGCTTCAGCTCGTCCTGCACTTTGTCATCACGCTCGAACAGCTTGACTGCGTACCAGCGCAGGAAGCGGTCATCCACCTTGCCCTGAATGGACTCTTCGATGTGGGCGATGGCGTGCTCCACACTGCCGGTAAAGACGTGGGGCAGCTCGCCGGCCTTGGTAGCCTTTGCAGCAGCCACAGCAGCCTTTGCAGCAGCCTCGGTGCCTTCGCCCTTCAGTGCGCTGATCTCCACAGCCTGGCAGCCCAGCTCTGCGCTCAGCTTCTTCAGGTCGATCTTATCGCCGTTCTTGCGCACCAGGTCGATCATGTTCACAGCCATGACCACCGGGATGCCCAGCTCGATCAGCTGGGTGGTCAGGTACAGGTTACGCTCGATGTTGGTGCCGTCGATGATGTTCAGGATGGCATCGGGCTTCTCCTTGACCAGATAAGTACGGGAGACGACCTCTTCCAGCGTGTACGGAGACAGAGAATAGATACCGGGCAGGTCCTGGATGATAACGTCCTTATCACCCTTCAGCTTGCCTTCCTTCTTTTCCACAGTAACGCCGGGCCAGTTGCCAACGTACTGGTTGGAGCCGGTGAGGTTATTGAACAGGGTCGTTTTACCGCAGTTCGGGTTACCGGCAAGTGCAATCTTAATGCTCATTGCTTACTCCTTTCCTCCCCTTGGATCAAACAATTTCAATCATTTCAGCGTCGGCCTTGCGCACGCTCAGCTCGTAGTTGCGCACGGTCAGTTCCATGGGGTCGCCCAGAGGGGCAACCTTGCGGACATAGATCTCAACACCCTTGGTGATGCCCATGTCCATGATGCGGCGCTTCACCGGGCCTTCGCCGTGCAGCTTAGCCACAGTGACGGTCTCGCCGACCTTTGCGTCTTTCAGAGTCTTCATTGTAAATCCTCCTCTACTTGTCTTTATCGGAGACGATTCCAGTTTCGGAGTGTCTCCCAAACAGTGCTTTGGCACTGTTCAGCCAAATTTAACCGATCATGATACGGTTTGCCATAGTCTTATCCAGAGCGATGCGGCTCTCCTTGACCTGAAGGATCAGGTTGCCGGCGATCTCGTTGACCACGGTCACCTCACTGTCCACCACAAAACCCAGCTCTGCCAGGTGCAGGCGAACTTCGTCCTTGCCGGTGATCTTTTTGATGGTGACAGTCTCACCTGCTTTTGCCATTGTCAAAGGCATCATAACTTCCGCTTCCCTTCTTTATTTAATGGGATAAGCTGCAGCGGTCAGTCAGCCGCAACTATCAGCGTAGATAGTTTACACTCACTAACCAACCTTGTCAATAATTTTTTCATATTTAAAAGTTAGTTCATATGAACAAACAAAAATTCTGCCCGAAATTTCCCCAAATTTTATCACTATCAACAATGACTAACTCAGGTTTTTGAGTTGTCAGATTCAATTTTATTCATCTTTTTCTTGTTGTTATTTCACACAAAAGCCGCCATGCCGCGTTCTTTTTGCAACATTCTTCCCAAAAATGACACAGCCGCGTGGCGCAGTGGTCAGAGCTGCGTCACGCGGCCGCGTGTCAAAAGGAGGATTTCATTCCCGTCGGTGCGTGGACACCGGCGGGCGCCAGGATAAAAAGAGAGTATTTGAAAAGAGAATGACAAATTTCAGGCCGCCACAGCAAGGCGGAGAATAGGTGTTCCGCTGTGGAACAGCCGCAGATACACAGCCGTGCACTTGCTCAGCTGGTCAAAGTGTTTCTGAGCTGCATCCGGGTCGCCATAGGACTTCCAGCAGCCGCAGCAGGTAAAGTTTTTGCCGCGGTTCTCAATAAAGCCCACCACATCGCCCAGCGGATAGCCAAGGAAAACACCGATCTCGTGCGGAAATTCCGCCGAGCAGCACAGCTTGCGGGAAAGCTGCGTGAGCATACTGTTCACATCCAGTGCTTCGCCTGCTTCCGGCAGACGGTAGCCTTCCTGCTGCAGAAAGCTCTGCACTTTTTCATCTGCCAGCACGGCAGCCAGCTTGCTTTCGCGGTAGACATACACAAGATACCGGTGGTTGAGCACACAGCCCTTGAGCACCCGCACCCGCAGGCCCTTGGGGGTGAGCTGGGCATTCCAGCTTTTCACCCGGTGTGCAAGGTCGGCACAATCGCGGGTCTCGTAGCGGAACAGGCCCGCCGGTTTCAGGCTGGCCAGCACCGGGGCACATTGTTCGATCATGACCGTTTCAAAGTTACGCTCCATGTCCGTGCCCTCCTGCGGTGTTTTCCGGGCCAGTATGCCCCGGAAGTGCTGTGTTTATAAGTTAGATATTTCTAACCTTCATTTCAAAAAAGAAAACGGCTTTGCGCATGGCTCTGTTCTTTTCAGAGTTATGTGCTGCTCCGTCTGTTTTATCTTTGTGGGTTAGTTGTCTCTAACGTGATTGTATCTTATCACAGCTGCGGGGCGTTGTCAACACTTTTCTTGAAAAAAGTTATTCATGTCAAACCAACATTTTCTCCGGCCTGTTTTTTGTGCATTCTACCGTTTTGGGCCAGGGCGTGGTATAATGATATAAAATTTTTTATTCCTGAAAAGGAGCCTTTTGCCCATGGCACAGATTACACAGCAAAGTCTGACAGCGATTCTCGCCGCCGCATTGGCCCAGCAGCCCACAAAACCGCTGGTGATGGCACTGGACGGCCGCTGCGGCAGCGGTAAAACCACCCTTGCGAATGCGCTGGCCAAGCAGTTCCCAGCCAGCCTCACCCTGCACACCGACGACTTCTATCTGCCGCCCGCCCGGCGTGCCCATGGCTGGGAACAAACGCCCTGCGCCAACATGGACCTTGCCCGTCTGCGGGAC
This sequence comes from Faecalibacterium sp., assembly GCA_050873025.1. Lineage (GTDB taxonomy): Bacteria > Bacillota > Clostridia > Oscillospirales > Ruminococcaceae > Faecalibacterium. The sequence continues at coordinate 19,482 of JBNMHZ010000017.1, read as the reverse complement.
GAAGCCCTGCGCCCGGCCTACGCAGGCCAGCCGGTGCAGTACCGCGCCTATTCCTGCCGGGAGGGCGCGTACCAGCTCGCGCAGCAGCTGGCTGCACAGCCGCTGGTGATCCTTGAGGGCAGCTACAGCCACCACCCGCTGCTGGCTGGTTACGAGACCCTGCGGGTGTTCCTGACCTGCAGCAAAGCCGAGCAGACCCGCCGCCTGCAGGCGCGGGAGGGAGAACGCTATGCAAACTTCGCTGCCCGGTGGATTCCGCTGGAAGAGGGGTACTTTGCAAAGTACCGCATTGAGGAAACGGCGGATTTTGTGGTGGATACCACAAACGGTTGATTTTTCTGCACACAAAAACACCCACAGCATCCTTCGATGCCGTGGGTGTTTCTTTTTACAGGCTGTTACTTATTCTTGTACATATCCTGATAGTAGTTCTGGTAATCACCGCTGGTGACGTGGTTCATCCACTCCTCGTGGTTCAGGTACCAGTCGATGGTGAGCACGATGCCCTTCTCGAACGGGGTCTCGGGGTACCAGCCCAGGTCATTCTTGATCTTGGTGGGGTCGATGCCGTAGCGGCGGTCATGGCCCAGACGATCCGCCACATGCTTGATGAGGTCCTCGCTGATGCCCTCGTCCTGCAGACGGTCGTGCAGCTGGTTGATGATGGTCTTGACGATGAAGATGTTGGGGCGCTCGTTGTGGCCGCCCACATTGTACACCTCGCCGATCTTGCCGCCGTTGGCTACCATGTCGATGGCCTTGCAGTGATCCTCCACATACAGCCAGTCGCGGATCTGCATACCGTCACCGTAAACGGGCAGCTGCTTGTGGTGCTTGACGTTGTTGATCATCAGGGGGATCAGCTTCTCCGGGAACTGGTAGGGGCCGTAGTTGTTGGAGCAGCGGGTGACGTTGACGGGCATCCCGTAGGTATCGTGGAATGCCATGACGAACATATCGGCGCTGGCCTTGGAGGAAGAGTAGGGACTGTGGGGGCACAGCGGGGTGGTCTCCATAAAGAAGCCGTCCGCACCCAGAGCACCGTACACTTCATCGGTGGACACCTGCAGGTACTTCTTGCCTTCCTTCCAGGTCTTGGCCTCGGCATCGTACCAGGCTTCCTTGGCGCGCTGCAGCAGGTTGACGGTGCCCATCACATTGCTCTGCACAAAAATTTCCGGGTTCTTGATGGAGCGATCCACATGGCTCTCGGCGGCAAAGTTGATGACGTAATCGAAATCGTACTTCTGGAACAGGCTCTCCACCAGTTCCTTATCGCAGATATCGCCCTGCACGAACACATGGCGGGGGTCGCCCTCCACATCCTTCAGGTTTTCCAGGTTGCCGGCGTAGGTCAGCTTGTCCAGATTGACCAGAAGGATTTCGGGGTACTTCTTGAGCATATAATGCACAAAGTTGGAGCCAATAAAACCGGCACAGCCGGTGATCAGATAGGTTTTCATATTGTATCTTTCCTCAAATTCATCTTGCTGAATACGCCCTCATCCGTCATTGCTGCGCAATGCCACCTTCCCCGTCCGGGGGAAGGCTTAACGAGCACTACCGTACTATAAGGCTTCCCCCAGTCGGGGGAAGCTGTCACCAAAGGTGACTGATGAGGGTGCTTCCATACAAATCAGTCTTTCATCCCGTTGTCGCCGTCCCAGTGGGTGAAGAAGCAGGCCAGAGCGTCCTTCCAGTCCCGCACATCGTTGCCCACGGTGCAGCGCAGCATCCGGTTGTCCAGCGCGCTCCACTTGGGGCGGTCGGCACTTTCCGGGTGCTTTGCCTTGTATTCCTCGCTGGTGCAGGGTGCCACCGTGGCATCCACACCGGACAGGCGGATGATCTCGGAAGCGAAATCATACCAGGAGCAGATGCCCTCGCCGGTGCAGTGGTACAGGCCGTACTCATGGGTGACACACAGCTGCAAAATTTCGTGGGCCAGATCCACCGCGTTGGTGGGGTTGCCGCACTGGTCGTTGACCACTTCCAGCTTGCCGAACTTCTTGCCAGCGTTCACGATGGTCTTGACAAAGTTCTTGCCGTAGTAGCTGTAGAGCCATGCGGTGCGCACGATGAAGTGGCGGTGGCAGAACTGCTCCACATACTTTTCGCCCATGAGCTTGGTGGAACCGTAGGCGCTGATGGGGCCGGGCAGGGTTGCTTCGTCCTGCGGGATACCGCCGTTCTCCTTGCCGGAGAACACATAGTCGGTGGAAACGTGCACCAGACGGGCACCGGTCTTTTCGGCTGCCTGGGCCAGATTGCGGGGGCCCAGGGCGTTTGCCTTGAAGGCTGCGTCGTGGTTCACTTCGCAGCCGTCCACGTTGGTGTAGGCAGCGCAGTTGATGATGACATCCGGGCGATTGCGGCGGATGAATTCATCCACCATCTTGTAGTTGGAGATATCCAGATCCGGCAGGTCTACCGCAATGACCGTAGCATTGAGCAGTTTTTCCGGGATGGGGCCGATCTCGCTGCGGCCTTCGCGCAGCTGCTTGATGATCTCGGTGCCCAGCTGGCCCTTGCAGCCGGTAACAATGATTTTCATATGGGTATGCCTCTCTTCTGCTTAGTAACGCAGCTTGCCGTCTGCAACATTCTTCAGGTGCTGGCCGTAGGGGCTCTTGCCGTAGCGCTCGGCGCTGGCCAGCAGAGTTTCGCGGTCGATCCAGCCGTACTTGAATGCAATTTCCTCCGGGGCGCTGATCTTGATGCCCTGACGCTTCTCGATCATGCGCACAAAGTCGGCGGCTTCCACCAGGCTGTCCATGGTGCCGGTATCCAGCCATGCAAAGCCGCGGCCCAGCAGCTGCACATCCAGCTCGTCCTTTTTCAGGTACATGTCGTTCAGGGTGGTGATCTCCAGCTCGCCGCGGGCAGAGGGTTTGACCTGCTTTGCCATCTGCACAACTTCCTTGTTGTAGAAGTACAAGCCGGTGATGGCGTAGTTCGACTTGGGGTGCTGGGGCTTTTCTTCCACGCTGAGCACCTTGCCGTCCTTATCGAACTCCACGATGCCAAAGCGCTCGGGGTCGGACACATAATAGCCGAACACCGTGCAGCGGCCCTTGTTCTCGGCGTTGGCGGCGGCGGTCTTGAGGATCTTGGAGAAGCCGTTGCCGTAGAAAATGTTATCGCCCAGGATCATGGCGCAGCAGTCGTCGCCAATGAACTCTTCGCCCAGAATGAATGCCTGTGCCAGGCCGTCCGGCGAGGGCTGAACTTTATACTGCAGATGGATGCCGTACTGGCTGCCATCGCCCAGCAGCGCCTCAAAGCGGGGCGTGTCGGTGGGGGTTGAGATGATCAGGATGTCCTGAATGCCTGCCAGCATCAGCGTGGACAGGGGGTAGTAGATCATCGGCTTGTCGTAGACCGGCAGCAGCTGTTTGCTGGTGACCATGGTCAGCGGGTAAAGCCGGGTGCCGGCACCGCCGGCGAGAATGATACCTTTCATTTTTGTGCACTCCTTTAGAATTTTTCTATAAAAGTTGTGCAGCTGTACGCCGCCCGGCCGTTTGCAGCCGCACAGCGTATGGATTCAAAGCGGAGCTGCGTCCGCTGTCAACAATGTTATGCCCGCCGTCCCGCCCGCATTTGCGGCAAAACGAGATAGCAGTTCACTTTATTTTACTATCAATCCGCACAAAAAGCAAGAAAGAACGGCTCTTCCGGGCAAATTTCCGGAAAAGCCGTTCTGTTATCATATTGTTTCGCTTCGGTCAGCGTCCTCGCCCTCTCCGTCTTTGCTTCGCAAATCCACCTCTCCCAAGGGGAGAGGCCTTGGCATGATGATAAAGTTTGCATGGACTGCCAAAGGCTCCCCCTTTGGGGGAGCTGTCACCGAAGGTGACTGAGAGGGCGAACCATTTTTTCTTTTACCACACAAATCCCCACTTGGCAAAATACCGCATCAGGCTGCGCAGCTGCCACAAAAAAGGCTTGAAGCTGCGGTGTGCGGCACGGTGCCATGCGTGGATGGCCGTATACTGGGGCACCAGATATGCCTTGCCTTTGGTGCGCATCTTCTGGGTGAGGTCGGCGTCCTCCACATACATGAAGTACTGTTCGTCAAAGCCGCCCACAGCCTTGAAGGCCGCCGTATCCACTGCCGAAAAGCTGCCGGTGCAGAACTCGATCTCGGTGGGCTTTGTCAGGTCTTTGTCCGCCATAAGATAGCGCTCGTTGTACTTTGCCCAGAATTTGAGGCAGGGCAGCTGACGGTACACCATGGCACGCACATTGCACCGGCGCAGCGGCAGGCACTGGGGCCGTCCGTCCGGGAACAGGAGTGCGGGCCGTGCCATCACCACGCCGGGGTGTGCCGCCATCCAGTCCGCAAGATCACTGAGGGTGTCTGCCGTCAGCTGGATATCCGGGTTCAGGATGAAGTGCACCTTGCTCTGCAGCAGGCTGAGCACCGTGTTGTGGCCGGTGCCGAAGCCGCCGTTCTCGGTGCGGCAGAGCACCTCCACCTTCTGATCCGGGGCAATGTTCAGTGTTCCGTCCTTTGCCGCCCCGGCAAGGCGCTGGCCGCTGCCGTCCGGGCTGGCATTATCCACCAGATACAGCGTGAGCGGGTAGCGGCGGGTGCAGTCCAGCACAGTCTGTGCCGCCCTGAGCGCTTCGTCCGCGCCGTTATAAACTACGATACAAGCTGAAAGCTCCACCGGGGTTCCTCTTTTCAATCAATTTTACAATTAAATCTTCACCCCTTGGGGGGGAAGCTGTCACCGCAGGTGACTGATGAGGAGAAATTCGACAGCGATTCCACACCCTCATCCGGCGCTCACGCGCCACCTTCCCCCCGGCCGGGGGAAGGCTTTTCAGCTCTCCTGAAGCCTTATTCTAACGGCTTGATGTCGAAGCTGAAGTCCTCTTTCATCAGGTCAAAGTTCGGGTTCATGCAGGGGTCGCCTGCGGCCAGCTGCTTTGCCCACCGCTTCTGGAAGCGTTCCACTTCCGAGACGAAGCGCTTGCGCTTGACCGGGTTCTCGTCCAGGCCGCGGCTCTTGCTCTCGTAGTGGTACAGCTGGGCAAAAGGCGTGAACACATTGGTATAACCCGCCTCACGCACGCGGACGCAGAAGTCCACATCGTTGAAGGCCACGGCAAAGCTCTCGTCCAGACCATTCACCTGGTCGTAGATCTCTTTGCGCACCATCAGGCAGGCGGCGGTGACGGCATACACATCCTGCGCGTAGACCAGTCGGCCCATATAGCCGGGGTGGCCCACCGGGAAATTCTTGTGCATATGCGCCGCCAGCGTCAGGAAGCCGAAGCCGATGCCGGCGTGCTGGATGGTGTTGTCCGGGTAGAGCAGCTTTGCACCCACACAGCCCACACGATCCTGCTGGGCATACATGACCATTTCCTCCATCCAGCGCGGAGAAATGACCTCGGTGTCGTTGTTGAGCAGCAGCAGATATTCGCCGGTGGCGGCCTTTGCGCCAAAGTTGTTCAGGGCGCTGTAGTTGAAGCCGGTGCCCTGCCATGTGATGACGCGCAGGTTTTTGTGCTCCCTCTGCAGCTTTTCATAGCAGCGGAAGGTAGCCGGTTCCTTGCTGTTGTTCTCGATGACGATGATCTCAAAATCCTCGTAGGTGCTCTTGCGGTAGATGGATTCCACACAGGTACGCAGATCGCCGGAGTGGTCGCAGCTGGGGATCAGGATGCTGACCCTGCCCGGCTTTGTGATGGTGTAATCGGTCTTATAAAAACCCGGCGTGCCCGGGATCATGGAAACTTCGTCCACCGGAACGCCCACACGCTCATAGTGGGCGTACAGAGCCTTGACGGCAGCTTCCAGACAGTAGGTCTTGGCAGAAATGTTGCTTGCCACGCTGGTGGGGCTGGAACGCCAGTAGTACAGCAGGTGCGGGATATGCACGATCTTGTGCGCCTTTTCGGTCAGGCGCAGGTAGAGGTCGTAATCCTGGCTGCCGTTGAATGCTGCACGCTCATCGCCGCCCACAGCGGCCAGCAGCTTTGCGCTGAACACGCTCAGGTGGCAGATATAGTTGTTGGAGCGCAGATTATCGATCATATAATCCGGCTTGAAGTGGTAGACCGTCAGGTGATCGATATCGCCCTCAAAGGTCACCTCGTCGGTGTACACAAAGTCCGCGCCCTGTTCGGCAATGGCCTTTGCCACATACCACAAAGCACAGGGGTGCAGGATATCATCATGATCCAGCAGGGCAATGAACTCGCCCTTTGCCAGTGCAAAGCCCTGATTGGTATTGCCGGCAATGCCCTCGTTCTGTTCCAGCTTCTGGTAGCGGATGCGGGGGTCTGCAGCGGCACGGGCAGCCACAGTCTGGCCCACCGTCTCGTCCTGGCCGGCATCCACAAGGCACAGTTCCCAGTTCTGGTAGGTCTGATTCTGCACCGAGTCCAGCAGCTCCACAAGGAACTGCTGGGGCGTATTGTACAGCGGCACCACGATGCTGATGAGCGGTGCCGCAGGCTGGTTTGCAGCCTGTTTTACCAGCAGCTCGGCGCTGGCAAAGCGGTCGGCACGCATGGTCTTGCCGGGGAAGAGCTTTGCGTATTCCTTTTTGGCCTTTGCCTGCGCCCGTACGCCGGAAATGCCCACCCGGCGCAGCTCGCCCAGAAAGACCAGCGGCGGGAAGGTGTGTGCCACTTTGCGGCCCTTGCTGACAAGGTAGCGCAGCGGCCAGCTCATCTTCCAGAAAGTAGAACTGGTGACGTTGTTCAGCGTCTTTTCAAGGTCCTGCTCATGGCTGCGGCTGAGCGAAAGGTCACTGCGCAGGCGGTCCAGCTGGGCGGTCTGCTCCTCGCTGGTGCGCTCTGCCTGCAGCATCCGCTCCCGCAGGTCGTCCAGCGTGCTCTCGTAACATGCCAGCAGCTGCTGAGCATCCTGTGCAGCATTGCTGCGGCAGAACAGTGCGGTCTGCTGAGCCTTGCCCCGGTTCTTCCATTCAAAATCCCGGTAAAGGCCCTGTGCAGCCAGCTGTTTTGCGCAATCGGCCATGGCCGATGCGTCGGTGCACACCAGCAAGACCTGTGTGCATTGCAGGGCAGGCAGTTCCACCCACTCCGGGTCTTCCACTACCAGCAGCGCAGCGGTGCCAATGGCGGCATCCTCCGGCAGGATATCCACGCCGATCTTGTCCATTGCTTCGGCCAGCTCGCCGCTGCCGCCCAGCACCTGCACATTGACGGGGTTCAGTTCCCGCACGATGCGCTGTGCCAGAGCACGGCAGCGCTCGGCCTGTTGTTTGGTTTCTTTTTCCTGATCCATTCCGCTTTCCACTCCTATGGGGCATTTTCTATCTTCAATGATCTCTCAAAAAAATCACACATAAGTTATAGTATACCAAATCCGGCAGAGTTTGAGAAGGTTTTGCCAGTATTTCTTTGAAGAAACCTGTTTTTTTACCGGACGAACAGGCCTTTCAGCCAGCTGAAGAAGCCGCCGCCGGAGCCGCCGCGGGTAGAAATGCTGGCTCCGGTGTAGTAGTGGCGCAGGATCTCCCTGTAACCCATCCCCTGTTCCGCTGCATAGCCCACGGCTCCGCACTGGCTCATACCCACGCCATGGCCGAAGCCGTAGTAGGTCATGCAGGGGGTGCCGCTTTCGTCCGCGCCAAAGTCAAAACAGTAGCGGGAGGAAACGAACTGGCCGATGTAGCGGTAGCTGCGTCCGTTGGACACAAAGGTGTTGTACTGCACAAAGCCGCCCAGATCTTTGTGGGTGGTATCCGCGCTGACGTAGGGTTCGCCGGTGCGGCTGTCGTTGTACTCTTTATAAGTATAATCCTTGCCGATGATCCGGCGCATCTTGTTGTGGTACTGCTCCTCATAGGGGCTCTCCACGCTCTGCAGGTAGGGCACATCGGTGCCCCAGGCATCCCGGCTGGAACAGGTGCCGTACACGCCGGTCTGGGTGTTGTAGCCCGCACTGGCCGACCACACGGCATCGCACACGCTGCCGTTGTAGGTGAGCACCTCATTTTTCACCGGCTCCACCGCTCTGCGGATGGCCTCCCGGGCAGAGGACGGGATCTGGTCCACCGGAGTGTAGATGAGTGCATTGGCCGAAGAACCATACTGCTTGTGATACTCAAGGTAGGAGTGGATGGCCACAGCCTGTGCCTTCCACGCCTGCTGTGCCGCACTGGCGCTGACGTAGCTGCCAATGGAGCCAAGCTCGGTATAGGTGATGCCCACAAGGCAATCCACAAGGTTCAGGGTGACATTGCGCTGCAGGCCCTTGCCCTTGACGTTCAGATAGGGCATGGTGATGGTATCCTTGGAGCCGAACAGCCAGGAAAGGCAGTTTTCCTCCTCCGCCGGGATCAGGGTGGTGTCGGCACCGCCCATGGTGGTGGCAGCCGAAGCTGCCGGTGCCAGCACACAGACGCACAGCGCCGCCGCCAGCATAAGCGCCGCTGCGCGGCGCACAAACCGATGCAGATGTTTCAAAAGTGATCTCCTCCCGCTGCGGCAGAGTTCTGCCCGCATTTTTTACCAGTGTAACACAGCCAGCGCCTGCGGGCAAGGACTGGGGTTTTGTTTTTCACACCGTTCCCACAAAAACGGAGAGCCGCCCTGCTTTGCTCAGAACAGCTCCCCTGCTATTTGTTTTATTCTTTTTATAATGTCTCCGGCTCACGGCGCATGGCTTCGTCGATCTCGGCCTCGATCTCCTGCAGGCAGTCCAGCAGCAGCGGGTTGAACGCGCCCGCTTCGCCGGTGCACAGCATCCGCACCGCCGCCACATGCGGCACCGGCGGCTGGCTTCCCCCGCCGGTGATGAGCGTTTCGTAGGCATCCGCAAGGCCCACCACCTGTGCTGCAATGGGGATCTGCTCCCCTTTCAGCTGGTCGGGATAGCCGCTGCCGTCGTACCGCTCATGGTGCCAGCGGCAGATCTGGTAGGCCACCCGCACAAAATCCTCGTCGCGGTAGGCTTCCAGCTCTTCCAGCATCCGCGCACCCAGCAGGGTGTGCTGGCGCATGGTCTCCTGCGCTTCCGGCGTGCGCGGCTCCGGGCTGTTCAGCACCTGCTCCCCGATCTCCATTTTGCCAATGTCATGCAGCACCGCCGCCATGCTGATGGTGCGGCGCATCTCCCGGGTGAGGGGGTAGCGCTCGGTCTTTTGCACCAGATGATCCAGCAGCATCCCTGTCAGGGTGCGGATATGCTGCACATGGGTGCTGGTCTCGCCGTTGCGGCGCTCCACCACACGGCTCAGGATGCCGATCATCATCTGGCTGCGCTTTTCTTTTTCGGACACCTGATCTGCCACCATAGCGCTCAGCCGGCGCTGCTTGGCGTACATACGGATGGTGTTTGTGATGCGCTGGTACACCACCTTTGCATCAAACGGGCGGCTGATGTAGTCGGAGGCACCCAGGTCAAAGGCGCGGCGCACCGTGTCCACATTGTCCTCGCTGGAGATCATGATGACCGGGATTTCCTCCAGCAACCCGCGCTGGCTCATGGCTTCCAGCACCGTAAAGCCATCGATGCCGGTCATGTGGATGTCCAGCAGCACGATGGAGATACCGGTGGGGTTCTGCTCCAGCAGACGCAGGCAGTCCTCACCGGAAGCTGCTTCGGCAGTGTCGAACTGGCTGTTCAGCATCTGGGTGAGCAGCGCCCGGTTCATAGCCGAGTCGTCCACGATCAGCACGCTCTGGCGGCGGTGCACCGGCAGCACTGCATGCGGCTCCGGCTGACGCTCGGTGATAACGGTGTTTTTCTGAATGCGGGCATACTGCATCAGACGCTCGGCGTGCTGCACGGCGTCGTCCACGCTCTCGTCCTCGATCCACACACCGCCAATGCTGGCCGACATGCGGATGCGGGAATAGCCAGGCACGCTGGCAGCCTGCAGCTGCAGGCGGATCTGTTCCAGCCGCAGGCTGAGCTGTTCCTGGCGGATGTCCGGCAGGAGCAGCAGCAGTTTGCCGTCGTCGTAGCGGATCAGACGGTCTCTCTCTGCAAGGCCGCGCCGGATGGTGCTGACCGCCGTTTCCAGCACGCTGCTGCCTGCACCGGAGCCGTAGACATCACTTGAAAATTTCAGGTCGTCCAGGCTCAGCATCGCCACACCCGCTGTCATAGTGCGGCTGCGGCAGTTTTCATCGTAATAGGTGCGGTTGTAAGCACCGGTCAGCGGATCGCGGTAGCGTCTTTCCTGCTCGTCCGTGATGCTGCTGATCAGCCGCTCGCTGTTTTCCGGGTCCAGCAGGATGCTGCGGTCCATCTTACGTGCGAGTTCCAGCACACAGGTCTGGCCATCCACCGCCACGCAGCTGGCCGTGACCTCGTACAGGTCCTGTCCGAGATATTCCAGCTTTGTTTTTTGAGTCCCGCTTTCCAGTGCCTGCTTTGCCACGCAGTTTTCGCACGGATGGCTGCGCCGCCACTGCGCATAGCAGGGCACGCCGTTCTTTTTGCCGCCCTGTATCTCCTCTGCCTTCAGCAGCCGCACCGTCGTAAACACCTTGCGGAGCTGCCGCATCTCTTCTTCCATCTGCTTCCGGGTCCTGTCCTGCCTGCTCATCATTCCAACGCCCCCGCCGTTTTTTCTGCCGTAAAGCCGTATGCAGAGGCCTGCCCTTCGGCCCCGCATTTTAAAAATTATTATACTATTTTATTCATGTTCACGTCAATCTTCAGCATTTTCCGACACTTTTTGCGGATGCACCAGCTTTGTTTGTAAATTTCACGTAATGTGCATGTTTTTTCTTCCATACGGGCGTTTTGGGGCTCACCGCACAGGGCAAAGCGACGCAAATTAGGGAGTGTAACCTCACTGCCCGGCCATGCCGGCTCCCGCATATACGCTGCAGCCGCTTATCTGCCGGGGCCCGACAGGGCCCGAAACTTTGCACTTGATTTTGTGCGATAAATCCGTTATAATAGCAATGTTCTTGTGAATATGGTATCAGCCGGTGTGTCGGAATGGCAGACGAGGGGGACTCAAAATCCGTTTCGTGTTTTTTCGTGTCTGTGCGAGAAATTCACGAGTGTTCGTTGAATTTTGAAAGTTTGTCGAAGCAGGATTTCTTACATCCCTCCTGAGCATCCCTCCAATCTTCAGAAACCGGTACGAATGTCCCCAAATTGAATATAAGCCGATGTGGCGGAATGGCAGACGCAAACGACTCAAAATCGTTCGGGAAACCATGTGGGTTCGAGTCCCACCATCGGCACTCCATCACAAAACAGCTTAGAATCGAAAGATTTTAGGCTGTTTTTCTTTTTCTACTCAGTTTCTTATACTTTGGTGTTTTCTGGGAAGATGTTGACGATTGCATTCGCAGAGGACACCTTGCTGGAGAAATCCAGATGTGTATAAATGTTGCTTGTTGTGCTGATGTCACTGTGACCGAGCCACTCCTGAATCTCCTTCAGGCTCACGCCATTGGCATAGAGCAGACTGGCACAACTATGGCGCAGATCGTGAAAGCGGATACGCTTCATCTGGTGTGCGACCAGAAAATCCGGGAAATGCTGACTCAGAAAGTCGGGCCGAATCCGCTTTCCAATCGGGTCTACATAGATATAGTCAAGATAATCGGTGCAATAGCTTTTGCCGCAGACCTTCCGATTCTGCTCCTGCTCCTTTTTCATTTTATTGAGCATCTGCTCACAGGCAGGGATTAGGGGAAGTGTCCGGCAGCTCGACTTTGTTTTTGTCTTATCTCGTGCGATTTCCGTTACCGTTCCGTTGACCTTTGCGGTCACAACCGTATGCTGAATGCTGATTTTCTTGTTCTCAAAGTCAATGGCATCCCATTTCAAACCAACAATTTCACTGCGCCGCAGCCCGTAGAATGCAGCCATGATGACGCCAAACTCCGAAGGGTCACCTTGAATCACCTTGAAAAGTTGCTCCAGTTCTTCACCGCTGTAAATCTCCGACTTGAACTTTTCCTTACGAGGACGTTCAACGCGATCTGCCGGGTTGGAACGGATCATGCCGATTTGAAAAGCATACTGTAAGCATTTGCGGATGTTGGCGTGATAGTGAATGACGGTGTTTGCCGTAAGGCCACGATCCAACTCATGCTGGTAGAAGTCTTGGATGTATTTGGGATGCTGTTCCATATCCTGCAATGTATAGTGGAGCGGTTCAAAATATGGGACGATCTTGTGAATGATTGCTCTTTCATAGCTGGTATAGGTTGTGATTTCCACTCGTGACTTCATCATTTTCAACCAGTCCGTGATGAAGTCGGTGAAAAGTACCGGGGAGTTATCAAGGCAGGGGTCAACTTCTTTGATGGGGCTGACCTTCAGCCAATTATTGGCAACGGCATATTGCAGGGCATCGGTCAACTCCTTGTGCCAATCAAGAAGCTGCTGTACACTGGCCTCCTCCTGCTGACGCTCATAGCGGAAGAACGTTTCCAGATCGCGCGGAGAGAGTGCTTTCAAAGACAGCCGCTTCTTTTCAAAGTATGGGACAACTACTCTTCCCAGATCATAAGCATATCTGCCATAGGTTTCGGGCGGAAGGTTCATCACACTTTCCCGAAGCCAGCGGTTCAGATATTCCGATACCGGCAGGTCGGAAACCTGCTGCATCGTTTCAGGGTTAAACTCTTTTTGTGTTTTACGCAACAGAGATTCAGCTCTTTTTTTGTTTCCTTTAACCGGAAGTCCTGTGCTGATGGATTTGGTTCTGCGCTTTCCATTTGTGTCTTTCCAGCTCAGAATCATCTGATACATACCGTTTTGTTCTCTTAAATGTCCGGCCACATTTGTCATAGCGATGCTCCTTTCTGTTCGCAGCCAAACGTCCTTTGCTTAGGCATCATAAGTTTAGAAGATTCTGGAGTGTTTTGCAAGGATGGCGCAAGGGAGTTTGAAAGGCGCATCCCTCCAAGTTGCCGATTCTGATCGATCAGGTACTCTACCACGCAGAGTTTTGGTATCTTATAACTGCGTCCTACACGCGCCGAGTGGATCTTATTCTGCTTGACCAGCAGATACGCATTCTTCCGGCAGATGCCAAGCATTTCCTGAAGAATGTCTACGGATACCACATCCGGGTAATCCTTGAACATCATCATGTACTGCTCCGTCTTGCGGTCGGGCTCTTCCTGAATCAAAGTGCAGGCTGCGATCTCGCTCATTCCTGTCCTCTCCTTTCTAGTTCAATATGTCAATTATCTGAAAGAAAATACTATATGTAAAGAACGATGGCCTTTTCCGGGTACCATCGTCCTTGCCAAAGGAGATATTTGAGTTTAGAACTTCATCGGCAGCGCGTCTTTCCTGCACTTGCCGTTGTAGGTGGTGTAGATGGGATAAACGTACCGTCGCCAGCCCGGAAGCTTGGCGGGGTTATCCCGGCTGATACGGTAAAGCTCCATGGGATGGACGCCGCTCAGCGCACGGACAAGCCGCTCCGCACTGTACTGTCCATGATACAGCTGCACAAAGTACATCACGCCCCGCAGGACAGCCGCACGGAAGGAATCCGGTCTGCCCTCCCACGCTTCCACGATGTGCCGCAGGGCTTCGCAGTAGATTTCTTCGCCCAGCTGGTCGTACAGCTTCAGAGCCGTGCCCACGCAGCTGATACGGTAGTCGCTCAGCTGCATGCTGTCGTAGTTGAGGGACAGCCCCACCCGGTTGGTGGCTGCGACAAACGCCTTGGAAGGCGCATCGCCGCCCACTACCTTGGCGCGCAGCTTGATGCCCGCCGACAGGGGTGCGGCGTGACCGTTCTGCTCCGCAAAGAGCAGGGCTTCCTGCTCCATCGTCAGGCCGGTGTAGACCTTGCAGAGGATCGGGCGGTCCGCGCCACCGTTGAGGAGGATGCAGCCCTCGATGGTGTGCTGCCCGTCCATCACATAGTATCTGCCGTTGCGGAAGCTGACCTTCGGCTCGTTAACGATGTACTCATTGAAGTCTCTGGCGATCAGCTCCACCCGCTTGCGCTCCACGCCCCGCTGGTAGATCTCGCGGGGATAGATCAGCTTGCTGCTGTGGATGACCGAAAGCTGGTACGGCGGGTTGATACCAATGAAAGTATTGTTTTCGTTCAGGCGCATCGCATTTCCTCCTTAATTCTCCAAATGTACTTCTCGGCTTCCTCTAAGATCTCAGCCACCTGCTGCTTACGCTTCGAGCTGGTGAGCAGGCTGGGATTGAAGGTGAAGCTGTATTCCAACCGCTGAATCATGGCATGAACCGCGGATTGCAGCTCGGTGTACAGCATCATTTCCTCGATGCTTCCGGCGTTCTCAAAAGACGATTTGATGGGCGTATAGGGGTAGACAGGTGGTTTGCCATCCACCACCTCAGGCGGCGCGTAAAGCGCCGTAGAGCGCCGGATAGGCTCCATCTGCTGGATGCTGCCCATGGGGTTCAGCGCAAGGCTGATACGCACTGCATCATCCACCCGGCGCATCTCCTCCGGGGTCAGATGCCCCAGATACTTCAGCGCCCGGCTCTTGTCGATGGTGAAGATCTGCTCTGCCTGCACAACGGACGGCATATTCAACCCTGCGTTTTCCAACAGGCAGTGGGTCGGCTGGTTTACTTTCTTTTCCGCCTTGCTTGTCATGGTCGCAACGATCAGGGTCGGAGAGTGATAGTTGCCCACGTCATTCTGAAGAATGACCGCCGGACGGTCACCGCACTGTTCCGAACCGGTGCTCGCCCCGAAATGGGTGAAGAAGATGTCTCCGCGTTGGAATTTCCAGTTTTGCTGCAAAATTGTACCTCCATGTTGTTATGTGCAAAGCCCGCTGCCGGATGTTCCGCAGCGGGCTTCGTTCAAGGTATGGTGGTATGGTTGGGTCAGCGGTGCATGACTACATAATCGTAGCCGCGCCGCATCTGGCAGACGGTGCAGGTGTCCATGCTCCGGTCTGCGCTGGGTACAAGTGCGATCTTAAATGCCTTTGCATCCACAAAGTGCCGCAGACAGGTACCGCAGAGGGTGCGGATGGACTTGACCATCTCAGGGGTCAGCTCCATCTCCTCGTAGATCTCCTGCTCGCGCACCGTGGGGTTCAACTCATCCATAAAAGTGTCCTCCTATATGTATCAAAGTGGATATTCGGATAAAGAATAAATTGGGATACGTAAAAAACGGAAACTGCCGGATGCGCAAAAACGTACCCGGCAGTTCCCGGATCAATATGATTAAAGGTCTCGCATATTCGCCCTCGGCCCCCTGCGAGTGGGGCATAAACATCTGGCAGCGGACTTGTACCGCTTCATTGGCATTTCAGCCACCCCGTCTGCTTTGTGACCGGGCCGCGAATTACGGAAGTATCATTATCGGAGTACCAGATGACGGAACTATTCAGTTTTCAAGGTTCATGAGGTCGGACGTTTTTCCCTGCGGCGAGTGCCGCTTGGAAAATTGTCCCTTCACTTGGTAGGCATCGAAAAGGGTCAATTCGTAGCATTAAAATTGAAGTTTTTCAAAAATTTAGTAATTCTCTTGATTTTGATACTAATAGTGGGCCGAGATACGCCGTAGACTTTAGAAATTTCAGTGATGTCGTATCCCTCGTAAGCGTACATGGTGATAATTTCCAAATCTTCGGTTTTCAATGTTTCGAGTGCAGTTAGCAACTGCTCGTTCTCAATCTCACCAATCCATGCAAAACGGCTTTTAGTTTCGTGGTAAGTATCCGTAACAGAAATAGCTTTCTGATACTTGTCCATCAAGGGCGAGTAGGATTCTTCGCTCTGTTCAAAGGACGGCGCTGCAATTTCCTGCGTATGGTTCTGGTAAGCGCGAGTAGCATTAAAAACAGAGCAGTCGTAATCGTACATTGCCTGAATCGCTTCCCTGCTCATGCCAGCATCCTCATACTGCTTACGGGTCACAGCCCACTGGCTATCAAAATTCTTCTTTTCCAAACCATAGTTGAAGCCCATGTTAAACCTCCAAATTTTCGATAAGGCGTAAAAAGTCGAAAATTTGAAAGGCTACGGATATTGCGCCGCTTGGGGCATCCACGAAAAATGGACAAACATAAAGCCTGCTCCTTTTTACGGGAGCAGGCTACCTGAAGGCTAAAAAAATAGCCGGACAACCAACTAACAGAGCGGTTCTAAAGCAGAATCACTCTATCAGCTGTTGCCCGGCTATTTGGTGCGCGTTTCATACATTGCCTTGCGGCAATGGCCCGTTGCTCGGTGACGAACAGTCCATATTCAGGGTGCAATGCACCCGATTTTTGAAATTGTGTTTTGCCTATAAAGCAATCAACGCCTGCGATAGGCTAAATCAACCGTTGCTACGTTGCCGCACTTGAGGCACTTTATGCGGATAGTACCTGAACAGCTCTCATCTTTTTGGTAGAGCTTGTGTCCGCAAACGGGGCAAAACCTCCAGCCGATGCTGAATTGTGCCTGCTGTATATTGCTCAGCGGTTTATTTTTAAAAGGACGATTATTTGACTGAATCATGTTTATTCTCCAAATCGGATGATGTCCAATGGATGGCAGTGGATGGGTTTGCCTTTTATGACCTGCATCTGCTGTAGTCTGATCCTGATCGCAGACCACGATACTCCCATCCGCGCAGCCATCTCCAGAATTTTTTCATAGTTCGGGTCAGATGCGGATTTGTATAGGATTCCATTCGGCAGGCACAGCCTTGCACGTTCTATTTCGGCATTGATCAGAAATGTTGGCATCAGCAGCTCTGCTGCAAGGGTATCTGCCTGCCATTCTTCCCATGAGGGCTGACCATTTCGCTCTCGATAGGCAATGTGCCTACGGCACTTGACTGCTTTTCCGTAGTCGTTCGGAAACAGGTCAGCCAGAATATGGTGTGCCGCCTCATGCGCTATCGTGAAATTCCGGCATCCGGTGCAGCTGTCTGACGCAAGGGCGGAATCAATTACAACGTCCTTCGGCATGAACACCTCCACAAGCTTTGTCCCGTCCCCCAAGGTTACGGTAAAACCGCATTTCTGGAAAACAGTCAGGCCTAGAATACTTCCATCGCTGCATAGCGGCAGCATTTTAACATTCAGCCCAAGAACAGAACTTGCGAGCCGTTCAGGGTCAATGGGTTCTGGGTCATCTTTGCTGATCACGAAACGGGCATAGTACTGGTCGATATACTTACCCGCTATGTGCGAAAGATCTGTGCGGGATAAGTATCTTGCCATTACGAAGCACAGCTTTCCGGCACGGAGCAGTAGGCTTCCACGAACCACTTGCCCCGTTCAAGCCAAAGATTCCGCTTCTGACCGCAAATCAGGCAGGTGAAGCAGTGACCTTTTCCGCCTAGGCGTGATGTCCCGTGTTTGACTGCCAAGACACGATCAATTCCATAAGTGTGAGCCTTGTCATAGTTTATGGCAAGAGGGCGGATCTTGCCATCAGGAGTAAAACGAACGTCCACTTCGACGTATCTTTTCTCACGGCGAAGGTTGTAATCACCACACATCAGAACCCCTCCTTTTTACAGGTTTGTCAGAACACAGTGTGCATTACTTGCGAATCATACTGCGTGCCACGAGCTGTTTTTCGTTCAACAGCGGAACGGACACTGTATGTTTTTTCCACTCATCCATAGAGCAGGTCACTGCTTTGCACAGACGGCATTTTGTCCAGCCACCGGTTTCATCAAGATCCACATCATAATTCATGGTTCCGCACATTGGACATCTTACATTTTCTTTTCTCATAGTATCACCTCGCAAAAAACGCCAAACAAACACAATCCAACACGGGAATAACACCAAAAGGCTGTTATTCGTGGATTTGGTTCGATTATACACTCGCTTTATGGAGATGTCAATTACGCATTTGTCGCTATTTTGGAGATTTCTTGTTGATTTCTTATATTTTCTATACTATAATAGAGCTACCGGATCACAAAGGAGTGTTCTCGTTATGAAAAAGAAAACCACGCTCACCAAAATGCACATAGCCCCCGCTATAGTGCGCTATGATGCAGTCGCTGCGAGGGACAGTAATGAGGTTGGTCTGATTCTCGCAAGCATACGAAAAAGGAATGGCTATTCACTCGTAGCGTTCTCTGAACTTCTCCGTCACTATGGCGTCGATGTCAGTGACAAGGGGATCAACAAATGGGAAAAAGGTTACACCACCCCCAGTATCTATCAACTAGTTGCAATCTGCTACGCATTGAACATCAAAGAGGGACCTTCCTACTTTACGAGGAACTTTCAGAAGCCTGCTCTTCTAAATGATATAGGACAAAAAAAAGTTGCTGAGTACGAAATGGACTTGATTGCATCCCGGCGCTACCAGCCAGACGCAGAAGAGCCCGCGAAAATCGACTACATAATGATGCCTGTATCAGAGTTGCCAGTATCGGCAGGTCTAGGAGCTTTTCTTGAGGGTGAAATGTTCCAGCAGATACAAGTGCCTGCCAGTAGCGTTCCGGCTGGTGCCGAGTTCGGGATATACGTTAGCGGTGATAGTATGGAGCCACGTTATCATAGCGGACAGATCGTATGGGTAAAGCGCTGCGAAGAACTTGAATGCGGAGATATCGGGATATTCGTATATGATGACTGCGGATATCTGAAAAAATACGATGAACATACCCCAGACAAGTCCCAAGCAGAGCTCCTTACCGACAGCTATGGCGTGGTGCATAACCAACCGGTTTTGGTTTCTCTTAACACCAAATATTCGCCAATCCTTATATCTCCAGAGCAAAGATTTGAGATCGTTGGAAAAGTTTTGAACTAAAAAGATGGGAGGGATTTTCGTGGATACGATCAAACGTGTTCAGGATTTGATGCAAGAGCGTGATATGAATCTGTGTGTGTTGGCAAAGAAATGCGGAATATCGTATTCCACGATTCAAACAACTGCCCGTCGGGGAGGTCAGCTAAGCGTAGAAACCATCGAAAGAATCTGTCTTGGCTTGGGAATCACCTTAAAAGACTTCTTTGATTCCTCATACTTATAGTAAAAAGCCGCTCACCATGCTGGAAACCTGCACGGTGAGCGGCTTTAATACTGCTTCTATTTTATCCTTTGGTAATCTCCAGATAAACACTAATCTCCATGATTGTTACCATTGAAGGAATACATTTGCGACGATCTTCGGGCATACCGAATAAGATTTGCATTAGCAGTTGAAAACAGCTCAGGTTACCTATTGCAATTCTGACTATTTGGAATATACTTGTAAGTATCAAATTATTTCACTGTATGAGGACATCCGCACCAAACTTATCCAGTCCGGTGTAATGAAATGCAGAGAATAAAAGACAAAATTGGTATGTTCCACGAAATTTAGGGAGAAAACTGAGCAAGTAGGAAGGCGGAATATATATGAAACAAGATACTTTAGAGGGCAAAGCGAAAACAAAAAACGGAGTAACACGATTGTGTTTTTCCATAGTCTGCATTCTTCTAGAAGTAGTTTTTATTATTACTATTGTAACACGCTTAAATGAATATGCAGAAATCATAAATCTATTTACAAGGATTTTAAGTGGAATTTTAGTTTTGGGATTGTATGC
>JBNMHZ010000016.1:0-62078 GCA_050873025.1 Faecalibacterium sp. | reverse complement strand
TAATTCCAGCAAGTGGCACGCAAAACACTGCTTTCATATACTTATTCATATTGTTCAGCTCCCAAAATCTTCTGAATCTCTTCCCAGTAGGCTTCCACAACAATCTTGCGGTCAAATTCACGTTCCATCTTTGCACGGCCTGCAAGTCCCATTTTCTTGCGCTGTTCCGGTGTCATCTTCATAAATTTTTCCAGTGCCTGAATCAGGGCTTCTTCGTCTTTTATCGGGATCAGAAAACCAGTCACACCATCCTCCACAGTTTCCCGGCAGCCTGCACGATTCGTTGCAATGATTGGCCGCGCACTGGCCGCGCCTTCCAAAAGCACATTGCTCATGCCTTCCGGATAGTAAGACGGATGCACGATACATGCCGCCTGTTTCAGGAATGGAATCATGTCTTTCTGCTGGCCATGGTAGACAATATATCCG
Organism: Faecalibacterium sp.; assembly: GCA_050873025.1. Taxonomy (GTDB): domain Bacteria; phylum Bacillota; class Clostridia; order Oscillospirales; family Ruminococcaceae; genus Faecalibacterium. The sequence continues at coordinate 61,649 of JBNMHZ010000016.1, read as the reverse complement.
TCATCCTGTGCCTGCTTCAGAATCGTCTCATATGCAGCATCATCGCAACCGCCGCAAATGTGAAAAACTGTATTGGGATACTCCGCGTGGATGCGCTTTGCCGCCGCCAGGTACAGGTCAATTCCTTTTTCCTTCAAAATGCGAGACGTGAACTGAAAATGAATCGTATCTCCCTCTGGGTACGGAAAAGCCGGATGGCTCTTTAAATCCACACCAGAACCCGGAAGCAACCGAACTTTTGCATTCTTCGGCATCATGTTATGGGTTTCAAAGAACTGTTGGTTTTCACTATTCTGGAAGAAAATGCATCTTGCCCCTACCACACCTATTTTGTAAAGCCACGTCGTTAGTGCCTGCAAAGGGCCAGGGTTTTCAACTGGGGTGCCAAGGCCTGTGATATTGGGAATGTATCTGATCTTCAGCATCTGGCAAGCCAATCCCGCATAGACGTTTGGTTTGATATTATTACCCAGCATTACATCCGGCTTCAACCTTTTCAGCGTCTGGTAATATTTTTGAAACAGCATAACATCCTTGAATGGATTTGTACCTTGTCGGGCTGTTTCGATATTGATCACCTTACAGCCAATTTTCTCCAGCTCTTCTTTAAATTGAAGAACTTGGCACATCACAGCTACTTCATGCCCTTCCGCAATTAGGTCCTCTAGAACTTCACGGCGCAGATTATAGATAAATGTTGTATCGTTTGCTGCTAATATAATTCGCATGATTTACTCACACCATTTGTAATTCTTTTTCTTCTTCACAGGCGCTGTCATTCTCTGAAACCAGCTTACTTTCCCTCAGCAGCACAATGCTCTCCTTCCGGAACTCCGGGTCGATTTTTCCATCGACAACGCCCTTCCGGCCCAGGACGACCTGCACGCTCTTCCAGATGACCTTCAAATCAAACTTCAAGCCTACATTCTGGACGTACTCCCGGTCGTAGTAGACCTTATCGTAGACATCTACCGTGTCCCGGCCATTGACCTGCGCCCAGCCGGTAATACCAGGTGTAACCTGATACACCCCATACCACCGGCGCAGGAAGCGGATCTCACGCTCGGTATAGACCAGTGGGCGGGGGCCGATAAGGCTCATTTCACCCTTAAGCACATTGATCAGTTGTGGAAGTTCATCAATACTTGTATCTCGTAAAATCCGTCCTAATTTCGAAATATACATTTCAGGACTTTCCAAATCGCCAGTCGCCACATTTTTAGGAGCCGAGCTCTTCATCGTCCGGAATTTTGTGATGTTAAAGCAATGGGCATCCTTGCCTACCCTCTTTTGCAAAAAGAAAACAGGTTCGTCTGGTGCGCTGATCTTTTGCAGGATACTCACCACCAGAAACAGTGGAGAAAGGATTATCAGTGCCATTGCCGCAAGAATTCGGTCAATTACAGAACGCACCATAAGATATCGCCTTTGCCCACTTGTCATATGAACGTAATACGGTCCAAAATCGACATGATAATTCAACTCTTCTACTTTTGTCATTTTTCCTCACACCATTATCCTGCCTTGGCAGAATCTATTATTTGCAGCGCTGTACGATCCAATAGATTTCTCAGCTGCTTTCTCTGATCCCCGCTCAGTTTTTCTGACTCACTTTGCATCAGCCGTTTTTGCTCATACAGCCATCGCCCAAGCCAGATGCCATCCGTTGTTTTGTATTTGGCCGGAATCTCTAAATTTCCATGCTCTTTCGCGTATCCCTGTACCAGATCAAAGCGGTACTGCCACGGATCCGGCTTTTCCCACTGCATCCCGATCACATCTAACAACACAATTCGTTCCGCTGTTAGAGCTGAGCTATTCTTTTTCGGACGAAGTCGCGCATACCTCTGCCGCCGCACCCATTTTCCAAGGGCATATCCTTCTGGCGAGACATAGGCCACCGGAACATTCAGATTTCCATTCGCTTCAAAATAATGCTTTGCTGCGCTATAAACCTCATTCCATTGACGATCATATCGGTTGCCCCAATACATTCCAATGGCTTCCAGACTCTTGACCTGATCTTGTGATAAGGAGCCTTCTTCATAGGCTTTCTGTTGATTTTGAAGCCAACACCCCAGATTTTTACCATCTGCGGTTTTATAGGTTCTTGGAACATTCAAATTTCCATGCTCCTGTGCATAGGCTGCCGCAACTGCATAGCCCTGTTCCCAACGAACATCGAATACCTTCCATGTCATATTAAGAACATCCAACTGCGCAATTTGCTCTTCACTTAGCTGCCCCATCAATCTTTTTTGGCGGGCATTGACAATCCATGAACCAAGCAAATAGCCATCTTCTGTCCGATATTTCGCCGGAACCTGCAAATTTCCAAATCGTTCCCGGTACTTTTCCGCTTCCCTTAGGCCCCTCTGCCAGGCAAGGTCATTCCGATTTCCCCACTCCATCCCGATGCCATCCAGCCGCGCGATCTGCTGTTCGGTCAGTTTTCCCGGGATCTGCCCCGCACGAACCCGGCGCTGCGTGGTGAGCCATTCACCGAGGCTCAATCCAGCCGGTGTGGTATAACGCTTTGGAATATTCAAGTCACCATGCTCCGCATAGTAAATACTTGCTTTCGAAAAATAGTGCTCCCAACCGGAAGACAAACTTGCCTGCAGCCGTTCGAACAACACCCGGCAATCGTGCACCTGCTCAATGACCTCAAATCGTTCAGTGACGATTTTATTCCCTTCACCATTTGCACAAAGACGCTGTATAGCTTCCTGCATTTCGTTTTGCAGACCGGAAATACTGGATAAGCCCTCGAAGTTGTTCACAACATCAAGGATCAACGGCGTTGCATCATCCCCTGCAGTCAGCGCACGGCCGATCTGCTGTTTGTAAATAATAGGCGAAATGGTAGGCCGGAACAGGATGACCCCGGAGATTCCGTTCACATGCACACCTTCGTTGAGCATATCGATGCAAAACAGCAGTTTCAATTTATCACTGCCGTCTGTCTTAAATTGTGCAAAGGCCTTGTCTGTGTTCGGGTCATCGGAATAAGCCTTGTACACCGCCACATTCGGATTCACTTTTGCAAACCATTCCGGCACATGGGTGATCATTTCGTCCATGTGCTCCTTGTTTGCACAGAATACGATATATTTGCCGTCTGTCTGCGTGATATGATGCTGGAATACACGGTCAAGTCCATCTGCCTGCTCCAGAGCACGGCGCAAAGCCTCCAGATATTTCTGATTCAGATCCTGGATTCCACGCGTTTTGAGACCGTCCACCCTCTGCTGATACTTTTCCAATTCCTTCTGATACTGGTAGACCGTGGTCACATATTTCGGGGCAGGCAAAATTCCCCTGACGATTGCCTCGCCAAGGGTGATTTCACTCGCGATATGTCCATTAAAAAGTTCCTCAGCCATATCGCGGTGATTGTCCAGATAACGGACACTGGTTGCCGTCAGCCCCAGAAGCCTTGCATTTGGGCATAACTGCAACAAAGCCACCGTGCTTTCGCCCCAGCATTCGGCACCTACACGGTGGAACTCGTCCAAAATAATATAAGAAGGTTGAAGTCCTGCAATTTCTGTAAGCTGCACCTGCGTACAGCACATCAGCTTTGCATACGTAAAGAAGTGGACATTCTTCAGCGGAAAACCCGGTTCCTGCTTTTTCAGGCTTTCCAACTGTGTTTTGAAGATATACTCGCTGGGAGACAGCCAGAATATGACCGCATCCGGATGTTCCTCGACCAGCTTGAATGCAATATAACTCTTGCCGGTACCAGTCGGATGAACGATGGCGGCTTTGCCATGCTTGTTCATCATCTCAACCGCCGCCCGGTAGGCCTTTTCATTGTGTGCAAACAACTGCAACGCCACGCAGTTCACCCCCTCACCGCAAATAAGGGGTATCTTCCATACAAGAAATAGAGGATACCTTTTTTCGACGTGATTGTCTAAATTCTTCTACTATTCTATCATGGATGTATCTGGGAATCAATAGCAACCCAAACAAATGTATCCATCTCGACCTTTGTAAAACCTTCGCACCAACTGGGGATTTCTTACAGATCATCCATTTCAGTGCAAAAAAATCCATTGAACTCAGTTTTTTCGGAATAAGTGGTCAGAGAGTGGTCTAATCTCAGGAGGAAATAGACATGGCACGACGGGGAGAAAATATCCGAAAGCGCAAGGATGGCCGATGGGAAGGCCGTTATATCAAAGGACGCACAACAGAAGGTAAAATCCAGTGGGGCTACCTCTATGGTCCATCCTATGCAGAGGTCAAGCAAGCTCTGATTCGGAAAAAAGCAGAAGCCGGGTTCTACAACTTAAAAATCACTCAGCTGACCTTTGAAGAGCTCGCAGAAGTCTGGCTGCAAGCCGTCAGAAGCAGCGTAAAAGAATCCACCTACGCACATTATCAGTACACGCTGCACAAATATTTGCTGCCCGTTTTAGGCAGTGTGATGGTATCCACTTTTGATGAAGGGCTTTTGGAACAGGCCATGCAGGAAATCATCACTCCGACCCATATAATCCATAAGCCACTGGGGTGGGCTTCTGCCAGGGAGTGCCTTTCCATGCTGCGCCGCATCTGTAAATATGCAGCCCATTTACGCTTGATCCGCCCTATAGAGCTGGATGTCAAACTTCCAAAACCAATCAGCAAAACCTCTATACCATTTTCAGCCAAAGAGCAAGACAAGATTTATAAGTATGTCCGGGAAGCTCCCACACCTCGAAAAGTCGGCCTGCTGCTGGGGCTTGAATTAGGGCTGCGAATTGGTGAAATTTGTGGCCTGCAATGGGGCGATTTTGATCTGAAACTTGGGGTGCTTCAGATCAATCGAACTGTAAGCCGGATTTCCTGCGGAAATGGTCACACAAAAGTCGTTGTTCAAACGCCGAAAACCCGTACCTCCAGACGAGAGCTCCCTATTCCAAAGCAGCTGCTTTCTATGTTGAAAAAACTGCACGGAGATAAAAGCAGCTTTACATGGTTCCTTTCTGGCAACGAAGAAAAACCGGTCGAGCCCCGCTGCTACCGCAAAAGCATCAAAGCTTATCTCAAACAAGCGGAGATTCGTCCGGTCAACCCGCACACCCTGCGCCATACCTTTGCAACGACCTGCCTGCAGGCAGGGTGCGATATTAAGACACTTAGTGAACTTCTCGGTCATTCCAATGCCAATGTCACACTGCAGCGCTATGTGCACTCTGATATGACCCGAAAGCGCCGGGAAATCGACCGAATCTTTTCGAGGCAATACGGGGCTATAAAGGGCAGTTTGCTTTAAAATAACATTTATATGCGTTGATTTTTGATTTGATTCTTTTATTTCTTGTATGGAGGATACCTTTTTATTTTATTGACTTTTTCCCTCTGAATTTTGCAATAAGCCGAGACCCAAACCATCTTCGACCGGCAGATGAGTCCTGGTTTTCAGCTTCTTTTAAGGGCATAAAAAAACACCCTTCCTCTCGCGGAAACCCGCAAAAGAAAGGGTGTTGAACTCAATATCCTGTTGTCGTACTTGTTACAGCATGTTCGTACCAGAAAAGCCGATACAAACCGCTATTTCAGCACGGCACCTCAAGCACTTTTGAGCGTAAGAACGCGATTAGCAGTTCTCAGCGAAGTACTTAATGGTACGGACCATCTGAGAGGTGTAGGAGTTCTCGTTGTCGTACCAAGACACGACCTGAACCTGATAGGTGTCGTCGTCGATCTTAGTGACCATGGTCTGGGTAGCATCAAACAGAGAGCCGTAACGCATACCGATGACATCGGAAGAAACGATCTGATCCTCGTTGTAGCCGAAGGACTCAGAGGTAGCAGCCTTCATAGCAGCGTTGATGGACTCCTTGGTGACGTCCTTGCCCTTGACAACGGCAACCAGGATGGTGGTAGAACCGGTGGGAACAGGCACACGCTGAGCAGAGCCGATCAGCTTGCCGTTCAGCTCGGGGATGACCAGGCCGATAGCCTTAGCAGCGCCGGTGCTGTTGGGAACGATGTTCTGTGCGCCAGCACGAGCACGGCGCAGATCGCCCTTGCGCTGAGGACCATCCAGGATCATCTGGTCGCCGGTGTAAGCATGAACAGTGGTCATGATACCGGAAACGATGGGGTAGGTCTTGTTCAGGGTGTCAGCCATGGGAGCCAGGCAGTTGGTGGTGCAGGAAGCAGCAGAGATGACCTGATCCTCAGCGGTCAGGGTCTTCTCGTTGACGGAGAAGACGATGGTCTTCAGATCGTTGCCTGCGGGAGCAGAGATAACAACCTTCTTTGCGCCAGCCTGGATGTGAGCCATGCTCTTCTCCTTGCTGGTGTAGAAGCCGGTGCACTCCAGAACGACATCAACGTTCAGCTCACCCCAGGGAGCGTCCTTTGCATCCTTAACAGCGTAGATCTTAATCTCCTTGCCGTCAACAATGATGGAGTCCTCGGTAGCCTCGACAGTGTGCTTGCCCTCGCCGATCTTGCCGCAGAAAGAACCCTGAGCAGTATCGTACTTCAGCAGGTGAGCCAGCATCTTGGGGCTGGTCAGGTCGTTGATTGCGACGACCTCGTAACCCTCAGCATCAAACATCTGACGGAAAGCCAGACGACCAATACGACCGAAACCATTGATAGCAACTCTAACAGCCATGTTAATAGTACCTCCTAATTATTTTACCCATAATCGGATAAATCACGGTATCTTTATTTTAGACCAAAACGCAGAAAGTTTCAAGTGTCTGCCAAAAAATTAACAAGACATTTACTGCATTTTTTGCTTTTGTACGATTTTGTTTCTTTTCGCGCCATTGTTTTAGGCAATTGCGCCAACAGAGTGCCAATAATTTTGTCAGCTCTGCCCGTTCATGCAGGCTGCGGCGCACACTCCGCCGATGCCGCCCACGCAGCACAGGCCGACTTCCGCAAAGATCTCTGCCCAGACTGCCGGGGCTGCCCAGCCGATCCCGATCAGAAGTTCGGCCACCCGGGGCAGCTGCCAGCACAGGCACAGTGCAAAAGCGGCAAGTCCGGCCGCACACAGCGTTTTGCCATTGTCCGGCTGCGGAACATGCAGTGCCCGGGCCAGCGCCGCCAGAAACACCAGCGCCGCCAGTGCCTGCCAGACCGCCGCGGTAGGCTGCACCCGGTGCCAGCTGGAGGCGTTCTCCATAAAGCGCATCAGCACATTCCAGTAAAACAGCAGGCTGCCCGCCATGGCCAGATACAACCCGCCGAAAGGCTTTTTCCAGTCATTGGGGCTCAGCCAGCAGCGGCCCATGGTACTGAGCCACACCGAACAGGCGCATTCCAGAATACACCGCACAAAACCGCCAAGGCCCGCTGCAGCGCCCAGCGCCAGCTGTGCACCAGCCGCGGCCAGAAAACACACCGCACCGGCAAAAGCCAGCACACCGGCCAGAGGCCTGCGGGTGCGCACTGCCTCCGGGCGGGAAGGCTGTGTGCGGCCCACCAGCACAGCGGCCAGTACCACGACGCCCAGCGCCAGATAGCGCCACCACACCGAGCCCACCATGCACAAGCCGGTTGCAGCATCGGTGCCAAAGGCAAGGTCTGCCGCGCGCAGCACGCCCAGCAGGACACTCAACACAAAAACAAACAAAACAGAAGGATTCATCAGCGTTCCTCGATCGGCTTATATTTCTGGCGCACACCCAGATACTTGTAGGCGGGACGGATGATGCGGTTGGCGAACACCACCTCTTCCACGCGGTGTGCACACCAGCCGGGCACACGGGCAATGGCGAACAGCGGGGTGTAGATATCCTCAGAGATGCCCAGCATGTTGTAGATCAGGCCGCTGAACAGGTCCACATTGGCACACACAGGCTTGGTGCTGCCCTTTTCCTCCGCAAAAATGCCGGGGGCCAGCCGCTCAATGCTGCACAGCATGTTGTACTCTTCCTCAAAGCCCTTGTCATAGGCCAGATGGCGGGCACGCTGTTTCAGGATCACCTCACGGGGGTCGCTGATGGTGTAGACCGCGTGGCCCATGCCGTAGATCAGGCCGGAGCCGTCGCCTGCCTGCTTGCGCAGGATGCGGCGCAGATATTCGCGCACCTCATCGTCATCCTCGGGGTTCTCCACATGCTTGAGGATATCTTTCAGCTGACGGTTCACCATCAGGTTGGCACCGCCATGCTTGGGGCCTTTCAGCGCACCAATAGCCGCAGCGATGGCGGAATAAGTGTCGGTACCGGAAGAGGACAGCACACGAGTAGTAAAGGTGGAGCAGTTGCCGCCACCGTGGTCGGCGTGCACCAGCAGGCACATATCCAGCAGCTTTGCTTCCTCGTGGGTAAACTTCTGATCCGGGCGGTAGGTGCTCAGGATATGCTCTGCCGTGCTCTGGCCGGGCTTGGGCAGATGGAAGAACATGCTCTGCTTATCATAGTAGCGGCGCTTCATCTGGTAGGCGTTCACCATCATGGTGGGCATACTGGCGATCAGGTTGATGCTCTGGTTCAAGATGTTCTCCAGGCTCAGATCCTCCGCGTGCTCGTCGTAGGAGTAAAGGCCCAGCACACAGCGCTGCATCTTGTTCATGATATTGGGCGAGGGGGCGTTCATGGTATCCATAAAGCCTTCCGGCAGGGCACGGTGCTCGGCCAGGATCTCGCAGAAGTCGTCCAGCTGCTCCCGGGTGGGCAGACTGCCGAACAGCAGCAGCCAGATCACCTCTTCAAACACAAAGCGGTCGTTGCGGTAGGCCTCGTCCACGATCTCGTTGATGTTGACGCCGCGGTAGATCAGCTTGCCGGGCGTGGGGATCACATGACCCTCCTGATCTTTTTTGTAGCCCACAACGTCACAGACATTGGTCAGGCCGGCCAGAACACCGGTGCCGTCCGGGTTGCGCAGGCCGCGCTTGACGCCAAGGCGCTCACTGGTCTCGGGGTCGATGTAGTTGTTGGCAACATATTCCTCACACAGCGTCCGCATGGTGTTCGGGTCCAGCGTTGCCACTTCCGAATGCGCAAAATTCATGGGGAGTTCTCCTTTCATCCTATTTCTTATACTTTCCCTTCCCATCCTCGCTGATGGGTATAATTCTATGATATCGCTTTTGAAGAGTAAATTCAAGCATCAACTGCGCCGTACAGCGCACAAAACTTTGTTTTGGCCTTCTTTGCCGCTTGCATCGCAAAAGACTTTCTGCTTATTTCCCATCTTTTTTCAGGGTATATCCGGTATTCTGGTTAAAAAACACTGCTGTCTGAGGGGGCCGGACTATGAAAAAGTTTTTTCTGCTGTTCTTTTCGGTTCTGCTTGTGCTGGGCAGTACCCTTCCGCTGGTCACCTACCGCATCGCCCGTGCTGCGCTGAGCCCGATGCCATCTGCATCCCCTGCTGCATCCGCATCTGCGCAGGATGCGGCACAGCCGGAAGCCGCTCTCTCCGCAGAGGCCGAGACGTTTCTGATCGAAGATCAGGGCACCGGGCAGGTGATGAAGCTTTCCTGCCGGGAGTATGTTCTGGGTGCTGTTGCTGCCGAGATGCCGGTAAGCTGGCCGGACGAAGCACTCAAGGCGCAGGCCATTGCTGCCCACACCTACGCGCTCTACTGCCGGGATCACTCTGCCCTGCAAAGCGGTGCCTGGCTTGCCGCCGACCCGGCACGGCGGCAGGGCTGCCTGACCGAACCGGTGCTGCGCAGCTATTGGGGCACCGTCTATGAGCAGAATCACGCCCGGCTTTCTGCCCTTGTGGACGAAGTTCTGGACGATATCCTGTATTATAATGATGCTCCAGCCTGCACCAGTTATTTTGCCATCTCGAACGGCCAGACCGAGGCCAGCGAGAATGTGTGGGGCTCTGCCCTGCCCTATCTCGTCTCGGTGGACAGCAGCACCGACCTTTCCGCCGACAACTACGAATATACGGTCACCTTTTCCGCCGCGCAGGTACAGCAGGCTCTTGCCGGCTTTGGCATTGCCGCCGACCTTGCCGCACCGGAAAGCTGGTTCGGCCCGGCAGAGCTGACCGCCGCCGGATACACAAAATCGCTCCCGGTCTGTGACCAGAGCGTCTCCGGCACAAGCCTGCGCCGAGTTCTGGGCCTGCGCAGCACCTGCTTTGCCGTGCAGTACCAGAGCGGGAATTTCAGCTTTACCACCCGGGGCTACGGCCACGGTGTGGGCTTGAGCCAGTGGGGCGCAAAAGCCATGGCCGAGCAGGGTGCAGGCTATGCCGATATTCTGGCGCACTATTACCCCGGAACGCAGCTGCAAAGGTAAGTTTATGATTTAAAATGCTCTCCGCTCCGCTCTGAGCATATCAGCGGAAATATTATTTTTAATAAGAACAAATTCCGGCAGACCGCGGTCTGCCGGAATTTGCATTTTCACAGGAAAGGCCGCTGTGGGAAACAGCATCTTATGAGTGCAAATATGCCAAACTGAACAATTTGTACCCGCCCATTACAGCCTTTTGCCAGACAGAGTACCGGCCGCAGCTGACATTTTTTATAAGAATCCCGTTGACCGGAACGCCCCTATTTGTAAAAAAGCAGATCAGCAAAGCCCGCAGGCTTTGCTGATCTGCAAATTATAAATAGAATTTCCGCTATTTATGGCCAGAGTAAAGCGGCGGCCATTTTAAATAGTCCCGCTCAGACCCGCACCATATCCGGCGTGATCTCCGCCAGAGAATGTGCACCGCACATCTGCATGGTGTCGGCCAGCTCGCCGGCCAGCTTGTCGATGTAGCACTTCACGCCTTCCTCGCCGCCGCCGTACACAGCCGTGACGAAGGGGCGGCAGATCAGCACGCCGTCTGCGCCCAGTGCCAGTGCCTTGAACACATCCACACCGGTGCGGATGCCGCCATCCACCAGTACCTTTACGCCAGTGCCCTTGAGGGCCGCTGCGATCTCGGGCAGCACCTCGGCAGTAGCAGGACACTGATCCAGCACACGTCCGCCGTGGTTGGACACCACGATGGCGGCCGCACCGGCTTCCCTGGCCTTCAGCGCACCCTTGACGGTCATAACGCCCTTGACGATGAAGGGACGCTCGGCCAGCTTGACGATTTCTGAAAGCTCCGCCACGCTCTTGCTGCCGGCCGGAGGGGTCATGTTCTTCAGGAAGGGCAGACCGGCGGCGTCCACGTCCATAGCCACGGCAAAACAGCCGCTGGCTTTAGCCTGAGCCATCTTTTCCTTGATGGTATCAATGTTCCAGGGCTTGATGGTGGGCACGCCGCAGCCGTTTGCCGCGCCGATGGCCTTGGTGGCCATCTCCATCACGGTGGGATTGGTGCCGTCGCCGGTAAAGGCTGCAATGCCATTCTCGGCGCAGGCGCGCACCAGTACATCATTATAGGTCATGTCGGTGTAGGCTTCGGAGTAGTGCAGGTTCACGGCACCCACCGGGCCTGCAAAGAACGGATACTTGAAGCTCTTGCCGAACAGTTCCACATGGGTATCCGGCGTGCCGCCCTCACACAGAGTATCCATATTCACACGGATGTCTGCCCACTTATTATAATTGCGGATGGCGGTGTCGCCCACACCCTTGGCACCGGGGCCAGGGATCTGGTTTTTGCAGGCCACGCCGTTGCACACCGGGCAGGCCTTGCAGTATTTGCCAATGCACTCGCGGGCATTGGCCAGCACTTCAGGATAAGTCATAATAAAATATCCTCCTTTTATTCCATTCCTGCGGCATAAAACGACCCTGCCGCAGCACTCTCTGTCCTCATCATAGCCCGCTTTTGTGCCTTCGTCAAGGGCTTTTGCCTTATCCTTTCACTTTTTGCCCGGTCCCGTCCGCGCAGGCACGCAGTTTTTTGCCAGAAATACAATTTTTTCAAAAAAATCCTTGACAAAAGTGCTTCTTTCGGGTATTATAGTGGAGCGCTCTGGCGCGGAACTGAATATGGAAAGATGGCTGAGTTGGTCTAAGGCGCACGACTGGAAATCGTGTAACGTGTCAAAAGCGTTCTGGGGTTCGAATCCCCATCTTTCCGCCAGAAGTCCGGAACCTTATGGTTCCGGACTTTTTGTTTTATCCGCTCCCATTTCGTTTAAAAAAACTCTTGACAAATGCGCTCCTTTCAGGTATTATAATGGAGCGCTCTGGCGCGGAACTGAATATGGAAAGATGGCTGAGTTGGTCTAAGGCGCACGACTGGAAATCGTGTAACGTGTCAAAAGCGTTCTGGGGTTCGAATCCCCATCTTTCCGCCAGAAATCCGAAACCTTACGGTTTCGGATTTTTTTGTTTTATCCGTCCGGCTTGACTTTTGCCCGCCGTTCCGCTATGCTGATTAAAACCATTTCGTTTTAAAAGGAGGATTTCTCATGGCATCTTCCCGCAAGAAAAAAAGCAGTGCCGGGCGTGTGGCTCTGGTGGTGGTGCTGTGCCTTGTGCTGATCGCCGCCGTAGCCGCTGTGACCGGCTATAGCCTGGTGGCCCGCCGGGTGAAAGCCCTGCAGGCAGGTGCGGCTTTTACCTTCGATTACGAGATCACGCCCACAGCTGACTCCCCTGCTCTTTACACTATTCTTCAAAAGACCGGTTCCACCAGCGGAACGGTCAGCGGCCTTTATGCTCCGGACGCTTTGCAGCTGAACATCTCGGCCCCAAATGCCGTGATCCCCGCCGACCCGCTCACCCGGGTATACGTGAGCAGCAGCGAAACGCTGTACGACGTGGGCCAGCTGTACAAAAACATCCGTACCTCCGTCACCGGTGCTTACCCGCTGGCAAGCATCCTGATGCCGGAATGGGATCTTGGCAATTATATCTCGCAGGCCCAGCTGGCAAACCTGCTTGGCGTCGGTTCCGAGGCCACCAGCCTGCAGGACATGACCGAGTTTGAGCTGCCTCAGAAAAAGCTGCAGCGTGTGCAGCCAGAGGGCGCACGGGACGGCTACCGTTACTACCAGCTGACGACCGGCGACGCCAGTGCCAATGCGCCCACGCTGGTCATCGGGTTTGAAAAAAGCAAATTCTTTGAGGATGCTCTCCCGGTGCACATTCTGCTGACCATCCCGGAACACGGCATCTCTGCACAGCTCACCGGCACTGTGACCGCCCAGACCGTGGTGCTCACCGCGCCCACCTCCCGCATGAAGGACGAGGACATCCAGACTCTGGTGCAGATCCGCGATAGCATCCAGAGCGTCCTGCAGTTCGTGCAGACCGCCGCCGACAGCGTGCAAAACGCAGGTTGAACATTTAAATGTGATTTTATTTTTAATTTGAAAGCCAGAAACGACTGCGGTCGTTTCTGGCTTTCGTTTTCACCGGAAGAGTCCGGAACGGAAACGGCCTGAAAAACAAAAATGCATTTGTCCGGAACGACCCTCTCTGTGAAGATGCAAAAGGGAAAAGCCCGCAGGCTTTTCCCTTTTGCAAATCACAATATTGCTTCCGCTGAATACGCCCAGAGCAAAGCGGCGGGCATTCTTGATCGTTACCCTCTTCCATAAAGCACTTTACCGGTCGAGGATGCGGCCGTCCGTGGAGAAGGTGACCACATTCCACGGGATGAATTTGCCGCTGTTCTTCAGCGCCGTGACGGCGGCATGTTCCAGCCCGCCGCAGCAGGGCACCTCCATGCGCAGCACGGTCACGCTCCGGATATCGTTGCTGCGAATAATCTCGGTCAGCTTTTCGCTGTAGTCCACGGCGTCCAGCTTCGGGCAGCCGATGAGGGTCACATGACCCTTCATGAACTCTTCGTGGATGTTTGCATAGGCGTAGGCTGTGCAGTCGGCCGCAATGAGCAGTTTGGCACCATCAAAATAGGGTGCGTTCACCGGCACCAGCTTGATCTGGCAGGGCCACTGTGCCAGCTGGGACTGCAGGGGCGCTGCAGCAACAGTGGGCGTGGACGCCTGCTCACGGTGGAACTGGCGCATTGCGCTGCCCGGGCAGCCGTGGAATGCCGGAGCGGCAGGCTTTGCCTGCTGCTGGGCCGCAGCAGCCTTTTTCTGCTTGTTTTCCAGCACGGCCTGCTCATCGTAGGCGGCAGCTTCGCGCTCGGTAAAGGTGATGGCACCGGTGGGACAACCGGGCAGGCAGTCGCCAAAACCGTCGCAGTAGTCATCCCGCATCAGCCTGGCCTTGCCGTTCACAAGGCCGATGGCACCCTCGTGGCAGGCGGTGACACAGGCACCGCAGCCGTTGCATTTTTCTTCGTCTATGTGAATGATTTTGCGGATCATGGAAAAGTCCTCCTTGCTTTGATGCACTGAGTATACTATAATCAGGCCAGTTCTTCGGTTGTTATAACCACGGAAAGAGGCTTTTTATGAAAAAGACTGCATCTCCCCTGTTCGAGGGAATTTCAGAAGCCGATCTGGACGCGCTTGCCGCTGCCGGGCATCTGCGCACAAAGCAGTTTGCAAAGCATGAGGTCATTTTCCGCGCCGGGAGCCATGTGCGGGAGATCGGCGTTGTGCTGCGGGGTGCGGTGCACATTGAAAATCTGGACCTCTGGGGCACCAAAAGCATTCTGAGCAGCGTAGGCCCCGGGCAGGCCTTTGCCGAGACCTACGCCTTTTGCGGCGACGCTTTGATGGTGGACGCCGTTGCCGCCGAGAACTGCGAGGTGCTGTTCCTGCACACCGCTGCCCTCACCGATGCACGGGTGGCCCCGGAGCTGCGGAATAAGCTGCTGCGCCGCCTGCTGGCGGTATCCATGCGCAAGAACCTGAGCCTTTCGCAGCGCATCTTCTGCACGGCACCCAAGACGGTGCGCGGGCGGCTGCTGACCTATTTTTCCGCCCAGGCGGCACGGTGCGGCGGCATGGAGTTTGAGGTTCCCTTCAACCGCCAGCAGATGGCGGATTACCTCAATCTGGACCGTAGCGCCCTCTCCAAGGAGCTGTGCAAAATGCGGGACGAGGGCCTGCTGGAATTTGAAAAGAACCGTTTTCGCTTAAAGCAGCTGCCGGAATGACCCATCAAAACAAAGCAGCGCCCGCCGGGAGGGTTCGTTCCTCCGGCGGGCGCTGGCTTTTACAGCTCTGTTTCAGAGATCAGACGGTCTCTTTCTTCTTGCGGGGTGCGCACTTGCGCTTGGGCTTCTCTGCTGCAGGCTTTTCCTCAACAGGGGCCTCTGCCTTTGCAGGCTCAGCTTTTTCTGCAGCTTTGGCAGTGGTCTTTTTCGCAGCCGTCTTGCGGGCAGGCTTTGCGGGCTTTTCCGCAGGAGCAGCGTCCTCTGCCTTTACAGCTTCTTCCACCTTCACCTCTGCAGCTTCGGCCTTGGCAGCAGCTGCTTTTTTGGTGGTGCGGGGCTTGCGGGCAGCGGGCTTCTTGGCCGGTGCCTTTTCCTCAGCAGGTGCTGCTTCGGCAGCGGTTTCCATGACAGGCTCCTCGGCCTTCTTAGCGGCACGCTTTGCGCGCTCCTTCACCTCGGCAATAGTCCACAGCTGGTCGTCTGCGCCGGGCACTTCCTGCCAGATCTGCAGCACAGTGCCCACGGCAGCGCCCATGCCCACGGTGTCCACGCACTTGCCGCCGGCCCAGGAAGAGCGCAGGCGCACGGTGCCTTCCGGAGTGGGCTGGACCGTCCACATCTGAGAGGTGCCGCCCACATCCTCCCACAGGTGCAGCCAGGTGCCGTTGGCGGTGCCGGTCATGGTCAGGTCCAGCAGCTTGCCGGAAGCGCGGTTGCAGATGCGGTAAACGCCGTCACCCACGCGGATAAAGCTCCACTCCTGCTCAGGCTTATGCTCGTACTTGCCCAGACGGACGGTACCGGCTTCCTTGGTGCCCTCCACCGCCTGAATGACGTTGCCGGTGTGTGCAGCAATGGTGTAAAAGTGATCGGCTTCGATCACAGTCTGTGCAACAGTTTTCATGGTTTGTTCCTCCTGTCGGATCGCAGCAGCCGGGCTCTGCCTGCCGCCGCTTTGTATTTTGTACGCAGCCTGCACAAATGCACAGGCTCTTTTGTTCTCCTCATGGTAAATGATACCACATATCGTGATTTTCCACAAGCGATTCGACCAGCCTTTAGCAAAACAGACAAAAAGCGGCGGTCTTTTCCCTTGTTTTTCTCCTGCCCGGCCAGCCTTGTGCACCCCGTTTTGCATTGCAGCACCTCTCGACTTTTTGCCGCAGCTGCATTATACTATGTGCCGGTGCACTTTGTGCTTCCACCAAAATCATCTGCTGCTCCTGTTTTTGGGGGCGGCTTTTCTCACCTTATATAGAAGGAGGTCCTTTCATGTCCGCAAACGAACTCAATGTACAGCAATATAAAAAAATGACCGAAACGCCCATCCCCAGGCTGATCCTCGGGCTGGCCGCGCCCACGATCTTAAGCATGCTCATCACCAGCATCTACAACCTGGCCGACACCTTTTTTGTAGGCCAGATCTCCACCAGCGCTTCCGGCGCGGTGGGTGTGGTTTCCAGCCTGATGGCCATCATTCAGGCGCTGGGCTTTACGCTGGGCCACGGCTCCGGCACTATCATCAGCCGCAGTCTGGGCAGCAAAAACACGCAGGCTGCCACCCGGTTTGCCTCCACCAGTTTCTTCACCGCACTGGCTGTCGGCGTGGTGCTGGCCGTCATTGGCCTTGCTACCCTGCCGGATTTCATGATGCTGCTGGGCAGCACGGCCACCATCCTGCCCCATGCCTGCGCCTACGCCCGGCCCATCCTGATCGCAGCTCCGCTGATGATCTCCAGCCTTGTGATGAACAACATCCTGCGCTACGAAGGTAAGGCCAACTTTGCCATGATCGGCCTTGTGACCGGCGGCGTGCTGAACATCGTGCTGGACCCCATTTTCATGTTTGGTCTTGGCCTTGGCACTGCCGGTGCCGGCATCGCCACCGCCCTCAGCCAGACCATCAGCTTTTTCATCCTGCTGTCCATGTTCCTGCGGGGCAAAACGGTCAGCCAGTTCCGCATCACCGCTGTCACCCGCGAAGCGCGGGAATTTGGCATGATCTTAGTAGGCGGTGCGCCCAGCTTTGGCCGGCAGGGCCTGCAGAGCATCGGCGGCATGCTGCTGAACATTGCCGCCCGCAGCTATGGTGATGCCGCTGTGGCCGGCATGAGCATCGTTTCCCGCATTTTCATGTTCATCATCTCGGTGGCCATTGGCGTCGGGCAGGGCCTGCAGCCGGTGGCCGCATTCAACTACGGTGCACGCAAGTTCCGCCGGGTGCGGCAGGCGGCCATCTTTACCATGGGTGCTGCCTTCTGTATGCTGGTGGTGCTGGTGGGCCTGTGCTGGGTGAACAGCGACACCTTAATTCGCCTGTTCCGTGACGACCCGGAGGTGACCGCCGTGGCCCTGCCCGCCTTCCACTATCAGTGCCTTGCCATCCTGCTGCAGCCGGTGATCGTGGTGGCAAACATGACCTTCCAGAGTGTGGGCAAAGCCGGCCGCGCTACCTTCCTGGCCTGCTGCCGTCAGGGTGTATTCTTCATCCCGCTCATTCTCATTCTTCCGCGGACTTTCGGCCTTGTGGGCGTAGAGGTGTGCCAGCCCATTGCGGATGTGTTCACCTTCATCGTTTCCCTGCCCTTCCTGCTGGCGTTCCTGAACCAGCTGGGCAAAATGGACGATGCCGAAAAAGCCAAAGCGGTGTCCCGAACCTTGTCATAAAACTGTAACCGACAGCCGTGTTTTCCTGCAATGGAAAGCGCGGCTGTTTCGTATTATAATTGAACTGGAAAACCTTTCCGCTTTCCCGAAATTCCAATTCCTTTCTTACCGGTAAGGAGTGATCTTATGAAACGTTCCATTTCCCGTGTTGGCTGCGCCGCTGTGAGCCTTTCGCTCTGTCTGGCCCTCGGCTGCAGCTGCAGCGTGCTGCCGCCCGCTTCCGGCAAACCTGCGGCCGCGGCTCCTTCTGTTCCCACCGACGCAAACGGGAACCCGCTTTACGATGCTTCCCGGCTGGACGATGGCCAGCTGCGGATGCTTTACGGCTACGACAATTCCGGCGGTGCCTGCACTGTTCTGTGCGGCAGCAAGGTGCTGTACCAGTCCTCCCGCAGCGAGAACGTAGCCCTTTTGCAGGACACCGTGACCGGTGAGACCAGCTACTGGTTCCGCAGCTGGTCGGACCCCACCGTCCGGGGCGGACGCCGCAGCGCCCTTTACGATAAAGACGGTGCCGAGGTGATGGCCTTTGACGGCGAGCAGAGCGCCACCATGCAGGACGGCCTGCTGGTGCTGCAGGAGAGCCGCCTTGTCAACGGCGAATACACAGACGGCTACAGCGGTTATGGCACCTGTCAGGTCATTGACCCGGCCACTGGCGAGAGCCTGCCTGTGCCGGAGGGCGCATACGCCTGCGTCGTGTGCGGAGATTACCTCACTTACACCTGCTACGCCCGCCCGGAAGGCCTTGCCGACGATGAATGGGACGACGACACCTCCCTGCACAGCTGGGTCATCGTTCTCACGCGGGACGGCACACAGGTGTACGGAGCCGACACCTCCACCGCCTACCGCATTTCCTACTCGCCCGATGAACTGACCGACTGGGTAGAGCTGGACACTTACCATGCCGATGGCGCACCGGTGGATCAGATGCTTTACAATCCCACCACCGGCGAAGGGCTCACGGGCTACACCCAGACCTGCGGCAATGGCACGGCGTGCTTTACCACCGCTGACGGCCGGTACGAGCTGCGGGACCTCACCACCGTAGACCGCACCTGCATCGGCACCTTTGACGACATGCCCAGCAATTATTTCCCGGGCTATGTGGTCACCTGGCGCACCACCGGCGATTACGGCTACGACCTGCACGACCTTGTCACCGGCGAGGTGACGCCGCTGTACGCATGCAGCCTTACAGATCACACCATCGCGCTCTACGCCAAAAACGGCAGCCTGCGGGTCTGCGATACCGACACCGGCAAGCTCCTCACCGACACCACCGTAGAGCCGGTGGAGAACCAGCAGAGCGTGATGATGGACAGCGAGGGTGACGGCTATGTCTGGCTGGAGCTGCGGGACAACGACGATTTCGAGACCACTGCCACCCGTGTCTACGGCCCCGAGGGCCTTGTCTCCGACCTGACCCATCTGCAAAGCAAATACTCCACCTTGAACTACCTCACCACCACCCCGGAGGGCCGGCCTCTGTACTACGGCACCGCCGAAGCCCCCAGCAGCAGCGGCTCCCTGTGCGATGTGCTGGACGAAAACGGCAACGTGGTGCTTTCCGGTCTGGGCAGCTGCTACAGCTACTACGATAACAGCCTGAATCAGCTGCCGGACCATGTGTTCGTGGCAAAACGCGGCTTCTACTACGGCTGGATGGATACGGACGGCAAGTGGCTTTTCTGCCAGAGCATCTTCTCTTCCATCAACGCCGATGACGAAATGGGCTATTGAGCCCAGGTTTGGAGGGACTTCTTATGAAAAACGCAAAAATTTCCCGCCGCAGCTTTCTGCTGGGCCTTGCCGCCTGCTCGGCGGCCGGCATCCTCACCGCCTGCAAAGGCTCTGACAGCCCCGCCAGCAGTGCTTCCACCACGCCGGAAGCGCCTGCTTCCTCCGTGAGTGACCTGCCGCCTGTCAGCCTGTTTGCCGTGGAGGACTTTCCCAAGCTGGACGGCAGCACTGCCTGCATCCCGCTGATGGCCCAGATGATGGCTGACACCACCGGCATCGATCTGGAAGCCGCCCAGAGTGCTATCTCGGTCAGCACCACCGCCTATGCGTGGGAAAATTTCGGCCTGTACCCGGATGAGGATTACACCGCCAAAATGCTGGTGGTGTACGAAGCACCGGACTACGTGAAGAAAGAGCTGCAGGATGCCGGTGCCCAGCTGGAACAAAAGCCCATTGGCCGGGATGCACTGGTGTTCATTGTGAACGAGGAGAACCCGGTCAAGAGCCTGACTCTGCAGCAATTGAAAGATATCTACGCCGGCAAGATCACCAACTGGAAGGAAGTAGGCGGCGACGACCTGGACATTGTAGCCTTCCAGCGCAGCGAGGACTCCGGCAGCCAGACCCTCTTTAAAAAGCTGCTCATTCAGGGCGGCGAACTGATGGACCCGCCCACCGAGCTGGCACCCACTGCCATGGGGGAACTGGTGGACAGCCTTGCCGCCTACAACAACAGCGCCAATGCCATCGGCTTTTCGGTATATTACTACATTGACCAGATGTACTCCCAGCCCGGCCTGCGGCTGCTGGCCGTGGACGGCGTGGAGCCTTCCAACGACACCATTGCCAGCGAGCAATATCAGCTGTGCAACGAGTTCTACGCCGTTCTCCATGCGGATGCCGCCGCTGACAGCCCGGAACGCCAGCTCTACGACTGGCTGGACACCGACGCCGGACAGGAATGCATCAAAAAATCCGGCTATGTAGCGGTGGGCCCGCAGGCCACAGAGACCCTTGCAGATTGACCGGCTGCAGCACATTTCCCCAAAAGGCTTCCCTCCTGACCATGGGAAGCCTTTTGCCGTTTCTCCGTCAATTGACGCCCTTCTGCGTTTCTGCTACAATAAAGAAAAGGCTTTGTCAAAAATTTTGCAGCAAAATGTCAGAAGGAAGGTCATTCTATGGAACACCCCACGGAACATTCTCCCACTGTCAGCCACGTAGAAAGCCACTGGCGCACCCAACTGCGCAACCATATCATTCAGGCATCCAGTCTGTTGGAGATTTTGCTCTCCGGGCTGGTGCTCATCGGCCTGCTGCTCAGTGCGGTACCGCTCATCAAGTGGATGCCCGGCCTGCTGATCTACGGCAACGAGGTGGAGATCCGCAGTTTTCTGGAGCGCAGCCTTGATATCGTCATCGGCATCGAGTTTATCAAGATGCTGGCCAAACACAGCCCCGGCAGCAGCCTGGAAGTGCTGCTGTACGCCATTGCCCGCCATCTGGTGGTGGGGCATGACTCCGCGCTGGAAAACCTGCTCAGCGTGGGGGCCATTGCGCTGATCTTCATCGTGCGCAAGTTCTTCTTCGTGCCGGCCTTTGGTGCCCACCTGCCGGACGGCCACCCGGCACCGGACCTTTCCCCCAGCCAGAGCGGCATCCCTGCGGAAGAATTTCTCATCCGACTGAAAGATCGCGCCAAAACCGAGGTGGTTGAGGCCATCCCAACCGAGGAAGAGGACTTTGACGAATACGATTTTGAGCAGGCCGAACCGGAAGTGGAATAAACAAAACAAAAAATGCCCCGCATCAGCTGCCGGAAACAGCTTTTGCGGGGCACTTTTTATGTGTTCGATTTACTTTTTCCCGTGGCGGCCAAAGCGGTATTCTTTGCCTTCACGGATGCGCTGGATGTTGGCACGGTGCATATAGATCACCATACCGGAAATAAAGCCGGAGCCAATGGCACACACCAGCATATCACCGGCGGCATAGCCCTTGAGCGACCCGTAAATGATGGTCAGCACCGGGTAAAGCACGGCCATGGCCACACTGCCCAGTGACACCATGCCGGTGGGGATCAGGCACACCAGGAAGATGACAGCCAGAACCGGCAGCAGCACCGGCTGGATAGCCAGAATGGCACCGCCTGCCACCAGCACGCCCTTGCCGCCCTTGAAGCCGAAGTACACCGGGTACAGGTGGCCCAGCACTGCAAAGATGGCGGCCAGATACACGCCCAGATACGGCGAGACGCCGCTGCCCGCGGGCAGCATGTGGAACAGCCACCGGCCGATGCACACAGCCGCAACGCCCTTGAGCACATCCACAGCCGCCGTCATGGCAGCCGCCTTTTTGCCAAAGGTGCGCAGCATGTTGGTCATACCGGCTGCGCCGCTGCCGTGGCTGCGCACGTCATCGTGGTACACGAACTTGCTGATGAGGATGCCGGCATCCACACTGCCCAGCAGGTATGCCTGCAGGATGGTGGCTGCGGCGATGAGGATCGTTTTCATCATAAAGCCAGATTCCTCCTTTGCGGGCGCTTACACGTCCTTTGCACCCACTTCGCCGGAGCCGCGCTCGCGCACGACCAGACGGATGGGGGTGTGTTCCAGACCAAAGTTCTCGCGGATCTGATTGATGATATACCGCTGATAGCTGAAGTGGAACAGCTGCTTCGAGTTCACAAAGGCCACGAACGTGGGCGGGCGGGTGGATGCCTGGGTCAGATAGAAGATCTTCAGGCGGCGGCCCTTATCGCTGGGCGGCTGCATCCGGGCCGTGGCGCGGGCCAGCATCTCGTTCAGCACACCGGTGGGCACGCGGGCACCGTTCTGGCTGTCCACATCGCGGATCAGCTGCATCAGCTTGTTCACGTTGTAGCCGGTCTGGGCCGAGATGAAGATAATGGGTGCATAGCCCATAAAGCTGAAGCACTCGGCATAGCCGCGGCGCTGCAGCTCCATGGTGTTGGTCTCCTTGCCTTCCACAGCGTCCCACTTGTTGACGACGATGATGCAGGCCTTGCCCTGCTCGTGGGCGTAACCGGCCACCTTGCTGTCCTGCTCGGTAAAACCGACGGTGGCATCCACAAGGATCAACGCCACACGGCTGCGTTCCACAGCTGCCAGTGCGCGCACCACCATATAGCGCTCCAGACCGTCGGTGATGTTGCTGCGCTTGCGCAGGCCGGCGGTATCGGTAAAGATGAACTTGCCGTAGGCATTGTCCACCGGGGTATCAATGGCGTCGCGGGTGGTGCCCGCCTCATTTGCCACGATCATGCGGTTCTCGCCCAGGATACGGTTGGTCAGGCTGGACTTACCCACATTGGGGCGGCCGATGATGGCCACCGGGATGCGGTCCTCTTCCACCACGGTCTCGCTGAAATCCAGGTGGGCGCACACAGCATCCAGCAGGTCACCGGTGCCGTGGCCGTGCACGGACGAAATGGGCATTACCTCGTCAAAGCCGAGGTTGTAGAACTCGTACATCTCCATGGGGGCGTCGCCCACCTTGTCGCACTTGTTCACGGCCAGAATGATGGGCTTGTGGCTGCGGCGCAGCATATGGGCCACATCCTCGTCCGCTGCGGTCAGGCCGTCGCGCACATCCACCACCATGATGATGCAGTCTGCGGTGTCAATGGCGATCTGGGCCTGCTCGCGCATATGGGCCAGAATGCCCTCGGTAGCCTTGGGCTCAATACCGCCGGTATCCACCAGCAGGAATTCGTTGCCGTTCCACTCGCAGTTGGCAAAAATGCGGTCGCGGGTAATGCCCGGCGTGTCCTCCACGATAGCAAGACGCTGGCCGCACAGTTTATTGAACAGGGTGGACTTGCCCACATTGGGGCGGCCCACCACCGCTACGATCGGTTTGCTCATAGGGGTTCCTCCTTTCTATGGTAAAAGGCTTCCCCTTTGGGGGAAGCTGTCTGCAAAGCAGACTGATGAGGGTTAGTTATCTTTAGCATCCGTTCATTTCAGGCGGAATCCAACCTCTGCTTTCCCTCATCCGCTTCACTTTGTTCAGCACCTGTTCCCCTCTTTGCCGCTTATGCGGCATCTCTCCCTGACCGGGGAGAGTCTTTCCCAAGGGGGAAGGCTTTATTTTCTCCTGCGGGCAATATGCAGGCCGCTGCGCAGCAGGGCGCGGGCTTCGTCGCCGCCGGAAGTGGGCAGCACCTCCACCTTTACGCCCAGGCGCTGGGCCAGCTGGTCGGTAGTGATATCATCCAGGAAGGTATCCTTCTCTTCCCGCAGCATCACAGCGGGCACGCCCAGCGTGCCGCTGGTCAGTCTGCCCTCGCACTGCGCGATGATATCGGTGGCGGTCACAAGCCCGGCCACACCTACATTTCCGCCAAAGAATTTGTTTTTGATGGTGTGCACCGTCACCTCGATCATCGGGTACTGACGGTGCAGTTCGGCCATCATTTCTGTGATAAGGGGCGAAGCCATCTCGCCCGTGACCACATCCATTTTTTTGGTACCGTAGATGCGGTGGGGCTTTGCCAGCTCGGCCAGAAACTCCGAAGCGTACAGGCGCATCATGCCCACGCCGTTTTCCAGCTGGTCAAAGTCCTCATAGAACTCTTCCGGCGGGATGGGCCTGCCTGCCTTGAGGTACCATTCATCACTGGGATAAATGATGCGCTTGCCGTGGCGGCGCTTGCATTCATCACCGAACTCTTCCATGATGTCAATGACCTCGGCACTGGTTGCGGCATCGTACGGCGTCTGCTTGAACAGCTTTTCGCGGTAATCGGTCACGCCGCAGGGCACCGCAGCGATGCTCTGCACCATGGGCGTCAGCTCCAAAAGGTCGCTCAGGGTGCGGCGCAGCTCGTCGCCGTCGTTGATGCCGCGGCACAGCACCAGCTGGCAGTTGACGGCAATGCCGCCTTCCACCAGACGGGGCAGGTACTTGAGCACCTCGCCGCCGCGTTTGTTGGCCAGCATCCGCACGCGGAGCTGCGGGTTCGTGGTGTGCACCGAGATGTTGATGGGTGAGATGTGCATCTTGATGATGCGGTCGATCTCGTGATCCTGCATGTTCGTCATGGTGATATAGTTGCCGAACAGGAAGGAAAGCCGCTCGTCGTCGTCCTTGAAATAAAGGCTCTCGCGCATACCGGGGGGCAGCTGGTCGATGAAGCAGAACATGCAGTGGTTGGAGCAGGAGTGCTTCTGGTCGCCCAGATAGGTCTGGAAGTCGCAGCCAAAGGGGCCGCGCTCTTCGCGCTGCACATCCCACTCGCGGATGCCGTCCGCCACCTTTGCTTTCAGGTGGAAGCTTTTGCTGTCCGTGTAAAAATCGTAGTCCAGGCTGTCGTTCAGCTCGTTCTCGTCCACGCTCAGCAGTTCATCGCCCGGCACAAGGCCCAGTGCTTCCGCTTCGCTGCCGGGGTCCACCCGCGCGATCTTCATTGCCACAGCATCCACCTCCTTTTCCTTTTATAAAAAGGGATCATTCACGCACAAAAAGCTCTCCCCGGCGGGAGAGCTGCCGCCCGAAAGCGGCTGAGAGGGATTTCGTTCTTTTTACAGAACAAGAAGGGGAAGGCGTGCGCCCTCCCCTTCTGTACATAACACCATTATGCCACCAATTACGCGCAAATTAGGCCTTCTTGATGACTTCCTCGCCCTTGTAGTAACCGCAGTTGCCACATGCCTGGTGGGGGAGCTTCAGAGAGCCACAGTTGCTGCACTTGACCAGTGCGGGGGCCTCCAGCTTCCAAACATTGCTGCGACGCTTGTCGCGGCGGGCCTTGGAAAGATGTCTCTTAGGTACTGCCATATTTTTGCACCTCCTTGATGGGTTTATCAGTTCAGCAGTGATTTAAGGATTGCGAGCCTTGTGTCTACGGGAGCTTCGGTCTGCTCTGCCGGCTGGCAGGTGCATACCGCTTTCTTTTTGCCGCACACGGGGCAAAGCCCGGCGCAGTCGGCACTGCAAAGCAGCACCGTGGGGATCTGGAACATAAACTCCTGGTTAAGCCATTCATCCACATCCAGATGGCCTTTTTCGTCCAGCGGAAGGTCAAAATCCGGATCATCCAGATCCCGTTCCTTCACCGTCCACTCCGTATCGACCGTCTCTTCCCGAACGACCGGGTCGAGGCAGCGGGCGCACTCTCCGTGCACCGATGCGTTTGCCCGCAGTGTCATCCGGATCTCTTCGCCATCCGTCTCCGCGTCAAAGACTGCGGTGACCGGCTCCGTGATCCTTGCACCGGCATAATCATGAGCAGATAAATCACACTGAAACTCTGCATGATAGGGTTGTCTGCCGGTGGCGATAAACTTTCTCAGGTCAAATTGCATAGTACACCTCTAAAAGGCTGCTTTGTTAGTATAGCGCCAACGCAGCCCTTTGTCAACACCAAAACAGGCAGAAAACCGAAAAAATTTAAATTTCCCGGTTCTCTGCCTGTTCAAAATGGTTCAGATCCCGAAATTAAAGTAAATTACAGGTACTTCTTCACGTCGTGAGGCAGAGCGGACTCGTCTGCGCTGACGGTGACGGTGACCTTGACGCTGTCGCCTGCAATGGCTGCCATCTCGTCCAGCACAACGCCCAGACGGTTGATGTCGTGATCCAGCACCTTCAGGATGCCGTCAATGTACAGGTCGGTGATATCGTAGTTGCTTGCCATCAGGCCGGCAATAAAGCCGTACAGCATTTCGCCGCCGGAGATCTTGTACTCGTCCAGGTCGATCAGACGTGCAGCAGGAGCGATGTCGTAGGTGAGCTTCATGCCCTTTTCAACAACGACCACGTTGCCCTTGGAGGTCTTGACCGCATCATTGATCTGGTCGATCATAGCCTTGGTCTTGCCGGAGCCCTTGGTGCCAACAATCAGTTTAATCATAGTTCAGTCCTCCTGTATTTTCCACGCCTTGCGGCGGGAGATCATTTTTATTTACTTCAGTTTTGCTTCCAGCTCGGCGGTCAGGTTCTCGTAGCCCGGCTTGCCCAGCAGTGCAAACATGTTCTTTTTATAGCTCTCAACACCCGGCTGGTTGAAGGGGTTCACACTCAGCAGGTAGCCGCTGCAGGCACATGCACGCCAGAAGAAGTAGATCAGGTAGCCCACATTGTAAGCGGACAGATCATCCACCTCGATCAGCACCTCGGGCACGCCGCCGTCGGTGTGGGCAAGGATGGTGCCTTCCATGGCCTTGCGGTTGACCACGCTCATGTTCTGGTTTGCCAGGAAGTTCAGGCCGTCAAAGTTGCCTTCCAGCGGGTCGATGAACAGATCCTTTGCGGGCTTCTTGACATCCACGATGGTCTCGAACATGGTGCGGGAGCCTTCCTGGATGAACTGGCCCATGGAGTGCAGGTCGGTGGAGAAGATGCAGCTTGCGGGGAACAGGCCCTTGTTGTCCTTGCCCTCGCTCTCGCCGAACAGCTGCTTATACCACTCGTTCATCAGGGTAAAGTCCGGCTCGTAGCACTCCAGAATTTCCACGCTCTTGCCCTTGCGGTACAGGATGTTGCGGATGGCGGCGTACTTGTAGGCGTCGTTGTCCTTGCTCAGCACGGAGAAGCGCTCCATAGCATCGGCAGCGCCCTTCATCAGCTCGTCGATATCGATGCCGGCGGCGGCGATGGGCAGCAGGCCCACGGCGCTCAGCACGGAGTAGCGGCCGCCCACGTCATCGGGAACCACGAAGGTGGGCCAGCCCTGTGCGTCGGCCAGCTGCTTCAGGGTGCCCTTGGCACGGTCGGTGGTGGCATAGATGCGCTTGTTGGCTTCTTCCACGCCCATCTCCTTTTCCAGCAGCTCACGCAGCACACGGAAAGCCAGGCTGGTCTCGGTGGTGGTGCCGGACTTGGAGATGACGTTGATGGAGAAGCGCTTGCCCTTGCACAGGCTGATGATATTGTTCAGGTAGGTGGGGCTGATGCTGTTGCCGCAGAAGTAGATCTTGGGGCCGTTCTCCAGCTCATTGTGGAACTGGCCCTTCACGGCCTCCACAACGGCGCGGGCACCCAGATAGCTGCCGCCGATGCCGGCCACCACCAGCACATCGGAATCCTCACGGATCTTGGCTGCGGCTTCCTTGATGCGGGCGAACTCTTCCTTATCATAATCGCGGGGCAGATACATCCAGCCGAGGAAGTCGTTGCCCGGGCCAGACTTTGCTTCCAGCTGGTTATGGGCGGCTTCCACCTGCGGGTAGATAGCTGCATATTCCTCTTCGCTGATAAAGCTGGAGAGGTGCTTGGTGTTCAATGCGACACTCATTTTATTATAACCTCCAAACGATCTGCCGGGCCTTTGCCCTGCGAGGAAATATCTTGGTATAAGTGTACCGTTCCCTCCGGGCAAAGTCAAGGTCAAAATCCTTGGATTTCATACAATTTTAATAGTGTTTTTTTGTTTCTTCATCCAGAATTGTTCACACAGACAGTTGTCCTCAGCTTACCGCCGCATGCTTTTGTACGCTGAAGCGTATTTTCATGCATCGCTGCCGGTCAGTGAGCCCCACAGCAGACCGAACGCGGTGCCAAAATCCATTTTTGCGGCATCTGCAGCGGCGCGCACCTCGTACTCGCCCAGCACCGTCTCGCCGTTCAGGATGCGCACCGTGCCCACGGTCTGGCCCTGCTGCACCGGTGCTTCCAGTTCCTGCGGCAGCTCCAGCTGCGCGGTCAGGGCAGCTGCATCGGCTTTTGGCATCAGCAGCGTTTCGGGCAGGGCAGAGTAATCCAGCGGCACGCTTTCCTCGGCGCTGCCATTTACCTTTATAAGGAGAGGGCGGTCCTCCATGGCAGGCAGCGGCACCGCGCCGTAGGCTGCAAAGCCGTAATCCAGCAGGGTGGTAGCTGCCGTGAACCGGTCGGAGCTGGAAGGCGACCCCAGCACCACTGCGATGAGGTCCAGCCCATCCCGGGTGGCACTGGCACTGATGCACACGCCTGCCCCGCTGGTGGTGCCGGTTTTGAGCCCGGTGATGCCGCTGTACCGCCGCAGCAGCTTGTTGGTGTTCACCAGCTGGGTGGCACCGCCGCGCAGGGTGTCCGTCCAGATGCCGGTGTAGTGCAGCACCTCCGGGCAGGTGTTCAGAATTTCACGGCTCATGATGGCAACATCGTGGGCAGTGGAAAGATGCCCTTCGGTGTCCAGCCCGCAGGCATTGTGGAAGGTGGTGTTTTCCATGCCAAGCTCTTTGGCGCGGTCATTCATCATCTGCACAAAGCCCGGCTCGCTGCCGCCCACCAGCTCCGCCACAGCCACCGCCGCATCATTGGCCGAGGATACGCAGATGGCTTTTATCATCTCGTCCAGCGTAAACTGTTCCCCCGGTTCCAGCCAGATCTGGCTGCCGCCCATATGATAAGCGTGTTCGCTCACCGGCACCAGCGTGTCCATGGTCAGCCGCCCATCGTGCACGGCTTCAAAGGTGAGCAGCAGGGTCATCACCTTGGTGATGGACGCAATGGGCATCTGCTGGTCAGCATTCTTTTGATATAAAATAGTGCCTGTCTGCTGGTCGATGAGGCAGGCGGCACGGCAGGGCAGCTCCAATGCAGGCTGCCGGGACAGCTGTGCAGCATCATTTTCCGGCTCTGCGGTGGTCTGCGCCGCCGCAGGCACAGGTATCTGCCTGCGCAGTCCGCTGCCCTGTGCCGTGCCAAAGGCCAGCGCAAACAGCCAGAAGCACACCACCCCTGCACACAAAAGTGCCAAGTTTTTCCGCTCCATTCCAGTCCCTCCCTGCGCAATGTCTCTTGCTGAGAGAGTATGCGTGTGCCGGGCATTTTATCGCATCTTTACCAGTATCTTTTATTTACAGCAGTAAACTTTGGCCCTCTTTTGCAAAAACTCTTGACTATTTTTACCAAAAAGGATACACTAAGGCTAGAAATAGCTCTTTGGAGCTGTTGTATTGCGAAACCGTGAATCCCATTATTTTTTAGGAGGATACTACCATGAATATGACTCGCCGTTCTTTCCTGAAGGCCGCTGGCCTGACCGTTGTTGCTGCTGCAAGTGCTTCCATGTTCACCGGCTGCGGCACCTTCCTGAACCCCGAGATTGAGGTCACCTATCAGGAAGTTGACGCAAATGGCAAGGCTGTTACCGCTGCCGATGTCACCAGGGGTCTGGACGGCTGGAGCAAGGGCAAGAAGGTTGTCACCAAAAATTCCAGCCTGTTCAAGGTCAAGGATGACACCAAAGAAGTGAAGATCGAGGATGCCAAGAAGGAGCTGCTCAGCCAGCTGACCAAGGATGGTTATGACGTCAATAATGGCGACGTCGAAATCGTTCCCAAGAAGACCGGCGATAAGACCATCAGCTACGATAAGGATAATGCCGGCCACTACACCATGACCGTGAACTTCCGCAAGAAGACTGTCTAAGTTATCCCAGCTACCGAGAGACGGGCATATGCCCGTCTCTTTTTATTTTGCCCCCGCACCGCCAAAACCCACCTGCCTGCGTATACTCGCTCTTGCGCTGCAGGACCGCTGTGGTATATAATAAGGAGTATTGCAAACAACACCCCGTTTTTAGTCGAAAGGATATCCCCTCATGCGAGTTTGTTTTTATACCCTTGGCTGCAAGGTCAACCTGAACGAGACCGGCGCGCTGGAACAGATGTTCCGCGCCAACGGCTTTACCATTGCGCAGGAAGGCGAACCGGCCGATGTTTTTATCGTAAACAGCTGCACTGTCACCAACTTTGGCGACCAGAAGAGCCGCAAGTGGCTGCGCCGCAAAAAACGCGAGAACCCCGGTGCCGTTACAGTGCTCACCGGCTGCTACCCGCAGGCCTTCCCGGAGGAAGCCGCCCAGCTCACCGAAGCCGACCTCGTGTGCGGCAACGGCGACCGCCGGGCTATTCTGGAAAATGTACAAAAGCTGCTGGACGGCCACGAGCGCATCGTCGCCATCACCCCGCACCAGCGCGGCGAACAGTTTGAAGAGCTGCCCGTGGAACGGTTTGAGACCCACACCCGCGCCTTTATCAAGGTGGAGGACGGCTGCAACCGTCAGTGTGCCTACTGCGTCATTCCCCGCGCCCGCGGCCCGGTGCGCAGCCGCAGCGAAGCCAGCATCCTTGCCGAGCTGCACCAGCTGGCCGCTGCCGGTTACCGGGAGGTGGTGCTCAGCGCCATTTCCCTGCCCAGCTACGGTCTGGACACCGGCACGAACCTTGTGGAGCTGGTGGAAAAGTGTGCCGAGGTGGAGGGCATCGAGCGTATCCGTCTGGGCAGCTTGGACCCGGATATGCTCACGCCGGAGTTCATCACCCGGCTGGCCGCTGTGGAAAAGCTCTGCCCTCAGTACCATCTGAGCCTGCAGAGCGGCTGCAGCGCCACCCTGCGCCGGATGCGCCGTGTTTACACCGCCGAGCAGTATGCTCAGGTGGTAGATCAGCTGCGCGCCGCCTATGGCGAACGCCCGGTCAGCTTTACCACCGACTGCATCTGCGGCTTCCCCGGCGAGACGGAGGCAGATTTTGAAGAGAGCTGCGCATTTTTGAAGAAGATCGGTTTTTTGAAGGTGCATGTATTCCCCTACTCCCGCCGCAGCGGCACCCCGGCCTACGACTTCCCGGATCAGGTGCACGAGCGTGAAAAGCAGGAGCGCAGCCGCCGCATGAATGCCATTGCGGAGGATGTGCGCCGCGATGTGCTGGCCGCTTACGCGGGCACCGAGGATGACGTGCTGCTGGAAACGCCGCTTTCCGGCACGCTGTTCACCGGCTACACCCGGCTGTACATCCCTGTGGTGGTGTCCGCCCCGGGCCACGAGAGCGGGCAGATCGTGCATGTGAAGCTAGGCGAGTACGACGGCGAGCGCGTGCGTGCGGCACTCTGCTGATTTTTTGCTCTTGAATTTGTTTATTCTGTACACAAGCACAAAAGCGCAAATTTTTAACGATTTTTGCGTTTTATCCCTTTTCATGCAACATGCTTTATGATAAAATGAATATGGATCACCCGGGGCACAGCGCTGTTTGCAGCGGCGCGGTACCAATGCGCCCCGTGAAGCACCCGTTTTGCGGCAGGATCGCTGCCGGAGACGCGGTGCAGTCCGTTCGTTTTTGAGCAAAGCAAGGAGAGAATTGGAATGAGTTTCAGAGGAATCAATACCACGGTCATCCAGATCCGCCGTCAGGTGTTCACCGAGGTGGCACGCATGGCCTATGCCAACGTCAAGGGCGAGCAGGCCAACCACCTGATGCGCAAGATCCCCTACACCATCATCCCCGGCGAAGAAGGCAAGCTGCGCAAGGATATCTTCCTGGAGCGTGCCATCGTTGAGGAGCGCGTGCGTCTGGCCATGGGCCTGCCCACCCGCCGCATGGACGAGCACAACAGCGTTGTTTCCGGCCTGGAAGATGCTTCTATCGCCGATAAGTATTATGATCCCCCGCTGGTGAATGTGATCAAGTTTGCCTGCAACCGCTGCCCGGAAAAACTGGTCAAGGTCTCCGACCTGTGCCAGGGCTGTCTCGCTCACCCCTGTATGGAAGTGTGCCCCAAAAAGGCCATCACCTGGGAGAGCGGCCGTTCCACCATCGATCAGGAAAAGTGCATCAAGTGCGGCCGCTGCGTCGGCGTGTGCCCCTACAACGCCATCGTCAAGACCGAGCGCCCCTGTGCTGCAGCCTGCGGCATGGGTGCCATCCACTCCGATGAGCTGGGCCGTGCCGAGATCGACTACAGCAAGTGCGTTTCCTGCGGCCAGTGTCTGGTGAACTGCCCCTTCGGTGCCATTGCCGACAAGGGCCAGATCTATCAGCTGATTCAGGGCTTCAACCGCGGCGACCGCATCTACGCTCTGGTGGCTCCCGCCTTCATCAACCAGTTCCCGGGCCTGGCTTCCACCGGCAAGCTCAAGGCAGCCCTCAAGGCTGTGGGCTTCTACGATGTTGTGGAAGTTGCTATCGGTGCCGACCTGTGCACCGTGGATGAAGCCCACGACTTTTTGGAAGAAGTGCCCGAAAAGCTGAACTTTATGGCCACCTCCTGCTGCCCGGCCTGGAGCATGATGGCAAAGACCGCCTTCCCGGATCTGGCCAAGAACATCTCCATGACCATGACCCCCATGGTGTTCACCGCCCGCATGATGAAGCAGGCCGACCCCGAAGCCCGTATGTGCTTCATCGGACCCTGCGCTGCAAAGAAGCTGGAAGCTTCCCGCCGCACTGTCCGCTCCGACGTGGACTTCGTGCTGACCTTTGAGGAGCTGGCCGGCATCATCGAGGCCAGGGATATCGACGTGGCAAATCTGGAAGTGGACCCGGAGGAGCAGGATCTGGTTCACGCTTCCGCTGCAGGCCGCGGCTTTGCACAGTCCGGCGGCGTTGCCAAGGCCGTTGCCGACAAGATCAAGGAATGGCACCCGGATATGGATGTGAAGATCGCATCCGCACAGGGCCTGGCCGAGTGCAAGAAGCTGCTCATGCTGGCAAAGGCCGGCAAGTACAACGGCTACCTGCTGGAAGGCATGGGCTGCCCTGGCGGCTGCATCGGCGGTGCCGGCACCATTGCCGACCCGGCACGCACGGCCATCCAGCTGAACAAGTACATCAAGGAAGCTCCCTTCACCGATCCGGAGCAGAGCGCCTTTATGTCCAGCATCCACGTGCTGAAGGATGACCCCAATTTTGAGCTGTAACTTTTAAATCTGCAAACCGGCCGGGCCCGCAGGCTCTGCCGGTTTGTTTTTTGCGCCAAAATTCCGGCGATGCTTTTCTTGTGAAAAAGTATTTCTCTTTTGTTTTTATTGTGCAACGTTTTTGTGAAAGCTTCACAAAGCGCATTGACATTCCCGCACGGTCATGCTATGGTAGCATTGAACTACCGGTTTTTCCGCAAACCGGTCAAGGCCGCTTTGTGCGGCAAAGAAAGGCAGATCATCCATGACCAAAACATATAAGCGCATAAGCGCCGCCCTGCTCTCGGTGCTGCTGGTGTGCATCTTCACCTTTGGTGCCAGCGCCACTGCCAGCCTGAATGTGGGCGTTAAATTCTGGAAGGAAAAGGCCGATAAGGAATCCATGGCCGATACCGGCATCGACCCGGACCGTGAAGCTACCCTCACCCGGCAGTCCAATGGCACCTACACCCTCGCTTTGCCCATCCAGCAGGTGAGCAAGATGGGTGTGTCCGGCTATCTGACCGGCCTGACCATCGGCGATGTGACCTACACCGGCACCGTCTCCGGCGAGGTGGAGAACGGCACCGGCGTGCTGACCATCAAGAACATGCCCGCCTCGGTGCTGACCGGCAGCGATGTGAACAAAGCCCTCTCTGTCACCTGCAATATCCAGATGGATCTGAGCTTTCTGGGCGAGATCAACACCGCCGCACGCATGTGCATCTGGAACAAATGAGCTTTTTCAAAAACAAAGAACGGCGTTTCCTACCGGAACGCCGTTCTTTGTTTTTAGCCTTCCATGTGCTTTTCCACAAAATCGCCGACCATTTTGTCCAGCTGCAGCACCGCATTCTCGGCACCCTTCATCACTTTGCGGGTGGTGCGGCGCAGCTGGCGCTGGTTCTGGGTGGCGGCCATCACGCCCACGGCACCCAGTGCCGCGCCTGCGGCCATGCCAAGCAGCATCCCGGAAGAACTGGTGGATTCATGTTTCATGTTCAAAACTCCTTTCCATAAAAAACAGGGGCTCCGGCACTATTATTTCCTGCAAAAGAATCCGGTATCCGCTTTTTTTATGCAGAAATTTGTGGTATACTGTTTTACGATGTTTTAATGGGCAGGTGTGTCCGGCAAAAAGCGCCCTGCTCATTCCGCATACTGGTAAGGAGGTTCCTTATTTGATACACCCTGTTGAACCCAAAAAAGTGCTCTGCATCCACGACCTTTCCGGCGTGGGCCGCTGCAGCCTGGCGGTGATCCTGCCGGTGCTCTCGGTCATGGGCGTACAGCCTGTGGCTCTGCCCACGGTGGTGCTTTCCACCCACACGGGCGGCTTTGGCGCACCGGCCCGGCTGGACGGCTGTGCCTATGGTGTGCAGGCACTGGAACATTACCATGCTCTTGGCGTGGAATTTGACTGCATTTACACCGGCTATCTGGGCGGTGAAGCACAGGTGGCGCTGGCCGAAAAAGCCTTTGCCTTCTGGCCGGGTGCAAAAAAAGTGGTAGACCCGGTAATGGGCGATAACGGCAAGGCTTACTCCACCGTGACCCCGGCTTTGATCGACCGCATCCGGGCGCTGTGCCAGTCCGCCGATCTGATCCTGCCCAATTACACCGAGGCGCAGCTGCTTTTGCAGCGTGAGCCGCAGACCGGCCTGCTGACCGACGAAGCCGCCCAGCAGCTGGCCGACGATGTGACTGCGCTGGCTCCGGGTGCCGTTGTCACCGGCCTGTCGCTGGGCAAGTACATCGGCTGCGCAGGCAGCGGCAAAGACCGCTTCCTCATCAAAAAGCTGCACATCAGCCGCAGCTTCCCCGGCACCGGTGACCTGTACGGTGCGGTGCTCATCGGTTCGCTGCTGCAGGGCAACGCCCTGAGTGCTGCCGCCGACAATGCCGCCGAGTTCGTGGCGCTGGCCATCCAGAACACGCCCGCCGCACAGGACACCCGCTACGGCGTCTGGTTCGAGCCGCTGCTGCCCCGTCTGTGCCCGGCGGTATGGGAAGAGTGAGGTGCGCCGATGAGTGAAAAGCCAACGCTGAACATCGTGCTGGTGGAGCCGCGCATCCCACAGAACACCGGAAACGTGGCCCGCACCTGTGCCTGCACCGCCTGCCGCCTGCATCTGGTGGGCCCCATGGGCTTTGCCATCGATGACAAAAAGCTCAAACACGCAGGTCTGGACTACTGGCATTACCTCGACATCAGCTATTATGATGGGCTGGACGAGTTCTTTGCAAAGAACAGCGGCCCCTATTATTACTTTACCACCAAAGCGCCGCAGCGTTACACCGATGTCCAGTACCCGGACGGTGCTTATCTGGTATTCGGGCGGGAGGACGCCGGCCTGCCGGAAGCCTTGCTTGCCGCCAATCAGGAGCACTGCATCCGGATGCCCATGCGAGACACCTGCCGCAGCCTGAACCTCTCCAACAGTGTGGCTGTGGGTGTGTATGAAGTACTTCGTCAGTGGGATTTTCCGGAACTGCTGGACCACGGACATTTACGAGACTATGAATGGAAATGAGGGACGTTATGAGCAAGATCGCGATCCTGACCGATTCCTCCTGCGATATGCCGCAGGAGCTGGCCGAGAAATACGGCATTGATATCATGAGCTTCCACATCCTGCTGGATGATGTGGACTATATCGAGCGTGAGAGCTGCACCAACACCGAATTTTACGATAAGATGCGTGCCGCCAAGGGCGTGCCTTCCACGGCTGCCATCACGCCCATCCAGTTCTGCGAAAAATACTGCCAGTATGTGGACGAGGGCTACACCGATGTGATCCATGTGCCCATCAACAAATCCGGCTCTTCCACCTACAACAATGCCCTGATGGCACAGGGTATGCTGCGGGAGGAGCGCCCGGAGCACCACCTGAAAATTCATCTGCTGGACCCGCACACCTATTCCATGGTGTTTGGCTGGTACCTGTGCGAGATGGCCCGCAAACTGCAGAACGGCGCCGAGGTCAGCCACGTCATCCGCGAATTTGAAAAGCAGATGGACTGCATGGAGATCATCCTGGGACCTTACACCCTGCGCCAGATGAAAAAGAGCGGCCGTATCTCCGCCGCTGCCGCCGTGATGGGCGAACTGATGGGCATCCGCCCCATCATCACCCTCATTGACGGCAAGACCAAGGTGGAAGCCAAGGTGCGCGGCGACGACAAGGTGGTGCCCGCCATGGTGGAGCTGTGCAAAAAGCGCAGCGAGGGCGTGGAGGACTTTGACTATATGATCGGCCACACCAACATTGCACAGGCTGCCGATCTGGAAAAGGCCTGCCGCAAGGCTTTTGGCAAGCCGCCGCTCATCGTTTTTGAGCTGGGCGGCGTTGTCTCGGCCAACACCGGCCCCGACACCGTGGCTCTGGTGTACACCGGCCACCCGAGAGGGTAAAGAGCGTTTATCGGGAGGTTCCGAAAAGCCTGCGGGCTTTTCGAAACCTCTTTTTCACCAAAAGGATCCAAACCAAAACCTGCATCTGTACATGATTCTGCGGAAATTCGTTGCATTCCGCCCGGTTTTATGCTATACTCCCTTCTGCCGTGCTTTTTGCACGGCTCCTTAAAGAGCAACTTAGGATTTTAGGCTCCCCGGCGTGTCTCGAACCATGCCGGGCCAAACCCACAGGGGCTGGCGGCCCTGTGCGGTCAAAATCATCCCGCTGGAGTTATTATCATGAATCAGAATTCTTCCGTCCGTAAACTGGTGCGCTGCGGCGTGGTCGCAGCCATTTACGTAGTGCTGTGCATGGCATTGCAGCCGCTTTCCTATGGCGCGGTGCAGGTGCGCGTGGCCGAGGCTTTGTGCCTGCTGCCCGTGTTTGGTGCCGAGTACATTGCCGGCGTAGTGCTGGGCTGCTTTTTGGCAAACCTGCTGGGCTCTACCATCGTGGATGTCATTTTCGGCACCATTGCCACATTGCTTGCCTGCCTTGTCACCTACAAGCTGCGGAACATCCGCATCAAGGGCCTGGCCATCCCGGCCAGTCTGCCGCCGGTGCTGTTCAACGCTGTGATCATCGGCATTGAGATCGCGGTCATGTTCCCGGACCCCAGTTCCAGCGCACCCATCTGGCTGGCCTGCATCACCAACGGCATCTCCGTTGGCATTGGCGAGCTTGTCAGCTGCACCGTGCTGGGCGTTCTGCTGGTGAAGATCATTGAGAGCAGCAAGGCCCTGAACAAAATTTTTGCCGAAGCGTAAGCGGCTCTGCCGCAGGAGGTTTCCATGCAGACGAACGGAATGATCTTCTGGGACTGGAACGGCACCCTGATGGATGACGTAGACTTCACCCATGGGTGCCTGAACTGGATGCTGGAGACCCACGGCTATCCCCAGCGGTACGATCTGGCCGCTTACCGGGAGATTTTCGGTTTTCCCATTGAGGAATACTACATCCGCGCCGGCTTTGACTTTGCAAAGCATCCGTATCCGCAGCTGGCCGAGCGCTTTATGGAACACTACAATGCAGGCGTGGATGCCTGCCCGCCCACCGCACACGCCGCCGAAACACTGGCCGAACTTTCGCGCCGGGGCTGGCGGCAGAGCGTGCTTTCTGCCTCCCGCCGGGACTACCTGATCGAGCAGGTTGCCGCACGGGGCCTGCAGGGCTATTTTACCGAGTTGCTCGGCCTTGCAGACATTTATGGCGTAAGCAAGGTGCAGGTGGGCAAAACCTGGCTTGCCCAAAGCGGCATCGCCCCTGCCGCCTGCGTGATGATCGGCGACACTCAGCACGATGCTGAGGTTGCCGCTGCACTGGGCACAAAGTGTGTGCTCTACACCGGCGGGCATCAGTCCCGCACCCGGCTGGAGGCCGTGTGCCCAAACGTTATTGACGATCTGGCTCAGCTGCCCGGGCTGTTGGAAACACTGTAAGCGTAAACGATTTAGAATGCCCTCCGCGTGCGCTCTGGGCATCTTCAGAGGAAACATTATTTTTAATTTGAGCTTCCGGAAAGCCTGCGGGCTTTCCGGAAGCTTTTTTCACAAGAAAAGGCCGCAGCCGCAAAATGCATCTATGAACCACTTCAAGCACAATTTTACAGAAAGTTCATTCAAAAAGCGGCTAAAATAGTCCTGTGGGTTTGACGCATCTGCCGCTTTGGTGTATCATATATGTGTGTATTTATGTCTATCTCCGGGGGAGCTTTTCCCCGAATTTGATCTATGAGGTGTAACCAATGTCCCTTGTTGAAAAACTCTTTGGCAGCTTCTCCGACCGGGAGCTGAAAAAGATCAACCCCATTGCCAAGCAGGTACTGGCTCTGGAAGAAAAATATGCTGCCCTGCCGGACGCCGAGCTGCAGGCACAGACCGCTGTGTTCAAACAGCAGCTGGCAGATGGCAAGACCACCGATGATATCCTGCCCGATGCTTTTGCCGTCTGCCGTGAGGCTGCATGGCGCGTGCTGGGCATGAAGCACTTCCCAGTGCAGATCATCGGCGGCATCGCCCTGCACCGCGGCGACATTGCCGAGATGCAGACCGGTGAAGGCAAGACCCTTGTGGCCACCCTGCCCGCCTATCTGAATGCCCTGACCGGCGAGGGCGTGCATGTGGTCACCGTCAACGATTACCTGGCCAAGCGCGACAGCGAATGGATGGGCAAACTGTACCGCTGGCTGGGCCTTTCGGTCGGCCTGATCGCGCAGGGCATGGACGGCGACGCCCGCCGCGCTGCCTACGCGGCCGACATCACCTACGGCACCAACAACGAGTTCGGCTTTGATTACCTGCGCGATAACATGGTCACCTACAAGGCCAACATGGTGCAGCGCGGCCATGCCTATGCCATCGTCGATGAGGTGGACTCCATCCTGATCGATGAAGCCCGCACCCCGCTTATCATTTCCGGCCGCGGCGAGGATTCCTCCAGCCTGTACACCCAGGTGGATCGTTTTGTACGCACCCTGCGCAAGAGCGTGGTGGTGGAGCTGGAAGATAAGGTCTCCACCGATGAGCAGGCCGACGGCGATTATGTCGTGGACGAAAAGCACAAGACCTGCACCCTGACCGCCAGCGGCATCAAGAAGGCCGAAGCTTACTTCAAGATTGAGAACCTT
Organism: Faecalibacterium sp.; assembly: GCA_050873025.1. GTDB lineage: Bacteria > Bacillota > Clostridia > Oscillospirales > Ruminococcaceae > Faecalibacterium. The sequence continues at coordinate 22,612 of JBNMHZ010000016.1, read as the reverse complement.
GCCGCCGCCGAGAATATGCCCCTTGCCCACCACATCGACCAGGCCATCAAGGCCTACGGCGTGATGCAGCGGGATATCGATTATGTGGTCAAGGATGGTCAGGTCATCATCGTGGACGAGTTCACCGGCCGCCTGATGATTGGCCGCCGCTATAACGAAGGTCTGCACCAGGCCATTGAGGCCAAGGAGGGCGTAAAGATCGCCGCCGAGAGCAAGACGCTGGCCACCATCACCTTCCAGAACTACTTCCGCATGTACAAAAAGCTGTCCGGCATGACCGGTACCGCCAAGACCGAGGCCACCGAGTTTACCGAGATCTACGGTCTGAACATCGTTACGGTGCCCACCAACCGTCCCCGCCAGCGCATCGATTACCCGGATGCCATCTACAAGACCGTCAACGGCAAGTACAATGCCGTCATCCAACAGGTGCTGGAATGCCACCAGAAAGGTCAGCCCGTGCTGGTGGGCACCGTCAGCGTGGAAAAGAGCGAAACACTGGCCAAGATGCTGCAGAAGTACACCCGCGACTTCAACGTGCTGAACGCCAAGAACCACGAGCGCGAGGCCGAGATCGTGGCGCAGGCCGGCAAAAAGGGTGCCATCACCATTGCCACCAACATGGCAGGCCGTGGTACCGATATCATGCTGGGCGGCAACGCCGAATTCATGGCCAAGGCCCAGATGCGCAAGGAGCACTTCTGCGAGAACCTGCTGAACCCCGAAAAGCCCGAGGACGCCGACCCGGCAGCCGTGGAGATGCTGCTGACCGAAGCCAACGGCCACGGCGACACCGAGGACGCCAACATCCTTGCCGCACGCAAGCGCTTTGATGAGCTGTACGCCCAGTGCAAGCCTCAGATCGACGCCGAAGCCGAGCAGGTGCGCGCTGCAGGCGGCCTGTTCATCATCGGTACCGAGCGCCACGAGAGCCGCCGTATCGATAACCAGCTGCGCGGCCGTGCCGGCCGTCAGGGCGACCCGGGTGCGTCCCGTTTCTACCTGAGCCTGGAAGATGACCTGATGCGTCTGTTCGGCGGCGACCGTGTCTCCGGCCTGATGGACACCCTGAAGATCGACGAAGATACACCCATTGAGAACCGCATGATCACCAGCACGCTGGAAAGCGCCCAGAAAAAACTGGAAGGCCGCAACTTTGAGATCCGCAAGAACGTGCTGAAGTACGACGACGTGATGAACCAGCAGCGTGAGATCATCTACGGCCAGCGCCGCAAGGTGCTTGACGGTGAGGACATCAGCACCGAGATGCACAAGATGCTGCGGGAGAACATCGATTCCAGCTGTGACCAGTTCCTGGCCGGCGATGTGAAGGATGATTGGGACTTTGGTGCCCTGCGCCGTCATTATCAGGGCTGGCTGACCACCGAAGAGGACTTCCACTACACTGTGGCCGACTTTGAGGAACTCTCCCGCAAGGGCATTGCCGATCTGCTCTATGACCGCGGCATGAACATCCTCACCGACAAAGAGCAGCGCTATGGTTCCCCCGTCATGCGTGAGCTGGAACGCATCTGCCTGCTCAAATGCGTGGACCGTATGTGGATGGACCACATCGACAACATGGATCAGCTGCGCCAGGGCATCGCACTGCGCGGCTACGGCCAGAAGGACCCCGTTGTGGAGTACCGCATCGAGGGCTTTGATATGTTCGACCAGATGGTGGATTCCATCCGTGAGTCCAGCATCAAGATGCTGCTGACCATCGAGATCCGTCAGGCCGGTGCCGCCCCCAAGCGTGAGCAGGTGGCCAAACCCACCGGCGAGGGCTTTGTTCCCGGCAACGGTGCCCCCGGTGCCAAGGGTGCGCCCCATGGCCAGCCTGTGCGGGTCATTAAGATTGGCCGCAATGACCCCTGCCCCTGCGGCAGCGGCCTGAAGTGGAAAAAGTGCACCTGCGCCAAGTACCACCCGGATGGTGCGCCGAGCGGCGAGAACTAAACAAAAGATAAACGACCTCGCCCTCTCCGTCATCGCTTACGCGATGCTACCTCTCCCAAAGGGAGAGGCTTTGGCATTCCGATAAAGTTTCTGGTTTTGCCAAGGGCTCCCCCTTTTGGGGAGCTGGTGCGTCAGCGTCTGAGAGGGCGAGGCTGTTTATAATATTATAGAGGGAGTTGATTTTGTGATTACACCGGAAGAACTGCTCAAAGCTGCAAACGAACTGGAACCCCAGCTGCGCCAGTGGCGTCGCACCCTGCACCGTCACCCCGAGGTGGGCTTTGACCTGCCCGAAACCAAGGCTCTGGTCAAAAAGGCCCTCACCGAGATGGGCTACGCCCCGCAGGACTGCGGCAAGTGCGGCGTGCTCGCGCTGGCAGGCGGCAAGAAACCCGGCAAAGTGATCCTGCTGCGCGGCGACATGGACGCTTTACCCATTCAGGAAGAATCCGGCGAGGAATTTGCTTCCGAAGTGCCGGGCAAGATGCACGGCTGCGGCCACGATATGCACACGGCCATGATGCTGGGTGCGGCCAAACTGCTCAAGGAGCATGAGGACGAGATCGAAGGCACCGTGAAACTGGAATTCCAGCCTGCCGAGGAGATCTTCCAGGGCTCGCTGGACATGCTGAAAAACGGCCTGCTGGAAAACCCGAAGGTAGATGCCGCCGTGATGTTCCACGTTCTGGCGGGAATGCCCCTGCCCGTGGGCACGGTTCTGGTGCCGGGCGGCGGCATCACCATGGCAAGCTGTGAGCAGTACCACATCACCGTCCACGGCAAGGGCGGCCACGGCTCCATGCCGAACAACTGCATCGACCCCATCACCGCAGCTGCCCACATCCACATTGCCCTGCAGGAGATCAACAGCCGTGAGCTGGACCCCGCCAAGTTCGGCGTGTTCACCACAGGCCGGTTCGAGGCAGGCAAGGCATCCAACGTCATCCCGGACACGGCTGATATGTGGGGCACCATCCGCACGATAGACCCTGAGGGTGCCGTGAGCGAACAAATCCACCAGCGCATGACCGAGATCGCGCAGGGCGTGGCAGCGGCTTACCGCTGCACTGCTGAGGTGGAGTTCAGCGACCACTGCCCCTGCATGGTGGTGGATACGCCGCTTGCCAAGGATTCCCTCACCTATATGACCGAACTGCTGGGCCGCGGTGCCATGGATATGACCCCCATCACTGGCGGTAAACCCGGCGGCGGCAGCGAAGATTTTGCCTTTGTGAGCCATGAAGTGCCCACCGTGAGCATGTTTATCTCCGCCGGCAACGCCAAGGAAGGTTATGTCTACGGCCAGCACCACCCGAAGGTGCGCTTTGACGACAGCGTGCTGTACGAGGGTGCTGCGGCCTACGCCTATATGGCCCTGCGGTGGCTGAGCGACCACAGCGCGTAACGATTGGGAATGACCTTCGCTTTGCTCTGAGCACATTCCGCTAAAATTCATCTTTTATTGAAACCTCCGGAAAATCCGCGGATTTTCCGGAGGTTTTTTGATGCTTCGGCACAAATAAGCCCCCGGTCACACCAAGGGAAAAAAGACATAAAAACAGGCCGCTTTAACAGCGGCCTGTTCGTGTCATGTGATGTCAAACTGTTCTAAGCCTGCATATGCCGGGACTTGCACAGATCACCACTCCTGCGGCGTTACGATTGATGCGATCCCGTTCAATTTTCTTATATTTACGAGCAGGCAGCTATCACGCTGCAAATTATTTTATCATTTTTTATTTACAAATATTGACAAATGCAATCGCTTATGCTATAAAATAACCAACCCACCGTGTTAGTAGTATATATGTTTTCTCTGCATATTTTACTCAGCACTCCTGCCAGCACAGACTGCTTTATCAAGTCGTCATATTGTCTGCTTTTTTGATATAGCGGTACACTGTGGGAACGGAAATGGACAGCTGTTTTGCGATCTCTGCCACAGCGCCCTTCATCGTTGTGATCCCAGTCTCATGCAGCTTGCGCACAACATGAACCTTTTCGTCAATGCTCATCCGCGCCGGCATCACGCCGCTCTGCGCGATCGCGTCCGCGATCCGCTCACGCATGATGCTTTCCACCGGGTTATCCAGATTCTCTGAATATTCGCTGTCTGCCGGAATGGCAAGGTTAAAATGCTCCTGCAGGCTCGCCAGCATACAGTTAAGCTCTTTGATGCACGTCACATCCTTGTTGATGCAGAGCATTCCGATCAGGCGATCGCCGTTTTTGATAAAGTAAGTTGACGAAAGAAATTCCCGATCCGCCGTTTTGCCGGTGTAATTTGCCAGATAGCTGACGTCCTTAAACGTCCCCTTTTCCGCCAGCCCCTTTGCAAATTCTGTCAGGGGATTGCCTTTTTCGCGGCCGGACAGGCTGTTTTCAATCGCGACCAGCGACCGGTTCGTGTCTACCGTGCTGTGAACAACGATCTCACAGCTCGGGCCACACACCTTTGCAAGGAACGGGGCGAGATTAACATAGGTTTGCAGCAATTCCTTGTCTGTCATAAAAGTACTCCAGTTTCCATCAGATTTTTCGCGTATACCTGCTGTGTCCCATGGCCGCTGTTCCGGCCGGGCTCTGTCTGTCGCGAACAAATTGTTGCTTTATACTATGATATCGTTCAAGATTTTGCTTTGCAACTGTGAAATTGCACGAAAAACCTTTATTTTTTTCTACGTTGCATCATTCTCAACAACGATTGACAGTCTAGTTTTTCTCTGCTATGATGTGAATATAAAATTCTTGGCGTGAAAAAAATATTATCAAGCGTGAAGTTGTGCATCTGCTGCGGCATCACAACTGCAAGATGCGCTGATAAGAAAGGAGGTAAGAAGAAATGTCAGTTAAAATCAAAGCAATTTCCACCGAACAGGCTCCGGCTGCCATCGGCCCGTATTCTCAGGCTATTGCCGCCGGCGAAACGCTCTACATCTCCGGTCAGCTGCCGATCGACCCTGCCACCGGTTCCTTTGCCGGCGACGACATCGCAGCGCAGACACATCAGAGTCTCAAGAACATCCTTGCTATCCTGACGGCCAACGGTATGGATCTGAGCAACGTTGTCAAAACAACGGTTCTGCTGCAGGACATCGCAGAATTCGGCCAGATGAACGAAGTCTACGCGACTTATTTCACTGCTCCCTATCCTGCACGTGCTGCATTCCAGGTTGCTGCGCTCCCCAAGGGTGCAAAGGTAGAGATCGAGGCTGTTGCCGTAAAGTAATGCGGTTTTTCGTAATTTTGCGTAAAAATGGAGACTGAATCATGAGAAAGATCATTCCTGTAAAAATCGACCATGTTGGAATGTTCTCCAACAAATTTCATCCGGCAAATGTAATGTTCCAGCTCGGCTTCTCCGGCGAAGGCGGCTGCACCACAATGCCGCTCGATGAAAACGGTCAGCCCCCGCGCTGTATGCGCTTTGTGCTGGACAACTGCTATCTGGAGTTTGCCATCAATCACAATCCGGAAAAGTACGGCGGCGCAACCCATGGCATGAACTATTTTGAGTTTGCAAGCACCGACATCGTCAAGACCCGCGACAACGCCGTTGCTCAGGGCTTTGAGACAACGGATCTGGTTTTTGCCAACCGCTACGCCGACCACGGTGAAAAGAAGGGCACAGCCATTTTCGAGTGCGTCGCCGTCAAGGACGACGTTATTCCGAACATTGAAACCGAGTCTGTCTGCCACAAGACCCGCGAGCTGTTCTATAACAACAACCGCTACATTCATGCCAACGGCATCAACCGCGCCAGCGGCATCATCCTCTGCAACGACGACCCGGCGCGTGTGGACAAAATTGCGGCGGATCTTGCAAAATTTGATCTCGGCCTTGGCGACTGGGGTGAAGGCACAGCGATCCGCGAGCTGAACTTTGTGGATCATGCAACGCTTGAAAACGAGCTTGGCATCAAGGCTCCGGCAGACGACTGCCGCAACACCGGCGGCGTTATTCTGGAGACTCCTGACTATAACAAGACAGCCGCCTGCATGAAGGCCTCCGGCCTGAACGTGCGGGAGACAAAATACGGTCTGGTCGTAGACCTGGTCGACTCGCAGAACATCTTCTTCGTCGTCCCCAAGCGCTGAACCAATCATTCTGCTGCTTTGGCGCGATCGCCGCGCAGCTAAAAAAGAAAACAGGAGGGAAACTATGATATCTACTGGCTTTGGTTACATAACCTTTGTATTCGTCATTCTGGCAATTTATCTCTACCTCACGACGAAATATGAAAACTCGAAGTTCCTGAAGACGATCCCCCCGATGCTGATTCTTTACCTGTTCTTTGTCATCTGCCGCAACGTTGGTGTGTTCAGCTTTGCAGAAGGTGCAACCGTCGCCTCAACCAAAAAAGCGATGGTCAACTACGGCGTTCCGCTGATGGTCTACGCGATCATCGTGCAGAATGACCCCAGAAAGATTGCAAAGCTTGGCCCCAAGATGATCATGACCTTCCTTGTGACGTCTCTGAGCATCATCGTCGGCGCGATCATCAGTGCAAAGGTCTTCGGCGGCCTGATGAACATCCCCGAGATCCCGGAAAGCTATGGCACCATGATTGCCTCCTTCATCGGCGGCCCGGAAAACCTCTTTGCAGTTGCAGACGGCCTCGGCCTGTCTGAAAACGCCCTTGGCAACGTCCTGATCCTCATTGAGCTGGCTTACTCGCCCTGGCTGATCTTCCTGATGACGATCGTCCCCATGCTTTACAAAAAGTACAACAAGTTTGCAAACGCTGAGCTTGACACGGTTCTGGCCGCCGGCGAGCGCATCGTCCTCGACGAGCGTGAAAAGCGTCAGGCAAACGTAAAGGATCTGTTCATCGTTATCGGCGTCGGTTTCCTGGTTCAGGCTGTCTGCAGACAGCTCGGTGACCTTCTCCAGGCTACCATCGGCTGGCCATCCGGCGTTTGCATGTATCTGCTTGTGACCATTGTTGCCATGTTCCTCGGCATGTGGACCAACCTCGGCGCAAACCCCTTCATCAAGCCCTTTGCAACCTTTATCTGCCTCACTCAGGTCTCCATCGGCACGCTTGGCGTTGACCTGAGCTACTTCAAGGACGCTGGCTGGATGATCGCCGGCAGCTTCACCATCATCCTCATTCATGCCCTCATCATGGTGGTCTACGGCAAGCTGACCCGCACCGACCTGTATACGATGGCCTGCGCTTCCATTGCAGCAATTGGCGGCAACTCCTCCGCCCCCGTCGTCGCAGGTTCTTACGCACATCTGTCTGAAGCCTATGTCGCGATCGCAAGCGTCATGGCAGCCTTCGGCTCCTGCATCGGCACCGTCGGTGGTCTTCTGATCTCGAGACTTCTGCATATGATCCTTTGATCTCGCAGGGGCTTTCTCGCATAGCATTGGCATACAAGGGCGCAGATTTCTGCGCCCTTGTTACGCCAAACTGTTTCCGGATTATTACGAAAAAGGAGCTTTTTGCTTTGGAACGGCATGAAAAGAACTTGAAGAAAACTCTGGGACGCAGAGATCTGTTCAGTCTGGCAGTCGGACAGATCATCGGTGCAGGTATCATGTCTCTTTGCGGCGTCGCAATCGGAATGACCGGAACCGGTGTTGTATTGGCTTTCCTCGTTGCTGCGATCGTCAGCTCGGCATCCCTTCTGCCTGCAGCGCAGGTTGCGTCTGCCTGCCCGACGACCGGCGGCACCTACCGCTATCCAAGCCGCCTGATCGGCCCGAAGACCGGCTTTTTTGAGCTGATGGTCTTTATCATCTGCCAGATCACGGTCTCTATGTACGCCACCACCTTTGCCACCTATTTCCAGTCTCTGGTGCCCGGCATCAATCTGAAGATCGTGGCACTGCTGATCCTCACCATCATCTTTGTCTGCAATATTTTCGGCACAAAAAACGCAGCGATCGCCCAGAACATTCTGGTTTTCGCTCTGATTGCAGGTCTGGCCTGCTTCATCCTCTTCGGCCTTGTCAAAGTTGACTACAGCTATGTTTTTGATCCTGCCAACATGTTCCCGAACGGTGTGCGTTCGTTCTGGACCGCAGCTGCACTTCTCACCTTCTCCACCAGCGGCGCGATCACGATCGCAGAGCTCGGCGGCGAAGCAAAAAATCCCGGCAAAGATCTTCCGATCGCCATGATCGGCAGCACGCTGTTTGTCGGCGGCATCTACGCACTGATCGCACTTGTCGCCTCCGGCGTCCTGCCCTGGCAGCAGGTTGCAAATCAGCCGCTCAGCCTGGTTGCAAATGAGATCCTCCCCAGACCCGCGTTCTACGTCTTTTTAATTGGCGGCGCTCTCGGCGCAACAGCCACCACCATGAACGCCATTTTCACATGGGTCACAAAGCCCATCATGATCGCCTGTGACGACGGCTGGCTTCCCAACAAGCTCGCAGACGTCAACAAGAAATACGGCACGCCGCACTATCTGATGCTGCTGGTCTATCTGGTTGCTGTCGTCCCGATCATTCTGGATATTCCTCTGGATATCATCGCCACGATCGGCTCCGGCCTTGGCTGTGTCTATCAGGCCCTGATGCCTTTGAGTGCAATGTTCCTGATCAAAAAATATCCGCTTGCCTATGAAAATTCAAAGTTCAAGCTTCCAAAAAAGATTTTGACCCCCTTTGCGATCTTTGCTTTCGTGCTGCTGATCTTCCAGACCTTCCTGCTGATCTCGGATCTAACGCCGGTCGCTGCCGTTCTGTCTGTGGCCTATCTGATCGTCAGCGTTGTACTTGCCCATATTCTTGAAAAGAAACGAAACATCCAGATCCCCGCAGATCTTTATACACAGCAGGAAGAAGAGACCTGAGCTCACGATCATAACTTCCCCACATGTTTGGCAGTTTGTTCCAAATCAAATTTAAAAATGTTGTGTAGGTGAAAGCATATGACAAACATTGAAAGATTCATCGATGAAAACCAGTCCGTCTTTACGCAGGCTGCGAGCGATATCTGGGAATACGCCGAGGTCGCCTATACAGAGTTCAAATCTTCCGCCAGGCTCAGCTCCCTGCTCAAATCGCACGGCTTCCGTGTGAAAGAGGGTGTTGGCGATGCGCCGACCGCCTTTATTGCAGAATACGGCAGCGGCCGCCCGATCATCGGCATGACCGCCGAATATGACGCCCTTCCGAACCTGTCGCAGAAAAAGACCGATAACCCTGAACCCCTGGTAGAAGGCGGAAATGGCCACGGCTGCGGCCACAACCTGCTTGGCACCGCCTCCGTCGCCGGTGCCATCGCTGCAAAATACACGATGGAAGCCGAGGGCATCCCCGGCACGATCCGCGTCTACGGCACGCCGGGCGAAGAGCTTCTGACCGGCAAGGTCTACATGGCAAAGCAGGGCGTTTTTGACGATGTAGACTGCATGGTCACCTGGCATCCGGAAGGCGTCAACGCCGTCTTTGAGACCTCCACCTCCGCAACCCGCTCTGCAAAGTTCCACTTCCACGGCAAAACTGCACACGCTGGCTCTGACCCCTACAATGGCCGCAGCGCACTTGACGCAGTTGAGCTGATGAACGTCTCTGCAAACTACCTGCGCGAGCATGTCCTGCCCGGCACGAAGCTGCACTACGCACCCATCGTGTCTGACCTTGTCCCCAACGTTGTTCCCGACAAGGCTTCTGTGTGGTATTTCGTTCGTGCAGAAAACATGACCATTGCAAAAGACGTCTATGAACGCCTGATCCACTGTGCAAACGGCGCAGCTGAGATGACCGGCACGACCTATACCCTTGAGCCTCTCGGCGGCTGCGCGGATTATATGCCGAACTGCACGCTCAACAAGGTTCTCTGGGAAGAGATGAGCAAGGTCCCCGTTCCGAAGTTCACGCCGGAAGAGCACGAATTTGCGCGTGTGGTTGGTGAATACACAGCCGAAAACGGGGAGCGCTTCCGCACATCTCTGGAAAAAGCCTATGGCGTTGACGCACGCAAAGGCTATATCTGCGAGTTCCTCGCACCGCTCTCTGAAGTGAAGGCCAACACTACCATCGGCGGCTCACTCGATCTTGGTGATGTCAGCCGCATCGTCCCGACCACCATGTTCACCGCCATCGGCCAGGGTTACAGCTGCGGCAGCCACAGTTGGCAGTGCACCACCTTCTCCGCTTCCAGCATCGGCATGAAAGGCATGCTCTATGCAGCAAAGGTCTTTGGCAATATGGCCATCCGCCTGCTGCAGGACCCGGAGACTGTTGCGGCAGCCAAGCAGGAATTCGAGGCCAAAACGCACGGCGCACATTACGTCTGCCCCCTGCCGGACGACTGGAAGCCTGGAATGTAAGAGGTGAACGTAAAAATGGACCGAAAACAGTGCCTGACGTGCCTCCGGAACGATCAGCTCAACTGTGCAGAAGTCGTTCTGAAGGCACTGGGCGAACGCTATCATCTGGAGCTTACCGGTGAGCAGATGCACCTCATTGCCGCCTTTGGCGGCGGCATCTGCGGCGATATGTGCGGCGCACTGTGCGGCTCACTCGGCGCAATGGGAAAATTCCATGTGCATGAATGCGCACACAAGAGCGGCCATTTTGTCGATTCGTGCCGCGACTTTGTTGAATTTTTCAGAAAAAACATGGGTGATATCACCTGTGCCGCGCTGTATGAAAAGTACGCCACAGAAGAAGAAGGCTGTGTGGAAACAGTGATGCGCGCTCTGGATGTGTTTGACGCTTATCGAAAAAAAGAGGAGGCAGAACGAATGAAAGTCGTAATTATCGGCGGCGTGGCCGGCGGTGCAAGCGCAGCAGCACGTCTGCGCAGAAATGATGAACAGGCGGATATTGTCCTGCTGGAAAAAGGCGAGTTTATCTCCTTTGCAAATTGTGGCCTTCCTTATTATATCGGCGGCGTTATCACCGACGACGAAGAGCTGCAGCTGCAGACCCCTGAAAGCTTCCATGCACGCTTTAATGTTGACGTGCGTACAAAAAATGAGGTCCTTTCGGTCGATACAGAAAACAAATGGGTCATCGTAAAGGACCATGCGACAGGTGAAGAATATAAGGAGCGCTACGACAAGCTGATCCTTTCCCCTGGCGCAGCGCCGGTCAATCCTTTCCGCTCTTCCCCCGCTGCAGACCGGATCTTTACCCTGCGGAACATCCCCGACACTTACGCCATCCGCAGTTTTGTCAACAGCAATCATCCAAAGACCTGCGCAGTCATCGGCGCCGGCTTCATCGGCCTGGAGGTTGCAGAAAATCTGGCTGCCCGGGGCATTCAGGTCAATGTCATTGAGGCTGCACCGCATGTGCTGGCCCCGATCGATATGGACACGGCCCATGAGGTCCACAATTATCTGCGCAGCAAGGGCATGAATCTTTACCTCGGCAAAAAATGTACCGAGATCGGCGAAGGTTATGTCATGCTGGACGATGGCACTCGCGTAGATGCCGAGATGGTCATTTTGTCCATCGGCGTTGCACCGGAAACCGCCTTCCTCAAGGGAAGCGGTATTACGCTCGGCGGCCGCGGTGAGATCCTCGTGGATTCCTCCATGAAAACCTCCGTTCCTGACATTTACGCCATCGGCGACGCTGTGACCGTGACCAATTTCGTCACCAAAGCACCCGGTATCATCGCTTTGGCAGGCCCCGCCAACAAGCAGGGCAGAATGGTTGCCGACACCATCTGCGGCCGGACGCGCACATACGAAGGAAGCCTGGGCACTTCCGTCGTCAAGCTCTTTGATATGACCATTGCCGTTACCGGCGCAAAGGAAGAAGTGCTTGCCGCAAACGGCATTGCTTACCGCAAGTCCTTTACATATTCGGCCTCGCACGCCACATATTACCCAGGTGCCAGCATGATGCAGATCAAGCTGCTTTTTGCCCCGGACACCGGCCTTGTACTCGGCGCACAGATCGTCGGCTTTGAGGGCGTGGACAAGCGCATCGACAGCATCGCAAACGCCATTCGCTTCGGCCTGAGCGTCTACGACCTGCAAAAAATGGATCTTGCCTACGCTCCGCCCTTCTCTTCTGCAAAGGACCCGGTCAACATGGCGGGCTATGTGGCAGAAAATATCCTTGACGGCAGCATGATCCCGTATTATGTTGAAGATATCGACGCCATTCCCGCCGATGCAGTCAAGCTTGATGTGCGCACGCTGGGCGAGTATGCAAACGGCTCCATCCCCGGTTTCATCAACATTCCTGTTGATGAGCTCCGCAGCCGTCTGGAAGAGCTCGACAAGAGCAAGGAGATCTACATCACATGCCAGATCGGTCTGCGCGGCTACATTGCTCAGCGCATCCTGATGGGCAACGGCTACCGGACCAAAAACCTCTCCGGCGGCTACCGGCGTTATCTGCTGACCATGAACGATCGATAAAAGAGGAGGAAACCATGGGTAATCTTGTAAAGTATGTGGACCGTTTCGGCACCAACTGCACCAAGTGGGACGGTCTGGAAAAGAAATATGGCGATAAGAGCCTTTTGAGCATGTGGGTCGCGGATATGGACTTCCGCTGCCCGGAAGAGGTCCATGAGGCTATCCGGAAATACATGGAATGCGGCGCATACGGCTATGATATGATGGCCTCGCGCTTCAACCAGGCTTTCGCCCGCTGGGAAAAGGACCGCCATGGCTATGAAGTCCAGCAGGAATGGCTGCGCTTCTCTCCCGGTGTCGTACAGGCATTTTACTGGTGCGTATTCTCTATGACCAACGAGGGTGACCATGTTCTGGTGCTTCCGCCGGTCTACTATCCGTTCTTCAACGCAGTCAACGAGACCGAGCGCAAACTTGTGGAGAGCGATCTTATCTGGGACGGCAAGACCTATACCATGGACTATGCCGACATCGAAAAGAAGATCGTGGAAAACGATGTGAAGATGCTGCTCTTCTGCTCGCCGCACAACCCCACTTCCCGCGTTTGGACGCGCGAAGAGCTGGAAAAAATGGCAGAGATCTGTGACAAGTATGGCGTCATCATCGTCTCCGACGAGATCCACCACGACTTTGTCCACAAGGGCCACAAGCACACGCCGTTCGGCCTGGTCCGCAAAGAAAAAACCATCGTCCTCAGTGCCCCGAGCAAGACCTTTAACCTGGCTGGCCTTACCACCGCACTTGCCATCATCCCCGATGAAGAGCTGCGTGCAAAATGGGACGTTCTAAGCCGCCACATCCACATTTCTGAGAGCAACACCTTCGGCTATCTGGCCGGTGAAGCAGCTTACCTGCATGGCGACGCATGGGTCGATGAGCTGGTGGACATCATTTATGACAACTATACGCTCCTGCGCGCACGTTTAATGGACAAGCTTCCAAAGCTTGTCATTGCGCCGCTTGAAGGTACGTATCTGATGTGGGCTGACTTCGGTGCATACATCAAGAAGGAAGAAATGGCGGAGTTCTTTGAGAAGGAGTGCAAAATCGCGCTGGACTACGGCGAATGGTTCCATGGCGGCGCAGAGACGTGGGTCCGCTTCAATCTGGCCACCTCCCGCGAGAACGTAGAAAAGGCTGCCGACCGGATCATCGCAGCCATGGAAAACCGCTGAGTATCACCCGTTCCTGTTTCCCTTAGCGCACCTTAAAGAAACAAAAGCTCCCGGAGAGCATCAAGCTTTCCGGGAGCTTTTTCTTCATTTTACGGCAAGCAGTTCCAGCTGTTTCTGCCCTTCTGCGGTCAGGTAGGGCCGCAGCAACAGCCACTGCATCCGCATCATATCATCCACAGCTTCGGCAGCGGGCCGGCGGCTGACGGACACACGCTGCTGCCAGCCCACGTGGCTGAACATGATAAGGTCGATCACATCCTGCAGCGTCCGGCCACACAGTTCCGGGCCAAACACCCCTTGCTGGCACAGCTGAATGAAAAAACGCTCCAGATTTTGCTGCAGGCGGGTGATGCGGGCCGCGTTCTCCTGCTGCTGGCCAGGCAGATCCTCAAACAGCAGCGGGTCGTCAAACATGCGGGCGTGGTCCACCAGTGAGATGAGCATCCTGCGCAGATAGCCGTCCAGTGCCGCAAGGCTTGCTTCTTCCGGCAGGATGATGGTTTTCAGTTCCTGTTCCGCAAGGGCCGTGGCGATATCCTGTTTGTGGGGAAAATGATAGGTCAGGTTGCCCACACTGATGCCAAGCGCTGCCGCAATGGCCCGCATGGACACGCTGCGGTAGCCCTGCTGCTCAAACAGCTGCGCCGCCGCCGCCAAAATTTTACCTCTGGTGTCTTCCATAGCTCTCTCCCCTTTGTACCAAGTATATCATAAACCGGTCAAAAGGGAAGCATCCTTCTCAGAAGCTGTTTTTATAAAGCAGGGTGCGCCGAACGGCGAGAACTTTTGTTCGCAGACAAGGCGATTTTCCGCAGCAATCCTGACGGATTGCAAGGGGAAGCAACGCAGTATGCGAGCAAAAAGGCCGTCCGAGCGGTGTGCGATGCTTATGAAAACGGCTTCTTAGATGGCTTTTTCGTACTCGCCGTTCTGGATGCGATCGTACAGGGTCTTGAGCATATCCAGATAGGTGCAGCCCTCCGCAATGGTGGCACCGGAAACAGCATCGGCCGTCTGCCAGTAGCCTTCCTCGTTCTGGGTCAGGCCGCCGTCGGCATAGTAATCATAGCTGAAATTGGTCTGCTCGGCAAACTCTTTCAGCAGCTGCATGTTGCCCGGGAAGGTGATGGGGCTGGACCAGAAGGCGGTGCCGTGGCCGTCACCTTCCTTGTACTGCATACTGTAGGCGGCAGCAACATTGTCGGCGTCAGCGGAAGCAGCAGCCTCGTCATTGGTCAGCAGGTAGCAGTCCTTGCCGTCGGTTGCGTCGATGTACCACTGGCCGCCCTCTTCGGTAGCGCAGTAGTCGAACAGGGTGGTCTCGGTGCCGTCAATGACAGCGGAGTACACCACAGCGTGCTCGCTGTTGGCGGTGCTGCCCTCGGCACCGGTCCAGACGATGTCACCGATCTGGATGTACTTGGCGTAGTTAGTATCCACAGCCTCGCTGTACTCGGTGGCCGGTGCGCTGAAGGGGATCACGGCGTCGCCCAGCTTTGCCAGGACCGCATCATCCTGCACGCATGCCCAGCCGCTGGTGCTGCCGGTATCCTCCCAGGGGGTCAGGGCTTCTTTGAAGCGGATGGCATAGCAGGTATCGGTGTCCTCATCCCAGTACAGAGTGGCCTTGATGACCGCATCCTGTGCAGAATCCGGGCTCTTGGTGTACAGGCCGTAGGTAGAAGCCATCACGATGTTGCTGCCTGCGGGGATCTCCACCGGCTCAGCACCGGTGGGCCACTCGGTGGTGGAGTCAGCGTTTTCTTCATAGGGGTTGGCTTCCGGGTCCAGCGCATTCAGCACTGCGGCCTTGCAGCCGTTGGTGGTGTAGGTAGCGCCGGAAACGCCGTCGATCTCGGTGCTGTTTGCGGCCACGATCTGCTCAGCGATGGTGTCCAGAGCCGCGCCGCCCACGCTCTCGGTCTCATCCGGCGCGTCAAAGCTGACAGCGGTGATGGTGTCGCCTTCCATGGTAACGGTGGCGGTGATGACGCCGCCAAAACCGTCGCCCTTGCCGGTGAGGGTAGTGCCTGCTGCAGAAGATGCAGCGGTGGATGTGCTGGATGCGGAGCCGCCGCAGGCTGCCAGGCTCAGTGCCAGGCTGCCCGCGAGGATCAGGGATACTGCTCGTTTCATACTCTGTTTTCTCCTTCTTTTTGCTCGTTTTAGTACGCCGTACTAATCCATGGTCAAAATTATAACAACTCCTTCCGGTTTTTTCAAGCCCTTTTTGCAAAAAAATACCGCACAGGCGGCAAACCCATGCGGTATCGGTTTTATTCAGATCAATTTTGCGCCTGCGTGCGGCAGACTGTCGGCCCCAAGGCTCTGCAGCTGCTGCGGCAGGGCGGCAAGGTCGCCGCCGGTATAATACCAGGCTGTGGCAAGCCCCGCCAATGCCAGCACCAGCAAAAACAACAGGAGCTTGCGCAGCCGGTGCCGTCTGCGGGGCGGTTTTGCCGGAGTGGAAGCCTCCGGCTTGTCCGGCAGAACTTGTATGGCAAGCACATCTGCCGGGACGGCCTTGCCGTACTTCTGCCACGCTGTCCCCTTCTCCTGCGGCAGGCCCAGCGCGGCACGGCGCACCATATCCAGCAGCCACAATGCAGGCGTGTCCGCATTTGCCACCGTGCGTACCCAGCAGCCCTTCCGGCTGCCCACAAACAGCACCGTGTCCTCAGCGCGCTCCACGCACCCGGCTGCAAAATCCGCGCCCACAAGGCGCTGGGCCGCCTGCACTCTGGCAAGCTTTGCCGGCACCGGCCCGCCCTTTACGCGGCAGGTCTTTGCGCTCAGCTTTTCCCGCGTCTTTGCATCCGCATAGCTCAAAGACCCAAAATCAAATACTTTTTCGGCCCCGGGCACCGTTTCCAGCCTTGGTTCCAGCAGCGCCCCGGCGTCGGCATCGCAGCACACCAGCAGCCTGCTGTGTGCTTCCAGCGCATGCACTACCGCGCAGGCAAGGGTGCACTCCCCTTCCCCGTAAAGCTGGGCTGCAAACTGCTGGCGCAGCGCACTGCGGGCCTTTTCCAGCCCGGCAGGCGTCTCGGCCTGCACCGCCGTAAGCACCTCTGTCCCACGGGCACGGCACTGCGCTGCAAGCCCGGCCTGCTGTACGGTTTGCTGCACCGCCCACAGCGGCACACCGAACAGCCGCAGCACACCGGCAGTCTGTGTTTTTTCTTCGTGTGTCAAATGCTTTCACCCCCGCGGCCCGGGGGCCGCACTCAGTCTGCCTGCAGGAAGAACTTGTCCAGCGCTGCCAAAGCGGCATCGTCGTGCTGTGCGCTCTTTGCCAGCGCCTGCGTGCCGGCAGGCACCTTGCCCTGTGCCAGCCGCAGTGCCAGTTCCAGCGCCGCCTGTGCCGCGCGGGCGCGCACCAGTGCACGGTCCGGGCGGGAGACGAACAGCTTTTTCACATACACGGCGTCGCCGCGCGCCGCGCCCAGATACACAGTGCCCACGGGCCGCACGGCGTCGCCGCCGGTGGGGCCTGCCACGCCGGTGACGCTGACGGCAATGTCTGCGCCCGCCGTTTCGACAGCGCCCAGTGCCATCTGCGCCGCAACCGGAGCGGACACCACATTGTATTTTGCGATGACCGCCGGGTCTACGCCCACCATCTTTGCCTTGGCCTGCTCCCAGTAGGTGACGAAACCGAAGCCGAACACCTCACTGGAACCGGACACATTGGTGAGCCGCTGGGCGATCATGCCGCCGGTGCAGCTTTCTGCCGTGGCAATGGTCAGGCCCTTTGCCTGCAGCGTATGGATGACCGTCTCTTCCAGACCGGCCACATCCTCATCATACACCGCATCGCCCAGCAGATCATAGAACTTTGTGGCGTAGGCGCGGCACATTTTTTCAGCTTCTGTGTCGTTTTCTGCCCGGGCGGTGATGCGGATCTCACATTCGCCGGTCTTGCAGTAGATAGCAGCGGTGGGGTTCGCATTTTCCAAAAGGTGCCGCACGCGGTACTCGATGTCGCTCTCGCCGCCCAGCACCCGCAGGGTGACCGAGTGCAGGGTGCAGTTCTGGCGGGCCAGCAGCAGCGGGCGCACGCTTTCCTCCCACATGGCCTTCATCTCATGGGGCACACCGGGCATCAGCACGGCACAATGGCCGTCCTGCTCAAACCAGGCACCGGGGGCAGTGCCGTGGTTGTTGATGACCTTGTGTCCGTGCACCGGCACCATGGCCTGCTTGCGGTTGTTGGGGGTGGTCTCGCGGCCGGTGCGGGCAAAGTAAGCTGTGATCTTCTCCCACTCTTCCTCATCAAACACCAGCGTATCACCAAAACAGGCGGCCACAGTCTCCTTGGTCAGGTCGTCCGCCGTGGGGCCAAGGCCCCCGGTGAACACCAGCAGATCACACCGCTGCTTGGCTTCGTTGACAAAATCCGCCAGCCGGCCGTGGTTATCGCCGATGGTGCTCTCGCGCTGGACGGTGATGCCCAGTGCCGCCAGCTCCCGGCTGAGGTACTGAGCATTGGTGTTGAGAATGTTGCCGAGCAGCAGCTCGGTGCCCACACTGATGATCTCTGCTGTCATGGTTTACCCCTCGAATTCTACCTGATCGGTGATGCGGATACGGATGCGCTCCGCGTTCTGGGCGGCTTCCGCTTCCAGTTCGGCAAGGCCGGGCATGGCGGCTTCGGCTTCCAGAATTTCGGCCAGCTCCGGGCGGATCTTCGGGTGCGGGGGCGTGAAGATGGTGCAGCAGTCCTCGTAGGGCAGGATGCTGGTCTCAAAGGTGTTGATATGGCGGGCGGTCTCCACGATCTCGGTCTTGTCCATGCCGATGAGCGGGCGCAGAATGGGCAGATCCTGTGCGGCATCAGTGCACTGCAGGGCCTTGACGGTCTGGCTGGCCACCTGAGCCAGACTCTCGCCGGTGACGAGGGCTTCACAGCCCTGTTTTTTTGCAATGACGTTGGCAATGCGCATCATGCTGCGGCGCATCAGCACCGTGAACAGCACATCCGGGGCGTTATCCCGGATGTACTCCTGCGGTTTGGTGTAGGGCACCACGAACAGGTTGGAGCTGCCGGTGTAGATGCTGGTGAGCTGGGCCAGCGCCTTAACCTTGAGCTTTGCGCGCTCGGAGGTGTACGGCGGGGATGCAAAGTGGATGTGGTCCAGTGCCAGACCGCGCTTTGCCATGCGGTACGCCGCCACAGGGCTGTCGATGCCGCCGGAAAGCATGTTCAGGGCACGGCCGCTGGTGCCCACGGGCAGGCCGCCCTCACCGGGCACCTTGGGGCCGTGGATGTAGGCACCGTAGTCACGAATCTCCACAATGACCTTGAAATCCGGGTTGTGCACATCCACCTTGAGGTAATTGTGTTTGCCCAGCAGGTAAGCACCCAGCTCCCGCATCAGCTCCGGGCTGGTCATGGGGTAGGTCTTATCGGAGCGGCGGGCCTCCACCTTGAAGGTGCGGATGCCGTGCAGGCTGGCACCGAGGTAGTCCTCAGCAGTCTGGCAGATGGTGTCAAAGTCCTTATCGCACACCACGGCGCGGCTGAGGGCAGCCAGGCCGAACACCTTGCTTACCCGGTCAAAGGCGAGGTCCATATCCACGTCCTCTTCCTCAGGTTCCATATAAAAGGTGGACTGGGTGCAGTAGACCTTGAACTTGCCCACGGTCTTGAGCCGGTAGCGCAGAATTTTCATCATGGCCGACTCGAACTGGTTGCGGTTGAGGCCTTTCAGGGACATTTCACCCTGATAGCCCATAATGATCTCATGCATAGATTTGTACTCCTAAATACGATTTAGAATGGCCTCCGCATTCGCTCTGGCCATATTCAGCGGAAAATTTATTTTTTTAGTTTCGCGTTTGTCGCACTCTGCGGAGTGCTCCAAACGCCTTTTCACCGAAGGGGTCGCAAAGGGAAGCTGCATCTCATCAGGCCGGCGGGGCGGGAGTTTCTCTGAGGACCGTCCGCTGGGGTGGTTCCCTGTTGCCGCAGGCAATAGGGCGGGCGATGGAATGGCCCGATTCGTGTCCGAGGAGAAAGCTACCGCCACGCTGGCCGTTGAGCAACTTACTTCCGGATCCTCTGCAGGCTCTTCATGCCGTCCTCAAAGCGGTTGAGGAAGGCATCCACATCCTCCGGGGTGTTGTCGCCGCAGAAAGACACGCGGATGGCCGTATCAATGGCCAGCGGGTCTTTACCCATGGCCGCCAGTGTGTGGCTGGGCTGGCCCCGGCCGCAGGCACTGGCCGAGGAAACATACACCTGTGCTTCGGCCAGCCATGCCAGCATGGTCTCGCTTTTGATGCAGTTTTCGCTGAAGTTCAGCACCTCGGGCACCGCGTTCTCCGGGCTGTTGATGACCACCTCGGGGAAGGCTTTCAGGCCCTCCCTCAGGCGCTGGTTCAGGGCACGCATGGCGGTGTCGCGGCTCTTCATGGTCTTGGCAAGACGGGTGGCCGCGGCGGCAAGGCCCATGGCATAGGGCAGATTCTCGGTGCCGGGGCGCAGGCCGCGCTCCTGCTCACCGCCAAGGTAGGGCGGCTGGAAGGCCTGCACCAGCCGGTCGGAGAGGTACAGCGCACCGATGCCCTTAGGCGCGTGGATTTTGTGGCCGCTGACGGACAGGGTGTCGATGTTGTCCAGCTTGATGGGCACGCGCATCCATGCCTGCACCGCATCCACGTGGACGAGGGTGCGGCTGTTGCGGCGCTTGACCTCGGCGGCAAGGCGCTCCACATCATTGCGAGTGCCCACTTCATTGTTCACCATCATGCAGGCCACAAGGATGGTGTTCTTGTCCACGTGTTCCAGCATCTGGTTGATATCCAGCGTGCCGTCGGCGCGGGGCCTGACCACCGTGACATTATAGCCCTCTCTGGCAAGGCGTTCCAGCGGGCGCTGGACACTGGGGTGCTCAAAACCGGACACCACGATGCCCTTGCCGAAGGTGCGGGTGCGGGCCGCACCCAGCAGGGCCAGATTGTTGCTCTCGCTGCCGCAGGAGGTAAAGTAGAGTTCGCGGCTCTTGCAGCCCAAGCTTCGGGCCACGGCGGCGCGGGCGGCGTTCAGCGCTTCCTCACTGCGGGCACCGGGGCCGTACAGGCTGGAAGGATTGGCCCAGTGCTCCCGCATGGCCTTGTCGATCACATCCGCCACCTCGGGGGCTACCATGGTGGTGGCGGCGTTATCCAGATAATGCAATTCAGGGTTTTGCAGCATAAAAGGGATTCCTGCTTTCTGTTTTCATAATAATCCATGATAAGTATAGCACAAACCATTCTGTAACGCAAAATATTTGGCGCTGTTTTTCCTTGACAAACACCCCACCGGTGTGCTATCTTTACAACATAGAAACCACATCCCTGCTGACGGAACGTTGTGGAGCACCACAGTGCAGAGATGTGTGGATGTCAATGCCGACCGTCTGGGCAGCCTTGCGCAATTGCTGCGCAAAGCTGCCTTTTTTCATTGTCAAAGGAGGATGCCGGATGAAAACCGATATCGAAATTGCACAGGAAGCCAAAATGAAGCCCATCACCGAGATCGCCGCACAGCTGGGCCTGGCCGATGAGGACGTGATTCCCTACGGCCGCTACAAGGCCAAGATCAACCACCGCCTGATCCACAACGCTAAAAAGCAGGGCAAGCTGATCCTCGTCACGGCCATCAGCCCCACCCCGGCGGGCGAGGGCAAGACCACCACCAGCGTGGGTCTGGCCGATGCCATGAACGCTATGGGCAAAAAGACCATGCTCTGCCTGCGTGAGCCCAGCCTTGGCCCCGTGTTTGGCGTCAAGGGCGGCGCTGCCGGCGGCGGCTACGCACAGGTGGTGCCCATGGAGGACATCAACCTGCACTTCACCGGCGACCTGCACGCCATCGGCACCGCCAATAACCTCTTGGCGGCCATGATCGACAACAGCATCCAGCAGGGCAACCCGCTGAACATCGACCCCCGCCGCATTACCTGGAAGCGCTGCATGGACATGAACGACCGCCAGCTGCGCTTTATCGTGGACGGCCTGGGCGGCAAGGTGAACGGCACCCCCCGCGAGGACGGCTTTGACATCACCGTTGCCAGCGAGGTGATGGCTATCTTCTGCCTGGCCACCAGCATTGCCGACCTGAAAGAGCGCCTTTCCAAGATCGTGTGCGCCTACACCTACGACGGCAAGCCCGTCACGGCTGGTGAAATCGGTGCCGCCGGTGCCATGACCGCCCTGCTGAAGGACGCCCTGGACCCGAACCTTGTGCAGACGCTGGAAAACAACCCTGCCATCATCCACGGCGGCCCCTTTGCCAACATCGCCCACGGCTGCAACAGCGTGCTGGCCACCAAGCTCAGCCTTTCGCTGGCTGATTACACCATCACCGAGGCAGGTTTCGGCGCAGACCTGGGTGCCGAAAAGTTCCTGGATATCAAGTGCCGCTATGCGGGCATTGCACCCAGCGCCTGCGTGCTGGTGGCCACTGTGCGCGCTCTCAAGAGCCACGGCGGCGTTGCCAAGGCTGACCTGAACCAGCCGAACCTTGAAGCCGTCAAGGCCGGTGCATCCAACCTCATCCGCCACATCGACAACCTGAAAAATGGCTTCGGTCTGCCGGTGGTGGTTGCCATCAACGCCTTCCCCACCGACACCGCGGAGGAGCAGGCTTACGTGGAGCAGGTGTGCGCCGAGCAGGGCGTGCCCTGCGTGCTGAGCGAGGTGTTTGCCAAGGGCGGCGAGGGCGGCAAGGCTCTGGCCGAAAAGGTGCTGGAGATCATGGAGGACCGCCCCATCCAGTACACCTACCCGCTGGAAATGTCCCTCAAGGACAAGATCAACGCCATTGCCACCAAAATTTACCGCGCCGACGGCGTGAACTACAGTGCCGCCGCCAGCAAGACCCTGGCCGAGCTGACCGAGATGGGCTACGGCGACCTGCCCGTGTGCATCGCCAAGACCCAGTACAGCTTCAGCGACAACGCCAAGCTGACCGGTGCCCCCACCGGCTTCACCATGGAAGTGCGTGAAGTGCGTTTGGCTGCCGGTGCAGGCTTTGTGGTGGTCATCTGCGGCAATATCATGACTATGCCGGGCCTGCCCAAAAAGCCCGCCGCTGTGGGCATTGATGTGGACGCAGACGGCAAGATCACCGGCCTGTTCTAAGC
>JBNMHZ010000015.1:0-64097 GCA_050873025.1 Faecalibacterium sp. | reverse complement strand
TTTTTCTGAAAACTGTACGGACGCATTGCGTCTGATGCTGATTTTATCCACCCTCTCAGAATATCCTGATTGTCCGTCCACCAGAAAAAACGATAATTCGTTCTCTCTGGTGATTATACACAAAAATATATGGAGAGGAAACAATATGAAAAAGAGGGCTACAATAGTTCTTTGCCTTGTGCTGGTACTTACATTGGTTGGCTGCGGAAATAATGCTCAAAGTTCAGATGCGCACAATGCGGAATACGAAGAAGGCTATGCCGCTGGCTACGAAGCAGGGTATAATGACGGGAAACAGCAAATGACCGAAAGCAAAAAGCGTTTTGCACAATTTTCGGGTTCTTTTACGGCCACTGTTGAGCAGCTCTTGCCCGATTACTATGCGCTGCCGGGAAAAACGGTTGCGGTTGTTCATTTCTTTCAGGACAGACCATTTTTGCTTCATTTCCAGAAAGACTTAACTGGTGAACTGATTGAAGGAACATCTTATGTGTTTGAGTTTGAGACTTTTGAAGTTGAACTTCCAGACGATGAAGAAAATCCAGATATTTCAGATTATATGTATTCAATAAATGTTACCAGTTATACAGTTGCAGAAGATGACGAACTCGGATCTGAAGGCAAGATGCCAACCGTTGAAATAGTATCGAAGTAAGCAGCCAAGCTGTTTTATAATGAAACGCAAAGATGGCGGTACACATTGGAATGGGTTTCAAAAGCCGTATGAAGAACACAGCATCAAAAAAGAAAACTTGTCTCAGGTTTTTGCTGATCGTATTTTTAGCATATGTGGTGTGCTATCTCCTCTCTCAAACAGTGTTTCATGAAATCTACTTGTTTGAATGGACAGCAGCCCATTATTATTTGTGTTTATGGGTTGCATCTGTTACTTTCTGTTTTCTGGAAATGTATAAAGCAGCTCTTATCACAACGGCTGGAAACTGGGCAGGAATTCTGATCGGACAAGTGTCGGGCGATTTCATTATCAAAATAAACGCCACAAAAATCACGCCGGATATGTATATAGGAAAAGCGTGGCAGCTCAAGACACACTACGGAGTCCTGATTTGGCTGCTCGTTTTCCTACTTTCATTTATTATCGGAATACTTGCTGAAAAGAAAAAACGTGGTTAGAGTGTATAGCATGAACTATTCGTATCCTGTTGGAAGTGAACCTAAAAAACCAACCGTTTCGGTGAAAGCATCGTTTAGCATAAAAAACTACGGAAGCTTTACACTGAAAGCTGTAACTTTAAGCAGACCGGAAAGCTTATAATGAGGGTAGAACAGAGATATGACCAACGAAGATACCACTGATTTTGACGAGCACTTCGCTAAAATTTCGTCCTATATTGTGGACACATTGCACGGCGTTCCACTTGAGATGACCGAGGATGAAAAAGAACAATTTCGCATACAGGTTATTTCAAATCAGTATGCAGAACGGTTGCTAAGTGAAGCCGAAAAGACAGAAACGTATAGAGGTTTATCAAAAATTGATATTCTCCATACAGTTTCTATCCCTCAACTGGCTAGAACAATCCCACTTAAAGGTTTGAATCTCAGTTTAGAAAAATACAGAATGCCGGATGGTGTAATAATAGAGGTTGAGAGTTCGTCACATTATTTGGGGTCATTTAGTGAGAAAAATGATTCTTCCACAAATTGGATAGAAAAGATCATGGAGGGTGTCGGTATTCACTAGATGGATTCTCAAGAAGCATAAACAGCCCGCTATTTGCAGAGAATTCTGGAAGAAAATTGAAGAAAGCATCCTTCCGGCAACAGCACCCCGGACGTTTGTGAACTCTCACAACAGAGATCAAGAACCAATCCCTGCTTTGCGCTTACACCGTTTTGGTGGCATTTTTTCTCCGTCTTGCTACAATATCGTGGATTTTTTTTCTATTTGTACTTTGCTATTATCAACATCTAAAATGAAAACCGTGATGGAGGTGATTCCAATGCAGATAATTTCCTTGAAAACAAGTTGAGCATGAGTTGAGGTACATTTATGAAATTTAGCGTATAAAAGCCACGATTCTTTAGAGCCGAAAGAAAAGAATCGCGGCTTTGTACGTTTGAATTATGGAGCAAGCTAAATGAATAAGAAATTGGAATTTTTTAGCAGTATGGCGGTTGCCTTTATAGTTTTGATATTGGTCTTTCTTTGCATTCGTTTTTCAGGTCAGGGAAAATTTGCTACACATGGAGGAACCAATCCGTCTGATGTAAAATGTATTTATACTTCAGTTTGGCCGGATAATGAATACACTAGGCTTATTTGTGAGCCGGAAAGTGGAACGATAGAATATATATTGGATGGTTCTAATACTGGGTATTATGCAATCTTTTATAATAATATCTCTGAAGAAGAAATACAAAAATATATTGACCAATTGAAAACCTTAGGATACGCTGAAGAGGCATCGGCTTCAGAAAGCGTTTCGACAGGCGTTTTGCTAAGAAAAGATGAAACATGGATAAGCATTGCATACTCAGAGGGAGGATTTGGAATCCGGATTTCAGTAGAAAAATCCTGAATAAAAGAGATGCTGGGAAATTCCGGTTATCCCTATGATGCAGTCTGTGCTTCAACCTTGACCACTCGTCAGCACGTTCTTGTGGACGTAGTGGGCGGCATCCTGACAGCGGAAATCTGCTGGACCGTAACACGGAGATTCTTCATTTGGAATTGATACAAAAAGCAGCCATTCGGCGTATCGCTTGATACATCGAATGGCTGCTTTTTTATAAGGTCAGCGTATATCAATCTTCCAGCCTGCTGTGGTCACAGCCGAGCGAGAGGTAATGCTCAATTTCACCACCCAATACAAGTTGGGCATACTCCAAGGGCTTGTTGTAGAGTAGCCAGTCCAGTTCAGCTCGTTGCGCTGAGGTATCACCGTACTCGTCCTCAATGGCGATACAATCAATGAAAAGGGTGGTGCCATCTTCAAATCGGGCTTCCACCCGGTTGGTGTCTATGTTGTAGCGGCAGGAAAGCACTTTTTGAGAACTATTACGGTCGAAATTTTGATTTTGGCTCATTTGAATGACTCCTTTGATAATCTGATTGGTGGTTTTTTGACGAGATGAGGTCCTTTTTTTTCTCTTAAGTCACCCAACCGCACTATCCTGCATCGGTCGCGCAGACGATGCTTTCTACATCCTCGCGGTTCATAAGTTTTTTGAGGATGCCAAACTGCTTCTTGGTGGAAGCGGACACGAGGTACTGCCACTTTTCCGGCAGGATAGGCAGGTCGGCCACGCTCCATTTGACGTACTTTTCATCGTACACGTTGGGCGGGGCCAGCTCTACCAGATGGCCGACACACCAACTGACGAGATACCCGCCGCCCTCCAGATAGCCGTCCTGACGGTTTGTTGCACCGAGGACTTTGGCGTAAGCCTGCGCGACGGAGGGCTTTTCGGTAATTACTAAACGGTAGGACAATAAACATCAACTCCTTTTTAATGTAACGTCACCTTGTAAAAAACAGTGAATTATGGTACTATGTTCTTGAAAATAGGAAGAGGGTGAACCCATGTCTGAAGATAAAACCCAGCAGGAGCTGGATTTTGAACGGAAACATGAACAGGACTTGCAGCGTCTGAGAGGACTGCGCCTTATCGACGATGATTTTATGGCAGCGGTTTTTGAAGATACTGCCTGTGCAGAATTTTTGCTCCAAATCATTCTCAAGCGGGAAGATCTGAAGGTTCGTGAGGTTCACGGCCAATATGGCATCAAAAATTTGCAGGGACGTTCCGTTCGGCTGGATATTCTGGCCGTTGACGAGCAGAACCGTGCATATAACATCGAGGTGCAGCGCAGTGACCGAGGCGCAAGCGAAAAGCGCGCCCGCTATAACAGCAGTCTGCTGGATGCAAACCTCACCAGCTCGGGCAGTAACTACGATGCACTGAATGAGACGTATGTTATCTTCATCACCGAAAACGATGTGTTAAAGGCTGGACTGCCGATTTACCACATTCGCCGCATGGTGGAAGAAACCGGCGCAGTTTTCAATGACCAGTCACATATTATCTATGTGAACTCTCAGATCAAAGATGAGACTGCGCTTGGAAAGCTGATGCACGACTTTTTCTGTACCGATGCAAAGGATATGTTCTATCCGGTGCTTGCAAATCGGGTACAATACTTTAAGCAAGACGCGAAGGGAGTGGCAACTATGTGCAGAGCAATGGAAGAAATGCGGAAAGATGAACGAATTGAGTGCGCCTTGGAGATGCTGGCAGATGGAATGCCGTATGAAAAGGTGGCAAAGTATTCAAAGCTGACCGTTGAGGAGGTCAAAGCTTTGGACACTAAAAAGCCCGCCTAATTTGTAAGGCGGAAACCACCGCCCACAAAATCATTCGTCCGTGATGTCCTCTGCGGCATCCTCGTCCGAATCATCTTCTACAGGAATCTCAAAATCGCCCTTGTCCTCGGTGTAATCTGCATCGGGGTCAAGGGCTTCTTTTTCTGCCTGCTTTTTCTGTTTCTGCTTCATGAAAGCATAGATGCCGCCGCCAGCAGCTAGTCCGACCAGAGCCAGCACACCTAAGAAGGTGGCCGCATACTTTGTGACTTTATTCTCCTTCGGCTGCTCGGCACCAGATGCCGCGGCTTCTTCGGCCTTTTTTGCTTCCTCTTCCGCCTGCTTGCGTTCCAGCTCGGCCTGCGCCGCAGCTTCCTGTTCGGCAGTGTAGGCTTCGGCATCCTCATCATCCATCAGAGAGAGCAGATCAGACTCGTCCACCAGATTCATAAAGTGGACGGTATTCTCACCCTTGCTGTTCCGGTCGATGACCAGATAGAACGTATTGCCCGACTTGCTGACCAGCGTAATGAACTGCTGACCGCTGCCATCCGAGTAGGATGTGTGGTAGTCATCTACCAGCGTCAGATTGCCCTCCGGCGTCAGCGCACCGGAGTCCTCGTCCGTGACCGTGACAGCATCTTCTTCGTCCGTGCTGACCGTCAGGACGGGCGGCTTCACTTCTTCGGTATCGCCGCCGTAGGCGAAAGCAGGTGCGGCCATGCCGACGCACAGAACAGCGGACAGCAGCAGAGTGCAGACCTTACTCATCATCTTCATCGTTGGAGTCCTCCTTATTAAAGGTAGCACCGACCGCAGATACACCCAGCGCGGCGGCAATGCGCTTTGCCGTGTTAGTGTTGACACTTCCGCCGTTCATTGCCTTACTCAGACACGGATGGGAAAGCGTCATTTCCTGTGCAAGCTGAATCTGTGTCTTGCCTGTACAGATGAGCGCACACTTTGCTTTCTGTGTATCGAATCTCATTTTGTTCACCTCCTGAATCGGTTTGAATCCATTGTAGTGAATCTATTTGAATCTATCAATAGTTTTGTAACGATTTTTTATATGTTTTTTCTGAATCCATTTGAATCGGGAACATATTCATGGTATACTGCTTTTTAAGGGGGCGTTTTCATGAGTAAAGAACTGGGCGCATGGATAAAGCACTTCCGAAATCAGAAGAAAATGACACAGGAAGAACTTGCAAAGGCCGTCGGCGTTGCAACTATTACTATTCGTCAATATGAAAGCGGTGCAAGAGAGCCAAACACAAGTATACTGGAAAAAATTGCAGAAGTACTTGGCGTAGGTGAGGGACCGTTTTCCTTTTATCCAGCTGAACAAAAAGATAAAGCAATAATTTATACACTGGCGCAAGCATTGGGAGGGAAAGAATATTCCGAGATTCCAGCATATACTCCCTTAAACGACAACCTACGCAAAATAGAGTACTCATTAAATCAGATGAATGAAGATGGACAACGAATCGCCGTAGAGCGTGTAAAAGAGCTTGCACAGATTCCAGCGTATCAAAAGTTGGCAGAACCAGACCCCGATAAAAAATAAAGCCTACTGCGCAGAGCACAGCAGGCGGCGGGTGGTGGCTGAAAATTCAGCTGTCAAGGTTTTTCCGATTTTTGAGAAAAACTCACTGACCTATAATCATTGACACAGGAAGGGGGTGCAGCACATGGGCAAGCGGACGAACACCGCGCAATGGGAAGCAAAACACAGCCGGTGGCGTATCTCCGTACAGAAAGACGGCGTGCGGAAACAGTTTTACAGCTCCACGCCGGGGCGCACAGGGCAGCGGGAAGCCAATGCAAAGGCTGACCGCTGGTTAGATGATAATATAGCCGTAAAGGCCAGCAGAGTGGAGGACGCGGGCAAACTCTGGCTTGCGTCCGTGGAGCTGACCACCTCACACACGAACTATAGGCCAGTAGAAAGCCGCTGGCGTATCTGGGTGCTGCCCGTGATCGGCAGGAAAAGAATCACCGCCCTGACCGAACAGGACTTGCAGGACGTGATAGATCGTGCCCACGCGGGCGGCTTGAGCAAAAAAACGCTGCAATCCCTGCGCGGCGATCTGACCGCCTTTCTGAAATACTGCCGGAAAAGCAAGCTTACCACCTTTCGCCCTGAAGATGTTGAAATTCCTGCCGGGGCACGGAACAAAGGCAAAAAGGTGTTACAGCCGGATGCCCTCTTGAAGCTCTTTCAAGTCGATACGACCACCTATTACCGCAAACGCATAAAAGACCCTTATATTTATGCATACCGCTTTCAAGTGCTCACTGGCCTGCGTCCGGGGGAGCTGATGGGCTTGCGCTGGGCAGATGTCCACGGGAACACATTGCAGATTTCCCGCTCGATCAACATAGAGGGCACCCAGACACGGGGCAAGAACGACAGCAGCGTGCGTGCCTTTGTCATGTCAGACCTTGCCCGCGCCGTGCTGGAGCAACAGCGGCAGCTGACAGGCAAAGGGGAAAGCGTGTTCCAGATTCAGGCAGAGCAACACTATTATGACCGCTGGTGCATCTTCTGCCGGGTCAATGACATTCCCCACGTCTCTGCTTATGAGCTGCGGCACACCTTTGTCAGCGTGGCAAAAAAGCTGCCAGAGGGCGAAATAAAAGACCTTGTAGGCCATAGCCAGAATATGGACACATATGATGTGTACGGCCACGCCCTGACCGGTGAGGACATGGAGACCGCCCAGGCCGTCAACGATATGTTTTTGAAGCTGCTGCACCCCGAAAAATAACACACTTTTTAACACGCTTTTCACTCTAGCATTCATTTGTGCCGTTCTGTATCCTGTACAAATATGACGCACACACAATGGATTTTTACCGGCAAAATGGTAGATTCTGGATGCTAGAACGGTCTGTGTTTGTTCGACCCCCACCACCGGCATAAAAATAAGCTCCAGCTTAGGCTGGAGCTTATTTTTATTTTGCCGTGGTGAGGGGGCGAAGGTGCACGACCGCCCGCAGGCGGGAATCAATTCGTAGGAATGTCTATGGGGCCATGACGTTTTGTCGGCGTTGGGGCAAACAGAGCGGTATGTCACCCTTTTATTGATAATCTGCATCCAGCTCACAGCGCAGCTCGCCCTGGATCTCTTTCAGGCACTGCAGCAGCAGGGGGTTAAAGCTGCCGCACTCTCCATCCAGGATCATCTGCAGGGCCTTCTCGTGGCTGTACGCTTTTTTATAACACCGCTCACTGGTGAGTGCGTCATACACATCGGCCAGCGAAACGATCTGTGCACTGATGGGGATCTCGTTGCCCTGCAGGCCGTCCGGGTAGCCGCGGCCATCCCACCGCTCGTGATGCCAGCGGGCGATCTCGTAGGCTGTCTGCAGCAGCGGCTCCGTTTCAAAGTTTTCCAGCCGGTGCAGCATGTTGGCCCCCTGCATACTGTGGGTCTTGATGATGGCAAACTCCTCCGGAATCAGGCGGCCGGGCTTGTTGAGGATCTTTTCGTCAATAGCGATCTTGCCGATATCGTGCAAAGCCGATGCCAGCGGGATATCATCCTGTTCTTCCGGCGTGATGCGGTATTCGGTGCTGCGTTCCAGCACGCAGCTGAGCAGCAGCTCGGTGATGATGCGGATATGCCGCACATGACTGCCGCTTTCGCCATTGCGGAACTCCACGATCTGGCTCAGAACGCCCACCAGCATGGTGGTGTTCTTTTCACAGGCGCGGATCTGGTCGGACACCATCTGCACCAGCCGCCGCTGCTTGGCGTACAGCTTGATATTGTTCATCACCCGGCGGTAGACCACCTTGGTATTAAAAGGACGGCTGATATAATCGCTGGCACCCAGCTCGTAAGAGCGGCGGACGGCATCCTCCGAGTCGTCGCTGGAGATCATGATGACCGGCACATCCTCAATGGAGTGGCTGCGGTTCATGGCAGTGAGCACCTCAAAGCCATCCAGCACCGGCATATTGATATCCAGCAGCACCAGCGCCACATCGCCCTTGTGCTCGTGCATCAGATCCAGCGCCTGCTGGCCGTCAGCGGCTTCCAGAATGCGGTAATCGTCGCTGAGGATCGCCGCAAGGATGGCGCGGTTCAGCGCGGCATCGTCCACGATCAATATCTGCGGCTTTGTCTGCTCCTGCAGCCGTCTGGGCTGTTCCGCCTGTGCCCCGGGTTTGGAGATGGCAATTGCACCCTTGCTGAGCTTTGCCTGATACATCATGCGGTCGGCCTGACGGACAGCCGATTCCATCGGCTCGCCCTCCGCCTGCATCACCGCACCGATGCTCAGGGAAAGGTGCAGGTGCGAGTAGCCCGGCACCGTTGCTTCGCGCACCCTGGCGGAGATGGTATCCAGCATCACCGGCAGATAGACCTCCGGGAAGCCCGGCATGACCAAAAGAAATTCGTCGCCGCCATAGCGGATCAGAAGATCGGTGTCACGCATACAGGTGCGGATGACCTTTGCCGCTGTTTCCAGTGCAATGTCGCCGGAATGATGGCCGTAAGTGTCGTTGCAGACCTTGAAATCGTCCAGGTCCATCAATGCAACGCAGGCGGGGCCACTGCCCCGGCGGGCCACTTCTTCGTAATAACGGCGGTTATAAACGCCGGTCAGGGCATCCCGATACAGCTTGATGCGGTAATCTGTTGCCTCGCCGATAAGCTTTTCGCCCTCCTGGGGGTCAATGATGTCCTGCACCGGCGTGCGCTGCACCAGTTCCAGCACACACTGCCTGCCGTCCACTTCACAGGGGCAGGCGGTGATGTGAGCCACATCCGTGCCCACCTTTTCCAGCCTGCACTGCTTTTGCCCGGTCTCCAGTGCCAGTTTTGCCGCGCACAAACGCGGCATCCGGCTGCGGTACCCGCCCGCAAAACAGGCCCGCTGCCCTTCCGCACCGGCAGGCGCACTCTCCTGCAGACCCAGCACATCCTGTGCGTCCAGTAACCGCACCTCCGTATAGATCTGGCTCAAAAGCTCCATCCGGGCCCGCATTTCTTTGTTCGTCATTCCTTCTCATCCCCATACGACCGCCGGGAAACGTCCGGTTTACGGGCGTCCTGACATAGAACGTCCTATTATGAACCATGATACCACCCCGCCGGGGCAATAGCAAGTTTTATTCATATCAAAATAAAATTTTGTGCATCCGTCGTACCAAAAAAGCCCTGCATCCGGCAGGGCTTTTTGTACAGAGTTTGTTTCTTTACAGCATTTTTACCGCCAGTGCTTCGCTGGTGCGGTCCTGTGCCGCATTGGCGTTTTCGGGGTCGTCCATGGTATAGCGCAGCACCAGCACCTCGGCCACATACAGCAGTGCCACCTTGACCGGGATGTTGCCGGAGTCCAGCGGGCTCTCCTGCGCGCCGCACAGCAGTACGATATCCGCCAGCTTTGCGCCGGGCGAATCCTCGTAGTGGGTGAGCAGGATGATCTTTGCACCCGCCGCTTTGGCTGCGCGCAGAGTTTCCAGCATATCGCGGGTGGCACCGGAATAGGAAACGAACAGCACCACATCTTCCGGCGTCATCAGGCTGGCGGTGATGAGCTGCATATGGCTGTCGCCCGCCGTGCGGAACTTGGTGGAGATGCAGGCAAACCGGGCGCAGATATCGTTGGCAATGTACATGCTGCCGCCCTGACCAAGGCAGTACACCTGCCGGGCCTTGTGCAGCAGCTCCGAAGCCTTGTCCACTGCCTGCGGCGAAAGGTTGTTCTGTGTGCCGTTGATGGTAGTCATCAGCAAAGCACTGGCATGCTCACACAACGTGGCGGTGTCGGCGTCCGGCTCCGGCACACGCTGGTTCACCAGTGCGCCGGTGGCGTTGGCCTGTGCCAGCGCAATGCGCATTTCGTGGTAGCCTTCAAACCCCAGTGACCGGCAGAAACGGAACACCGTGGCCTCTGCCACGCGGCATTCCTTTGCCAGAGACGAGATGGACAGATACTGTGCTTCCGCCGCGTGCTGCACAAGGTAATCTGCCACGGTACGGCCTGATTTTGTCAGGTCACCCTGATGCTGCTGCAGCAGGTCCCAAAAATTCGTAGACATTTTCCTTTTCCCCTTTTCCGGCGCGGCAGCTCCGAAACCGGCCGCGCCGTCTCATTCACCTTCTATATAAAAGTATAAAAGAATCGTTTCCGCTGCGCAAGAGACGCATTGCCCACATTTTGCGCTTTTGTTCTGTGCAGAGCATACAGTTTTGGCGGAAAAAGCGTCTTTTTTATGAAAAAGTCTTTCATTTTCATTTTTGCATTCAGAAAATCTTTTTCACTATTGCAATGGTAGGTTTGTACCATTTTGTAATAATTTCAAGTGCGCAAAGCAGAATTTTATTTGCATTTCAACATATATCCCAGACTTTTGTGCACTATGCATATGCATTCACTGAAAATTTATGAAACCCGCAAATGGACAAAATGAAAATATTTTTCTATAATAGAGCCATCAAGAGCGGCTGCGGACACGGCAGACCGCCAACAACGTGAAGCATTTTTGAATGCGAAGGAGAAACTATTATGAAAAACTGCATTTCTCGCCGTTCGTTCCTGAAGGCCGCTGGCGTTCTGGGTGCAGCCGGCGCTCTGGCCGCATGCGGCGGCTCTTCTGCAGGCACCAGCACTGCAGCTTCCTCCACCGCAAGCTCTGCCGCTGCTTCCACTGCAGCAGGCGGTTCCACCAGCATCAAGCTGTGGACATACCCCATCGGCGGCTGGGGCAAGGATGAGACCGTGCAGGAGATCATTGCAAACTTCAATGCAAAGTATCCCGACATCAAGGTCACCGTGGAATATCTGGACTACACCAACGGCGACGACCAGGTGAACACCGCCATTGAAGGCGGCAGCGCACCCGATCTGGTCATGGAAGGTCCCGAGCGTCTGGTTGCAAACTGGGGCGCAAAGGGCGTTATGGCTCCGCTGAACGATCTGTGGACCGACGACGCCAAGAAGGACATCTACGAGTCTGTGGAGTCCGCCTGCAAGGACGACGCCGGCAACTACTACGAGTATCCCCTGTGCATGACCGCACACTGCATGGCCGTGAACATGACCAAGGTCAAGGAAGTGGGCGCTGACAAGTACATCGATACCGACAAGCACACCTGGAGCACCGAGGACTTCCTGAACACCGTTGACGCACTGTACAAGGGCGGCTACGAGAACGTTGCAGCCATCTACTGCAGCGGCCAGGGCGGCGACCAGGGCACCCGCGCCATCATCAACAACATGTACGGCGGCACCTTTACCGATGCAGCCCACACTAAGTACACCGCTGATTCCCCCGAGAACGTCAAGGCCATCCAGACCCTGTACGACACCGACGGCATCAACTTTGACGCTTCCATCAACGGCGGCGAGGAGATCACCCTGTTCCGCAACGGCACCCTGCAGATGGCTTTCTGCTGGAACATCGCTCAGCAGCTGAACACCGACAACAACGACGCCGGCCTGACCAATGACGGCGACGAGATCATGCCTATGGCATTCCCCACCGAGAGCGGCGACCCGAAGCTGTGCGGCGGCATCTGGGGCTTCGGTATCTTTGACAACGGCGACGAGGCCAAGATCGAAGCAGCCAAGACATTCATCGACTTCATCGCTGCCGACCCCGATCAGGTTGCTGACAGCGTGCTGGCTTCCACCTACTTCCCGGTTCGTTCCAGCGTGGGCGACATCTACGCCGGCAACGAGATCATGAGCGAGTACAGCAAATTCATGAACTATCTGGGCGACTACTACCAGATCACTCCGGGCTGGGCAACGGCTCGTACCGAGTGGTGGAACATGCTGCAGCGTGTGGGCACCGGCGAGGACGTGGAGACCGCCGTCAAGACCTTTGTGGACAACGCAAACGCTGCCGCACAGGCATAATCCATCCATTCTGCCGGGGGCAGAAAATCTGACATGAACCCATGCCCCTTCCTCGAAGTTCCCGACGAGGGAGGGGCTTTATTTGTAAAAAACTTACCGGAAAGGAACGGTGATCCTCTTGGCTGCAAAAACGGCGATCAAAGAGCCTAAGCGCAGCAGTGCGCTGGTACGGCGCGAGACCTTCGCTTCCTATTGCTTCCTGCTGCCCAGTCTGATCTTCTTTTTGGGCTTTGTCATTTACCCCATGATCCTGTGCGTGGTGACCAGCTTCTTTGATTCCACCATGAACCGCGCCGACATCTTTGTGGGCCTTGCAAACTACAAAGAGCTGTTCACAGACCCCATCTTCCTGGGTGCACTGAAAAACACCATCATCATCGTGGTGGTTTCCGTGCCTGTCACCTGCGCGTTCTCGCTGTGGGTGTCCTCCGCCATCGTAGACCTGCCCGAATGGGCTACGAGCCTGTTCCGCTGTGTGTTCTACCTGCCCGTGGTCACCGGCTCTGTGGCCGTTACCGTGGTGTGGAAGTGGATGTACAACAACTACTACGGCATCTTCAACTACCTGGGCAAGACCCTGGGCTTCATTGATAAAAACATCAACTGGCTGGGTGACGAGCGCTTTGCACTGGGCTGCATCACCCTGATCCTGCTCACCACCTCGGTGGGCCAGCCCATCGTGCTGTACGTCTCGGCCCTGGGCAATGTGGATCAGTCCATCGTGGAAGCCGCCGAAGTGGACGGTGCCAACGATTTCCAGTGCTTCTGGAAGATCAAGTGGCCCGCCATCATGCCCACCACCCTGTACATTCTGGTCATCACCACCATCAACTCTTTCCAGTGCTTTGCACTGATCCAGCTGCTGACTTCCGGCGGCCCCAACCACAGCACCGATACCATTATGTACTACATCTACTACACCGCCTTCAAGCTGTACCGCTACGGCTACGGCAACGCCATGGGCGTTGTGCTGGCGGTCATCATCGCCATTCTGTCGGCTGTCCAGTTCAAGCTGGGCAACCAGGATAATTAAAGGAGGTGCCGTGCAATGAGTGCAAATGCAGCCGCTGCAAAAAAGCAGAAACCGTTGAAGCGTCACCCCGGCAAGCTCAAGAAAATGAGTGCCTACGCCATTCTGGCCATCATCCTCATCAGCATCATGGCGGTTCTGTTCGCTTTCCCGCTGTACTGGATCATCACCGGTTCCTTCAAGACCGGTGCGGCCATCAACTCCACCACCCCGGTGTGGTGGCCGGATAAGTGGGTGCTGACCAACTACCAGAAACTGTTTGCCGGCAAGAGCGCACCGCTGTGGCAGCTGGCCGTGCCCTTCGGCAGCCACTTCAGCGCCGACGGTGAGCCCATCTATTTCTCGGTAGGCCCCACTGTGCCCGCCGCCATCCGCTGGATGGTGAACACCGTGTTCATGGCCGTCATGTCCATGATCCTCACCTGCATCACCGCCGCCATGGCAGGCTATGCGCTGGCAAAGAAGCGCTTTGTGGGCCGCAAGCTGCTGTTCACCCTCATCGTGTGCGCAATGGCTCTGCCCAAGCAGGTCATCCTGATCCCCCTGCTGCGCGAAATGAGCAGCCTGAACCTGTACAACACCATCTGGGCCGTCATCTTCCCCATCGTGGGCTGGCCCTTCGGCGTGTTCCTGATGAAGCAGTTCAGTGAGGGCATCCCCACCGAAATGCTGGAAGCTGCCCGCATCGACGGTGCCAGCGAGGCCCGCACCTTCGTCAAGATCGTGCTGCCCATGGTCAAGCCGGGCATCGGCGCACTGGCCATCTTCACCTTCATCAACAGCTGGAACGACTACTTCATGCAGTTGATCATGCTTTCCAGCACCAGCAACCTGACCATTTCTCTGGGCATTGCAAAGCTGCAGGCCGAGAACAGCACCGACTTCGGCCTGATCATGGCCGGTGCCGCACTGGCCGCTGTACCCATCATCATCATCTTCCTCATTTTCCAGAAGTACTTCACCAAGGGCATCGCAATGGGTGCTGTGAAAGGCTAAAATTTCGACCGCGGCCAGTGGCCGAAACAGGGAGAAATTTTTGGCGCCGTGGCCTGCAAGACGCGAGTGCCGCACCAAGGCACGAAGCGGATGCAGGGAGCCACAAGAGGGCGCTGCTGCCGTTCTCCGAACGAAAAGCGTTAGGGCTTGATGTTCAGGGAGCAACTTTTGGCGCCGCGGTCTGCAGGATGCAAGGCCCGCACCAAGGGCCTTGCAGACGCAGGGCACCGCAAGAGAGGCGCTGCAGCCGTTACCCGAACAGAAACGCGTACGAAGCTTAATGAACTATTGCAAAGAAGGGTGAATCATGAAAGACATTACGAAATACCAGGGCGTCATTCCTGCTTTCTACGCCTGCTACGACGCAGAGGGCAATATCTCCACCGAGGGTGTCAAAGCCCTTACCCGCCACCTGATCGCCAAGGGCGTCAAGGGCGTGTATGTGGGCGGCTCTTCCGGCGAGTGCATCTACCAGCATGTGGATGAGCGTAAGGCCGTGCTGGAAGCCGTGATGAGCGAAGCCAAAGGCAAGCTGACCGTCATTGCCCACGTTGGCTGCAACAACACTGCTGACAGTGTGGAGCTGGCCCGCCATGCCGAGAGCGTGGGCGTGGATGCCATTGCATCCATCCCGCCCATCTACTTCCACCTGCCGGAGTATGCCATTGCCAAGTACTGGAACGACATGTCCGCCGCTGCCCCCAACACCGAATTCGTCATTTACAACATCCCGCAGCTGGCCGGCACCGGCCTGACCATGAGCCTGCTGAAGGAGATGCTCAAGAACCCCAACGTGGTGGCCGTGAAGAACAGCTCCATGCCCACCCAGGACATCCAGATGTTCAAGGACGCCGGCATTGCCGCCCGCGGCGAGGGCAATTTTGTGGTGTTCAACGGCCCGGACGAGCAGTTCGTTTCCGGCCGCGTGATCGGCGCAGACGGCGGCATCGGCGGCACCTATGCCGTGATGCCGGAGCTGTATCTGGCCATGAACGACCACATCAACAAGGGCGAGATTGAAGCTGCCCGCGCCATCCAGTATGACGCCGACCGCATCATCTACAAGATGTGCGAAGCCCACGGCAACCTGTATGCCGTACAGAAAGAGATCCTGCGCCGGATGTACGGTCTGGAGCTGGGCGGCGTGCGTGAGCCCATGCCCGGCCTGATCCCCAGCGATGAGCCCATCGTGGCCGAAGCACAGGCTATGATCGAAGCAGCCATCGCAAAACTGTAAACCGAACAGCGCCCCCTCTCCGTCTCTTTCCAGAGGGGAGAGCGGGCGCTTATTTTTTGGAGGAACGATTTATGATCTGTGATACCCTGCAGCATCTGCAGCGCTACAAGAGCCTTTGCAAAAATCTGGACACCGCCATCGATTATCTGCAGACCCATGACCTTGCAGCACTGCCCAATGGCCGCACCGAAGTGGACGGCGACGAAGTGTTCATCAACGTGATGGACGCCACGCTCCATTCGGACGATGGCTACCACCCGGAGTACCACAAGCAATATGCCGACCTGCAGGTGGATATCACCGGCAGCGAGGGCTGGGGCTTTACCACAAACCCCGGCAGGGAGATCGGTGATTTTACCGGTGACTGCGGTTTTCAGGCAAGTGCCAGCGTTGTGACCGGTGCACTGGGCGAAGGGCGCTTTGTGCTGTTCTTCCCCACCGAGCTGCACAAACCCGGCCTTGTCCAGCACGGCTGCGTCAGCGTGCGCAAGGCGGTTGTAAAGATCAAAATGGAGGGCTGAAACATGGATAAGGAAAAACTGTTTGCACAGATCAAAGGCGGCCTGATCGTCTCCTGCCAGGCGCTGGAACACGAGCCGCTGTACACCAAAGAAGGCGGCGTGATGCCGCTGATGGCCAAAGCTGCCGCCATGAGCGGGGCCGTGGGCATCCGTGCCAATACCGTGCGGGATATCACCCAGATCAAGCAGGTGGTAGACCTGCCGGTCATCGGTATCATCAAGAAGGATTACCCCGGCACCCCAATGTACATCACCGTCACCATGAAGGAAGTGGACGAGCTGGTAGAATGCGGTGTGGACATCCTGGCTGTGCAGGGCACCGGTGCCCTGCGCCCGGACGGCAGCACTTCTGCCCAGTTCATCCGTGCCATCAAGGCGAAGTACCCGGAGCAGCTGGTCATGGCCGACTGCGATAACTTTGAAAACGCCATGGCCTGCGCAGAAGCCGGTGCCGACTTTGTGGGCACCACCATGCGCGGCTACACCCCGGAGACAAAAGGCATCGACGATATCGATTTTGATTTCGTGCATAAACTTGCCACCGAGTGTCCGGCCAAGATCATTGCCGAGGGCCACATCCACTACCCGGAACAGGCCGTCAAGGCGCTGGAAGCCGGTGCATTCGCACTGGTGGTGGGCGGTGCCATCACCCGCCCGGCGGAGATCACGGCCCGCTTTACCGGTGCCATCAACGCCATGAAGAAGTAACGGAGAACACTGCATGAAACAGTATTTTGGCATTGATATCGGCGGCACCTCCGTCAAGCTGGGCATCGTGGACGAGACCGGCAGCGTGCTGGTAAAGGGCGAAGCGAGCGTGAGCTTTGACGGCTACCAGACGCCGGTGCTCACCACCGTGCGCAAGGCCGCAAAGGAGTTTTTGACCGCCCAGAACATCCCGGTGGAAAACCTTTCCGGCATCGGCGTTTCCGCCACCGGCCAGATCGATAGCCGCAAAGGCATCGTGGTCGGCACCTGCGGCAACTTCCCGAACTACATCGGCAGCCCCATCAAAGCTGCACTGGAAGAGGACTTCGGCCTGCCCGTCACCGTGGCCAACGACGCCAACTGCATGACGCTGGGTGAAGTGTGGGTCGGCGGCGCACAGGGCTATACGGATGTCATCGGCGTCACCTTGGGCACCGGCGTGGGCGGCGGCATCCTCACCGGGGGCCGTCTGCTGGAAGGTGCCCGGGGCCTCGGCGGTGAGCTGGGCCACTACCGCACCCACGCGCTGGACGGCGTGCCCTGCACCTGCGGTGCCGCCGGCTGCTGGGAGCGCTACGCCGCCACCACTGCCCTTGTGCGTGCCGCCAAAGAGAAGAACCCGGAGTGGCAGGACGGCCGTGCCATTTTTGCCGCCGCCGAAGCGGGCAATGAAACGGTTCTGGCCCTGCTGGACGCCTGGACGGATGAAATTGCGCAGGGCCTTGCCGGCATGGTGCACATCTTCAACCCGCAGCTGATCCTCATTGGCGGCGGCGTGAGTGCACAGCAGAAACTGCTCATCGACCCCATCGCTGCCAAGGTGAAAGCCTCCGTGATGCCCGCCTTTGCCCAGGGGCTGGAAGTGCGTGCCGCCCAGCTGCACAACGACGCCGGCATGGTGGGCGCTGTGTACTACTTCAAACAGACGATGGAAAAGGAGTGATTCCCTATGAAAACACATATCCTCTGCCTGGGCGATTCCAACACTCACGGCTATTGCGCCGACCCCAACGACTGCGCCGACCACGGCATCCGCTTCAACGAGGACGAGCGCTGGACCTGCCGCCTGCAGAAGGCGCTCGGCGACGAATATCTCGT
Organism: Faecalibacterium sp.; assembly: GCA_050873025.1. GTDB lineage: Bacteria > Bacillota > Clostridia > Oscillospirales > Ruminococcaceae > Faecalibacterium. The sequence continues at coordinate 46,295 of JBNMHZ010000015.1, read as the reverse complement.
CACCGAAGAGGGCCTTTCCGGCCGCACCACCGTGTTTGTGGACCCCATCCACGAATCCATGGACGCCCTGAGCGCCATCTACGCCCTGCTCAAGAGCCACGAGGTGATCGACCTGCTCATCATCATGCTGGGCACCAACGATGTGAAAGAGCGTTTTGGGGCCAACGCGGCCTGCATCGCTGTGGGCATGGAGCGGCTGATCCTCAAAGCCAAGAGTGTGGACTGCTGGGGCACCAAACAGCCCAACATTCTGGTGGTGGCTCCCCCTCCCATCGGGGCAGGCTTCCACGACCCTGTAATGGGTGACGGCTGTGTGGAGAAATCTGCCGGTGTGGCCGAGCAGTTCCGCATCATCTGCGAGCGGCAGGGCGTGCACTTTGTGGATGCAAAGGACTGCGAGTTCAATCAGGTGGACTTTATGCATCTGACCCGCAAGGGTCATGCGCAGCTGGCGGAACTGCTGGCAAAAGAGGTTCCTGCTCTGATTTGAGCAGAGAACGATTTTAAATACTCTCCGCTTCGCTCTGAGCATTTTTTGCGGAAATACTATTTTTATATTCTGGGGTTTGGAAAAGTCTGCGGACTTTTCCAAACCCTTTTTTCACGGAATGGGGCCGCAGCTGTAAACAGCATCTTGTCCCATTCAATTCATCTTGTAAACTGCATCAAAATCGGCTATACTTTCCGCAGAAACATTCATTGAGAGGAGCCCGCCATGCCTGAACTTTTAAACGCCCCTGTAACCAGCGCCCAGCAGGCAAGAGATACCCTTTTGGGTGCCCTTGTGGGCCTTGCACGGGCCACCACCAGCGAACCTAAAACCGAAGACACCGACGCCGTGCTGAATGCCGGCCTGCGCCTTGCCGCACAGCCGGATGCGCCGGAAGAAAAGCTGCAGCGGATGCTGGAGATCGTCCAGACGGAAAAGCACCGCGTGGCCCCGAACTGCGCCAGCTGCGCCATGCCATGCGGCAACACAAACGACTACGACCTCGCCCGCCTGTGGGCTGCGCCGGAAGCCGTGCGCACCCTCAAGCTGCGGATGCTCAGCGCCGCCTTTGCCCTTGCCCAAAAGCATCCACAGGGCGAAGCGCAGACTGCCATCTATCAGGTGCTTTTCACCCTGGCCGAGGACTGGGACGAAGAGCTGCTAGCCCCCGTTGTGCAGCATGCCGAAGAGCTTTGTGCAGAGTAAATCCGGGCCGGAAACCTGCGATTTTTACCTGCCGGGTTTGTATCGGGAGCGTTCCCGGTGCAAAGCCGAAAAGTCTGCCTTTTTGCGTGTTTTTGTAACACTTCTGCACTAAGGATGCTTCAAAATGGATTCCTGTGAGTTTCATACCCGATTTCCTGCCTTTTTCCGAAAGATTTTTCGAAAAAAGACTTTACAAACCATTCTTAAAATTTTATTATATAAGTAATATTTCATGGAGCCAGCACCGTGCCAGACCCGCACGGCATTGAATAGAAATCAAGGAGGGGTTGTTTATGCCCGAAAAGAAAAAGACTGCAGCGGCTGCTCCCGCTGTGGAAGCTCCTGCTGCAGAAGCCAAGGAGCCCAAGACCCGCAAATCTTCCAAGGCCCCTGCACGCCGCGGCCGTCCCCCGCTTGCACCGGAGCTGTACGTGGAGTTCAGCGGCAAGCAGTATAACGTCACCGATATCATCGACCGCGCAAAGGCAGATTACCGCACTACTCACAAGGTGGGCGTGCAGTCCTGCAAGGTCTACGTCAAGCCTGAGGAAGGCGCTGCCTACTACGTGATCAACAAGGTCTCCGGCAAACTGGAACTGTAATTTCCGCACTTTTTATTTGTGCTGCGTCAAGGCAGCCCGCACCTGCTTTGACGTGCACCGTCCGTTCCCACACAAGGCTCCATTCAAAACTGTAAAAACTGCCCTGCATCCGAAGATCAAGATGCAGGGCAGTTTTTTATTATACGTCAAACCACTTTTTCCAGAACGGATGATGCTGGATCACGGGGTCCGGATCCGGGATCTCAAACACATAGCGCTCCGTGGCATTGATGACGGTGGTCTTTCCGCGGGTACATACACGCGGCAGCTTTGCGTCGTAGTTCAGGTGCACATGCCCGTGCACGAACCACTGGGGCTCGTATTCGTCCATCAGTTCGTTGAAGCATTCAAAGCCTTTGTGGGCATGGTCGGTGTTGTCGTTCAGGCCCGCTGCCGGCGAATGGGTGAGCAGCAGGTCGATGCCGCCCACCTGATGCGCCTTGCGCCAGAGTTTGTGCACACGGCGGCGCATTTCCTTCTCGGTATACTGGAAACTGTCGTCCCGGTTATTGTAGCGGATGCTGCCGCCCAGGCCCATGATGCGCAGCCCCTTCCACACATACACGCTGTCGTCCACACAGATGCAGCCGCCGGGTTCATTTTGGCGGTAGCTGCCGTCGTGGTTGCCGTGGACATACAGGATCGGTGCCGCTGTAAAGTTTGTGAGATATTCCAGATACTTCTGCGGCAGGTCCCCGCAGGAAAGGATCAGATCGATGCCTTCCAGGTGTTCACGGGTGCCATAGTCCCACAATGCTTTGGAGGGCACATCCGAAATTGCAAGAATTTTCACCTCAGGTTTGCTCCGTTCTCTTTCGGCCTTGGGCCGCTTATTTTGCGAATCCTTTTAAGGTGTTGATGCCGTTGATGGACATCAGCGTATGTGTTTTTACGTCCAGTTCATCGTAGTGGGGCAAGGCACCTTCCACGCACTCATCCAGCCAGTCCATCTCCATCAGTTCCTTGGGGGTATAAACGGCTGTTTCCGGCGAGTGCAGCACATGACCCTTTGCGTACAGGTCCTCCGGGAAGATGCGCAGGTCATCCTCGCTCAGCATTTTTTCCATCAGATCCAGCAGCTGCAGAGTACCTGCAGGCAGGCCGGTGCTGTAGTTGATCTCCTCTGCACCGCTGCGCATGCCCCACCAGTAATTCACAGCCCGGGCACCCGATGCATCGTTGTCCCATGCGCCGTCAAAAATAGAGCGGACGATCTCGGTATAAAAAGTATCCCACCGCCACACCGGCAGACCCAGCGGCTGCAGCGTACCGTCCGGCTGGCGGCGCACCAGACCGTAATCCCGGTGGGTGCCTTCCGGCTCACGGTTATCGCGGGCATAAAAGATCTCTACATCCGGCCGGTCAGAGAAATCCAGCGGATGTGCCGGATCCGGCAGGCAGGCCCAGCGCAGCATCACTTTTGCGTCCGGGCGCACGGTTTTCAAGCCCTGGGCATAGGCATTCACCGCCGCAGGGATGCCGTACACCGGGTTTGCCGCCACATAGCCCACACGGTCGGTCTTGGCCAGTACACCGGCCAGCATGCCCAGCAGGTAGGTCACCTCGTAGGTGCGGGGGTAATAGGTGCGCACCAGCGGGTGCGGTGCGTTCAGTGAGCAGTTCAGAATGCGGGTCTTGGGGTGCTGGGCCGCCACCTTTAGGCAGGCGGTGTGCATCCGGGCGCTGGTGGTAAACACCACATCGGCATTGTCGTGGGCCACATCTTCCAGCACCTGTTCGGCGTCCACCTCGGGCTCAATGTTGTCCCTGCGGGTGATGAATACCCGGTCCGGGAACGCCTGCCGCAGTGCTTCGATGCCGCGGTCATGGGCGCGCACCCAGGCACTGTTCTCGGCATTGTGCTCGTGCAGGAACACCACCTTCAGTTCACTGGGCTTTGTAAAGATGTTCAGCTTGGCCAGCAGCGGCTCGCCGGGGCCCTGCTTCGGCTCCAGCGAGAGTTCCACAGCCTGCGGCTCGGTGAGCACCTTTACCTCATCCCACAGCTTTTCCAGGTTCTGCTTCATCTGGCTGGGCGTGCTCTCGCAGGCATCCGAGTAGCGGTAGACAGAGAGATACACCAGCATGGCATCGCCGGCGGTCAGGTTCAGCCCGCCGCCGCCCAGTGCCAGGAACTGCTGGCGGAACATAGTGTAGAACGCTGCAAAGTTCAGCCGGTCATCGTCCGTCCAGCTCTCGCCGCTGGCCTTGCACACCAGCGTCTGCAGCTTGGCATAGCCGCCCAGACGGGAGAAGTGCACATCGTTTATCTTGGAGAGCTTGTAAAAATCCAGAAATTCGTAGTAGATGCGGTTTTCCAGGCTGTCGTTCTTTTCCGGAATAAGCCGTGTGACCGTGCCTGCAATTTTAACGGCATCAAAATACTTGAGCACCGACACCCGCTTGTTGCCTTCCAGCACATAAAATTTGTTCAGGAATTCATAGGCAATGATGGGGGTGTGGATACCCTCGTCCAGATGTGCATCGCACAGGTTCGACCACTTGGCGGCAAACTCGGTGTCCGGCTCCAGCAGGGGCATAAAGTTCGGCGCAAAGGCCGTATGCCGGCCGCTGGTCTTGGTGCCCACGATGCTCTCTGCCGGGATCTCCACAAGGCCCAGCGGCTCCTGCGCCACGATATTTACGTTTACCAGAATATCGTCCAGCACCGCCAGATACGGCGACTGGCCGCGTGCCACGCAGGCACGGTAGGCGCGCTGACCGTTCTTCAGCGCGCTCTTGTAATCTTCCAGCATAGCTACTCCTTTTTTTGTCAGCTGCAATGGCGCGGCACACTGCCGCGCTGCTCCTTTTTCAGTATACCATGAAATTCAGGTCTATGGGAAGATTTTCCGTACAAAAGAGTTGATTTATCCTGCAGTTTCAGGTACGATAATAGAAAGCAACTAATGATAGGAGTATTCTTTCCATGCAGACCGAACAGATCCCGCAGCTCACCGCCGGCGAATACCCCGGCGGCATATGGTATTACGAGCCGCATACATACCAGCCCTACCGCTACGTACTGGGCCGCGTTGGCACCCATCCGCTGGTATGCATCGGCATCAACCCCAGCACCGCACAGCCCGGTGCGCTGGACCCCACTTTAAAAAGCGTGGAGCGCCTTGCCGCAGCCAATGGCTTTGACAGCTGGATCATGTTCAACGTATACCCGCAGCGTGCCACCGACCCCAACGATATGGACCGTGTGCCGGACCGTGCCCTGTGCGATGAAAATCTGCGCTGGCTCAAGGCAGTCCTGGCCGAAACCGAACCCACCATGTGGGCAGCCTGGGGCACCCTGATCGAAAAGCGGGACTACCTGCCCGGCCTTATGCGGGAAATGGTGGCCCTGACCCGGGAAAAGGATATCCCCTGGGTGACTTTTGGCAAACGCAGCAAAAAGGGCCACCCGCACCACCCGCTGTACCTGCGCAAGGATTCCACTCCGGAACCTTTTGATGTGGAAAATTATCTGAGCACCTGTTTCTGATGCTGTAAAAATCTGGCCCGATGCGGAGGGATGTTTTTGACCGCAGAACATTATCGTATCCTGCACAGCTGGATGGATGCCCACCCGGCTGTCAAGTGCTGCGTGGTGGCGCTGGACCGCTGGCTGCCGCTGATCCCGTTTGTGTGCTACCCGGTGCTTTTGTGCCTGCTGAATGTGCAGCTGTTCCGCCTTTTGGGCACCCAGCAGCAGGCTGCGCTGGAGCTTATGGGGCAGATCGCGCGGACGGTGTTTGTGCCCGGGCTCACCTTCTGGGGCGGTACCCTGCTGCGCGATAAGCTGAACCGGCCCCGCCCCTACGAGCAGCCCGGCTTTGAGCCGCTGCGGCATAAGGAGACCAAAGGGCATTCCTTTCCCTCCCGCCATGCACTGAGTGCTGCCGTGCTGGCCATGGCGTGGATGTATTTTTACCCGAAGGCCGGCTGGGTGATGGTGGGCATCACGGTGCTGATCTGCACAGGCCGCGTGCTGACCGGCGTGCACCATATCCGGGATGTTGTAGGCGGTGCCGCTTTGGGCTTTGCCCTTGGTTTTGCCGGGATGTGGCTGCTTTGAAAAAAGAAAAAAGAATTTTGCAATTTTTCCTTGACAGAATGGGTACGGTATGGTATTATACTTCTCGCAGCGTGTGCTGACACACAGCTGCCGCCATAATGGAACCCAATGGGATAACAACGTGCGCCCGTAGCTCAGGTGGATAGAGCAACTGCCTTCTAAGCAGTGGGCCGGGGGTTCGAGTCCCTTCGGGCGCATCTATGTGGTGCCCATAGCGTAGTCGGTTAACGCGCCAGATTGTGGATCTGGAGACCGTGGGTTCGAGTCCCACTGGGCACCCCACCAAAAAGTCCGCTGTTTAACGCAGCGGACTTTTTTTGTTGGTGGTGCCCAGTGGGGCTCGAACAGGGCGGCGGCGCACAGCGACGCAACCAAAGCCATAGTATGGCTTTGGTTAGCCCGCGGATTCCAACCCTTAGGAATGTCTACCAAGGGAAATGCCGTTCTGATGTTTTCGCAACGGCGGATTTTTTTATTTGGGTGCCCAGTGGAACTCGAGCAAGACGGCGGCGCACAGCGGGCTAACCCGTAGAAATATCTACCGGGAAACTTTTCATTCGGTGGGTGTCGAGCAGTACCCGATCCCTCACCATTTTTACCATAAAACAAAAGCATGTACACATCTTTCCGGAACGGCTGTTCCGCCGGGTGTGCACATGCTTTTTATTTTGCCTTATTTCATGCAGACGACCGCACTCAGCGCTTCATCTGCTGCAGGATCTGTGCGATCTCCGCTGCAGAATAGCCTTCTCTGCGCAGTGCACTGCTGATGCTGGTATCGCTTCTGCCCTGGCTGCGCATCAGCATTGCCATATAGGGCACCGTAACGTTCCGGGAAGTATCGCTTCCAAGGCGGGTCGCGCTGCCCACCGCGCGGCTGGCCGTGCCGGCAGATGCGCCGTCTGCACTGCCCGTGTCGCTGCCGCTGGATGCTGCACTGCCTGCCCGGCTTGCCTTCTGGGCGGCACTGGACTTTTTCAGGTTCCACTCGCCCAGCGCAATATTCAGCTTCTGGCTGGTGACGTCATTATTGAATTTCTGCTGGTTGAGTTTATCCTGATATTCGCGTTCGCTGGCCTCATTTTCGTAGCGCTGCTGGTTGAGGCTGTCCTGATACTGCCGCTCCTGCAGCTGCTGGTTCCACTGGGCATCCGCACGGCTTGCCTCATACTGGCGGTTGCCGGAGTAGATATTATAGCCGGTGTTCAGCAGGCCGCTGATCATGGAACCGATGCCGGTAGTGCCGCTGAGGGCGATCTGCACCACATCGCCCAGAACGCCCAGTGCCGTCATGATGTTGTTGAACCGCTGCTGGCGCTGTGCCGCCTGCTGCTGTTCCTGCGCAGTGTAGTAATCGTGCAGGGCTCCCAGCTGGCTCAGGTAGTCCTGATACTGGCCGTAATCCTGTTCATAGGCGCTGTTGTAGGCTTCGCCCCTCTGCTGCAGCTGGGTGTAGTAATCCGAGAGCTTATTGTTATACAGCTGCTGGGCGTCCTGCTCACTGCTGTTCAGCTGGTCCAGCTGGCTTACCAGCTCGTTGCCGCCGCTGGTGTAAGTATCCAGCGCCAGGCTGTACAGCGTGGGGATCGCATTGCTCAGTGCACCGATCTGCTGCTGGTAAGCCTGCTGGGCAACACTGGCAGCATAGCTGGAGCCGTAGCCGCCGGTAAGGGCTGCTGCCTGCGCTGCAGCGTCCGCGCTGGCATTGTAGGCATTCTGCAGATAGTTCTGCTCGTACTGGCGGTAGAGAGGGTCTCTGGTGTAGCTGTACTGGAACGTATTGCGCTGCAGCAGCTGGTTCAAAAGCTGGTCGATCCGCTCCTGATAGCTGCTCTGGTAGTCACCCGGGCGGTTCGCCTGCCATTCCTTCAGGGCATCGGCCGCATCGGTCACGGTCTGGCTGGGCTTGTAACTGGCATTTGCCAGTGCGTTTTCCACATCCGACCGGCTGCCCAGCCCTGCAGCAGAATAACTGCTCTGTACGGCGGGCTGGCCGCCTTCGGTCTGTGCCTGTACAGCGGCAAGCACATCGTCCTGTTTCTTTTTGTTTGCCATAAAAAATCCTTTCCTTATAAATTCTGCAGCTTTGCACGCAGCTCATCGGACAGATTCTCGGTGTCAAGGTTGCACAGCACGTACTGCAGCTGCTCCTGCATCTGGTACAGGTAGCTGCGCAGGGCGCGGGCGTCCTCCGGGTCCATGTTCTCGCTGAGCTTGGGCAGGCCGATCTTATTGATGCCCATTACGCTTGCCATTCATCACACCTCCCCGCCTGCAATGCCGCCCCTTGCAGCGGCCATTGTTTTTGCAATGCTGCGCAGGGTGATCTGCCCTTTGCCGCGCAGGCGCAGCCGCAGCGTACCGTGACGCCGTGGGATAAACGGCAGGTCATAACAGCGGCGTCTTTCCTGCGCCGCCACGCCTGCCACCACCTCCCAGGGGCCGCCGTCGTAGCTTACGGCCACTTCCACAGTGCTGCTGCACTCGGCATCCAGCCGCAGGGTCAGCCGGGAAAGATACCGGTCCTCGGCACCATCCACACCGATATCGCCGGTGGTCAGCTCAAAATTGAGCTTTTTCTCCACGCCGTCGGTGGTCTGCCAGTCGGCTTCCCGGCTGGGGTCTGCAGCCCACAGTGCCTGTCCGTCCCACAGATAAAGCTGCCCACCGGTACTGGTCATCTCGTAAGAGCACACGTCCTCCTCGCTCCAGAGGGCGCGCTCGGTATCGTATACAAGCAGCCTTGCTTCATTTCCGGCTTCCGCCGCACGGGACACATGCAGGTAGTAGCGGCCATCCAGCGCACCGCCCACTGCATTCTGTACATTGGAAAGGCGGCTGACATTCAGTGCACCGGACACCTTGGTAGGGATGCTGCCGTCCCATGCCATCACACCGTCCGGCGAGAGATAATACAGCGTCTCGTTCAGCACGCACAGGCTGCGGGCAGCATTTTTTGCCACACCCCGGCAGCGCAGCGAGGTGAGCTGAAAATCCGAAGGCTTTGAGCCATAGAGCTTATGCAGCGTGTTCTCTTTAAAGAACAGCGCATAGCCCATGCAGGTGGCTGCACCGGTAAATGCTCCATCGCTGCCCACCGTCACCGCATAGCTGTCTGCCGCAATGCCCCGGTAGCTGAACCAGTTGGTGGGGTCTCCCAGCTTACAGGCATAGATCACGTTTTCTTTGCTGCAGCAGCCCCACACACGGTTGTCGCACTCGGTGATATAATCAAGATCCGGCACACGGCGCTCCATCTGCACCGATGTGCTCACCGCAATGGTGCGGGTCTTTTTGCCATCCATGCTGGTCCACTGGGCGCGGTCTGCGCCCTGCACCAGTGTGCCGTAGAAACAGTCTCCTTCCGGGTTCACCTTTACCCTAAGGCCGTTTTCCAGCACATCGTACACCACAAGGTCACCGTCCAGCTTGGTCCACATATCGGCCTGCTGCGCTGCCGTGCCCGCCACGGTCACGGTGTCCCACTGGGCAAACAGCTTCTGTACGCCTGCCGCCGTAATGCGGCAGTAATCCAGATGCACCGTCGTCCAGTTTCCGGAGGATGCACTGTATTCTTCCAGTGTGCTGGTGCTGGCCCAGGGGTGCTCCTCGTCCTCCACCTTTAAAAAGAGCTGACCGTCCGTGGGCTTTTCCGGCTCATCTTTGCCGTAACTGCTCACCTTGTAGGTCTTGCCGGCGGCATCGCAGGGCGCAAACTGCACGCTCCTGCCCTCGGCCTGCCACGCTGCACCCAGCGCCGAAACACTGCCATCTGCCGTATCAAAGGCAAGCTTGTCCGGGAAGATCAGGATCTTTGTGCCGATGCCCACCAGCGCTTTTCTGCCATCCGTCACAGCGTCCGTACAGACCACGGTGTCAGCCCCAGCGGCATCCGGCGTGTAGGTCAGGTCTCTGCCGCAGACGGTCAGCAGTCCGTTCAGGTGATACATGCCGTTCAGGCCGGTCAGTTCCCGCAGCTTCCGGCGGGGCTTGCGGGTGCTCAGCGCCGGGAAATCCCGGGAAGAAAAGTTCACGCCTGCGCTGTACTCGGCTTCTGAACAGGCGTAGGTCTCGTTCAGCCCGCCGAACACCCGCACAAGGCTGCGGCTGTTCTGAACTTTTGCTCTGTTTGCCAGAACCATGCTTCTCCCCTCCTTAGCAGTGCCACTGCACGCCCGCTCTGGGCGGGTAACTGCGCCGCAGCCATGCCGCCAGCTCTGCCAGCAGGCTGTTGTACTGGGCCTGCTCCCCGGCATAGCGGTCGGTCTCGCCCAGTGATGCATCGGTCATGGCGCACAGATAATGCGGGTACATCGCATCAAAAGGTTCCGGTGCCAGCAGCACATCCTCGTCCTGCAGGCCGTCGTCCCACGCAAGGTCTGCGCCAACGGCGTCGTAGGCATCCGTGATGCTGTTTTTAAAAAATCGCTGGCGCAGCATGGCGTCTGCTTCGCGCAGCCATGCCTGCCGGGTGGCCAGTGCAATGCGGCTGCCCGGGCGCAGCTCTTCGGCGCGTTCCAGCGCCTGTCCTACGGTCATAAATGCTCATCTCCTTTTTTATAGAAAAGCCCGGCCGGGCCAAGTCTCCCCGCCGGGCAGCTGCTGTTTACTGTGCAGCATTTTCCGCAGCCGCAATGCGGGCGGCGGTCAGCTCGTCCTGCATCTGGCTGTGTTCCAGCACTTCGGCCACCTCGGGCGGAACCTCCACTTCAACGCCGCGGCGGATCTTATAATTTACGCCGTTCACACTCACGAACAGGTCACCCTTATAGCGGCTGTTGTCCTTGAACAGCCGGATGCGCACATTTTTCTTTTCAGCCATTTTATCTCCTTTCTTTTACAAAAGCTCCCCGGTTGCGGCTCCCAGCGTCCACTTCGTGCCTTGTGCGGCACTCGTGTCCTGCTGGCCGCTGCCCCAACAGCTCCTTCCTGTTTCCGCCGCAGGCGGCAGTCGTCGCCGTTGCCCTTTGGGGGAGCTGTCGAACCGCGCCGCCAATCGGCGGACGGTGAGATCGAGAGGGTTAATTTGCGGCCGCGGTGGCAGAATAGCTGGACGCACTCTCAATGCGCACCATATACTGCTCTACCAGACGCTCGGCCGCACGCATCCCCTTCCAGCCCACGGAAGCACGCTGGTTCAGCGGGTCATCGCCGTAGCCCAGCTGCTTGACGATGTGTTCCAGGCCGCCGCCTTCCAGCTCGGTGACGCCGTAGGCATGGGCACCCAGCACCAGCGTACCGAACACCGCCAGACCGTCCGGACAGGTAGAATCCTTCCAGATCTTGGCTTCGCTGGTCTCAATGAAGCGGATGTTGCCCAGCTTGCCGATCTCGCCGCGGAACATGGTCTCCGGGTCGGCGTACTTGTGCACCTCAATGAATTCCTTGCTGGTCTTCAGGTCGTAGGCGGCATAGGGGTGGATGATGGCAATGTAGCTGTCACCGATGGGGTCTGCGTTCATGGCACCCAGCTGCGCCGCCGCCTGGAAGAACAGCTTCGGGGTCAGGGTGCAGGTCTTGTCCAGCGCCTTGCGGCTGGCAACTGCAGTCTCGGTGCCGTCGGTGCCGATCTTGGGTGCATAGATCACATTGGTGCCGCCAGCCAGCACATCGCGGGTGATGCTGTCCATGGTGCGGCCCGCCTGGCTTGCCAGCACGCGGGTGGCCTGCACCACATTGTTGTCGATGGCGGTCATCTGCAGCACATCAGTCAGCGGGGTCCAGCCGCCGTACTGGTGCAGGTCGCTGGTGATGGTGGTCACGTTCAGGGCCTGGCCGTCCGGGGTCACGCCCTCGGTCAGCGGAGTGACCGCCTTGGGCAGGCTGTCGTACTTGCGGAACTCGATGGTCTTGCCGCCGTTCTGGGGAACGGGATAGTAATCCGCAAACTGGTCGTGCACCAGGCGCGGCTCTGCCTGGTCGATGAGACGCTTCTCGTAGAAAGTCTTCATCTCCGGCGACATGGTGGCAGTGGTATTCTGCAGGTTCTCGGCGAACAGCTGAATGTTAAAATCGTTGAAATCGTGGTTCATAGTCGGTTTCCTTTCTCTTATGTCGTTACAATTCGATCTGTGCCCCGTGGAGCACACGGCGTTCCAGTGCTTCGCGCTGGGCGCGGGTCATGCTGGCCACATCCGGACGCACGGTAGCCGCGCCGCCGGGCCGGATGCCGTTTTCGGTGGGGCGTGCAGCCCGCTGCTGGATGCGCTCCACCACGCCCTGCTCCACCGCCTGGGCAGCGCTGCGCAGGTTTTCGTCGTAGTGGGCCAGACGGTAAGCATCCTGCACCTTCATGCCGGGCAGCTGCATCAGACGGCGCATTTCCGGGCAGCGCAGCTCCTGCTGCAGGTTAAAGCCCGGCTGGCTGCGGCGCATAGCCGCTTCCTCTGCGGCCCAGCGGGCGTGCAGGCTGTGCACGGCAGACTGTGCCGTCCGGGCAAAGCTGGGCAGCGGCGGCAGGTTCTGCTTCGGGCACTGCGGGGGAAGCTGCGGCTGCGGCTTTTCCGGCTGCACTTCTGCCGGTTCTGCCGCCGGTGCGGCAGGAACCGCAGATGCTCCGGCTTCGCCGGGCTTCATGGTGCCGGAAGCCACCGCCTGCCGGGCCTGGGCCTCGCTCAGAGCCGGGGCCGCAGGTGCGGCATCACCGCCTTCACTGGCAAACATCTGCAGGTCCATCATGCTCTCCTTTCCTCTCTGGCTCACATCCGCAAAGCGGACGTTCTCCGGGTAGCGCTCGGCCAGCAGGGCAAAAGCCGCTTTGGCCAGCTCAAAAGCACCGCGTACCCAGTCCTCGCAGGGTGCATCCGCCTGCACGGCCACACGCGGGCCGTCCGGCTCGTCAAAGGCATCGCTGTGGGCATTTTCCTCACCGGCCAGCAGGTACACAAGGCCCTGCATCACGGTGCTGGCACCGGCGCACACGATGTCCTGCCCGGCGGGCGCATAGCCTGCGTGCCCGGCGGCTTCCAGACGGCAGCTCATCCCTGCGGGAGTATCCATTTCGCTGTAAATGACCTTCATCATCGTTCTCACCTCCTTTTTAATGGAAATCCATGGCTCTTGCAGCAGCGGCCACCGGCAGTGCATTGCCAAGGCCTGCCAGCTTCACCGCCTGCCCGCTGTCCTGCGCAGGCGCATCGCCTGCACTGCGGGCCGGTTCTGCAGCACTGCCCTGCATCTGGACCACCGCCGTCATCTGTGCCATCTGCTGCTGCATCTGAGCCAGCTGCTGGGCAAGGGTGCCGTTCTGCTGTACCCGCTGACGCACTTTTTCAATACCTTCAAAGTCCATCATGTCCAGCGCGGCAAGGGCCGCGTCGGCATTTTCCGGCCGGAAGAACCCCAGCTGGTAGCACTCCTTGGCCGTCTCGTTCTGGGAAAGGCGGCTGAAGGTGCTCTTCTTGGCGGCGCTCACCACGATATCAAAGATGGGTTCCCGGCTGCCCAGCTCCACACCGCCCACACTGCCGCCGGGCACAGCCCGCAGTGCCGCAGCTGAGAAAGGCACAAACTGATTCTCGCCGCCCGCTCCCACGATGCGGAACACTCTCTGTTCGTCGTAGAACTGGCGCATCAGCTCAATGATGAGGTAGCACTGCTTTGCAAAAGCCCGGTAAGCGCTCTTGAGCATATCGCGGGAAAGTTTGCTGCCCGCTTCCTGCAATGCCGCAATGGCACTTGCGGCTGTCACACCGCCGGTGGTGCCGCCCTGGGTCATATCGCGGTTGCCGCTGATCTCCTTCAGCTCCTCAATGCGGCTCTGGCGGTAGCTCAGGCTGTTGCCCTGCAGGCCCGCCGTCTGCAGCGGACGAAAACTGTCATCATTCAGGCGGCCCGCCACATGCACGATGTCCCGGCTGAAATCGGCCAGTTCTTCTTCATTCACGCCTGCCGTGTCGCTGAGCACATACCGCTGCTTGGCCGAGAGCAGCACGTTCTCGTCCATGGCGTGGTTCATCTTGTCGATGGCGGTCTGGCAGTCCTTCATTACGTCGATGTAGCCAAAGCCCGCCGGGCTGTCCTCTTCCACAAACAGCGGGTCGAACACAAAGGGGTACTGCCCATGGTCGTACAGGCCCCGCTCGGCCAGTGCCGGGTCATTCTGGCTTGCATACAGCACCACACCGTTGCAGAACTTGCAGTAGTGCAGCACCATGCGGCCATTTTCGTCCGGACGCTTGTAGTACCAGTCCACCACCACGCTCTTGGAGCCAGTGTCCTGCCCTTCGTCGTGGATGTAGCGGGGCACGTCCACAATGCCTGCCGTGCGGCCCCGCAGCTGCGGGTACTGGGCGCACAGCCGGGCCGTATCCTCCAGGCTCAGGCTGAAAAAGTCCGGCGAATCCTGAATATCCGCCACGCCCGGCTCCCAGTAGAGCATTAGCAGGTTCACGCTGCGCACCGCAATGTCGCCAATGCCGCCGCGCATCTGTGCATCCCAGAAGATGCCGGTCACACCGGTGCCCTGTTTGAGCTTGCGCCACCAGCAGTCGCTGTACACCTGCTCGTAGTCCGCCTGTTCCAGCACCACCGGCAAAACGCTGGAAAGTGCACGGGCCGTGTCCTCGTCGTCTGCCGCCCGGGGCAGCACGTTGGGTTCCGGATAGTTGTCCATGGCGTCGGCGTGCTTGTTGGCAATGCTGTTGAACAGCCACCCGCTGGAAGGCTGGGCCTTGCCGGGCATCATAGGGTTCTTGTAGTTCTTCCAGTGGCCCATGCGGAACCACAGCTCGTTGTCTACCAGACGCTTGTCCAGTGCGGCCTTGCCCGCCTTGTAGCGCTGCAAGGTCTGCATGGCCTCGGCCACCTGTGCTTCGCCCACCGGCAAAGCGTCGTTCTCGTAATCGTCCATCGCGTTTCTCCTTTTCATCTTTTTAAACTCGCCCCTTTGGGAAAGCTGTCAGCGCCTGCAAGCGCTGCCTGAGAGGGTCAGATCCTGTAAAATCTTGCCCGCTTGTGCAGTTCCAGCGGGTCGTCGGGCATGGGCGGCGCGGCACAGTGCACCGGCGGGCTGATGGGATTCTCCATCAGCACATAGCGGCATTCATCGTAAATATGATCCTCCTGCCGGGTGTCGATGTCCTCCACATTGCTCTCGTCGTACACAAGGTTCGGAATGGTACGGATGAAGTGCTTGCAGGTATTGAACACCTGCAGCATCGGCCTGCCGTCGGCGTCAAAGTTCAGCCGGTAGTGGAACTGCATCTTGCCTGCAAGGCGGGTGTGGTCACCCGGCGACCAGTGCAGGAAATTGGGTGCCCGCTCCATCATGGCGGCGATGCTCTCGCCGCGGCTCTCGTCAAAAATGGCCGGGTCTGCAATGCCGTGGATCACCCGGCCCCGCAGCATCGGGTCATTTTGTTCCGCTTCCCGGATGCGCCGGGCCTGCTCCACCGGGTCGATGCGCAGGCCCTCGTTGGGGCGGCCCGTGCAGCCGTACAGCTCCTTGATGCGGTAAAGCCTGCCGTCCTCGTCGGCGGCGTACCACCCCACCGAGAAGGGCTTTGCAAAACCGAAGTCGAACCCGCGGTAGATGGTCCAGTGCTTCGGGATGGTGAACGGCGCGATCACATGGGTCCAGCGCTGGTCCTGATAATGCGCCGGGTCGTTGCGCCACTCGGTGAACACCTGGCCGGAAAAGCTGTCCCAGCTGCCGTAGAGCAGGGCCTGCTTTTCGGCTTCCGGCATTCCCGCAAGGCTTGCAAGGTAGCCGGGGTCATTGGCCAGCAGGGCCGGGTTATCAAAGATGCTGGACGGGATGAACACCCGCGCCCTTTGCAGCTTCTGCTCAGTGCCATCCGGCCGCTTGACGGTGTATTCCTCCACGATAGGAGTGCCGGGCGGGGCCGGTGTGATGAACCGGGCCTTCACCCATCCGTGGCCGATGCCGCCGGGATTGGTTGTGGCCCGCATGTACACCCGGGTGCCCGGGCCGGTGGGACGGTTGCGGCTCATCATGTAGCTGTACTCTTCCCATTCAAAGTGGGTCAGCTCGTCAAAACCGATAAAATCAAACGCCTTTCCCTGATAATTGGTGCGGTCTTTCGTGTACTGCATGGAGCCAAAGTAAATTTTTGCCCCGCTGGGGAAGGTCCACACATGGGCCGTGGCGTTGTACTGCGCCTGCGGAAAAGCCCTGCGGTAGTACACCTGGCTTTTGTCCACCAGATCGGACAACTGCGGGTAGGTTTTGCGCAGGATCAGCGCCCGGTAATGCGGGATGTGCACCTGCCGCAGCGCTTCGATCACCAGTGCGTCGCTTTTGCCTCCGCCTGCCGCGCCGCCGTACAGCGCTTCCGGCTCCGGGCGGCTCATAAATTCAGCCTGCCGCGGCTGGGGCCGCCAGACCACCGGCACTCTGCTCTGTGCAATGCTCATGGTTCTTCCTCCACAGCCGGCAGCAGCACCACGCCGCACGCGGCTTCCTCCGCCTGTGCGCCCTGGTCGTTCAGGGTCTTGGCCACTCCGGCCAGATCCTTGAGCACCGCTGTTGCCTCTTTCAGGTCCTTCATGGTGCCTGCATTGGATGAGCCTTCCTTTTTTGCCGCTTTCTGGCGGGCGTTCAATTCCCGGACCTGCTGTGCCAGCAGGGTGCTCAATGTATCGGTGGCACGGCTCAGGCTTGCCAGCCCATTGGCCTGTTTTGTCTGGCTCATGATGTGGGTACCAGCTCCTTTCCGCCCGGATGTGCTGGGCTATGGCAAAAGGATACCACCTGCCACGCCGCATCAACAGTGCGTACTTTTTCAGGGCCAAGCTGTACATTCCGCAGCATTAATTCCATTTTGTATATTTTTACTGTAAAAAATAATGCGCATTATCGCGCATCTCAAAATTCCTGCATTTTTCTCACCGGAAAGTTGTGGCAAACCCGCCGAAAAGCTTCAAAGTCATACTCATTCGTCAATTTTGGACAAAAAATGAAAAAAGTGTGTTTATTCCGTGGACAAACCCAAGCCAAAAATGCTACAATAGGTTCTGTTCTTTCCCGCTGTTTCCCACTGGCGGGTTATTTTATTTGAAATCAGGAGGTTCTTCATGTTAGAAAACATCTTTCATCTGAAAGAAAACCACACCGATGCTAAGACCGAGATCATGGCTGGTATCACCACCTTCATGACCATGGCCTACATCCTTGCGGTCAACCCCAACATCCTGTCCGCTTCCGGCATGGATTCTGAGGCTGTTCTGATCGCCACCGCACTGGCATCCTTTGTTGGCACCGCCCTCATGGCACTGCTTGCCAACTATCCGTTTGCACTGGCTCCCGGCATGGGCCTGAACGCCTACTTCTCCTACACCGTCGTGCTCACCATGGGCTATAGCTGGCAGCTGGCCCTGATGGCCGTCTTTGTGGAGGGCATCATCTTCATCGTACTGTCCCTCACTAATGTCCGCGAGGGCATCTTCAACGCCATCCCCATGACCCTCAAGAGCGCCGTCAGCGTGGGCATCGGCCTGTTCGTTGCTTTCGTCGGCCTGCAGAATGCAAAGCTGATCGTCAACAGTGATTCCACCCTGGTCACCTACCAGCACTTCAAGGGCGAGACCTTCTCCAGCGTGGGCGTGGGTGCCATCCTGGCTCTGCTGGGCATCGTCATCACTGCCATCCTGCTGGTCAAGCATGTCAAGGGCGGCATCCTGTACGGCATCCTCATCACCTGGGTGCTGGGCATTCTCTGCGAGCTGACCGGCATCTATGTGCCGAACCCCGATGCCGGTATGTACTCGGTCATCCCCACCGCATTCGTCAGCTTCGATTTCTCTGCACTGGGCAAGACCTTTGGTCAGGTGTTCAAGACCGATTTCTCCGGCGTGGGCATCCTGAACTTCTTCGCCGTCATGTTCTCCTTCCTGTTCGTTGACCTGTTCGACACCCTGGGCACCCTGATCGGTGTTGCTTCCAAGGCCGACATGCTGGACGAGGACGGCAAGCTGCCCCACATCAAGGGCGCTCTGATGGCCGACTCCATTGCCACCTGCGCAGGCGCTGTGCTGGGCACTTCCACCACCACCACCTTCGTGGAGAGCGCTTCCGGCGTCACCGAGGGCGGCCGCACCGGTCTGACTGCCATGACCACCGGCATCCTGTTCCTGCTGGCTACCATCTTCAGCCCGCTGTTCCTCACCATTCCTTCTTTTGCAACGGCTCCTGCCCTGATCATCGTGGGCTTCTACATGATGGGTTCTGCCGTTAAGATCGACTTCAATGACCCCAGCGAGGGCATCCCCGCTTTCCTCACCATTCTGGCCATGCCCACTGCTTACAGCATCTCTGAGGGCATCGCCATCGGCGTCATCTCCTGGACCATCATCAACGTGGTCACCGGCAAGGCCAAGGAGAAGAAGATCAGCCCCCTGATGTACGTGCTGACCGTGCTGTTCATCCTCAAGTACGTGTTCCTCTAAGATTTATTATTCCTTCGCATAAAACAAAAAACTCCCGTCCTATCGGACGGGAGTTTTTTGCTGCCTACGATTTTAAATAGCCTCCGCATTCGCTCTGGCTATCTTCAGTAGAAGCTTTCTTTTTTATTCGCGTTTGGAGCGGCCCCGACGTTTGTCAGGGCAAAGCCCTTCCATCTGCTAACGCAGACCACTCGCCTGCTTAAAAGCCCCACTGGGGCTTTTATTGCTGTGCAACCGCAGGGCCGCTCCAAACGCCTTTTCACAATAGGAGTTATTTGTGTCTCGGGTGGATGTGCACTTCCGGGATGGCCACATTGTCGTAATGGATGGGCTTATCCGCTGCCGGTGTGCCGTTTGCATCCGTATGGTGTGCCACCTTGCCGGTATGTACCTCCGGCACAGCCACCGTTTCTTCTGCATGGTCATGCTCCTGCTTTTTCCACAGCTTCTGCTGCAGCCACATTTTCAGATGGTGATGAAGCGACATTTGCACGTCTCCTTTCCCGGTGCGGAAGCCCCGCCCGAACTGCAAACAATCAGATTCAGATAAAATTGATGAACACGGTAATGACCAAACTGTTCAGGAAATCCGCAAACAGGCTGCCCACCAGCGGGATCAGCAGATACGCCTTGACCGAAGGCGAATACTTATCGCAGATGGCCTGCATATTCGCCATAGCGTTGGGGGTTGCACCCATGCCGAAGCCGCAGGTGCCGGATACGATGACCGCTGCATCGTAATCGCGGCCCATGATGTTGAACACCACCAGCACCACATACAGCATCATAAACACCGTCTGGCCTGCCAGCAGCACGATCAGCGGCAGGGCCAGCTCGGCCAGCTGCCACAGCTTCAGGGTGATCATGGCCATGCCCAGGAACAGCGAAAGGCAGATACCGCCGATATCGTTGATCTCGCCCATATACACGGTGTAGCCGCCGCCGTATTCACCCACATTGCGGATGATGGCCGCCGCGATCATGGCACCGATGTAGATGGGGAAGGTCATGCCCGTCAGGCTCAGCAGCTTCGAGAGCACCGTGCCGATGCCCATTGCGATGATGAGCTGGAAACTTGCTGCCGGGTACATGGTGGTGTGGCGCTCGTGCTTCATTTCTTCTTCCACCAGCAGGCTGTCATCCTCCGGCACCACGGTGGCCAGCAGATTGTGCCGCTCAATGAGCATTTTGCCAAGGGGGCCGCCCATCATGCTGCCCGCAATCAGACCGTAGGTGGCCGCTGCCGTGCACAGGGTGGTTGCACCCTGAATGCCAAAATCCTCCAGCACCGGGCCAAAAGCACCGGCCGTGCCGTGGCCGCCCACCATGGGGATGGAGCCGGTGCAAAGGCCCACCAAAGCATCCACGCCCAGCAGCTTTGCCAGCCCCACAGCCAGAAAGTTCTGGCTCACGATCAGCACGATCACCACGCCCAGAAATACGATCATGGACTTGCCGCCGCTTTTCAGCACCTTGAGGTTCGCCTGAAAGCCCACCGAGGTGAAGAACATCACCATGCAGACCTCTTTCAGGGTATCGTCAAACGCAAACTCGGCCACGCCGGTCACGTAGCACACACAGGTAAAAATGGCGAACAGCACGCCGCCAATGACGGGTGCCGGGATGCAGAAGCGCTCCAGCACCTGCACCCTTGCCCGCAGAAACTTGCCCAGCATCAGCACCAGCACCGCAATGGCCAGTGTCTGATACATATCCAATTCGATCTTCATTGCTCACTTTCCCTCAGTTCCCGGCCGACTCGACCGTAATTCCTGCCGCCTTGTAGTATGCGGCTGCACCCGCATGGAACGGGATGCCAACGCCCTCTACTGCGTCTTTTTCCGTATCCAGCGGAATGCCCAGCTGCTGTGCCATCTCTTCCCGGTTTGTGAACAGCAGTTCCGTCAAACTCTGCACCTGCTTTGCAGGCAGCTCGTCACTTGCCAGCAGAACGGCTTTTACGCCCACAGTCTGCACGTTTTCGGTCTGGCCGGGATAGGTGCCTGCTGGCAGTGTGACCGCGCTGTAGGCGCTGTAAGCGCTCTGTAAGCGCTGTGCTGCCGCACCGTCCACATTCAGCAGACGGATGCCGCACTCGCCCGCCAGCTCGGTCAGCACCGGGCTGGGCGCGCCCACCGTCATAAAGATGGCGTCCACCTTCCCCGCTTTCAGCTGGGCGGCGGCATCCTCATAGTTCAGGTTCACCATGTCCACCATCTTTTCATTCAGACCATAAGCTGCCAAGATCTCCTTTGCATTCTGCTCCGAGCCGGATTCCTCCGCGCCGATGCTCACGGTTTTGCCCTGCAGGTCCTCCACCGTTTCAATGCCGGAGTCCACCCGCACCACCACCTGACAGGTCTCGGTGTACAGCGCCGCCACGGCACCAAAGCCACGGGTCTCCTCTTCATCCTTGAAGATGCCGGTCTGGTTATAGGCGTCCTGGACAAGGTCAGCCTGCGCAATGGCCAGCTGCAGGTATTCGCCGGTCAGCAGGCGCAGGTTCGCCGCCGAACCGGCGGTGGCTTTCAGCTCAACGGTTCCATTGTCTGTCTCGTTCTGCAGCGCAGCAAACAGTTCGCCAAACTCCCGGTAAACACCGCCTTCACCAGCCACACCAAAGCGCAGCCGCTTGACAACCTTGGCCGATGCGCACCCGCTCAGCAGCACCGCTGCCAGCAAAGCCCCGGCCAGCGCCGCTGCGATCCATTTCTTTTTCAAAATTACCACTCCTCTTCCTGCCGCCGCAGTGCGGCAGAGTTTTCATGGTAAATTATAAACACATTGCAGATGAAATGCAATCACTTCCCGCAAATCGGCGGTAAAGAAAAAGCAGATACAGCCCGCTCCACGAACAAATATATATCCCGAAATAAACCGCCTCACTGCATCCCGATGTTGACCTTTCCGACCCTTTCAGTGAAACAGTGCACCAGAAAAATCCACAGATTTTTCTGGTGCACTGTTAAAATAAAGTTCCTATAATATGTCCAGAGCGTCAGCGGAGGACATTTTCAATCGTCAGGTGAAGCGGGCAGTTCACCCTCCAAACAGCCCGAAGAAGCTGGTATGGGTCACACCCAGCACAAGGAACAGCGCGATCAGTGCAAACAGCACCCCGATGATGATATCCATCTGGTGCACCGTCAGCGGAAATTTATCGTAAATTTTCTCCTTCGGGTTCACAAAATTCTTGTCGCCGTTGTCAAGCAGGCTCTTCTTACCCTCTTCAAAGTCGGCCTTCTGTCCGGCCAGCTCTGCCTGCTCCTGCGCAAGCTGGGCTTCCCGGGCGGCAAGAACCGCTTCACGCCGGGCCAGCTCTGCCTCGCGTTCTTCCTGCGTCTGTTTTTCCTGTGCCATGGTATCCCCCTCCTGATGGTGTTTTCTTTTATGATACCACACAAATATAAACAAAAAAAGTGGGCCGCCCACCATACAGCAGGCAGCCCACCGGAAAGAGGTCTTACTTCTTTGCCAGATACTTGCGGATATCGATAGCCACAGCCACGATGATGACCAGGCCCTGGACGATGTAGGTGTAAGAAGAGTTCACGTTCATGAACTGCAGCGCCACCTTCATCAGCTCAAAGACCAGAACACCAACCAGAACGCCGGGCACGGTGCCGACGCCGCCAGTGGTGGAAACACCGCCGATGGTGCAGGCTGCGATGGCGTCCAGCTCATAGCCCTGTGCAGTGTTGACAGATGCGCCGCCGGACTTTGCAGCCAGCAGGCAGCCTGCCAGACCGAACATGCAGGAAGCCAGGATGTAGATGCGGATCTTGGTAGCAGCCACGTTGACGCCGGCCACCTCAGCAGCAGCTTCGTTGCCGCCGATGGCGTACATATACTTGCCGTGGCGGGTCTTGTTGTACAGGAACCAGAAGCACACTGCAACCACCAGTGCGATCCAGATCAGCACGGGGATGGCCAGAATGGTGTTGGATGCCAGAGAGGTGAAGTTCTTGTTCAGGGAGCCGATGGGGGTACCACCGGTGTACACCAGGCAGATACCGTAAACCACCTGCTGCATACCCAGCGTAGCAATAAAGGGCTGCACCTTCAGGTAGCTGACCACCAGACCGTTGCACAGGCCCACGATGGCGCAGATGGCAATGACCAGCAGGAACACCACGGGGGTAGGCAGGGTGGGCATATTGGCATAGAACTTGCCGGATGCGCCTTCCGTCTGCGCAAAGATGCAGGCCAGGCAGGCTGCAAAGCCAGCCAGACGACCTGCGGACAGGTCGTTGCCGGTGGTGATCAGACAGCCGGAAATTCCCAGTGCAATGATATAGCGGATGGACACGTTCTTGAACAGGTTGATGAGGTTCGTGCCGGAGAAGAAGTTGGGGTGCATAATGCCAACCACCAGCGAAACGGCCAGCATCATCACGATAATGGCGTTGTTGCTGAGCCACTTGCCCACAGCCTTGCCATTCAATTTTTTGGTAGCTTCCACGATAGACAGCCTCCTTATTTACTGATTTGCCGCAGCGGTGGGTGCGGTCTCAAACTGGGTAGCCAGCGCCATGATGTTTTCCTGGGTAGCGTCCTTGCCATCGATGAAGCCGGTGATGCGGCCATCGCACATGACCATGACGCGGTTGGACATACCAATGATCTCGCTCATTTCCGAAGAGATCATGATGATGCTCTTGCCCTGCTTTGCCAGATCGGCAATGATGCAGTAAATTTCATACTTTGCACCAACGTCGATGCCGCGGGTGGGCTCGTCCAGGATCAGCACATCGGGGTTGTTGGCCAGCCAACGGGCGATCAGCACCTTCTGCTGGTTGCCGCCGGAAAGGCTCTTGATCTGGGTCTTGGGGCTGGGCACCTTGATGGCCATCTTCTCTTTGTTGGTGGCCACCAGATCCAGGATCTTCTTGTTGTCCAGCATGATGGGGCCCTTGCGCAGGGCATCCAGCGATGCAATGGAGATGTTGTCGGCAACGCTCAGCACGCCCATAATGCCGGTAGCACGGCGGTCCTCGGTCAGCAGAGCCACGCTCTTCTGGATGGCATCGCGAGGCTGCTTGATGTTCACCTCTTCGCCCTTGATCCACACCTTGCCGGAGGTGTGGGCACGCAGGCCGAAGATGCCTTCCATCAGCTCGGTACGCTGTGCGCCCACCAGGCCGGCCACGCCCAGGATCTCGCCCTTGTGGATCTCGAAGCTGCAGTGGCGGAAGGAACGCGGATGGATGGAGGTAAAATCCTCCACCTTCATCATCACTTCGTCGGAGGGGTGGTTCTCCAGCGGGGGATACAGGTTGGAGAGCTCACGGCCCACCATCTTTGCGATGATCTGCTCCTTGGTCATCTCGGCCACGTCCCATTTGCCGATGTACTTGCCATCGCGCATGATGGTCACTTCGTCCGCGATCACCTTGATCTCGTCCATCTTGTGGCTGATGTAGACCAGAGCCACACCCAGAGCCTTCAGCTCCCGCATGATGCGGAACAGGCTTTCCACTTCGTTTGCGGTCAGCGAGGAAGTGGGCTCGTCCAGAATCAGCACCTTGCAGTTTGCGGAAACGGCCTTTGCAATTTCCACCATCTGCATCTGTGCAATGCTCAAGCTGCCCAGCTTTGCGTGGGGGTTGATCTCCAGCTTCAGCTTCTTGAGCAGTTCCTCGGTGTCCTTATACATTTTGGGGTGATCCACGATCGTAACGGGGCCGTACTTTTTGGTGGGGTAGCGGCCCAGCCAGATGTTTTCGGCCACGGTACGGGCCGGGATCGGCTGCAGTTCCTGATGCACCATGGCAATGCCGCGGTTCAGTGCATCCAAAGGGGTGGGGATGGTAACTTTTTCGCCCTCGTATTCGATTTCGCCCTCGTCCATCTTGTAAATGCCGAACATGCATTTCATCAAAGTGGACTTACCGGCGCCGTTTTCGCCCATCAGCGCCATGACCTTACCGGGGCGAAGCTCCAACTGGGCGTGATCCAGCGCTTTGACGCCGGGGAAGGTCTTGACCACGCCTTTCATTACCAGACGGTATTCTGACATTCCGCAGAGCCTCCTTGTCTTTTATAATAAGGCCGCAGAAAAACCTTTTTTTCAAAACAAGGCGCGTGCGCGGAGAATCTTTCTCGCACGCACGCGCTTTATAGCTTTGTTCAAGCCGTCAAGGTTCACTGCGCACCTTGCATTGTTTCAGGGAACTTTGGTCTTACTTCACGTACTCAGAAGCGTTGTCCTTGGTCACCTTCACATAGTCGACCCAGTAGTACTGCTCGACCTTGGAGCCTTCGACGTACAGCTTGGTAGCCTCAGCAGCTGCAGTAGCCTGGCCCACGTCGTCGTTCAGCACGGTACCGGTCATGTTGCCATCCAGAACGTCCTGCACAGCCTCGGCCAGTGCATCGACGCCGACCAGATAGATGTCCTTGCCAACGGTGCGGCCAGCCTGCTGGATGGACTGCAGAGCGCCCAGTGCCATTGCATCGTTGTTGCAGAACACAACTTCGATCTTGTCGCCGTACTGAGACAGAGCGTTTGCAACGTCCTGCTGAGCGGTGGTCTGATCCCAGTTATCCAGGTACTCGTACAGGCACTCAACTTCCTTGCCTGCATCGGTCAGAGCCTTGATGGAATACTCGGTGCGGTACTGAGCATCGATGTTCTCGGGGTCGCCCTTGCACATAATGTAGGTGATCTTGCCGTCGCCGTTGATATCGCCCTGGGTCTCGGTCTCCAGGATCAGCTCACCCTGGTAAGTACCGGACTGACGTGCGTCAGCGCCAACGTAGCAGCACTTGTCTGCATAGGAGTCCAGCACGCTCTTGTCGGGCTCACGGTTGATAAAGACGATGGGGGTGCCGGACGGAGAGATGGTGTCAACGATGGTCTGTGCGGAAGTGGTCTGCACGGGGTTGATGACCAGCACGTCCACGCCCTGCTGCAGGAAGGTGTTGATCTGCTCGGTCTGAGTGTTCTGGTCGTTCTTGCCGTCCATGATGGTGACGGAGTAACCCATATCCTTCAGGTACTCTTCCAGATCGGTGCGGTACAGGGTCATGAAGTTATCAGCAAACTGATAGATGCACACGCCGATGTTTGCGGAGCCGTTGGTTGCAGCAGCACTGGAAGCAGCGGCAGAAGATGCAGCCACAGAGGAAGCAGCAGTAGAAGTGCTGGAGGAGCCGCCGCAGGCGGTCATGGCAGCAGTTGCGCCAACAACAGCGGATGCCTTCAGGAAGTCACGACGAGAAATCATTTTCATAATAGTGTTCTCCTTCATTTCGTATCTCAGCATTTACACAGGAACAATCTTGCATGCACCTGTAATCCTGTTCGTATTATACCCTTGCACCACCCCACTGTTCAAGAGAACAAGTTCACAAGATTGACGGATTTGTTTTGTGCTATTTCAACAAATGGTTTTTCTTGTCGATGATTTCTTTTCGCGAAGCATCACAATTTTTCATGCTTTTGCAACCGTTGGATAAATGCAAAAAGCATGTGTCATTTTTCTTTCAAAAAGATTACAAAATGTTGCATCGGCTCATTTTGTGTCGCGTTCTGTTTCTTGTATATTTTGAAAAATATTTTCAGGAATAGTTCTTTCCCGTCTTTCTGCGCTTTTCCGTTCTTTTCCCGCAAATTTCTGCAAGGCAGCACTTATTCCCGGTCCGGTACCGCCACCTGCTTTTAAGCAAAAAAAGAACGCCCGGAAGCTTTACAGCGCTTCCGGACGTTCTGATAAAATACATCTTACAGATGCAGCAGCATCTTTGCAATGTTGAAGTACACCAGCAGGGTGGTGGTATCCACGATCGTGGTGATAAGGGGCGAAGCCATGACCGCCGGGTCTACGTGCAGCTTTTCGGCTGCCACGGGCAGGATGCCGCCGATGAGCTGGCTCAGCAGAATGGTGCAGATCAGGGTCAGGCACACCACCAGCGCCACCGGAGCCGCAATGCGGTCGAACAGCAGCATCTTTGCAAAGTTGCACACAGCCAGCGTGCCGCCGCACAGCAGAGCCACGCGGCTCTCGCGCCAGAGGATGCGGGGTAGGTCGTGGGGCTGGATGTCGCCCACCGCCATGCCGCGGATGATGGTGGAAGTGCTCTGGCTGCCTGCGTTGCCGCCGGCATCGGTCAGCATGGGGATGTAGGCGGTCAGCACGGTCACGGCAGCCAGGGCATCTTCATAGCCCCGGATGACCAGACTGGAGAAGGTGGCGCTGATCATCAGAAACAGCAGCCAGGGCGCACGGCTCTTGTACAGGTCCCACATGCTCTGCTTGAAGTAGGGCTTGTCGGAGGGGCCGATAGCGTTCATCTTGGCGATATCCTCGCTGGCCTCGTCCTGCAGGATGCTGATTGCATCATCGATGGTCACAATGCCCACCAGACGGTTCTCGGCGTCCACAACGGGAATGGCCAGAAAGCCGTATTTCTCAAACAGGTTGGAAACATCTTCCTGGTCAGTGGTAGTGCTCACGCTCACCACATTGCCGTCCATCAGGTTTTTAATGGGCTCTGCGGTATCCTTTGCCAGCACCAGTGCCCGCAGGGACATCACGCCCACCAGTTTACGGCTGCCATCGGTGACATAGCAGTTGTTGATGGTCTCCTTATCAAAACCGTTCTTCCGGATGGCTTCCATGGCCTGCTCTACGGTCATATCGGGCCGCAGTTCCATGAACTCGGTGGTCATCACGCCGCCGGCAGAGTCCTCCGGGTACTTGAGCAGTTCGTTGATCATGCGGCGAGTGGCGGGATCTGCCTGATTCAGGATACGCTTGACCACATTGGCGGGCATTTCCTCCACAAGGTCGGTGGCGTCGTCCACGAACAGCTCATCCACAACAGCCTTCAGCTCGGTATCGGTCAGGCCGTCGATGAGTTTCTGCTGGGTCTCCGGCGTCAGCTCGGTGAACACGTCCGCCGCAAGGTCTTTGGGGCACAGGCGGAACAGCACCGGGAGTTTTTCGGCGGGCAGATCCTCGAACACAGCGGCCAGATCGGGCGCAGGCAAAGTCTCCATCACGTCCCGCAGGCTCTGATATTTTTTGGCATCGTCGAGGTTCGCCAGCATGGTCTTGAGGGTATTGATCGAAATTTCAGACATAAAAAACTGCCTCCTTTTTGAAGCTGTTTTCATAGCCAGGGTGCGTCGAATGGGCGAGAATTTTTGCCAGCAGAAAAGGCGATTTTCCGCAGCAATCCTGACGGATTGCAAGGGAAAGCAACGTAGTATGCAGGCAAAAAGGCCGCTCAGGCGATGTGAAATGGTTATGAAAGCAGCTTCCAAGGTTGGCAGCTCTCGTTTCTTCTTTTATGGGAACGCAAACACAAACCGTGCGTGGTCACGCACAGCAGGGCCCGTTCAAAGCAGAAACGGCGGCTGCCATCGTATTCAATAATCGGGGAGAAAGACTGCTGCTACTGCCAGCAGGTTCCATGACAAAACCACCTCATTTCTGTATTGTGAAAAGCATTTCAGTGTTTTCCGCCCATTACTTTACCACCGCTTTGGGGCCGCGTCAACCCCGCTTTTAAAATTTTTCCACTTCTTTACAAAAAGCAAAAGTGCCCGATGATATTTTTCGTATCATCAGGCACTTTTTATATTTTATTGCGGTCAAAAAACTCCTGCCAATATGGTTTTCTCGGGCCGGTGGGCTGGTAGTTTCTCTGAGGACCGTCCGCTGGGGTGGGACCCTGTTGCCCGCAGGGCAATAGGGCGGGCGATGGAATGGCCTGCAACAATAGCGACTGCGGCCAGTGGCCGGAGCAAGGAGCTATTGTTGGGGCAGCGGCCAGCAAGATGCAAGCGAATGCGAAGCAGCTGCTGGGTGCCGCAACCCGAACTCGTGTCCGAAGAGAAAGCTGCCGGCACGCAGGCCCCCGCCCCTTTACAGCGTCTCTACCGTATCAAACAGGTCTTTTGCCGCTTCCACAGCATCCTTGCTGCCAAACACCACGCGCACGCCGTTTGCCATGGCGGCACCCAGCTCTGCAGCCTGTTCTTTCAGCAGGGCAGCGTCTACCGCACACAGGGCCTTGCGGTCTGCAGCCATCATCTCGTCGGTGATGCCGCAGAAGTACCGGCGGTCCAACTCCCGGGCCTCGGCGCGGGGCTTGCGGGGCGTATCCAGCTTTGCCACGGTGCCCACGATGAAATCGTTCAGGTCTTTTTCGGTGTATTCACGCGCAGCCAGCTCTGCCGGGCCCTTGGCAAAGGTCTCATAGCTTTCCTTCACATGGGGGTCACGGTAGGTGTACAGATACTCCACGCCATCCGAAGAGAGCATGCCGGTGCCATAGGCACCGCCCACCTCACGGATGTTGTGCCACAGGTATTCGTAGCTCATCACCCGGGCCAGCACCTTGCGGTCACTGCGACGCTCCATGGGCCACACCTGCACATCGTAGCTCACACCGCCGTCAATGATGAAAGCTTCGTTCACCGGGGGTGTCAGCGGCTCCACATAGGGCTTTGCGGCAGCACGGCCCTCGGCGGCAAAGCGGCTGCCCGGCAGCAGGGTGCGCAGTTTAGCAAGAGCCTCTTCGCTGCCGTGCAGGCTCACGGTCAGTTCTGCGTGCTGCAGCACATCCGTGCGCAGGGCTTCCAGCTTTGCGCCAAGCGCAGCCCAATTGCCGCGTTCCTGTACGCCGCACAGGAATTTGTAATAGCTCACGCCGCTGCAGCGCTCGCTCACTGCACCGTCCACCGAATAATGTGCGCTGGCGCGGGTGGCCGCATAGGCGTTGCCCTGCTGGATGAACTGCTGCTCCATGTTCAGCTTCTGCTGGCTCAGCACACGGGCAAAGGCCGCTTCGGCCGCCGGGCCGGTGAGCTGGGTGTCATACAGCAGTTCTCCGCCCAGCTCCACAGCCTTTTCCAGACTGCGCTCCAGCAGGCTCAGGCACAGGCTCAGCTTTGCGTGGCAGGGTGCGCCCGCCTGCCGTCCGGTCCAGATGTCCAGCTGCACGCGGCTGTCGCCCAGCCAGGTGCTGCGCAGGGTGTTCAGTTGCTGGGCGGTGTGCGTGCTGCTGTCCAGCTCGTCCAGAACGTCAGTGAGCAG
Source organism: Faecalibacterium sp. (assembly GCA_050873025.1). Taxonomy (GTDB): domain Bacteria; phylum Bacillota; class Clostridia; order Oscillospirales; family Ruminococcaceae; genus Faecalibacterium. The sequence goes on along the minus strand of JBNMHZ010000015.1, from coordinate 16,976 downwards.
GTCAAGGTACTGCATATCCTCGGGCTTCGCATTGCCGAGGTCGTAGTAGAAGTTCAGGTACAGGCTGCCCGCCGAGGGATGATGCAGCAGCTGCGCACCAGCCAGCAGCTCCCGCTCGCCGGGGGCACTCTTTGCGCCGTCGCCCAGGTCGGCAGCAGTCAGCGGGTGTTCCAGCACCAGCTTGCCGTCGGTGCGGATGGGCTCACTCTCCTCGTCCTTCTTGGGCAGAGTGGGCACCTGCACCACCTGCACCGGGGCCGGTGCAAACAGTTCACGCAGCAGCTCATCGAACCAGCCGCCCGCCATTTTCTCGCGCAGGGAAGCAAACAGCTTGTCCGTGTGCAGCAGCAGGGCCGGGTCGCCGGTGTGCAGCCAGCCGGTGGAAGCGTTGATGGCGTCCAGCACGCCGTCCGGCAGGCTGCCCGGGCGCTCGAGGGATGCAAACTCTGCCGCGTTCAGCGAAGCCAGCAGCAGCTCCTGCGGGATGCCCTCGGCCAGCACGCCGTCCACCGCTTTGCGCACGGCGGCGGCAAACTTGCGGGCGCTTTCCTCGGTGGCACCGCGCAGCACCAGTTCCAGCACCGGCTGCAGGGTACTGTCATCAAAGCCGATATCAATATCGGCACCTAAGTTTTCCGCCAGCAGAGCGGCCTTCAGCGGCGAGTTGTTGGTGCCAAGCAGGGCATCCAGCAAAATTTCCACGCCCAGCTGACGTTCCCGGTCTGCAAAGGCACCGGTGTACCAGGCCAGTGCACACTGCACCTGATCCGGCTCCGGGTTCTCGGTGTAGTAGGGCAGTTCCACGCACACACCCGTCTGCTCGGCCTGCACAGTCAGGCGCGGGCGGCTGGTGCCCTTGGGCATTTTGGATAGGTAGTCTTTGTCCAGCTGTGCCAGCTTTTCGGCCATGTCCATCTTGCCATAAAGGGTGATGCAGCAGTTGTCGGCGCTGTAGTGGCGGTGATACACCCGCTTGTATTTTTCATAGGTCAGCGCCGGGATGCTCTCCGGGTCGCCGCCGGAAACAAAGCCGTAGGCCGTATCCGGGAACATCGCCCGCTCCAACGCGTTTTCCAGCTGGGCATCCGGTGCAGCCAGTGCGCCCTGCATCTCGTTGTACACCACACCGCTCACAGTGCCGTCAGCCGCGCGGTGCCAGCCCTCCTGCTCAAACACGCTTTTGTCCACCATGGCCAGCGGGCAGAACACCGCATTCAGGTAGACATCCATCAGGTTTTTGAAGTCGGTCTCGTTGGGGGTGGCAAACGGGTACACGGTCTTATCCGGGAAGGTCATGGCGTTCAGGAAAGACGCCATGCTGCTCTTGAGCAGCTGCAGAAACGGCGAGGTGACCGGGTATTTCTCGCTGCCCGCCAGCACCGAGTGCTCCAGAATGTGGAACACACCGGTGTCATCGGACGGGAAGGTGCCGAAGCCGATGCCGAATGCCTTATTAGTATCTTCATTTTCCACCAGCAGCACCGTGGCCCCGCTCACATCGTGGGTCAGCACGGTCAGGGTACCGTGCTGTTCCGGGCAGAGTTCGGTGCGGAGAGTGGTATAACCGGGATATTGCTTCATTGCAGGTTCTCCTTTGCGGTTTTGAAATCATTTGACACTATTGTATCATTCACTGCTCAAAAAGACAATTACAGGTTTGTTAATAATAACTCGCAAAACAATTTAGAATGGCCTCCGTTTACGAGTTGCGGCTCCCTGCGTCTGCTTCGTGCCTTGGGCGGCACTTGTATCTTGCAGGCCGCGGCTCCAACAGCTCCTCCCTGTATTTTCCTTTTTGCCGCTGCGCGACATCTTCCCCGGCCGGGGGAAGTCTTTTTGCCGCTGGCGGCGGTCGTTGCTGTTGCAAACTAGGGGCTGCACGCCCCTGATAACCCCAAAGCAGAAAGGCTCCATACAAAAAATCCAAGCCGCTTCGCTAGAAGATTTTTGTGTTCCGCCGATTGAGAGTTGCTTACGCGACGAAGCATACGGATAAGTTTGTGCTCTATCTGTCTGCCGTGCGGCAGCCGAAGGCTGACAGCGGCAAGATGTCGTTTGTCATTATAGCCCCTCCGGTGAAAAAGCAACTCCGAAACGGCCGCAGTCGTTTCGGAGTTACAAACTAATAAAATAATATTTCCTCTGATATTGTCAGAGCGAAGCGGAGACAACTCAAATCGTGTTTTTACACCTGTTTTGCGCCCTCAGTTTTACAGGAGACCCGGAACAGCACAAAGCCCACGGCAAACAGCAGTGCCAGCATTCCAATGCCCACATTGGCGCTGCCGGTCAGCTGGCTGCCCACGCTTACAATCATGGTGCCAAGGAAGGACGCCCCCTTGCCGCAGATATCGAACAGGCCGAAGTATTCGCCGGATTTTTCCGCCGGGATGATCTTGGCAAAGTGGCTGCGGCTCAGCGCCTGCACCCCGCCCTGGAACATGCCCACCACCACGGCCAGCACCCAGAACTGCCACTGTTTGGTCAGGAAGAATGCGAACACCGCAATGCCGGTGTAGGCTGCGATGCACACGGGAATGAGCTGGCTGGACGGGTATTTTGCGCTCAGACGGCCAAAGATCAGCGCCGACGGGAAGGCCACGATCTGGGTCACCAGCAGTGCCAGCAAAAGGCCTGTGGTGTCCAGCCCCAGCGCCGTGCCGTAGGCCGTTGCCATATCGATGATGGTGTACACGCCGTCGATGTAGCAGAAGAACGCCAGCAAAAACCAGAACACCTGTTTGTCCTCATGCAGGTGCTTGAGGGTGTGGCCGATGCGCACAAAGCTCTGGCGGATGGCGTGCCGCTCCACCTCCACATAGTTGATCTGCTTGTATCGGCGCAGCAGCGGCAGGGTGGTGCCCAGCCACCATGCGGCCGTGATGAGCAGCGCAATGGAAAGGGCGGTCATCTGGCTCAGGCCAATGGCACCGCTGCCCAGCACCAGCGCCAGACACACCACAAAGGGCACACAGCTGCCAATGTAACCCCAGGCGTAACCCTGGGAGGAAACGGCGTCCATGCGCTCCGGTGTGGTCACGTCGCCCAGCATGGAATCGTAGAACACCAGACTGCCCGAGAAGCCGATCTTCGCAATGATAAAAATGATGAGGAACGGCAGCCAGGTTGCGGCCATGCCCATGGCGCAGCAGCCGATGACGCCCACAAACAGGCACAGCATAAAGATGGGCTTTTTGAAGCCCTTTGTATCCGCCAGCGTGCCGAGGATGGGCCCCAGCACGGCGGTGATGACCGTGACCACCGAGCTTGCATAGCCCCAGTAGGCCAGATAGTTCACCTTGCTCAGGCCCCCGGCCTCCGCCAGCGCGTTGAAGAAGATGGGCACCAGCGTTGCGATCATCAGCACAAAGGCCGAGTTACCCACATCGTACAGGATCCACGCACGTTCCAGCGGCGTCACCTTGAATTTTTCATTTTGCATCTTGTTTCCTCTCACACCGCCGGGCGGCGCACTCTCTTTTTATTGCCAGATGATGTTTTTCCGGCTGTGGGGTGGTAGTTTCTCTGAGGACCGTCCGCTGGGGTGGGACCCTGTTGCCCGCAGGGCAATAGGGCGGGCGATGGAATGGCCCGATTCGTGTCCGAGGAGAAAGCTACCAGCACGCAGCCCTATCGCCTGCTCAAAACTCCCCGAATGTATGGTCGTAGGCCTTATCCAGCGGCTCGTCGGTATCCAGTTTTGCCACAAACTCCAGAATCAGCCGTTCCGCCAGCGGCAGAGCTTTTGCATACAGTGCTTCCAACTGCTTGCCGCTCTCCACGCACTTCGGGTTCGGCTTTGGGTTCGCCACAAGACCGTGCAGCATATCATATTTGCCCACCACTTTCATGCCGGTCAGCACCACCCAGCGCTTGACGGGGTTGGAAGCCTGCAGCAGCTTGTGCACCGAGATCATGCCCTTGATGGAATCCAGTGCTACCTGCTCGGAGATACCCTCGTAGAACGGTGCAATGACCTTTGCGTTCCTCTCCGAAGGGTGGATATGGCTTGCCGTAAAGAACTTGAGCGGGTCGTATCCGTCCCGGCGCAGCAGCACGTTGTCAAACTCGGTCTCAATTTCGCAGTGGGTCACGCCGCTTTCGCGGGTGTACTGCTCCACGTAGGGGTGGCAGGTGCTGTCCAGCGCAAAATGGCAGATAAAGCCGATGGCATAGGCCAGCGCGGCGGCGCGGTCGTTCTCGGCATTTACCACGCCGCGGGCACGGTCAAAAAACACGCGGCCGGGCTTTTCGTGCATGGCGTTGCCCAGCGCGCTTACCGGGTTGGAGCTTGCCGCATGGTAATAGAACAGCAGATCCGGCCCGTGCAGGCCGATATCATAAAGCTCACGGTTCATTTCCAGCTGCACCCGCACCTCGTCCGGCAGGTGTTCCAGCACATTGGCACCAAAGCGGCGGTGCGCATAGGTTGACGGCATGGCAGATTCCTCCCTTTTGCCCCGGCAGAGTGCACAAAACAGCCCGCCGGTCTTGCGTTCTGTTTTAGTATAGCAGAAAGTTCCCCCACCTTCTACCCTTTTGTGTCTGGTTTCAGTAAAAAGTTTGAATCATTCTTGCAAAAGCAAAGCCCCCGGTACGCATATCCAGCATCCCGGAGGCTTTGCCGTTCAGGTCTTATCGTTCAAAATGCGATCATCGCTCAGTGCAGAAGTTCATTGTGCAGCACACCGTTCACCCACAGTTCCACACCGCCTGCGGTCACGATCAGACGGAACTCGCCATCCTCGCCTAAAAGTGCTGCAAGAGCCTGCGCATCCACGCTTGCGGTGCCCTGCGGGGTCACAAAGGTCAGCGTCCTTACGCCCTGCACCGTCAGCTCATTCACCATTTTGCCAATGCCGGTAAGGGTCGTGGCCTGTTCATACTCCGAAACCACCGTCAGCACATCGCTGTTCGGCACGGTGTCAAAGAATCGGTCTGCCTCTTCTTTATCCAGCACATGCAGGCGCGGTGCCGTTTTCTGCAGGCCCAGCGGAGCGATCGTCCGGCTCTCGCTGGAGCCGCAGCGCTCACAAGTGCGTTCCTCGGTGCCCTGCTGGGTGTCCGTAGGTGCTTCGGTCACGCTCCACGTACCCCAGCTGTGGCCAAGGGCAGAAATGCTTTCGCCTTTTTCCAGCAGTGCATCGCAGTCTGCGCAGTAAAGGTCACCGCTGTAGCCCGATGCCGTGCAGTCTGCGCTCACAGCATTGCGCGTTTCGGTGTGCAGATGGCCGGTGGGTTCCACCGTTTCGCTTTCCACTTTATGGCAAGCTGTACACTCACGCTGACGTTCTCCTGCTTCCGTGCAGGTCGGCGTTTTGGTCACTATCCAGTCCGTCCAGCTGTGCCCTGCAGCATCGATCTCTGCCGTCGTGGTCGCTCCGCACGCGCCAACCGTGCAGGTATAAAGCATCTCACCCTTTTCCAGGCAGGTGGGTGCCTTTAAAACCGTACCGCTGTCCCAGTGGTGTTCCGCGCCATTGCCAACGTAAGCTGTGTTGTGGATCGTCTTGTACAGACCGTCTGCCGTAAAGAAATTCACGATCGCCTTGTGCACTTCGCCCAGTGCTTCCCGCACGATATTGGGCTTGTCTTTCTGGTCACCGCCGTTGCCAATGGCCGCACTGCCGCCCATGGTCGTTGCATTTACCACCGTATCGCCCGTGGAAGCATCAATGGTCACGGTGCTTTCCTTTTTGCTGTTGGCGGAACCGCCGATTCCTGCGCTGCCGCCCGTACCGGCTGCATTTACAGTACCGCCTGTGATCTTGATATCCGTACCGGCCCCGCCGCAGCTGGAACCGTATCGGAAGCCGCCGCCAATGCCCGCAGCTCCTGCATCACTTTCTTCTGTGCCTGCATGGACCGTGCCGCCGGAGATGGTGATATCCACACCATCTCCATAGCAGCCTCCGCCGATGCCTGCACCGGAAGCACCGCCCGTTGCGTTCACAACCGTGTCGCTGCCGGAAATGGTGATGTGTGAACCGTTACCGGTGCCTTCTTTATTCCAGCCGCCCATGCCGCCGCCAATACCGGCACCGCTCTTACCGCCGACAGCCGTCACATTGCCGCCGCGGATGGTGATATCGGAGCCCTTGCCGCCGTTGTCCTTGCTGCCGCCCTTATAGGAACCGCCGCCGATACCGGCGCTGTCCTTGCCGCCCGTGGCCGTCACGGTGCCGCCGGTAATGGTAATGTCGGTGCCATTGCCGCCGTAGCCGCCGCCAATGCCGGCACCATAGTTTCCTTCTGCCGTAACGGTCGTCTTGCTGTCGTTGATCTTGATGTCAGAGCCGTTGCCATACATACCGCCGCCAATTCCGGCTGCACCTTCTGCATTCTGGCCGCCGCTCACTGCGGTAACCTGGCTGCCCTTTTCGATCGTGATGCCGCTGCCGTTGCCGCCCCGGTATTCCCCATCGAACCTTGTACTGCCGTCACCACCGCCGATGCCGGCAGCAGCGCTGCCGCCCTGTGCATTGACTGTAGTGCCTTCGCCGGTGATGGTGATATTGCTGCCATTGCCATGGTTTCCGCCGCCGATGCCGGCACCGCCAAATTTTCCGTCCACGCGGGCCGCACCGCTGGCTGTGACTGTGCCGCCGGAGATTGTGATGTCTGAGCCATCGCCATGGCTGCCGCCGCCAATGCCGGCGCCGCCGGTCGAGACCAGGCCGCCCCTGTCGGCATCCGGATTTGCCGCACTGCCTGCCGTTGCCGTCACATTACCGCCGCGGATGGTGATGTTACTGGCGTTTCCTCCGGCGATCGTTGTTTTTTGGGCATTTCTATCCCAATGATCTGTGCCGGCACCGCCGCCGATACCGGCAGAATCTGCGCCGCCGACCGCTTCAATGGTGCCGCCTTCGATCGTGATATTGGAAGTATTCCTGCCTTCCGTCACATCCGTTGTACCACTGGAACCGATGCCTGCACCGCCGGTACGCACCGCGCCGCCTGCGCCATAGCTCGTGCCGCCGATCGCCTTCAGGCTGCCGTCATTGTCTTTGTCGGTAATGGTCAGTGTGCCTTTTGATGCATCATCGTTCTTCTCAATGCCTGCATGTTCATTGCCGCTTTTTACTTCGCTTTCGCCTTCCAGCTCAATGCGGATGTCTCCATCGCCTTTTACGGTAACGGCGGCTTCCCCCTTTTTGCTGGCGTCTATCTTCACATTATCAAACGTGATATTCAGGATCTTATCCACAGCATTGTTGATGATCGTGATCACATTACCCACAAAGCTGGTATTTTCAGGTTCTTCTGCTTCTTCCTGATAGGTGATTTCCTCTTCCGGTTCCTGCTGTTCTTCCACAGCCTGCCCGGCGGCCGCCGGTGCGGTTTCTGTTTTTTCCGGTGTCTTTTCTTTGGCTTTCTCCGGTTCAGCCTCTTCCGCTGCGGGAATCTCCGCTTCTTCTGCGTCTTTTTCCGCATCTTCCGGAGCAGCTTCGGTGCTTTCTTCCGCTTCCTCTGCCTGCGGCAGTTCAGGCTCTTCTTCGTCGGATTCCGTCACTTTCTCCTCAGCAGCCGCATCTTTCTCGGATTCATCTTCCGTCACGGTGTCTGCCGCATCGGGAAGCTTCTCCTCCGCTGCCGGTTCCGCCTGCTCTTCCTCACTTGTCTGGCCGGACGCAGAAGAGCCGCCGTGGATGGTAATGTTGCCATCCTCTTCCTCGTCCCGCGTGCCGTTGATGTAGTATCCGTCTTCCTTATACTCGATCTCCAGATCTCCGTCGCCGATCCAATAATCCTTTGCCAGTGCTGCCGGGGCCATACTGGTCATCAGAATGCCTGCTGCTGCAAAAACTGCCACACCTTGTCGAATGGGATGCTTCAAACGCATAACAAAACCGCCTTTCACTCCGGCTTGTTTTGGCAGGGTTTCCCGCCAAAACAAGCCAATTTTTGTCATTGCGTCCCCCCCCCCCGGTAATTTTTTCCATCCCGGAAAAGAAACCCAATTTGTACACTGCTGTCAGTATAGCACCCCAAGAAATACAAAAGTGATACACAAAGAGCCGTTTTGGCAGTCAAAAAAGCAGCCGGATGAAAATTTTCCATCCGGCTGCTTTTTCACAGAAAAATGCTTTTACCGCTCTTGCGGTCTCAGACCCGCCACTCAGACCTTTTCGTATCCCTGCGGCATCTCGTTTTTGCGGTTGCGATCCATCAGGGTGCGCAAAGCGTCGCTGGCGCTCATGCCCTCCTTCACGATGGCGTTCACCGTCCGCACAATGGGCATTTCCACATTGTACTTTGCGGCCAGTTCCATAGCGGCGGGCAGGGCGTTGATGCCTTCCACCACCATGCCCACTTCCTTCACGGCCTGCTCCGGGCTTTCGCCCTTACCGATCAGGATGCCGGCGCGGTTGTTGCGGCTGTGCATACTGGTGGCCGTCACGATCAGGTCACCGATGCCGGCCAGGCCTGCAAAGGTGTGGATGTTGCAGCCCATGGCCACGCCCAGCCGGGCGATCTCGGCAATGCCGCGGGTAATAAGGGCCGCACGGGCGTTGTCGCCATAGCCAAGGCCGGTGGAGATGCCCACGCCCAGCGCAATGACGTTTTTCAGTGCACCGCTCAGCTCCACGCCCTTGATGTCGGCATTGGTGTACACACGCATACAGGTGTTGCTGAACACATCCTGCACATACTCTGCGGCAGCTTCATCCGGGCAGGCCGAAACAATGGTGGTGGGCAGATCCAGCGCCACTTCCTCGGCGTGGGTGGGGCCGGACAGGGCCACCAGCTTCACGTTCTTCGGGCCGCCCTCTTTGTTCAGCTCGTCTGCCATGACCTCGGTCATGGTATATAAGGTATCCGGCTCCATGCCCTTGGCCACATCCACGATGATCTGGCCGTCCGGGATGTAGGGCCGGGCCTTGGCCGCAGTGGAGCGCACAAACACCGACGGCACTGCAAACAGCAGCACATCCTTGCCGGTACACACTTCCTCAATGCTCTTGGTAAACTGCAGCTCGGCCGGGATCTTCATTCCCGGCAGGTTGGGGTGCACCCGGGTAGCGGAAAGGCTGTCCACCTCGGCTTCAATGGCCGACCACACCTGCACCTCATTGCCGCTGACGCACAGCATCCGTGCCAGCGCCATGCCCCAGGTGCCTGCACCCAGAACGCCAATTTTTTTCTTCGTCACGTTCGTGTCCTCCGTGTCTGCACCGCGGCCAGTGCCAGCGGTGGATTTGCGCCCTATCCGGCCCAGAGCCGGTGCGCATTGTTATATTCATTGTACACGAAAGCGGGTGCGCCGTCAACCGGTTGCCGCATTGCACAAAGTTTTCCAGGTGGGTCGTCCGTTTTTGTACACATCACGCGTTTTGGGCAAACCGTTTGCACTCCTTTTGGATTCATGTTATAGTATTTTGGTAGGTTTTGTAGGAATTTGCTCCAAACCTCTTGACATGGAGTCCACTTTAAGGTATATACTATCCTTATCCTCTATAACCCACATCGTTTATTGGTTTTGAATTCGAGAGTATTGAAAGCATTTTTGAGGATCACGGAATGTTGGAAACATTTTTTGCAAACCGTACCGTCAGCGTACTGGTGGAAGCTCTGCCCCGCATTTTAACGGCAGGCCTTACCATGACCATCCCGCTGACGCTGGTCTCCTTCTTTTTTGCCATGATCATTGCCGTGGCCGTGGCTTTGGTGCAGTACGCCAATGTGCCGGTGCTGCGGCAGATAGCCCGGTTCTACATCTGGGTCATCCGCGGCACGCCGCTGCTGGTGCAGCTGTTCATCATCTTTTACGGCCTGCCCAGCGTGGGCATCATGCTGGATGCATTCCCGGCGGCAGTCATCGCCTTTGCCTTCAACGAAGGTGCCTACTGCGCCGAGACCATGCGCGGCGCACTGGAAAGCGTACCCCAGGGCCAGCTGGAAGCCGGTTACTGCGTGGGCATGAGCTGGTGGCAGATCATGCGCCGCATCGTGCTGCCGCAGGCCTTGCGCACGGCAGTGCCTGCCCTTTCCAACTCGCTCATCGGTATGATCAAAGACACCTCGCTGGCGTCCAACATCACGGTAGCTGAGCTGTTCATGGCAGGTCAGCGCGTAGCTGCCCGCACCTACATCTTCCTGCCCATCTACTGTGAGGTGGCGGTGGTGTATCTGCTGTTCTGCACGGTCATTACCAAACTGCAGGCTTTGCTGGAGCGTCGGCTGAATGCCCACGGCTTCCAGTAAGAAAGGAGTGTGGAAATATGTCTATGCTAGAAATTCAAAACGTCCACAAGTCCTTTTTCACCTATGCAAAACCCGGCCTGCAGGCCGGCATCTTCCATCGGCCGGGTGCACGCAAAGCTACCAGTGAACTGCAGGTGCTGCGGGGCGTGGACCTGACCGTGGAAAAAGGCGATGTGGTGGCCATTCTGGGCCCGTCCGGCTCCGGCAAGACCACCCTGCTGCGCTGTCTGAACTTCCTTGAGACCGCCGATGCGGGCCAGCTGACCTTTGACGGCGAGACCTTCGACCTTGCCAAAGCGGGCCGGGCCGATATTGCCCGGCTGCGCAAAAAAACGGCCTTTGTGTTCCAGAACTACAACCTCTTCCGCAACAAGACTGCCCTGCAGAACGTGACCGAGGGCCTGATTGTGGCCCGCAAGATGCCCAAAGAGCAGGCAGACGCGGTTGGAATGAAGATGCTGGAAAAAGTGGGCCTTGCCGACCGGGCGGATTACTACCCGCGCCAGCTTTCCGGCGGGCAGCAGCAGCGTGTGGCCATTGCCCGCGCCCTGGCATCCGACCCGGAGATCATTTATTTTGACGAGCCCACCAGTGCTCTGGACCCGGAGCTCACCGGCGAGGTGCTTTCGGTCATGCGGCAGCTGGCCGAAGAAGGCATGACCATGCTGGTGGTCACCCACGAGATGGGCTTTGCCCGCAATGTCTCCTCCAAAACCGTTTTCATGGAGAACGGCGTGGTGGTGGAGCAGGCCCCCTCGCACGAGTTCTTCGCCAGCCCCAAAGAAGAGCGCACCCGCGAGTTTTTACGAAAAATTTCGCACACAGAGTAATTGCAGAGCGGCGGGAAGCTTTCTCCTCAGACACGAATCGGGCCATTCCATCGCCCGCCCTATTGCCTGCGGCAACAGGGTCCCACCCCAGCGGACGGTCTTCGGAGAAACTACCCGCCGCCCTTCAGGGAAAGTATTTTTATCGTTATTGAAAGGATCAAACTATGAAACGCAGAACTTTTATTTCTCTTATGAGCGTTATGGCCGCAGCCGGTGTGCTGACTCTGGCCGGCTGCTCCAATTCTTCCAGTTCCACCGCAGCTTCCGGCACGGATGCCTCCGTGGCTCCTTCTGCCGGTGACCAGCTGTCCAACATCCAGTCCAGCGGCAAGCTGATCGTTGCACTGGAAGGCGCATGGCAGCCCTGGAGCTTCCATGACGAGAGCGACACGCTGGTGGGCTACGATGTGGAAGTTTCCCGCGCCATTGCCGAAAAGCTGGGCGTAGAGCCGGAGTACGTGGAAAGCGATTGGGACAGCCTGTTTGCCGGTCTGGACGCAGGCCGCTACGATCTGGTGTGCAACGGTGTTGAGGTGACCGACGAGCGCTCCAAAACCTACGATTTCACCACCCCTTACGGCTACATCCACACGGCTCTGGCCGTCCGCAAGGACAACGACGATATCACCAGCTTTGAGGACCTGAAGGGCAAGACTACCGCTAACAGTCTGGCTTCCACCTACATGGAGCTGGCCGAAAGCTACGGTGCCACCGTGCAGGGCATCGACACGCTGGAAGAGACTATCCAGCTGCTGACCGCAGGCCGCATTGACGCCACCCTGAACGCGGATGTTTCCTTCTACGACTACCTGAACGTCCATCCGGACGCAGATTTCAAGCTGGTTGCCCAGACCGAGGACGCTTCTCATGTTGCCATCCCGCTGCGCAAGGGCGATGCCAGCACCACCCTGCTGGAAGCCATCAATGCCGCCATTGACGAGCTGCGTGCAGACGGCACCCTGAAGGAACTGAGCGAGAAGTATTTCGGTCAGGATATCTCTGCAGAGAACTGAACCATCTGAATGCCCTCCGCTTTGCTCTGGGCATAAACAGCGGAAATTTTATCTTTATTTGACCCCCATAAACACCTGCGGGCGTTTATGGGGGTCGTTTTCACAAAAAGGGCTCGTACCGGAAGATGTACAACAAAATACAGCTGCCATTTTTCCGCTGCGCTCCTCTCGTGAAAAGGCAAGTCCCGGCAGACCGCAGTCTGCCGGGACTTGCAATATCAAAATCTATTTTCCTCTGAAATTGCCCAGAGCAAAGCGGAGGGCATTTTCAATCGTCATCCTTACAGCTCGCAGTTTTTATGCGTGAAAATATTCGTAGATGGTCTGCGCCGTCTGTTTACCCACACCGGGGGTATTTTCCAGCTGTTCGGGGGTGGCTTCCTTTACGGCACCCACGCTCTTGAACTGGGCCATCAATGCCTTGGCGGTTTTCGGCCCGATGCCGGGAATTTCCGTCAGGTTGGAAGAATAGCTCTTCTGCTTCATCTGCTGCTTGCGGTAGGCGTTGGCAAAGCGGTGGGTCTCGTCCTGAATGGCCGTGATGAAGGTAAAGGTGCCCCGGTTCATGTTGATGGCAATTTCACGCCCGTCGCTGTCCACGATGGCCCGGGTGCGGTGGTGGTCGTCCTTCACCATGCCGTAAAGCGGCACATCGGCAAGGGCCGTGCCCGCTAGCGCTTCCCTGGCGGCACTCACCTGTCCTCTGCCGCCGTCCATCAGCAAAAGGTCGGGCTTCTGGCCGAACCAGTTATTGCTGGGTTCGCCGTTCTTCGCCAGTTCCGCATACTTTTCATACTCCGCCGCCCGGCGGGACACCGTCTCGGCCAGCGAAGCGTAGTCGTCGGTGCCGGCAACGGTTTTCATCCTGAACCTGCGGTAGCCCGCCTTGTAGGGCTTGCCGTCCTTGAAGGTGACCATACCGCACACGCTGGAGCCATCGCCCCAGTTGGAGATATCGTAGCTCTCAATGGCGCGGGGCGGCTTTGCAAGGCCCAGCACCTGCGCCAGCTCGTCCAGCAGCTTTTCCTCCCGGGCGTAGCGGCCGCTCTCCCGGGCAAGGCGCTCCACCGCATTGGTGTGGGCCATCTCCACCAGATGGGCCTTGTCGCCCCGCTGGGGCACATACAGCTGCACCTCGCTGCCACGCTTTTCGTTCAGCGCCTGCTGCAGGGCATCCGCATCCGGCGGCAGCTCGTCCACTGCAATGATCTTTGGGATCTGCTCATCGTCCAGATAGTACCGGGGCAGAAATTCCTCCCGCACGGCAGCAATGTCCGACGTATCGTGGAACAAAAACTCCCGCTTGTCGGTGAGCCTGCCATCCCGGAACCGCAGCACCGCCGCGCACACGCTGCTGGGCGTGCCCGCCAGCGCCACCACGTCCATTTCCACGTCCGGGTCCACGATCACCTTCTGCCCGGCGCTCACCTTGGTGATGGCCGCGATCTGGTCACGGATGAGGGCTGCTGTCTCAAATTCCAGCCGATCAGATGCTTCCAGCATCCGCTCGTTCAGAGTCTTGAGGATGTCTTTCTTGCCGTAGCGGATCAGGTGCACCGCGCTCTTCACGGCCTGATTATAGTTTTCGCAGCTGATCTTGCCGCTGCACACAGCCATGCATTTGCCGATGTGGGCGTTCAGGCAGGGGCGTCCTTTGCCGATCTCCTGCGGGAAGCGCTTATTGCACCTTGGCAGCAGAAAAGCATCCATGGCCGTTTCCGCCATCTGCCGGGCCGCAAAGCTGGAGGTGTAGGGGCCGATATACTCGGCATCGTCGTCCTCTTTTTGCAGCACAAAGGAAAGGCGCGGCCAGGGTTCTTTTGTCACCTTGATATAGCTGTAGCCCTTGTCGTCCTTGAGCAGGATGTTGTACTTGGGTGTGTGGGCCTTGATCTGGCTGGCTTCCAGCACCAGCGCCTCAAACTCACTCTGGCAGACGATCACATCAAAGGCGTAGGCGTGGGCGATCATCTGGCTCACCTTGTTATCGTGAGGCACACCCTCGCGGAAATACTGGCTTACCCGGATGCGCAGCCGCTTTGCCTTGCCGATATAGATGATGGTGTCCGTCTTGTCCCGGATGATATACACGCCGGGCAGCAGCGGCAGCATACAGGCTTTGTGGTACAGTTCAGCTTTGGTCATGGATTCTCCTTGAAAAACAAAAAAGCGGCAGGTTCCCCCGCCGCTCCATTTATAGGCACAAATTACTCAGCAAAACCGGACTCCACCAGCTTGATGAGGCCGTCCACTGCAGCCTGCTCATCAGCGCCGTCGGCGATGATGCGGATGGTGGTGCCGCCCACGATGCCCAGAGACAGAACGCCCAGCAGGCTCTTTGCGTTCACGCGGCGCTCTTCCTTCTCGACCCAGATGGAAGACTTGAACTCGTTAGCCTTCTGGATGAAGAAGGTAGCCGGACGAGCGTGCAGACCAACCTGATTTTCAACGGTAACTTCTTTCACGTACATAGTAAAGCGCTCCTATCTAATATCGTTTTGGGTACAAAATTTGTATAGTGTGCCTGTTGCGTTACGATTATTTTAGCGCAAGTCGAAACGGTTGTACAGCCCTCCGGCGCATTTTTGGCGGTTTCTCCAATGAAGGGGGGCCCATTTTTCATTATTTATACAAAGATAATAAAATTATTCCCCGAAGGTTAGAGGGTAGATACAAAAGTTTTCAACATTTTTTCGACCGTCGGGCTATAACTCGCCCGTTTTTGTGCGTTTTCGGCACCTAGTGCCCGGCTTCGACGGCCCATTTTCGTGTCTTTTCTGCGCTGGGATGTGCCCGGTTTCCACCCGGAGTTACTCCTGTGCGCCGCCCTCGTACCGCATCCAGACCAGGGCGCATTTCCGGATCACCGCCGGGTACTGTTCCGGGGTGAATTCCAGCTCGGTGCCGCCGGTCAGTTTCCAGCCCATGCGGGTGTAAAGTGCAATGGCCCGGGTGTTGGTGTTCAGCACACTCAGCACCGGATGCTCGTGTTCGCTGAGTTTTTTCCGGGCAAAGTCCAGCATCTTCATGCCGATGCCATTGCCGCGTGCTTTCTCGGTGACGAACAGATGCTCGATATGCCCCACCTTGTGGTTGATGCTCACGATGCCGTCCGGCACATCCTTGGTGGTATGCAGATAGCATACCCAGCCTGCGGCCTTTTCCTGCCGCAGCTGCAGCAGGTATTCCTCCGCGCTCAGGCTCTGGCAGTATTCTGCCGTCCAGTTTTCGGCGCAGGTGGTGCGGCGGCCTTCCACAAAGATGCGGGCGGCGGCAGCAAACTGCTCGTCGGTCTTGACCAGACGCATGTTCTCGCCACGCTTCCACTTGGGCAGCTCGGTCACAGGGTGGCTCTCGCACCACTGCTTGTACAGCTCCGGGCGGCGCAGGCGGGTACGCTCCCGGCTCTGTTCCCCGCGCCAGGCGTCGATCTTCTGGTGGTCGCCGCCCAGCAGCACCTGCGGCACGGCGCGGCCTTCCCACACTTCCGGGCGGGTGTACTGGGGGTATTCCAGCAGGCCGTCCCAGTAGCTTTCTTCCTCGTAGCCCTTCTGCTCGGCCAGCACGCCAGGCTTCAGGCGCAGCACGCTGTCTGCCACCACAAGGCTGGCCAGCTCACCGCCGGTGAGGATGTAATCGCCAATGGAGATCTCCTCGTCCGCAAAGGCATCGATGACCCGCTCATCAATGCCCTCGTAATGACCGCACACCAGCGTCAGGTTGTCGTACTGGGCCAGACGCTTGGCGTGCTCCTCGGTATAGCGCTGGCCGCCCGCCGTCAGGAACACGATATGCGGGGCCGGACGGCCCTGTGCAGCCACTTCCTGCTGCACGGCACGCAGGCAGTCCGCGATGGGCTGGGCATACAGCACCATGCCGCAGCCACCGCCATAAGGGTAATCGTCGGTCTGCTTCTGCTTATTCTGGGTATAATCCCGGATCTGGTGGCAGTGGGTCTCAATATAGCCCTTCTTCGCCGCACGGCCAAGGATGCTGGCATCCAGCACCTGCTGGCACATCTCCGGAAACAGGGTGACGATATCCACACGCATTCCCATGGCTCACTCTTCCTCCCGTTCGCTGTCAAAATCGTCGTCCAGCAGGCCCGGGATGGGCGTGACGAGGATATAGCCCTCCGGCGGGTTGCGCTCCTTCAAAAAGGCGTCCACGCCCGGGAACATATACTCTTTGCCGTTCGGGGCCTTGACGGTGTAGATGTCCTGTGCTCCGGGGTGATCCACGCTGGTCACCACGCCGTACACCTTGCCGTTGTCGGCGTCCCGCACCTCGCAGCCGATGAGGTCGGCCACATACCACCTGCCTGCAGGCAGGGTGGCGTCATTACGGTCAAAATAGAACACCTGGCCGCGCAGTGCACGGGCAGCATCCATATCGTTCACGCCTTCCAGCTGCAGCAGAGCCATCTGGCCCTGCGCACGGATGGACACGATCTTGTAGGCTCTGCCGCCCTGTGCCGAGGGGTACAGCCTGCCCACCTTTTTCAAAAAAGCCACGCCGTCGCACCAAAGCTCCAGCTTCATTTCGCCGCGCACGCCGTGGGTGGTCACGACCTTGCCCGCTTCCAGATATTGCTGCATAAATTCGCTCCTGTATAGCCTTCCCCCTTGGGGGAAGGTGGCATTGCATAAGCAATGACGGATGAGGGGTAGTTATCTTCAGAAGTCGTTCCAAAAAACGGAATCAAGCCACTACTTCCCCTCATCAGTCACCTGCGGTGACAGCTTCCCCCGAGGGGGAAGCCAACAAAAAAGGCCCCTTGCCGCAAGGGCAAAGGGCCTGTAGGGTGCTCAGTCGATCTCAACAAGGACCTTTTCATCGACCCGCACAGCAGCCGCGCGCATCACCACACGAATGGCTTTTGCGATCCGGCCCTGCTTGCCGATGACACGGCCCATATCTCCCT
>JBNMHZ010000014.1:0-66187 GCA_050873025.1 Faecalibacterium sp. | reverse complement strand
CCACCTCTCCCAGAGGGAGAGGCAAGAGCCTTACCGATACGTTCTTGGCTCTCCCTTTGGGAGAGCTGTCAAACTTGTCAGAGTTTGACTGAGAGGGCAAACCACCTAACCGCGTCTGTGAGACTTTCCGTCTTGCAGACGCTTTTTCTATTCTTGCCCCTCCCCCCGCCCTGCTGTATAATAAAGCAAACCCTTTTTTGAAAGGCGGTGTTCCTCTTTGCGTTTTCTGCATTTGTCCGATCTGCACCTGGGCAAGCGGGTGTGCGAGTTTTCCATGCTGGACGACCAGCGATACATTTTAGAACAGATTCTCTCCCTGCTGGACGGCACGCCGGTGGACGGCGTTCTGCTGGCGGGCGACCTCTACGATAAGCCCGTGCCCCCCGCCGAAGCCGTGCGCCTTCTGGACTGGTTCCTCACCCGGCTTTCAGAGCGGGGCCTGCCGGTGTTCGCCATCAGCGGAAACCACGACTCGGCCGACCGCATTGCCTTTGGCTCGGCCCTGCTGCAGAGCAGCCGCGTCTACGTCAGCCCGGTGTTCTCCGGTGCGCCGCAGGCTATCCCGCTGCAGGACGAGCACGGCACCGTGGATGTGTACCTTCTACCCTTTTTGAAGCCCGCCATGGTGCGGCACATCTGGCCGGACGAGCCCATGGAGACCTACAACGAAGCCCTTGCCTGCGTGCTGCGGCACTGTGAACTGAACCCGGAACACCGCAGCGTGCTTCTGGCGCACCAGTTCGTGGCCGGTGCCGCCTGCTGTGAGAGCGAGGAAGTGTCGGTGGGCGGCGTGGACAGCGTGGATGCCAGCCTTTTTGACGGCTTTGACTATGTGGCGCTGGGCCACCTGCACAGCCCCCAAAAGGTGGGCCGCGATGCCGTGCGCTACTGCGGCACCCCGCTGAAATATTCCTTCTCGGAAGCCAGCCAGCACAAGAGCGCCACCTTTGTGGAGCTGGGTGCCAAAGGCGAAGTGACCATCACCACCGCGCCGCTGACCCCGCTGCACGACCTGCGGGAGGTGCGCGGCAGCTACATGGAGCTGACCGACCGCCGCAATTATGAGGGCACCGCCGTGGACGACTACCTGCACATCACCCTCACCGACGAGCAGGACGTGCCGGACGCGCTGGCCCGCCTGCGGGTGATCCACCCGAACCTGATGCGGCTGGACTACGACAACCTGCGCACCCGGCAGGATCAGGAAGTGACGGCCCCGGAGCGCACCGAGAACATCACGCCGCTGGAACATTTTGCGGCGTTCTACCAGCTGCAGAACAACCAGCCGCTGACCGACGAGCAGGCAGCATTCTGCCAGCAGCTCATTGAGGACATCTGGAAGGAGGGCGAGGACGCATGAGACCGTTGAAACTCACCCTCTCCGCCTTTGGCCCTTATGCCGCCGAGACGGTACTGGAACTGGAAAAGCTGGGCAAAGGCGGGCTGTACCTCGTCACCGGCGACACCGGCGCGGGCAAGACCACCCTGTTCGACGCCATTACATACGCTTTGTACGACCACTCCAGCGGCGGCGTGCGCGAGGGTGCCATGCTGCGCTGCAAGTACGCCGACCCCAAAACGCCCACCTTTGTGGAGCTGGAATTTGAGGTGAACGGTGCCCGCTATACCGTGCGCCGCAACCCGGAGTATACCCGTCCCAAGGTGCGCGGCACCGGCGAGACTACCGAGAAGGCGGACGCCACTCTCACCTACGCCGATGGACGCCCGCCGGCGACCAAGGCCAAGGATGTGACCGCCGCCGTGCAGGACATCATCGGGCTGGACTACAGCCAGTTCTGCCAGATCGCCATGATCGCGCAGGGACAGTTCACCAGGCTGCTCAACGCTTCCACCGAGGAGCGCAGCCGCATCTTCCGCAGGCTGTTCCGCACCCAGCGCTATGCCCGGCTGCAGGAGCGCCTGCAGGCCGAAAGTGCCGCCCTCACCCAGCAGCGCACCGCACAGAATGCCCAGCTGGATGGCCTGCTCTCCGGCATCCGGTACGCGCCCGACGACCCGGACGCCGAGGTCCTTGCTGCGCTGAGTGCTCAGACTGAGCCGGATGCAGCCCTTGCCCTGCTGGACGGCCTGCTTGCCCGCCAGCAGGCCGCGCAGGAAGCCGCTGCCGCCGCTTTAAAAGACACCGAAGCGCAGCTGGACGCCGTACAGCAACAGCTGGGTGCAGCCCAGCAGGCCGCACAGCTGGCGGCGCAGCTGGCCGCAAAACAGGCTGCACTGGAGGCCGCAGTCCCCGCATTGGAAGCCGCCCGCGCCAAGAGCGCCCGCCACACCGGTGACGCCGCCCAGCTGGACGCCCTGGCCGGGCAGGCCACGCAGGCAAAGGCCACGCTGGCCGCTTACGACGAGCTGGATGCCCTCTGCCGCCAGCAGAGCGCCGCCCGGGATGCCGCACAGCTTGCAAAGGCACAGGCCGCAAAAAAGCGTGCCCAACTGGCGGCTCTGGATACGGCCCTTGCCGCCGCAGAAAAAGAGCTGGACGCTCTGGCGGACGTCTCCACCCGCAAATTGGCGCTGGAAACGCAGGAAAAGGAGCTGGCCCGGCGCAGCGCGGCCCTTACCACTTTGCACCAGCGGCTTGATGCCTGCCAGCAGCAGGCCCAGAAAGCACGCCGCGCGCAGGAAGCCTACCGCACCGCCGCTGCCGCCAAGGAACAGGCCCACGCCCGGCGGGACGCACTGGACAGGGCCTTTCTTGATGCGCAGGCCGGGCTGCTGGCGCAGGAGCTTGCCGAGGGCACGCCCTGCCCCGTTTGCGGCAGCACCCACCACCCGGCCAAGGCCCAGCTGCCCCATGCGGCCCCCACCCAGGCGCAGGTGGACGCCGCAAAGCAGGAAGCCGATGCCGCCGACATGCAGGCCCAGACCGCCAGCACCGCCGCCCAGAGTGCCCTTGCTGCCGCCGAAGAAGCCCGCCGCTCCCTGCGCCGGGACGCGGAAAGTCTGCTGCCGGAGCGGTTCACCAGACCGGACGGCCCGGTGCAGCTGACCTTTGCTTTGATGACCACCGTGCTTGCGGAGGAAACAGATGCCCTGCACACGGCGCAGGCCGAATGCACCGCCGCCCTCCGGCAGGCCGAAGCCGACTGCACCCGGCAGGCAAAGCTCGACGCCGACCGGCAGGCAAAGCAGCGCCAGCGCCCGGCACTGGAACAGGCCGCCGCCGAAGCCGACCGCACAGCCGCCGCGCAGAACGCCAGTGCCGATGCACTGGAACAACAGGCCGAAGCGGCCCGCACGGCTCTGCCCTACCCCCAGCGTGCCGAGGCACAGGCCGCACTGGATGTGCTGGAAGCCCGGCGCTCTGCCCTGCGCACCGGCATGGAGCAGGCCGAAGCCGCCCTCAAACGGGCAGAGCAGGCCCATGCCGCCGCAAAGGCTGCAGTGGAGGCCCTGCAGGCCCAGCAGTCTGCCGCCGCAAAAGCCGTGCCCGACCAGCCGCTTGAAGCTTTGCAGGCCCATCAGGCCCGGCTTGCCGCCGCACGCACTGCCCTGCGGGAACAGGCCCAGCAATTGGCCGCACAGCTTTTGCCCAACCGCGCCGCCGCAGAAAAATACCGCGCCGCAGCCGCAGCCCGGGCAGCACTGGAACAGCGCTGGCAGTGGGTGAGCGCCCTTGCCGCCACGGCGGGCGGCACCCTGACCAGCAAGCAGAAGATCAAATTGGAAGCCTACATCCAGATGAACTACCTGGACCGCATCCTGCGCCATGCCAACACCCGCCTGATGCAGATGACCGCCGGACAGTACGAGCTGGAACGCATCGGGGCCGAGAACCAGCGCAGCCAGTCCGGCCTGGACCTTGGCGTCATCGACCACTACAACGGCACCCGCCGCAGCGTCAAGACCCTTTCCGGCGGCGAGAGCTTCAAGGCGTCACTGGCGCTGGCACTGGGCCTTTCGGACGAGGTGCAGAGCGCGGCCGGCGGCACCCGGCTGGACACGCTCTTCCTCGACGAGGGCTTCGGCAGCCTGGACGACGAATCGCTGGAGCAGGCCATGCGGGTGCTGGCGGGCCTGACCGAGGGTGACCGGCTGGTGGGCATCATCTCCCATGTGGGTGCCCTGAAAGACCGCATCGACCGGCAGGTGGTGGTGCGCAAGACCCGTACCGGCGGCTCCACCGTAGAGTTGATCGTGTAATGGCCGCTCACCGCCCTGACAGCAGAACGGAGTGGGCGGTGCCAATGCCCTCATAAGCCGCCCTTTCCGGGGCATCCTATCCCCGGAGGTGTTTTTATGAACTCGCTGACCCCATTCATCCGCCACGAGATGGACGACCTGCCCGGTACAGCTGCCGCGCCGGAGAACAGCTGCACCCGCTGCAGCCCGCCGCTGGGCAAGACCCCGGAACCGCCGGACAAGCCCGACATCCTGCTGCCCGGCGACCCCACCGCCCCCGGCACACAGGTGCCGCCGCAGGTAGAAACGCCCGGCCGGACGCCCCACCCGGACACGGACAGCACACCGCAGGGCGTGCCCACCACCGACGGCACCCCGGCTGCCTGCTACCAGAAGAATGCTGCGGATTTTCTGGCCGGAGACGTGCAGACCAGCGTGATGGCCCATTATGCGCCCGGGCTGTTCAGCACCCGGCAGCACACCCACTCGGCCCACCCGGCACCGGACGAAGACACCGCCGCCGTGCTGGATCTTGTGGACTGGCGGGAGGAATCCCCCTACGGCTAAATAAAAATTTTTCAAATTATTTTTGCTCTACCTGTTGAAATCTGCGTCCGCTTCCCTTATTATGGTAGCAAACAAAGATAAAGGCAGGTTTTGCATCATGGCAGAGATCAAATACGAAGTAGTTCAGCGCATTGCAGTGCTTTCGGAGCGTCCCCGCGGCTGGGAGCGCCAGCTGAACCTCATCAGCTGGAACGACGGCGAGCCCAAGTACGACATCCGCGACTGGTCCCCGGACGGCACCCGCATGGGCAAGGGCATTTCCCTGAGCCACGACGAGCTGGCCATCCTCAAGGGCATTCTGGACGACATGGAGCTGTAAGCATGGGTGACCGCGAAGAGTTTTTGCAGATCTGGAAGCAGTATGTCACCCGTCCCGGCAGCGAAAAGCTGCTGGACTGGCTGGACAATAAGACCGATTTCTTTACTGCGCCTGCGTCCACCCGGTTCCACGGCGCGTGTGAGGGCGGGCTGTGTATGCACAGCCTGAACGTCTACCACGCTTTGCACGACACCTTTTTTACCGAGGGCGACAGCGAGGAGACCTTTGCCATCTGTGCGCTGCTGCACGACCTGTGCAAGGCCAACTACTATAAGCCCGGCACCCGCAACGTGAAAAACGAGGCCACCGGCCAGTGGGAAAAGGTGCCCAGCTACAGCGTGGAAGATCTGTTTCCCTACGGCCACGGCGAAAAGAGCGTGTTCCTCATCGAGCGGTTCATGAAGCTGCACATTGAGGAAGCCGTTGCCATCCGCTGGCACATGGGCGGCTTTGACGATGCGGCCCGGGGCGGCTGTTTTGCCATCTCGGAAGCCTACGACAAGTATCCGCTGGCCGTCAAGCTGCACATTGCAGATCTGGAGGCCACCTACCTGATGGAGCACCGCACCAGCGCGGTACGCTGAACCAACAAAAAGAGCCCGGACGGGCTGCAGCCGAATGACTGCGGTGCCCCGTCCGGGCTTTTTGCATCTTATTCTTTGCGGTTTGCCTTGTTGCGGTACATGTTTGCATCGGCCTGACGGATGGCTTCGTGCAGCGGATGCACACCGCATACGCCGCCCACGCTGGCCGAAAGCTTCAGTTCCGGGTAATCTTCCACCGTTGCAGACGCTGCCGCGTTCCACACGCGCTGCAGCACCGTGTCCAGCGCTTCGGCCCGGACCTGCGGCATCAGCAGCAAAAACTCATCGCCGCCGTAGCGCACCAGAATGTCCGTTTCACGCAGGTTTTTCTGGATGGCGGCCGCCACGCTCTGCAGGGCTTTATCGCCCACCAGATGGCCGAACCGGTCATTGACCTCTTTGAAGTGGTCCACATCGATCATGGCAACGCCTTCCACCTGCTCGCTCTCGGCCAGAAAACGTTCAAAATACCGGCGGGAGTAGGCCCCGGTCAGGGAATCCACAAAGGCGCTGCGGTCAAAGTTGCTGCCGCGGTCCAGCAGCATCCGGTGCCCGCCCATATCCAGCCAGCGTCCGTCCGAAAGCTTGGACACCATTTCCAGCACGCAGCCGCGGCCGCCTGCTTCCACATACTTTGCCATGACAAAATATGCCTGGTCGCCCTTGAATTCGATCTTATTCAGCGATTCCCTGCGGGCAAGCGCCTTGCCGGAGATGCAGTTCTCGCACCGGTTGGATTTGTTCCACACCATGTGGCAGGTGCCGGGCAGTTCCTGTAAGCGTCCATCCTTTTCCAAGCTGAGCACCTTGGTACGTTCCGGGTCCACCAGCCGCACGATGTCAAAAATGCCCTTCAGCCGTTCCAGCAGCGCTTCCGGGCGCTCGCTGCTCACATCGCCCAGCATCAGATCCTGCTGTTCCTGCAGGCGTTTGTGGTCATCGGTGATCTGGCCGATCACGCTCACGCAGCGCCGCACACCGGCGCGGCTCCACAGCGTATGCATCACAAGGCGGTGCAGCCGATATTCCTGATCCACAGCGATCAGCACCGGGAACACTGCATCCGGCTCCTCCGGTGTGGCCGCTGCAATGGCATCCAACAGCCTGCGGCGGTCTTTGGCGGAGAGGAACTGCAGCCCCTGCCCGTCATTGAAGTCCAGCTTACGGGTGCGGTTGAGCGGCTCCTCATAGCGGTTCACCACGGTCACGCTGCCGCTGAGCAGATCGTAATCGAACTGGATGCCGCCGTGCTGCCCGGCATAAAAGGCCGTGCGTTCCCGTTCCAGATCCAGCAGGCGCTGGGCGCGATCCTCCCGGGGCAGTGCTTCCCGGTGCAGGATCTCCTCCGAAAGGCGGCGCGTCTCGTGGCGGAAGCCGCAGTCATATTCCGAGCGCTGCAGCTCACTGTACAGCAGCTCCGAAGATTCTTCCAGGCACTCCATCAGCAGCGGGTTGAAGGTGCCACACTCGCCGTGCAGGATCATACGAATGGCCGTCTCATGAGAGTAGGCTTCTTTATAGCAGCGCTCACTGGTCAGTGCATCGTACACATCCGCCAGTGCCACCACCTGCGCCTCGATGGGGATATCGTCGCCCCGCAGTTTGTCCGGGTAGCCGCCGCCGTCCCAGCGCTCATGATGCCAGCGGCAGATGGCGTGGGCCACCCGCAAAAGCGGCTCGTCCCGCCCGATGGCAAGGTCGTTCAGGATCTTTGCACCCTCGGTGGTATGGGTCTTGATGATGGCGTATTCTTCCTCGGTCAGGCGTCCGGGTTTGTTCAGGATTTCTTCCGGGATCATGATCTTACCGATATCGTGCAGGGCCGACGCCGTGCTGATGAGCGAAATGTCGCTCTCGTCCAGCTGGTAGCGGTCGGTCTTTTGCACCAGCTGATGCAAAAGCAGATCGGTCAGAGTGCGGATGTGCAGCACATGCTGGCCGCTCTCGCTGTTGCGGAACTCTACCACATGGCTCAGGATGCTGATCATCAGGATGCTGTTGTGCTCTTTTTCGTACACCTGATCGGTCACAAGGCGGGTGAGCCGCTTCTGCTTTGCATAAAGCATGAGCACGTTCTGCACCCGGCGCAGCACCATCACCCGTTCAAAGGGGCGGCGGATGTAATCGGCCACGCCCATATCGTAGGCACGCTCAATGTTGGCCGTATCCTCGGCTGCGCTGATGACGATGACCGGGATCTCTTCCTGCCATGCATGGCACTGCATCACGCGCAGCACATCAAAACCGTCCATTTCCGGCATGATAAGGTCCAGCAGCACCAGCACGATATCGGTGCGCTTGCGCAGGATCTCAACGGCGCGCGTGCCGTTTTCTGCCTCCAGATATTCGTAGCCCTCACCCAGGATGTCTTTGAGCAGGGCGCGGTTGATCTCCGAATCGTCCACAATGAGTATTTTCTGTTTTGGTTCCATCGCTGTCCGTTCCTCACTCTGTAACAACAAAAAGCTGCTGCATCAGCTTTGCGCCACTGCATCAGCTTTTATTACAATCTGAACTCAAAGCGCCCTGCGCTTTGCCTGTGTATCTGCAGGCCATTCCGCCGTGCAGACGCAAATTGTACCAGCCCGTGTCATGCGCCCATCATATCATCAAACCAGTTCATCAGCTCTACCGAGAGATGATCCAGTTCGGTTTTGGGCTGCCACTCCGGCTGAACGGGGGGCTGCTCACAAGCAGGTGCTGCCTGTATCGGCTCAATTGCCGGGGCCGGAGGGGCCGGCAAAGGCTGTGTTTTTTCTTCCGGCATTTCCTCCGGTTCCGGCTGCGGCGGCTCTGGCCGGGCTTCCGGCTGGCTGGCCGTTTCCTGCAGCTGCTGCGCCTGCTCTGCGGCACGGGCAGCTTCTTCCTGCGCCTCGGCACAGGCTGCTTCCAGCTCTGCATTCTCCTGCCGCAGGGCCGCCATCTGCCGTTCGCAGGCAAACAGCCTTGTCTGGTAGCGGCGGATCTCCGCATGGGCAGCGGCCAGCTTGCGGTTCAGCTGTTCCAGCTGGGCACACACCGCCCTGGGCATTTCGGTGGGGGCCGCCGGTGCCGAAGGCATGGCGCAGCGCTGCCGTGAAGCACTGCTCTGCTGCCTGCCCTGTGCCATAATGCCCCTCCGATCCATCCGATATGCTGCTGCCGGGCGGCTGGCGGCAGTGCGGGTCATTTCTGCCTGCATCCTGCTGTTCCGCCTCCCTCATGGCCATTTCCAGAATCTCAGAAAAACCTTATCCGCTGTGTTATCTGCGCTTGTTCAGCATGGCCATCAGCTGGTCGTAATAGCCGTTGTCGCTGTTGTCCTCTTCCACGGGCTTTGCGGCGGAAGCAGAAGGCGCTGCACCGGCAGATGCGGGTGCTGCTGCCGGGCTGGCCTGCTCGCTGCTGAACACGGCAGAGGTTGCAGACTGTGCACTGCCCATGGCATTGCTGATGCTGCTGCGCAGGTCGCTTGCGCTCTTGTTGTCAAAACCGGTAGCCACCACGGTAACGCGCATCTCGTCCGAGAGGTTCTCGTCGAACGCAGTACCCCAGATGATGTTTGCATCCGGATGTGCGCTCTGGGTGATGAGGCCGGCTGCGGTCTCCACGTCCTCCAGGCCGATGTCCGGGCTGGAAGTGATGTTGATGATAACGCCGTGTGCACCGGCAATGCTGGTCTCCAGCAGCGGAGAGGAAATAGCAGCCTTGGCGGCGTTCTCGGCCTTGCCTGCGCCCTTTGCGCTGCCCACGCCCATGTGTGCGTAACCGGCATCCTTCATGATGGAACGCACATCGGCGAAGTCCAGGTTGATGAAGGCGGGCACATTGATCAGGGCGGAAATGGACTCAACGCCCTGGCGCAGCACGTTATCCGCTGCCTGGAAGGCATTCATCAGGGTGATTTTTTCCTGGCTGATCATCTTCAGGCGCTCATTGGGGATGACGATCAGGCTGTCCACGTGCATCAGCAGGTTTGCGATGCCCTGCTCTGCCAGGCCCATCTTGCGCTTGCCCTCAAAAGAGAAGGGCTTGGTGACGATGCCCACGGTCAGGATGCCCAGGTCGTGTGCCACCTCAGCCACAACGGGAGCCGCACCGGTGCCGGTGCCGCCGCCCATACCGGCGGTGATAAAGACCATCTGGGAGCCCTTGAGGGCATTTGCGATCTCGTCCTTGCTTTCTTCTGCGGCGCGCTGGCCGATCTCGGGGTCTGCACCGGCACCGCGGCCCTTGGTGAGCTTGGAGCCCAGCTGCACCTTGGTGGCAGCGTGGTTCTTAGCCAGAGCCTGCTGGTCGGTGTTCATTGCGATAAATTCGACGCCCTGCAGGCCGTCGCTCACCATGCGGTTGACAGCGTTGCCGCCGCCGCCGCCCACGCCAATCACCTTGATTGTGGTAACGTTTTCGTCCATTTCTTCATCGAGCATGAGTGCCATAACTTTGTCCTCCATCGGATTTTATCGTAGAACTGCGCCGAACGCACAGAAATTATCAGACTACACTTATATAACTGTATCGTATCATCTTTTTGCCCTGATTGCAAGTCAAATTTGCTTTTTTGAAGGTGTTTTTTTCTCACCGGTGCCCGCTCACCGCATTTCCTGCTCAATTTGGGCCCCAAGTTCCGCCAGCATCTGCGCAAAACCGGCATATCCGCGGCGGATGTGGCCGGTCTGTGTGATGCGGCTTTGGCCCTTTGCAGCCAGTGCCGCCACAACCAGTGCGGCCCCTCCCCGCAGATCCGGCGCGGCAGTTTCCGCTCCCTGCAGCTGCCGCACCGGCCGGATGTGCAGCGTGCGCCCCTGCACCCCCACATCGGCCCCAAAGGCCGCAAAGCCCTCTGCACAGGCAAACCGGTGCTCAAATACCACATCCTCGATGCTGCTGCCGCTCTGTGCCGTCAGCATTGCTGCCGCCAGCAGCGGCGCCGCATCCGTTGCCAGGGACGGATACACTCCGGTGAACACCCGGCCCGCACCGTGCAGCGGGCTGCTGCGGGCAATTACCGCACTTTCCGGCCCGGTTTCCACAGTGCAGCCCATTTGTGCCAGAATTTCCAGCAGCGGCGCACAGGTGTCCGGGGCAAAACCGGTCAGTTCCACCCTGCCTCCTGCTGCCGCACAGGCACAGGCAAGGGTGGATGCCACGATGCGGTCTGCCATGGGTGCAAAGCTGCCGCCATACAGCACCCGACGGCCCTGCACCCGGATGGTGCTGCTGCCGGCCCCCTGCACACAGCCGCCGCAGCGGTTCACGAATGCCGCCAGATCGACGATCTCCGGTTCCCTTGCCGCACCGCGCAGCACCGTTTCGCCTTGGGCCGACGCTGCGGCCAGGAGCAGCGTTTCGGTGGCCCCCACGCTGGGGAAGCCCAGGGTGATATCCGCACCGTGCAGCCCGGCCGGTGCCGTCAGGATCAGCCGCGCCCCTTCCTCCCGGCAGTGCACACCCATCTGCGCAAGGCCCCAGAGGTGCAGGTCCACCGGCCTTGCCCCAATGCGGCAGCCGCCGGGCAGCACCGTTTCCACCCGGCCAAGCCGCGCCAGCAGCGGCGCACAGAACAGGATGGACGCCCGCATCTGCGCAGCTGCCTGCGGCGCAAGGCGGCAGATGGAGGGCACACCCTGCACCGTGATATCGCTGCCCTGCCGGCGGGCGCTGCAGCCAACGCCCTGCAGGATCGCTAAACTGGAATCCACATCCGCAAGGCGCGGCACATTCAAAAGCCGCACCGTGCCGCTGCACAGAAGCGATGCTGCCAGCAGCGGCAGCACGCTGTTTTTGGCCGCAGGGATGTGCACAGTGCCGTTCAGCGGCACGCCGCCCGTGATGATAAAATCTCCACCCATGCAAAAAGCCCCCGTTCCGCAAAAGATACCTCATGCTATGCGGAATGGGAGCCTTTTGTTTATGGAAATGCACGGACATCCCATCGTTTGTCCGGTCATTTGTCCGGTTCCCGGTGTCGGGAACGGTCGTTTTGCAGGGTGGAACATCCGGTTTTATGTCTCCCCGCGGGAAACGGACAGCACGATGCCCATTTCACCCAGCAGCATCATCAGGCTGGTGCCGCCGGAAGAAAAGAACGGCAGGCTGATGCCGGTGTTGGGGATGGTGTTGGTGACCACGGCCATGTTCAGCACCGCCTGCAAAGCCACCTGCACCACAAAGCCCACCACCAGCAACGCGCCGAACCGGTCCGGCGCGTGGGCCGCCAGCGTAATGCCCCGCCACAGCAGAAGTGCAAACAGCAATATCACCGCGCAGGCACCCACAAAGCCCAGTTCCTCGCACAGAATGGAAAAGATAAAATCGTTCTGCGGTTCGGGCACGAACAGATGCTTCTGGCGGCTGTTGCCAAGGCCCAGCCCGGCTGCGCCGCCGCTGCCAATGGCGTACAGGCTCTGGATGGTCTGGTGGCCGTCGCCCAGCGGGTCGGCAAAGGGGTCCAGCCAGGAGCTCAGGCGGCTGGCCGCGTAGGGCACAAGGTCCGGCATGATGACGATGGCCGCCCCAATCGCCGCCGCGCCGCCCGCGCCCGCCAGCACGAACCACTTGAGCCCGGTGCCGCCCACGAACATGAGCACCGCGCCGATGCCCAAAATGAGCACCGTGCCGGAAAGGTGGGGTTCCAGCAGCATGAGCACCGCCACCACCCCCAGCACCAGCGCAAAGGGCACCACCCCCACTGCAAAGCTGCCCATGCGGTCGTGGTTGAGGGATATGATGTGTGCAAACACCAGCACCACCGCAAATTTGGCGATCTCGCTGGGCTGCAGGGTGCCAAGGCCCGGCAGCACCAGCCAGCGCTTGCAGCCGTTGTATTCCGGCATGAACAGCACCGCCGCGAGCAAAAGCAGCGAGAGCCCCAGCAGCGGCCATGCCAGCTTGTGATAGATGTGGTAATCCACCCGGCTTGCCACCCACATGGCAAAAATACCCAGCGCCGCATACAGCAGCTGCGGCCGCAGATAGGCAAAGGCGTCGCCCCGCCGGTAAAGGGCCACCGCGCTGCTGGCACTGCCCAGCATCACAAGACCAAAGCCCACCAGCGTGAGCACCAGCACCAGAAACGGCAGGTCCATGGCCGGCAGCGTGCGCAGCGGCAGACCGCGCCGCGCATGGGCAGCAGCTTTGTGCATTCCCATCACCTCCGTTCCTTTATTGTACGCGGCGGCGGGGCCGGTTAGTCATAGGCCCGGCACACCGGCGCATACATTGCCTTGGAAAGAGAGGTGCCCGCCATGCCAAACCCGGAGCCAAGGCCCCTGCGCACATTGCCGGAGCGGGCGTTCCGTGCCCGTGCACGGCTGGTGGCGGTGCTGATGTGCTGCGTCTGCTTTGCAGGGCTGGCCGTCCGGCTGGCGTATCTGCAGCTGTTCACCGGCGGCTGGTACACAAACCGTGCCCTCGGCCAGCAATTGCGGGACACCGTGGTGCCTGCGGACCGGGGCCGCATCTACAGCGCCGACGGCGTATTGCTGGCGGCCAACAGCAGCTGCTGGACCCTGCGGGCTTCCCCGCGGGAAATGCCGGAAGAAAAGCTCAGCCTTGCCGCCAAAGGCCTTGCGGAGATTCTGGAGCTGGACGAAACAAAGCTCCTGGAAAAATTCAGCGACCGCACCTCCAACGACTGCCTTTTGCGCTACCGGGTAGAGCGCAGGACCGCCGACGCCGTGCGGGATTTCTGCGAAGAGAACGGCATCACCGGCATCCGCATCAATCAGGATTCCAAGCGCTGGTACCCGCAGGGGGAGTTTCTGGCGTCCGTGCTGGGCTTTACCAACGTGGACAACGCCGGGGTCAGCGGGCTGGAACTGAAGTATAACGATGTGCTCACCGGGCAGAACGGGGTGGTTCTCACCGCCGTGAACGCCTGGGGCTACACACTGGAACAGAGCTACGAGACCGAGCGGGTGCCGCTGGAAGGCAGCGGCCTGCGGTTGACCATTGACGCCAACATCCAGCATTACCTTGAAAATGCGCTGGATTACGCCGTCAAGGAGCACCACGTGGCGGCGCGGGCCGTGGGCATCGTGATGGATGTGAACACCGGGGCCGTGCTGGCCATGTCCACCACCCCCGCCTACGACCCCAACCAGCCCCGCGTTATTTACGATGCCGCTGCCCGCAAAGCCGTGGATGCCCTGACCGGCACAGAACGCGCCGCCGCCCTGCAGCTGGCCCAGCAGACCCAGTGGCGCAACAAGGCCGTGAGCGATTTATATGAGCCGGGCAGCGTGTTCAAACTCATCACCTGCGCTGCTGCGCTGGACACCGGAGCTGTGAGCAAACATTCCACCTTTTACTGCGGCGAGTCCATCTCGGTGGCAGGTACCCGATTCCACTGCGCCAACCACAAGCGCCACGGCAGCCAGACCGTGACCCAGGCACTGGAAAACTCCTGCAACCAGAGCTTTATCCA
This sequence comes from Faecalibacterium sp., assembly GCA_050873025.1. Lineage (GTDB taxonomy): Bacteria > Bacillota > Clostridia > Oscillospirales > Ruminococcaceae > Faecalibacterium. Next base: position 52,170 of record JBNMHZ010000014.1, on the reverse strand, counting down.
GATCGGCGCGCGGCTGGGCAAGGAAGCTTTCTGCGATTACTTTGCCGCCTTCGGCCTGCGGGAGCCCACCGGCATCGACCTGCCCGCCGAGCCCAAAAAGAGCCTGTACTACACCGCCGACCGCATGGGCCCGGTGGAGCTGGCATCCTGCGCCTTCGGCCAGAGCAGCAAAATCTCCTATATGGAAATGGCCGCCGCGGTGTGCGCCGTGGTGAACGGCGGAAAGCTGATGCAGCCCTACCTTGTGAGCGACATCCTGAACCCGGACGGCAGCATTCTGCAGCACACAGAGCCGGTGTGCAAACGGCAGGTCATCCAGCCGGAGACTTCTGCCGTGATGCGGGAGATGATGGAAGCCGTGGTGCTTTATGGCGGCGGGCGCAACGCCCAGATCAAAGGCTACCGGGTAGGCGGCAAGAGCGGCACCAGCCAGAAGCTGGACAGTGCCGACGAAAAGGCCCGCATTGCCAGCTTTGTGGCCGTGGCCCCCATCGACGACCCGCAGTTTTTGTGTCTGGTCTGCCTGGATGAACCCCACAGCTGGACCACCGCCGGCGGCAGCCTTTCAGCCCCGGTGTGCGCCGAGGTACTGGAGCAGACGCTGGTGTACAAGGGCATTCCCCGGGCCGCAGAACCGGAAGCGGACGCCGATTCCGCCCAAACCGCTGCCGACCTGCCTGCAGATGGGGACAGCTTTGACGGGGCGTGAACGATTTTGAATGCCCGCCGCTGCACTCCGGGCATTTTCAGCGGAATTATTTTTATTTTTTTATTGCAATACAGAAAAATCTGCGGATTTTTCTGTATTGCTTTTTCACGGGAGAGTTGTATAGAAAAAGCTGCCGCACATTCTCTGTGCGGCAGCTTTTTAAATGTTTGCTGTTTAGTTCTGGTGCGGCTGGTCGCGGAAAACGATCTCGCCGGTCTCGCTGTTCATGGACTCCACAATGGCAAGACTTTCCAGCTGGATACCCTTGCTGCGGATCAGCTCGCCGCCCTGCTGGAAGCCCTTTTCCACGGCGATGCCGATGCCCTCCACGGTGGCACCGGCCTCCTTGGCCAGATCCAGCAGGCCCATCAGGGCGCAGCCGTTGGCCAGGAAATCATCGATGATGAGGACATGATCTTCCGGCGTGAGGAACTTTTTGGAGACAATGACGTTGTAGATCTTTTTGTGGGTGAAGGACTGGATCTTGGTCTCGTAGTTGTTGTAGTCCAGATTGATGCTCATGGACTTTTTGGCAAACACCACCGGCACATTGAACTCGCTGGCCACGATGGCTGCAATGCCGATGCCGCTGGCCTCAATGGTGAGCACCTTGTTGATGGGCTTGCCCGCAAACAGGCGCTTCCACTCCTTTGCCATCTCGCGGAACAGCGGGATATCCATCTGATGGTTGATAAAGCTGTCCACCTTCAGCACATTGCCCTCACGCACAATACCGTCTTTTCGGATACGATCTTCCAGTATCTTCATATCGAACCAGTTCCTCCAACCTTATTTTCCATGCCTGTGCGCCGGTGCGGCACACACTTTTTATTATTTCACCTAGTATACCGGATGCATCCTGCTTTGGCAAGAGGCTTTCTTGCCAAATTTGATGCCGTTCAGCTCTTGTACTTTCCACAGATTTGAGTATACTTTAATTAATATAGGGTGTGACCGGCTTCTGTGGGCCGACACCCGAGAGAGGGAGAACGTGTATGAAAACAGGTCTTGTGCTGGAAGGCGGTGCCATGCGCGGCATGTTTACCGCCGGTGTTCTGGATGTGCTCATGGAGCACGGCATCGTGCTGGACGGTGCCATTGGCGTTTCGGCCGGTGCGGTGTTCGGCTGCAACTATAAGTCTCATCAGATCGGCCGCGTGATCCGCTACAACACCCAGTATTGCAACGATAAGCGCTATGCAAGCTTCGGCAATCTGCTGCGCACCGGCAACCTGTACAGCGAGCAGTTCTGCTACCATACTGTGCCGGAAAAGCTGGACGTATTCGACGACAAGGCGTTCCGCGAGAACCCCATGGACTTTTTTGTGGTGTGCACCGATGTGCGCACCGGCGACCCCATCTACCACAAGTGCCGCACCGGCGACGCCGAGGATATCCAGTGGATGCAGGCTTCGGCTTCCATGCCGCTGGCCGCTAAGATCGTAAAGATCGGCCACTACCAGCTTCTGGACGGCGGCGTGGCCGATTCCATTCCGGTACGGTTCTTTGAATCCATCGGCTACAAGCGCAACCTCATCATCCTCACCCAGCCCAAGGGGTTTGTAAAAAAGAAAAACAAGATGCTGCCCGCCATCCGGGCGCGCTACCTGCGCTATCCCGCCTTTGTGGAGGCCGTTGCCGACCGCCACGAGCGCTACAACGAAACACTGGACCACATTGCCATGCTGGAACAGACCGGCAAAGCCTTCGTCATACGCCCGCCCATCCCGCTGGAGATTGGCTCCATGGAGCGCGACCCTGCCCAGCTGCGCCGTGTCTACGAGACAGGCCGTGCCGTAGCGGAAATTCAGGTGGACAAGATCGCTGCCTTTGTAAATGACGCCAAGACAGCGGCGGAAGAGTGATTTTTACCCCATAAAACGCACAAGAGCTGCGGCCCGTATGAAGCCATACGGAGCCGCAGCTCTTTTTTATCAGGATGATGCCTTGGGGTTTTTACAACTTCCAGCCTTCGGCCTGCCGGCGTCCGCCCACAAAGGCGGCATAGATGCCGGGCTGCCCGATCAGCTGGTCGTGAGTGCCCTGCTGCACGATGCGGCCATGGTCTACCACCAGAATCTGGTCGGCATGGCGCACGGTCTTGAGCCGGTGTGCGATCATGATAATGGTCTTATCACGGGTCAGAGCTTCGATGGCCTTCTGCAGACGGTCCTCATTTTCGGGGTCCACGTTGGCCGTGGCTTCGTCCAGAATGACGATGGGGGCATCTTTCAGCATGGCGCGTGCGATGGAAATGCGCTGTTTCTCGCCGCCGGAAAGACTGGCCCCGCCCTCGCCAATGACGGTGTTGTAGCCATCCGGCAGCGCCTCGATGAAATCATTGCAGCAGGCCTTGCGGGCGGCTTCCACCACCTGTTCGTGGGTGGCATCCGGGCAGCCGAACTTGATATTGTTCTCGATGGTATCGGCAAACAGATACACGTTCTGGAACACCATGCTGATCTGATCCATCAGACTTTCCAGCGTGTAGTCCCGTACATCCACGCCGCCGATTTTTACGCTGCCGCTGTCCACATCCCAGAAGCGTGCCATCAGGCTGCACAGGGTGCTCTTGCCGCTGCCGGAAGGGCCCACGATAGCGGTGGTGGTTTTATCGGGGATGGTCAGACTGACATCGTGCAAAATCTGCTTGTGCTCGTAGGAGAAATCCACATGGTCGAACACGATGTCATGCTTTGCGGGCACAACGGCTTTGCCGTGTTCGTCCATCTGGGGCATCTGCTCGGTGGCTACGGTGCGGTCGATGCTGGCCGCTGCCAGACGCAGCATGGAAACGCCCATGCCAAAGGCCTTGATCTGGTTGAACACCATAAAGGACATCACCAGCACCATCAGCGCATTTGCAAGGGTCATGGTGCCGTTTTTCCACAGCAGCACAGCCGCCAGCATCATGCCAACGCTTGCCAGCTGCAGCACGGCTTCCTCGGCGGCAGTGTACGGTGTCATCACCTTTTCCACTTCCAGGTTTGCCTTGCGGTTTTCTTCCACGGCGGCCTGCAGCTTTTTGTCGCCGCGGCCGGACAGGTTGAAGGATTTGATCACGCTCATGCCCTGCACGTTTTCCAGCACGGCTTCAATGAGAGTGGTCTGGCTCTTCTGGGTGTCGGCGGCGATAAGGGCGCTCTTTTTCTCCATGGCGGACACCACGGCCAGATACACCAGAATTCCCGCCAGCACGATGAGTCCGATGCGCCAGTCGAACACCAGAATGACCACCGTAAGCACCGCCGTGGTGATAAGGCCGCCAAGGATGTTCACAAGCACCATGGGCACCATGCTCTCGATGCTGCCCACCACGGTGGTGCACACGCCGGAAAGCTGGCCCAGACTGCTCTCGTTGAAGTAGCCCATGGGCACGCTTTTGAGCTTATCCGCAATGGAGATGCGGCGGTCGGCCGCCATAAAATAGCCTGCGTGGGTCTGCAGCTGTTTGGAATAGCTGGATGCTACCGCGCCGCCAAAAATGCTTACCAGCACAAGCACCAGTGCCAGCCAGGCTGTGCCGGAACCGGTGCAGCCGTCCGTCAGCCCCAGCACCACAAAATAAATGGCTCCCACCTGGCACATCTGCAGCAGAGCGTTGCCCACGCTGACGGCCACAGACTTGTTGATGTTGCCGCGCTCCTTACCGGAGAACTGCCAGATCTTACGGAATGCTTCAATCATTCTGCGTCACCCTCCTTTGCACCCATATGTGCCTGCCACAGCTCACGATACAGGGGGCTGTTTTCCAGCAGCTGGGCGTGGGTGCCCTGTGCCGCAATGCGGCCGTCCTGCACCACCACGATGTTGGCCGCACCGGTGATGGTGGACAGGCGGTGCGCGATCACGATCACGGTCTTGTTCTTCACCAGCTCGTTCACAGCCTTCTGGATAACGGTCTCGTTTTCAGGGTCGATGTAAGCGGTAGCTTCGTCCAGAATGATGATGGGCGCATCTTTCAGCATCGCTCTTGCAATGGCAATGCGCTGCCGCTCACCGCCGGAAAGGTGGGCACCGCCGCCGCCCACCATAGTGTCGTAGCCGTGTTCCAGCTCGCCGATGAAGCTGTCGCAGCCGGCTGCATGGGCCGCAGCTTCCACCTCGGCATCGGTGGCGTCCAGACGGCCCATGCGGATGTTTTCCCGCACAGTGTCGTCAAACAGGTAGTTATCCTGCGAGACAAAGGCCGCCTGCTCGTACAGCTGCTGCAGCGGGATATCCTTCAGGTCGCGGCCGCCCATGGTGATGGAGCCGGTCTTGACATCCCAGAAGCCTGCCGCCAGCTTTGCAATGGTGGATTTGCCACTGCCGGAGGGGCCCACCAGTGCGGTCATTTTGCCCGCCGGGATGGAAAGGCTGACGTCGTGCAGGATCTCCTTGTCGTCATGGTAGCCGAAGGATACGTTGTGCAGGGCGATATCGTGGTTTGCAAAAGTCACCGGCGTTTCGCTGTGGGCCTGCTCTTCACCCTTGAGGATCTCGTCCACCTGCTCCACGGTGGTGCCCACCTGTGCCAGCGTATCCACAAAATTAAACGCTGCCACGATTGGGGCCGCCATGCCCAGCGCCAGGATGATGACGGTGAGGAAGGTCTCAGCGGTCAGGCTGCCGTGAATGTACAGCAGCCAGCCCACCGGCAGGATGGTGAGCATCTGTGCCGGGAAAAAGCTGTAGGCCATGGCCATGCCCAGCTGGCTCTTCTTCATCCAGTTCACGTAATACTGTGCGTTGTAGCGCACCTTATCGGTGAGTTTGGCGTAGGACTTTTTGCCCTGATTGAACGCCTTGATGACCTCAATGCCGTTGATGTACTCGATGAGGGTGCTGCTCATCTCGGCGGTGGCTTTGACGGCACCTTCATAGTCCTTGCCGTAGCCGCCCATGACCGTCATCATAAAGAAGAACGCCACCGGGAACACCACCAAACTCAGCAGGGCCAGCCGCCAGTCCAGCACGAACAGGTACAGAATGGTCAGCACCGGGGCCGCGATGTTGGCGGTCATTTCCGGGTAGAGGTGGGCAAGCGTTGTCTCCATGCCGTCCACCTGGTCCACGATGATCTGCTTCAGCTTGCCGCTGGAAGTGTCCATCACGGTGCCAAGGGGCAGTTTGGGCAGCTTTGCCAGCAGCATCTGCCGGATGGTTTTTAAGATGTTATAGGTTGCCTTGTGAGAAATGGACAGTGCACCGTTGTACAGCACCGTGCGCAGCAAAAAGCCGCACAGCGCGGTCAGCAGCCAGGTGGTGTAGGCCGAAAGTGCCTGCTCCCCTGCCAGCAGCAGCGCAATGATCTTTGCCGCCGCAAAGTAGGGCACCATGCCGCACACCGTACCGGCCACCGCCAGCACAACAGCGGTGATAAGCCTGCCGTGTTCCGCTTTGCCCAGATCCCAGATGCGTTTTACCGGGCTTTGTTTTTCCATACGGGATCCCTCCTTGAAATATTTTTTGAAAATTAGTTTTGGCTAACTTTCCGTTCTATGGAAAGGCCGCCGTTTCCGGCAGCCTGCCAACTGTTTTTATGCCTGCTGTTCGGGCCATTCCGGAAAAATAGCCCCGAACCCGGTGTGATGGTACCGGCCCAGCAGGTCGATATACTTTTGGGCTTCGTCCCGGCTCATGCCGTGGCGCACCACCTCAAAAATGCCTTCAAAATAGGCCGTGGTCACCATGTGCAGCACCGTCTCGGTGGCGGCATCCCCCATCTGTTTGGGGTAGCCCACAGCTTCCATGTATTTGTAGGTGTACTCCACCTCGATGCGCACCATCTCGTCCACAAAGTTGTGGAACCGCGTGCCGTAAGAGGAATCCAGCAGCAGGCGGAATGCGTCCAGATGGTCGTACATGTAGTCCACCAGCCGTTCCATGCCGCCGGATGCATACTGCACCATCTCGGCCTCCTGCCGGTTGCTGTCCATCTGGTGGAAGCTCTCCTGAATTTTCAAAAACAGCTCCACCATGCCGCTCACCACCGGCTCCACGATGGCGCAGAACAGCCCTTCCTTATCCTTGAAGCGGACATAGATGGAGTTGGTGCTGGTATCTGCCGCCGCTGCGATGGTGCGCAGCGAAGCCTCCGTGTAGCCTTTTTCCAGAAATTCCTGCTTTGCACAGGCCAGAATGCGCTCCGATACGCCCTCGATCTGCTTTGCCATTTGGTCATCCTCATTCATAACAGTGTTTCATAACATCGTTATGATTATATCCGGCAATGCTTTGCCTGTCAAGGGCCCCTACAAAAATGTGCCGCAGCGTTTTACCGCTGCGGCACATTTTACCCAAAACTCCGGGCTTTCACAAGCGCCGTGCGGGCACAAACTATCCGGAAAGACACTCAGCTCTTTCCCGATCAGCCTGCCAGATTTTCGGTGCAGAACAGCTGGATGCAGTTGTCGATCATGGCAGCGTCGCAGTCGGTGGCAATGCCGGAACCCAGCCAGTAGGCGTACTGGCCCTCGTCGTACTTGCCCAGCGCGTCGGCGTCGGAACCATAGCGGAACTCAATGTGATAGGTCTCGGCGCTGGTGTCCGGCGCAAAGTAGAAGTAGGTGAACTCGCCGGAGTCTGCATCGTCGCTCTCAAACTCGTACAGGCCGCGCACCGGCTCCATGCCGATGTAGTGGTAGGTGTGGCGGAACAGCTCGTTGCCGTCCTTGTCGGTTCCGGAAATGGTGGAGCTCTCACCGTCCACGGTCAGGGTGACCAGACCATTCGTAAAGCCGCAGAAGTAGGCACCGCCGCCGTTTGCGTAGGCCTTGACGGCGTCCTCACCGTACACTTCGCCGGTGACCATGGAAGAGAGCTTCTGGTAAGCGCCCTCGGCGTTTTCCTCACCCACCAGAGCGGTGCAGTCGTCCAGCCAGGTCTGGGTGTGCTCGTCGGCCAGAATCACCGGCCACAGTTCCTGATAGCTGCCGGTCAGATCCTTCAGCAGCTGGGCGGCAGCAACGGCATTCTCGTCGGTCTCCTGCTCGGAAGCCGCCTCGGAGACGGCAGAACTTGCGGTGTTTTCCGCCGCAGAAGAAGCGGTGGAAACCGCTGCAGAGCTGGCGGTGCTGCCGCAGCCTGCCAGCAGCGAAACGGACAGGGCTGCGGCCACCGCCACGCCCAAAACTTTTTGCATCAAACGCATGGAAAAATCCCTCCATAAAATCAAAAATGCTGCGGTTAGTTTTATCTAATCGCAGCACTGATTTTACGGGAAACCGCGCCTTTCGGCAAGAACCGAAACGGCAGAATCTACCCGTTCGGACACATTTTTCGGCATTCAGTGGGGGTCATGCCGCAAAATGCACGGAACGCAGAGGAAAATTTGTTCGGGTTCTCGTAGCCTACCCGGTGAGCGATCTCGGCCACCGAAGCATCCGTTTCGGTCAGCAGCTTGCGGGCCGTCTGCAGGCGGTACTCCCGCAGGTAGGCATACACCGAGCTGCCGTACACCCCTTTAAAGCAGTTTTTGAGCGCGGTGGGAGAAAGCCCGGCCTCCTGCGCCAGCTGTTCAATGGTGTAATGGGCCGTCAGGTCTGCCGTCATGCGTGCGGCCACACGCTTTGCACGCTCCACCTGATGGCGGTTGAAATAATCCGTCTGCTGCACCGACGCCTCGCTTTCCATATGGCCCAGAAAGTGCAGCAGTTCCAGCACTTTCAGCCGCAAAAGCCCTGTATCCTGCGGCGGATAGGCCGCGTAAAGCTGCGCAAAAATGTGTTCAATACCCGGGTTTTCCCGCAGGATGCAGCAGCGGTTCTCCACACAAATTTTCTGGCGGATGGCGTCCGGGTCGATGCCCAGCCACGCCATGCCCTGCCGCATTTCCGGCGTGAGGGTGTCCAGATCCAGCAGCACTGTGATGCCGTGGTAGTGCCGCAGCGGAAAGCAGGAATCCGACTTTTTGCGGGTGCCGGCGCTCACCGCAAAATCGCCTGCGGCAAGGTAGCAGCAGCTGTTCTCGCCAAAGCTGCACTCGTAGCGGCCCACGCGGCAGTGGTTGATCTCGATCACATTCTGCGCCGCGTGCTGGTCCTGATTGCAGAAAGCAAGGTGCATATCGTTGTAGCACAGCTCTGCCCCCGGAAACACCGGGCACACGGTCACGCGGCCCGTGCCGGTGCGGTTGGAAACAAAAAAGCTCTGCACACCCGCCTGCTGCTCTGCCTGCGGCTGCAGGCTGCCGTAAAATGGCTCGATCATAACGCCCTCCCAAGATTAGCCGTTTCTAACTTTCATTTTTATTTTAGCAACGCCCTGCGGCACTGTCAAGGCGGCAGCATGACGCAAAAAGCTCTTGACATGAAGTGCACTCCAAGTGCTAGAATAAAGCTGTCAGAGTTTTTGATTGCAACAGGAGGTTTGTTTTTATGGAAAAGATCGTACAGACTGCCGGCCGCAACGCTTTGGGCGAGTTTGCCCCGGCCTTTGCACATTACAACGACGACGTTCTGTTCGGTGAGAACTGGAACGATGACGGCATCGACGTCAAGACCCGCAGCATCATCACGGTGGTGGCGCTGATGGCTTCCGGCATCACCGATTCTTCGCTCAAATTCCACCTGCAGAACGCCAAGAACCACGGCGTCACCCAGAAAGAGATCGCCGCCATCATCACCCACGTGGCCTTCTATGCAGGCTGGCCCAAGGGCTGGGCCGTGTTCAACATGGCAAAGGAAGTCTGGGCTGTGGAGCCGGAAGATGAAAGCGCCAAGGCAAAGCATCAGGCTTCCATGGTGTTCCCCATCGGCGAGCCCAACACCGGCTTTGCAAAATATTTCATCGGCCAGAGCTATCTGGCACCCGTTTCCACCTCTCAGGTGGGCATTTTCAATGTCACCTTTGAGCCGGGCTGCCGCAACAACTGGCACATCCACCACGCAAAGAGCGGCGGCGGCCAGATCCTTGTCTGCGTGGCAGGCCGCGGCTACTATCAGGAAGAGGGCAAGGAGCCGGTGGAGATGCACCCCGGCGACTGCATCAACATCCCGGCTGAGGTCAAGCACTGGCACGGTGCCGCACCGGACAGCTGGTTCTCTCACCTGGCCGTTGAGGTGCCCGGCGTGGAGACCTCCAACGAGTGGTGCGAGCCCGTCACCGACGAAGAATACAGCAAGCTGAAATAATCTTACCCATACAAAATCCCCCGGGAAGCTTTTAAACGAGCCTCCCGGGGGATTTTGCTTTCTGTTTCGTTTTACACTGTATAGCGCAGCCAGACGGCACCGCTGTCAAATTTTTTCACGTCCTGAAGGCTCAGGTGAGTGAGCAGGTAATCCATGGCACGGCCATCAAATACCGAGGGCATCTCCCTGCGGCCATCCACGCCGGCACCGATCAGGATGCTGATCTCGTCCAGCAGGCCGGCATCCAGAAATGCCGTGTTGATGGCAGGGCCGCCCACGATGCCCATGCGCTTTACGCCAAACTGTTCGGCCAGAATTTCACTGGCGCGGGCAAGGTCGATCTTCTGCTCCCCGCAGGCGATCCAGGAAATGTGCTTTCCGTCCAGATAGTTCAGGTACTCCTGCGGCACCTGCTGGCTGGTGATGATGAGGTAGGGCTTTTCCATCCCGGCACAATCCGGCCACAGCAGCTTGCCGTGGGTGTCCACCACCACTTCGTAGCCTGCGGCGTCTGCGGCCTTGGAGAAGCCCTCTTTGCCGTAGGGCGTTTTGTCACTGGCCGTAAACACACCCGGCTCGGCCATTTCCAGCTCGGCAGTCACACGGCCGCTCACCGTGGTGGGCAGGTCCAGTGCGTTCAGGGTGGCATAGTAGTCGTCCACGCCGGGCAGCAGCGAGGTCATGGCGCAGTCGATGCGGCCATCCACTGAAGTCATCATATGGCAGATGATATAAGGCTTTTTAATTACAGTTTTCCTCCATATACCGGGAAGCCGCTGCTCTGGCCGTAGCTCTCGATGTGCTTAAAGTGCTTGAGCGTCTCCATATCTTCGGCGCTGATGGCGAACTCCACCTGTGCGTTGCTTTCCATGTGGGCCGGGTTTGCGGTCTTGGGCAGCGAGATGGCCCCCAGCTGCAGGGTGTAGCGGATGCACAGCTGCGGCACCGTAACGCCGTACTTCTTTGCCATGGCTTCGATTTCCGGCTGGTGCAGGATCTCGCCGTGGGCAATGGGAGAGTAGGCTTCCACTGCAATGCCATTGCTCTGGCAGTAGTCCACCAGCTCCAGCGGGGTGTTGCTGATATGCAGCAAGATCTGGTTGACCATGGGCTTGACAGTGCACTCTTCCATCAGGCTGTTCAGGTCGCTGATCTGGAAGTTGGAAACGCCGATGGCACGCAGCTTGCCGGCCTTGTAGGCTTCTTCCAGTGCACGCCATGCAGCACGGTTGCCCTCCACATAGCGGTCCTCACACTGGTTCACCTTGTCCCAGGGCTGCGGGCTGTGGATGATCATCATATCCAGATAGTCCAGGCCCATCTTCTGCAGGGTCTCGTCGATGCTGGCCTTTGCGGATTCGTAGGTCTTGTGCTCTGCGGCCACCTTGGACACCACGAACAGCTCTTCGCGGGCCACGCCACAGGTGCGCACGCCCTCACCCACACCGCGCTCGTTGCCGTAGGCCTGTGCGGTGTCAAAGTGGCGGTAGCCCAGCTTTGCAGCGGCCTTCACGGCCTCAGCGACGCCGGCATCGTCGATGAACCAGGTGCCCAGACCCAGCTGGGGCACCTTGACCCCATTGCTTAACGTAAGAGTTTGCGTATACATTGCAGTTACCTCCCAAATGTTTTGTCTGCCCACATTCTACAACTTAGACCAAACTCAAAGTCAAGGGCTTTTTTCGTTTTTTCCAAAAACACGCAAAAAGGCGAAGCACAAACCGCTGTGCTTCGCCTTTTTGTCTGCGTTTTATTCACCCTTGATGATGCGGATCAAGGTCTTGTCCAGCTGAATGGTACGGTGCCACGGGTTCAGGATGACGCCGCTGATCTGCGGCACCGTAAGGGCCGCATCCAGCAGCCTGCCAATGTCCACAAGAAATGCGGACTGCACCTGTTCCGGACCTTTTTCCTGCTCTTCAAAGCTGGTAAATGCGTACCACCACGCCGCACCGTCGGCGGTGTGCACCACGCGGGGCTGCATCTGGCCGCTGCCCAGTTCCGGCTCCACTGCTGCCACAAGCCGGCCGTGTTCCTTCATGCGGCGGCGGAGCACCGTCAGGGTGTGGGCAAGCTGCTCCTGCGTGGCTTCCTGCTGCAGAGCCGCAATGGCCTGCTCGACCGTTTCGTTGCCGGCAAGGCCCTCATCTTTTTGCTGGTTCACCAGTTCGCCCCCCTTACTTTTCCTGGATCTGTTTGCCGGTCAGATGTTCAATGGTCAGCTCGTACAGCTGCACGCCCTTGATGGCCTTGGCGATCTCGGCTTCCACTTCCTCTTTGCCGGGGTAATACTTCATACCCAGTTCCCGCACGCGGGCTTCCGTCAGAGCAGCATCTTCAACCAGACGGCAGCGGCCGAACACCACGGTGCTCTGCACATAGGGTGCCCAGTCGCCGGGGACAAAATGCTCGTTGCCGTAGACGGTAAAGCAGACCTTATCGTTCTTTTTCAGGGCATCCACCTTCTGGCCGGATTTTGCGCCGTGGAACCAGATCTTGCCCTGCTCCTGATCGTAATAGTAGTTGACCGGGATGGCAAAGGGGTAGCCGTTGTCACCGTTCACAGCCAGCACGCCGCGGCGGCATTGGCGCAGCAGATGCTTTGCCGCTTCGTCCGGAATGGCCCGGCCTGCTCTGCGCATGGGCCGGAACACCAAGTTTTCCTCTTCGCCCTCAAACTTCATGCCCCAGCTCATGCGGATATCATACATCAGGCGGGTCAGTGCAAGGCTGTCCTGCGGCGTATATCGTGCGCTGGCGCTGCGGCCCTGCTTCACGCAGGCCGAAGCTTCCCGGATCTCGTACTCAAAGCCGTTGATCTCCACCGAGCATTCAATGGTCTCCGGTGCGTGGCCTTCCACTTCCAGCACCATGGTTTCGGCATGCTGGAAATCCGGCAAGAAAATGCTGCCCTTTGTGCCCACGATGCGGGCATTGCGTTCCAGCACCTGCCCGATGGTCTGCACCGATTCCGCCACGCAGCCGCCCGGATAGGTCAGCCGCAGTTTGCTGTAATCGTCGGTACCGTATTCGTTCCGGTGCAGTTCCAGCGTTTCCACATTTTCCGGCTGCTGCCCGGTAACAAGGTGCAAAAAGCCCAGGTTGTAGATGCCGATATCCAGCAGTGCGCCGCCGCCAAGACCGGAAACGAACTTGCGTTCCCGCCGGGTGCCCGTGGCCACAAAGCCGTACTGGCAGGTGATGTTCTTCACCTCACCGATGGTGCCCGCCGCCAGAATGGGCCGCAGCTTTGCATACAGCGGCAGCAGCCAGATCCAGAACGCTTCCATCAGAAACAGGTGCTTTTCCTCCGCCAGGCGGTACAGTTCCCGCGCCTGTTCTTCGTTGATGGTAAAGGGCTTTTCGCACAGCACATGCTTGCCGTGCTCCAGGCAAAGTCTGCAGTTTTCATAGTGCAGGGAGTTGGGCGTTGCCACATAAATGGCCTCCACCTCCGGGGCTGCGGCAAGTGCTTCGTAGGAGTCGTATGCGTGCGGGATGCCGTACTGCTGTGCAAAGGCTTCGGCGCTTTCCTTATGCCGCGAGCCCACAGCCACGATATGCTCTCCTTCTGCTTCCATCTGCGCAGCGGTGGAAGCAAACTTTTTAGCAATGGTGCCGGTGGCTAAAATTCCCCATTTCATGGTCTTTCCTCCTGAATCACGCTTTTTCATTCATCCTACCACATCCTGCCGCCGGGCGCAAGCGTTTCCGGCCTGTTCTGTATCACGGAAAGCTCTGCACAGCTTTTGCGCTGCCGGTGGGATCAAGAAATTCCAGCGCTGCCATTCGACAAAAAATATCCCGGCAGAGCTTTGTACACCCTGCCGGGCCCTGTTTTTTATGCTGTTGTTACTCGTCCAGCTTGATTTTTTCCTGCAGCACCACGCAGCCCGCCATATCACCAATGACGTTGACGCAGGTAGCGCCCATATCGCACAGGGTGTTGATGCTGATGTAAACACCCATGACGCCTGCAGGCAGGCCCGCCATGGTGGCCAGCGCCGCAAAGGATGCAATGGCACCGCCGGGGATGCCGGGCGTGCCCACCGACAAAATGACGTTTGCCAGCAGGATGACTACCATCATGGAGGTGCTCACTTCCACACCGCAGGCATTGGCAAAGAACACGATCATAAAGGACATGAGGATGGACACCGCGTCCATGTTCACGGTGGCACCCAGCGGGATGGCGATACTGGTGATCTTATCCGAGACGCCCATCTCCTCTTCCATGCGCTGCTTGCTGATGGGGATGGTGGCCGAGCTGGAGCAGGTGCCAAAGGCATTCAGCGCAGCGGGCAGGCAGGCTTTGACAAAGCGGATGGGGCTCTGTTTGCCCAAAAACTTGACCGCGCTGCCGTACACGATGGCGGCAAAGCCAAAGAAGGCAATGTACAAAATCACCAGCTGTGTTGCCAGCGAGAGGATGGTCTCGGTGCCGTTGGCTTCCACCACCGGCACGATGGTGCAGAACACGCCCACCGGCGTAAAGTACATCACGGTGCTGATGATCTTCAGGCACACCTCGTTGCAGGATTCGATCACACGCAGCAGCGGGTCGCCCTTGCCGCCAATGGCGATCAGGGTAAAGCCGATGATAACGGCAAAGGTGAGCACCTGCAGCATATTGCCGTTGGCAAAGGCCGCCACAGGGTTTGACGGAATCAGGTTTTTGAGCGTATCCAGAATGCTGGTCATCTTGCTGGCCTGCACATCGGCAGTTGCCATCTCGAACTTGACGCCCCGGCCAAGATGGATGGCGCGGGGGATCACAAGGCCCACAAGGCTGGCCAGCGCCGTGGTGCACAGAAAGAAAATCATAGCCCCACCGGTGATCTTGCCGGTGGTTTTGGCACTGCCGATGCTGGTAATGCCCACCACGATGGAGCAGAACACCAGCGGGAAGATCATCATGTTCAGCGCGTTCATGTAGATGCTGCCCAGCAGCTGAGTGATGGTGAGCACCACCTCAAAGCGCCCTGCCAGAAAAAGGCCGGTGAGGATGCCCAGCACCAGGCCGATAAAAATGGCCCCGGTGATGTGCTGCTGATACCAGGCGAAAAACGATTTTTTCGTCCTGCTGTTTTGTGTCGGGTTCATGGAAACAGCTCCTTTTTATTGTTATCTTTTTTATTATATGCCAATTTCAGCCAAAGGACAAGAAGCAGTTTCATGTCTGACATGAAAAACTCATGGCATCTTTTGCACGCAAAAAGCCCTCTGCGGGCGGCGCGGTGCTTTGCACACGGCCTTTGCAGAGGGCTTTGCGTTTTTATGTTCTGTTTACAGGTACTTCACGGTGTCTGCCAGCGGCTTGCGGGAGCCGTGGTTGGGCAGCGGGCCTGCGCCCGGTGCGGCGTAGCCCAGATCCATGAGCATCAGGATCTCCTCGTTTTCCGGCAGGCCCAGCTCCTTTGCCAGCTGGTCCGGGTCGAAGAAGTTGACCCAGCAGCTGTCCACGCCTGCATTGGCCGCGGCAAGGATCATGTGGGTAGCCACGATGGTGGCATCCTCCACGCCGGAGTCCCGCTTGCCGCCGGGATAGGTGAACACATTGGTGCGGTCAAAGGCCACCACCACACAGGTGGGTGCCTTGTAGCGGCAGGGCGTTGCCTTATCGATCTTTGCCAGCCCTTCCTCAGACTGGATCACATAGATCTTCTGCTCCTGAAAATTCTTGGCCGTCGGTGCCACGCGGCCCGCTTCCAGAATTTCGGCCAGCTTTGCAGCTTCCACCGTTTTGCTGGGGTCATAATTCTTGCAGGAATAGCGTTCGTTGATAACTTTGGTAAATTCCATGGTCGTGTTCCCTCCTGTTTATCATTTTCTGCGGGTCTATTATAACACATTTTCCTACTGGGGAAAAGCCGTCCGGCGTATTTTTGCGCAGCCAGAAGCGGTCAGAACAGATCCAGCATATTGTCCAGATAAACTGCCTCGCGCACCTGCAGCTGATACTCCGGCTTTGTGAGGTAATACAGCAGAAATTCCAGCACCAGCGCACTGCCAAGCCCCCGGCCCTCGATCTTGAAATTGGTAAAGCCCATGGGCAGGTAGGTGCTGCGGATATCCTCCACCCCGATGAATCCCGGGTTCTGCATGGCTTTGGAAAAACGGTATCCTTCCTGTGCGTCCGGGGCGGCGCAGTGGTGTTCCGGGCAATCCTGACCAAGGTTTTTGCGGCTGACCGTTTCATAGCAGCGTTTGCGGTCCTTGCAGCCGAACCAGCAGCATTCATTGCACAGAAATTCCACCTTGTCCTTTTCGCTCTGCGGCAGGGCACCCAGCTGGGCAAATGCTTTGTTCATGCGGAAATCCGGCACCACATAGCAAAACTCCGGTCTTTCCAGTTCCTGTTTCAGCCGGGCAAACTCTGTGAGCACCTTGGTGGTGGAGGAAACCAGATAAAGCTGCGGGTAGTTTGCCTGCAGATATTCCGCCAAAAGGTCGGAATGGACGATGACGCCATTCTGTCCGCTCTGCGCAAACAGCCTGCACAGGGCGTTGCATCTGCGGTCGGCAAGGTTCTCCGGCTGCAGCAGCGAGTTGCTGAAGGTGAGGCGGGCACTGATGCCGTACTCCTGCACAAGGGCCAACACCTCGTTTGCCCCCTGGGTGCCAAAGCCCGCGCGGCCCCCGCCCCAGATGCAGTCTGCCGGGGCACCGTAGATGGAGCCGATCTCGCACCAGTCGTAAAAATATTCGCGGTGCTGCCGGAACAGGGGCAGGAAGATGCGGTACAGCTCGTAAAATTCAAACAGGCCCGGCAGGTGGTAATACGCCTTGCCGCCTGCCTGCTTTTCAAATTCCGGCACGACCTTCTCCCCTTTCTTACGATAGTTTTCTTTAGTATAGCGGGTTTGTGCACCCGCCGCAAGGGCCCGGCGGCTTCCGCCGCAAAAAAGACGCAAAGCCTTTTAGTCGTTTGCAAAAGGCTCTGCGTCTTTGGTTTTTACGGTTTATCCACGATGCTGTCCACCAGCGCCGTCAGCGCCCTGAGCTGTGCATCGCTCAGATGGCGCACCTGCTCGTTCAGGTGGCTGGTGCGGCTGGCAGGCTGGGTATCAAAATCGAAGAATTCTTTTGGCGTCACATGGAGATACTCACAGATATAGAAAAAGTTCGCCATGGTGGGAAAGGATTTTCCACTTTCGATCGTATTGATATAGCCCGGGTTCTGCCCGATGGAAAGGCTCATGTCCCGGGCAGACACACCCTTTTTCAGCCGAAGCTCAGTCAGCCGTTCTGCGAACTTTTCTTCGTACACGCTGTCATCCCCTTTTGTTTCATTGTATCGAACGAAACAAAATTTATAACGTAACCATTCCGCTATCTCCATTAGCGTGTTAGAATGATTATGTTATTCCTTGGGGAATATCGGAAACATTGAAAAGAGGTGTATCCAATGTTGGAACTGGACGAGATCAGTTATGCCGAGCTTCTGGACTGCATCGAGGACGCAAAGGCCGGGCGTTTGAGCCCCTACTGGCAGGGCTATGCCCAGCGGGAGCTGGCTTCCCTGCGCAGGCCGGACGGCAGCCTGCCGCCCCGCGCCGAAGCTTTGCGCCGCCGGCTGCAAACGCTTTTGCAGGAAGTTCCGCAGTGCCCGGATGAGCCGGGAACGCCGGAATAGCGGCACAGAAATGCCCTGCGGGCCGTAAAAGCACCAGCCTGCAGGGCACCTTTTTGGTTGTTAAATTTGTTTCAGGTCTTTGTACTGTTCCAGCACCGGGCTTTTGTCGCCCACATACCAGCAGTCGCAGCAGGTTCCGCCCAGTGCTTCGGTCTCGGGGCGGATGAGCCTTGCGTGCATCACCTCGGCCAGATAGTGATCCGTTTTGCACAGGTACGGCAGCAATTCATCGTATCCATGCACTTTTGCGTGCTTTGCAATGGGGCAGCCTGTCATGCGGAAGCGGAAGCCCTCGGTACAGCCTTCGGTGCAAAGCTCCACTTTCCAGCTGTCCATCCATTCACCCTTTGCTTGATGTTCGGCCAGCAGCCGGCTGTAATGGACGCAGAGTTTCTCAAACAGTTTGTAGGGCCATTTCTGCCGGTTGCCGTCCACAAGAACGCCCAGAAACTTCATTTGATCCACCGCGCGGCGCTTGATGGCAAGCAGTGCTTCGCCGTTTAGCCTGTGGCCGCTTGCCTCGTAAAAGGCAAGAATGGTGAACCAGTCCAGCATATTTTTTGCCATCATGTTTTCGCCAAGGTCGGGCATCTCCTGCATGAAATGCCGATACCATTCCTCGGCCTTGCCAAAAAGTGCTTCCGCCTCATCCGGGCAGGTTTCGCGGCAGTACTGCTCGTAGGGCTTTGCGTATTGGGAAGCTGCATAGGCTCGCTTCATTCTTCACACCGCCTTTTATTTTTTGGAGACCACATCCCAGCACACCGCGCCGTCCGAAAGGTCGGAGTACCGCTCGAACCGGACGTGCTGCGTCAGGTTTGCGTAAGCCTGGGTATCCGTCATGCAGAAAATTTTGCACATCTCCCGGATGCCGAAGGACTCAAAAACAGCCACATACTGACACCCGTTGATCTTGTATTCGATGCGGTCCGGCTCTGCATGGAACATCTCAAAGGTGATGCTGTCATCCTTCTGGCGGTTCGCGTACTCGTTCAGGTTCCATTTGCGGGCAATGGGCCACGCAAGCGGTGTGCTGTCGATCACCTTTTCCAGCCCGTAGAGCAGCGCTTTCAGCTTGCGGAAAGCACCGTTTACAATGTCAAAAATCTCTTCCTTCCGGTAACCATAGCTTTGCAGCATCAGGCACATGGCCACCACCGCATAAATTTTGGACATCTGCATGGTGGGGTAAAGGCTTTCGCGGCGGCGGTAGTCCTCCGTGGCGTACATTGCGGCAAGCTTTGTCTTGTATTCCTCGGTCTTTTTGTCCGCATCCGGGATATTGTGCCGCTGCAATGTATCCCGGTACATCCCGGCGTACTGCTCCACCGTTTTCCGCATTTTCTTTTCTTCCATGGTCCGCATCCTCCGTTCTTTCTGCATTGAGCCTTTTAAAATGCCGCTTTCAATCTGCCTTGTCCGGGTATTTGATCAGGTCATACAGCTTGCCGCAGCTGCCCAGGTCCCGGGTGCCCTGCAGCTGCATCCCAAGGTGCATATACTTTTCGCATTTGGACTTTGCATCGGTGTCCAGCACCACCGGAATGCCCAACCGGTTGCCCTCCGCAAAGGCAATGTCCATCACCTTGCGCATATAGCCCTGGCCCTGCCAGACTTCCCGCACGCAGACCATGCCCACATAGACGCAGGGCTCCCTGCGCTTTTTGAGCACCTCTTCCAGCGAAGGGCCCCCTTTTGCCATGGCCCTTGCAAAGCGGAACAGCTCTTTGAGGTTCATGGAGCGCACCACGCCCTGCAACAGCAGCAGGGCGGGCCTGAAACCTACCTTCTGGCCCGGCAGCTTGTAGGCGATGTAGCCCTCGCCGCGCGCACTGGTGGCGTGCAGAAAACCGCCTGCCAGCACGCACCGCACATAGCCGCAGATGTACTCGGTAACGGCATCCTTGCTGCGGAACCAGCTGGCCATGCCCTGTTCCCCGCCGTAGTCGTAGTAGCCGAAGGCGTGGCCGATCTCGTAGATGCTTTGTTCGTCCAGTTCTTTTACCAGCATATTTTTCCTCACTCCCGCCATTGGTTAGCGTCAGCTTACTATCAATTATAGTATCACACGCCCTATGCAAAAATCAAGCGGCTTTTGGCCCAAAATCTCAAAACCAAACGGAGCCAAACCGTCCATTCCGGGCTAGGAAAAAGCGACTGCATCCGCTATAATATAATAAACCGGCTTCTGAATACAACGGCGGCATTGCTGGTTTGCACTGTGCAATATCCTGTTGTGTTCCAGCCTGCCGCAAAAAGCAGCCCGGCAAACACGGCAGCTCTGCGCATCTGCGTCAGCGCCGGCTTTTTTTATCGTGAAGAGTTAGCTATAGCTAATTACAGAAAGGAGTGTCAGGATGTACTGTGAACCCGAATTTCACCAGCAGGGCGCAGTGCTGCTGGCCCAGAACGGCGGATGCAGCGTGTGGCAGTTCCGCAACGAAAGCGGTGAAGGCACCATGACCACCTACGAGCTGTGCCCGGGCGTGGCGCTGAGCTTTAACGATTTCCATATGGCAAGCTTTGATTCCAGCTTTACCACCCGGCAAAAGCTGCTTGCCATCGACTACTGCCGCGAAGGCCGCATGGAGTACACCGCCGCCGAGAACGCCTTTTCCTATATCAAAGCGGGCGACCTCAAGTTGGACCGACGCCTGACCCATCAGGGCACCTTCGTGTTTCCTTCCAGCCACTACCACGGCATCACAGTAGGGCTGGACCTCAGCCTTGCCGAGACAGCGCTGCCCCAGCAGATGCAGGATTTCCCGGTGACACCGGCGGCGTTGCTGGAAAAATTCCGGCTGGGCAGCCCTGCTGCTTCCGATGAAGAGGTGAAGGCCGCAGCCCGGGCGGCGCAGTGTGAAGAGTTCATTGCAAAGCTGCCGCAGGGTTACGACACCCCGGCGGGCGAATCCGGCAAGCGGCTCTCCGGCGGCGAAAAACAGCGCATCGCCATTGCGCGGATGCTGCTGAAGAATGCGCCCATTATCATTCTGGACGAAGCTACCGCCAGCGTGGACCCGGAGAACGAACACCTCATCCAGTCGGCCGTCTCCGAGCTGACCCGCGGCAAAACCATCATCACCATTGCCCACCGTCTGGCCACCATCGAGCACGCCGATCAGATTTTGGTGGTGGACGATGGCCGCATTGTGGAACAGGGCACCCACGAAGAACTGATCCGCCAGCCGGGCCGCTACCAGCAGTTCGTGCACATCCCGCGAAAAAGCCGAGGGCTGGAACATCGGCTGACCGGCCTGCCGCAAAAGCATACGCAAAAAGCGGGACGCTTCCGTTAAAAGAAGCGTCCCGCTTTTTCGTTTTGCCAGAATAATACTGCCGTTATCAAACGCTCAGGCTTGCGTGCTGCTCCACAGCATCGGGGTTGGCATCAAAAATGGGCTGGAGCACATTGGCGATGAACTCCTCCACCTGCTGGGGTGCACGGCCCACAAAGTTCTCCGGCACAAGGCCCGCCACGATCTCTTCTTTGGTCAGGCCAAAGGCCGGGTCGGCAGCAATGCGATCCACCATATCGTTGGGCAGGCCCTCTTCCTTCACCTGCTTGCCGGCAGCAATGGCGTGCTGACGCAGGCGCTCGTGCAGTTCCTGACGGTTGCCGCCCTTTTCCACAGCCTGCATCATGATGTTCTCGCTGGCCATAAAGGGCAGCTCGGCCATCAGGCGGCTGCGCACCACCTTGGGGTACACCACGATGCCGTCGGTGACGTTGAGCATGATGTTCAAAATGGCATCCGTGGCAAGGAAGCCCTCGGCCATGGCAACGCGCTTGTTGGCGCTGTCGTCCAGCGTGCGCTCAAACCACTGGGTGCCGGTGGTGAAGCTGGGGTTCAGCACGTCCACCATCAGGTAACGGCTCAGCGCGCAGATGCGCTCGCAGCGCATGGGGTTGCGCTTGTAGGGCATGGCGGAAGAACCGATCTGGTTCTTCTCAAAGGGCTCTTCCATCTCCTTGAAGTTGGCAAGCAGGCGCAGGTCGGTGGCAAACTTCATGCAGCTCTGGCCGATGCCGGCGAGGGCGTTGAGGATGAAGGCATCCACCTTGCGGCTGTAGGTCTGGCCGGACACCGGGATGACGGCATCCGGTGCAAAGCCCATCTCTTTGGCAATGGAAGCATCCACGGCACGAATTTTATCGGCATCGCCCTTGAACAGCTCCATGAAGGAAGCCTGAGTGCCGGTGGTACCCTTGACGCCACGCAGCTGCAGGGTGGCAAGGCGGTGGTCGATCTCGGCGAGGTCCATCACCAGCTCGTTGGCCCACAGGGTGGCGCGCTTGCCCACGGTGGTGGGCTGGGCGGGCTGGCAGTGGGTATAGGCCATGCAGGGCATATCCTTGTATTCCTCGGCGAAGCGGCCCAGCTTTGCCAGCACGCCGATCAGCTTTTTGCGCACCAGCTCCAGACCCTGCCGCATCACAATGATGTCGGTGTTGTCGCCCACATAGCAGCTGGTGGCACCCAGATGGATGATGCCGGCTGCCTTGGGGCACTGCTGGCCGTAGGCGTAGACATGGCTCATCACGTCATGGCGCACCAGCTTTTCGCGCTCAATGGCCACTTCGTAGTTGATGTCGTCCACATGGGCTTCCAGCTCGGAAACCATTTCCGGGGTAATATTGGTCAGGCCCTGATTCATCTCGGCCCGTGCCAGTGCCACCCACAGCCGACGCCAGGTGCGGAACTTGTTGTCGTCGGAGAAGATATACTGCATCTCGTCCGAGGCATAGCGGGTGGAAAACGGGCTGATATAACGATCATGCTGAGACATTGGTTGTTTCCTCCTGAACGTGTTATAACGGCAAACTCTCCGCGTCCTCTTGGCTCCCCCTCTGGGGGAGCTGGCGCGAAGCGACTGAGAGGGCGAGCCCGTGCATCCTTGGCAGCGTCCTCGCCCTCTCCGCCTCACATCCGTTCGGCACCTCTCCCAGAGGGAGAGGCAAGACGAACGTTCTTCTGGCGTTACGCTATCTTTATTGTACCATCAAATCTTGAAATAGTCCACGCCGCCCTCAAAGATCGGCTGATATTTGTCGCCGGTGACGTTCTTGTACAGGTACTCGCCGCTGCGCTCCGAGTGGCCCATCTTGCCGAACACGCGGCCGTCCGGGCTGGTGATGCCCTCAATGGCCAGCACCGAGCCGTTGGGGTTGTAGCTCTGATCCATGGTGGGGTTGCCGGCAATGTCCACATACTGGGTAGCCACCTGGCCGTTCTTCACGAGGGTGTCCAGCACCTCCTGCGGGGCCACAAAGCGGCCCTCGCCGTGGCTGATGGCAACGGTGAACTGGTCGCCCACCGCACACTTGGACAGCCACGGGCTGCCGGTGGAAGCGATGCGGGTGCGCACCAGCATACTCTGGTGGCGGCCGATGGTGTTGAAGGTCAGGGTGGGATCATAGGCCGTGATGGGACGGATATCGCCGTAAGGCACCAGACCCAGCTTGATGAGGGCCTGGAAGCCGTTGCAGATGCCCAGCATCAGGCCGTCGCGCTGCTGCAGCAGGCGGCGCACTGCCTCGGTGACTTCCGGATTGCGGAAGAAGGATGCAATGAACTTGGCGCTGCCGTCCGGCTCGTCGCCGCCGGAGAAGCCGCCGGGCAGCATGACGATCTGACTGTTATCAATGGCCTTGACAAGGGCCTTGCAGCTCTCGGCAACATCGGCGGGGGTCAGGTTGCGGATGACCAGAATTTCCGGGTCGGCACCGGCGCGGGCAAAGGCCTTGGCGGTGTCGTACTCGCAGTTGGTGCCCGGGAACACCGGGATGATGACCTTGGGCTTTGCCACGCCGATCTTGGGTGCAGCGGGTGCAGTCAGGCTGCCATTGATCTTCTCCACGGTGGGGCCTGCCTTGCGGTAGGGGTACACCGGCTCCAGCTTCTTTTCCCAGATTTCCTGCAGCTGGGCCATATCCAGCTTTTCGCCGCAGGCTTCAAAGACGTATTCCTTGGTGGTCTCACCCAAAATTTCACCGGCGGGAGAATCGGAGACCATTTCCAGCACGATGGAACCATACATGGGCTGGAACATATCGTGGGTGGCCTTGTCGGCACGCATCTTGAAGCCGATGTGGTTGCCCAGGCCCATCTTGAACAGGGCCTCGGCAATGCCGCCGTAGCCCACAGAGCAGGCGGATGCCACCATGCCCTCTTCGATCATGTCCTCCACGATGCGGTAGTTGGCCTTCAGGGAGAAGAAGTTGGGGCAGCCGGTCTCGGGGTCGATGATGGGACGGATGAGCACCACGGTGCTCTCCGGCTTCTTGAACTCGGTGGAGACCACCTTGTTGGCCTTGCCGATGGCGGTTGCAAAGGAGACCAGCGTGGGGGGCACATCCAGCTTTTCAAAGGAGCCGGACATACTGTCCTTGCCGCCGATGGAAGCAATGCCAAGGCCCATCTGGGCATCCAGTGCACCCAGCAGAGCGGCCAGCGGCTTGCCCCAGCGCTCCGGGGCGGTGCCCAGGCGCTCGAAGTATTCCTGGAAGGTGAGGTAAGCGTCCTCATAGCGGAAACCGGTGGCCACCAGCTTGGTGACGCTCTCGATGACGGCCATCTGAGCACCCTTGTACTGGTCGGCGCTCATCAGGTAGGGGTTGAAGCCCCATGCCATGCCGGAGCAGGTGCTGGTCTCGCCGTCCACGGGCAGCTTTGCCACCATGGCGTTCTGCGGGGTGAGCTGGTAGGCACCGCCAAAAGGCATGAGCACGGTGGCCGCACCGATAGTGGAGTCGAACCGCTCGGAAAGGCCCTTCTTGCTGCAGACGTTCAAATCGCCCACCATGTTCTTCATCTTTTGGCTGAAGGTCAGGCCCTCCCACTGGGGCTGCCAGACGGTGGCCTTTTCTACGTGCACCTTCTGGTGCTTCTCGGCACCGTTGGAGTTCAGGAACTCGCGGCTGATGTTCACGATGGACATGCCGTTCCACACCATGTTCAGGCGCTTTTCGGCGGTCACCTTTGCCACGGGAGTGGCCTCCAGGTTTTCTTCGTTGGCGAGGGCAATGAACTTGTCCACGTCCTCGGGGGCAAGGGCCACAGCCATGCGCTCCTGGCTCTCGCTGATGGCCAGCTCCGTGCCGTCCAGGCCCTCGTACTTCTTGGTGACTTTGTTCAGGTCGATGTACAGGCCGTCGGCCAGCTCACCGATGGCAACGGACACGCCGCCTGCGCCGAAGTCGTTGCAGCGCTTGATCATGCGGCAGGCATCCTCGCGGCGGAACAGGCGCTGCAGCTTGCGCTCGATGGGGGCATTGCCCTTCTGCACCTCGGCACCGCAGTGCTCCAGGCTGTCCAGCTTGTGGGCCTTGGAGGAGCCGGTGGCACCGCCCACGCCGTCGCGGCCGGTGCGGCCGCCCAGCAGCACGATGATGTCGCCGGGTGCCGGGCACTCACGGCGCACATGGGAAGCAGGAGTAGCACCAACCACGGCGCCGATCTCCATGCGCTTTGCCACATAGCCGGGGTGGTAAATTTCATCCACCTGACCGGTGGCAAGGCCGATCTGGTTGCCGTAGGAAGAATAGCCGGCAGCGGCGGTGGTCACCAGCTTGCGCTGGGGCAGCTTGCCGGGCAAAGTCTCGCTGACCGGCTTGAGCGGGTCGCCTGCGCCGGTGACGCGCATGGCCTGATAGACATAGCTGCGGCCGGACAGCGGGTCACGGATGGCACCGCCGATGCAGGTTGCCGCGCCGCCGAAAGGCTCGATCTCGGTGGGGTGGTTGTGGGTCTCGTTCTTGAACAGGAACAGCCAGTCCTCGTCCTTGCCGTTCACGTCGCATTTGATCTTGACGGTACAGGCGTTGATCTCGTCGGACTCGTCGAGGTTTTTCAGGATGCCCTGCTTCTTCAGCTCTTTTGCGCCGATGGTGGCAAGATCCATCATGCAGCGGGGCTTGTTCTCGCGGCCAAGGTCGGCACGCATGGCCATGTAGCGGTCAAAGGCCTTCTGCACCACGGCATCGTCGATCTGCACATCGTCCAGAATGGTGCCGAAGGTGGTGTGGCGGCAGTGATCGGACCAGTAGGTGTCGATCATCTTGATCTCGGTGATGGTGGGGTCTCGCTTTTCGGAGCGGAAATAGGTCTGGCAGAACTCGATGTCGCCCAGATCCATGGCAAGGCCGTTATCAGCGATGAACTTTTTCAGTTCTTCCTCGCTCAGCTGGTTGAAGCCTTCCAGCACCTTGACCGGGGCGGGCACCGGGTACTCCATTTTCAGGGTCGCTTTGGTGTCCAGAGAAGCCTCGCGGGCCTCCACCGGGTTGATGACGTACTTCTTGATCTCGGCCACCTGCTCGTCGGTCAGGGTGCCTTCCAGCAGGTAAACGCGGGCAGAACGCACCAGCGGGCGCTCGCCCTGGCTGATGAGCTGGATGCACTCGGCGGCAGAATCGGCACGCTGGTCGAACTGGCCGGGCAGATACTCCACGGCAAAGGACACGCCGTCGTTTGCGGGCAGTTCGGCATAGGTGTTGTCCACCGGCGGCTCGCTGAACACGGTGGTAGCGCACTGGTTGAACAGCGCTTCATCGATGCCTTCCACATCATAGCGGTTCAGCAGGCGCAGACCGGACAGTTCTTTGATGCCCAGCAGGCTGGTGAGCTCATTTTTCAGGCCGGCAGCTTCCACATCAAAGCCGGGCTTTTTTTCCACATAAATACGATAGACCATGGGTGTAAGTATCCCCCTTAATCATTTTACACAAGGATGACGCCCTCATCCGCTTCACTTCGTTCAGCACCTTCCCCCGTCCGGGGGAAGGCATCTGCAGCGTCATCTCACCGGAAAGGCTTCCCCCAGACGGGGGAAGCTGTCACCGAAGGTGACTGATGAGGGCGCTCCCCTATTTTCATTCTTTCTCTGCCAGTGCTTTCAGCGCCCGCAGGCCGATGTCATTGCGCTTGTGCAGCTTGTCGAACTTGATCTTTTCCGCTGCTTCGTAAGCGTGGCTCAGGGCGTTGGTCAGGCGCGGGCCGGTGGCGGTGACGCCCAGCACACGGCCGCCTGCGGTGACGAGCTGGCCGTCAGCGGTGATGGCCGTGCCGGAGTGGTAAATAGTCACATTCTCTTCGCCGGGCAGCTGGCCGTCCACAAGGCCGGAAATAGGCTTGCCCTTCTCATAGGCCACGGGGTAACCGCCGGAAGCCAGAATGACGCAGGCAGCGGCACCGTCCGAGAACTTGACCTCCTCGTTTTCCAGCGTGCCATTGGTGCAGGCTTCCATGATATGCAAAAGGTCGCCTTCCAGCAGGGGCAGTACCACCTGCGTCTCAGGGTCGCCAAAGCGGCAGTTGTACTCAATGACCTTCGGGCCGTCCGGGGTGAGCATCAGGCCGAAGTACAGGCAGCCCTTGAAAGGGCAGCCTTCGGCGTTCATGGCCTTGATGGTGGGCAGGAAGATCTTTTCCATACACTCAGCGGCCACTTCCGGCGTGTAGTAGGGGTTCGGGGCAATGGTGCCCATGCCGCCGGTGTTCAGGCCGGTGTCGTGGTCGTTGGCGCGCTTGTGATCCATGGAAGAAACCATGGGCTTGACCACCTTGCCGTCGGTGAAGCTCAGTACGCTGACCTCGGGGCCGGTGAGGAACTCTTCCACCACCACATGGTTGCCGGATGCGCCGAACTTCTTATCCAGCATGATCTCCTTCACGCCGTCGGCGGCCTGCTGCTCGTTCTCGCAGATGAGCACGCCCTTGCCCAGCGCCAGGCCGTCGGCCTTGATGACCACCGGGTACTTGCCCTCAGCCCTGATGTACTCCATGACCTTGGCGGGGTCGTCGAAGGTCTCGTACTTTGCCGTGGGGATGCCGTACTTCTTCATCAGGTCCTTGGAGAACACCTTGGATGCCTCGATGCGGGCCGCAGCCTTGTCCGGGCCAAAGGCCGGGATGCCCACTGCGGCCAGCGCATCCACCATGCCCAGAGCCAGCGGGTCATCCTGCGCGACCACAACATAATCAAAGGCCTCCTCCTTTGCAAAGGCCACCATGGCCTCTACATCGGTGGACTTGATGTTCTTGCACTTGGCGTCATAGCTGATGCCGCCGTTGCCGGGTGCGCACCAGACTTCGCCGCAGTCGGGGCTCTTTTTCAATGCCTTGATGATGGCATGTTCGCGGCCGCCGCCGCCGACCACTAAGATTTTTTTGCTCATTTGATTCACCTTCCCATTTTGCCTAGCCTTCCCCCTCGGGGGAAGGTGGCATTGCGGAGCAATGACAGATGAGGGGCAGTCATCTTTTGATTCCGTTCTGTTAAAGCGGCATCTAACCACCGCTTTCCCTCATCAGTCGCTTGCGCGACAGCTTCCCCCGAGGGGGAAGCCTATTTTTAGTGATGGAACAGCCGCAGGCCGCAGAAAGCCATGGCAATGCCGTACTTGTTGCAGGTATCAATGACCTGCTGGTCACGGATGGAGCCGCCCGGCTGCACGATGGCGGTCACACCGGAGCGGCGGGCACGCTCGATGTTATCGCCGAAGGGGAAGAACGCATCCGAGCCCAGGCACACGCCGGTGACCTTGCTCAGGTATTCCTTCTTTTCCTCGGCAGTCAGCGGTGCGGGCTGCTCGGTGAAAGTCTCGGCCCACACGTCGTCGCCGATGACATCCTCGGGCGTGTCGCCGATGTAAACATCGATGGCGTTGTCGCGATTGGGCTTTGCCACATCGTCGCGGAAGGGCAGGTTGAGCACCTTGTCCATGTGGCGCAGCTGCCAGTTGTCGGCCTTCTGGCCTGCCAGACGGGTGCAGTGGATGCGGCTCTGCTGGCCGGCACCCACACCGATGGTCTGGCCATGGTAGGTGTAGCACACGCTGTTGGACTGGGTGTATTTCAGGGTGATGAGGGCAATGACCAGATCACGCTTCTGCTCCTCGGTCACATCCTTGTTCTCGGTGACCCAGTTGGTCAGCATGGTGTCGGCGTTGATCTCCAGCTCGTTGCGGCCCTGCTCGAAGGTGATGCCGTACACCTGCTTGTGCTCGATGGGGGCGGGCTTGTAGGCCGGATCGATGGCCACCACATTGTAGTTGCCCTTCTTCTTGCTTGCCAGAATTTTCAGCGCTTCCGGCTCGTAGCCCGGGGCGATGATGCCGTCGGACACCTCGTGCTGGATGAGCTTTGCGGTGGGCACATCGCACACATCGGAAAGGGCGATCCAGTCACCGAAAGAGGACATGCGGTCCGCACCGCGTGCACGGGCATAGGCGCAGGCCAGCGGCGAAAGCTCCACATCCGGGACGATGTGGTACATCTTGCGCTCCACATCGGTCAGGGGCAGGCCCAGGGCCGCACCGGCGGGCGAAACATGCTTGAAGGAAGCCGCTGCGGGCAGGCCGCAGGCGGTTTTCAGCTCCTTGACCAGCTGGATGGAGTTGAGCGCGTCCAGAAAATTGATGTAGCCGGGCTTGCCGTTCAGCACAGTGACCGGCAGGTCAGAGCCATCCTCCATATAAATGCGGCTGGGCTTCTGGTTCGGGTTGCAGCCGTACTTCAATGCCAGTTCATTCATGGGTGCATCCTCCTACTTTCAAGTTCCTCTATTGTTGTAGTCTTATTCTTCCTCGGCGTCAAGCTTTTTGAGCAGTTCCAGCTCTTCGGGCAGCAGCTCCGGCTCCTCGGGGTCGTCCAGATCACTGCACACGGCGTCGTACTTGTTGAAGATCATATCGCCGCTCTCGCCGGTTTCGAGGTCAATGACGCGGGCAAACAGGCTGACCTTGTTGTCCATGTTCAGGCTGCTCCACAGGCCCTGTGCAAAATCACCGATGGTGCGGGGGCAGGCAAAGCGCAGCGGCTCGCCCTCAAAGCTGGGGATGGGGCTGCCGTTGTGCTTGTAGGTGCTGATGAAATGGCCCTCACCGGCCACCGGCTGCGGGTAATCAAAGAAATAGCGCTGCACGCTCTCGCCGTTGCCGTCGGCAGATTTGAGAATGCTCATCTGGTAGCTGCCGTCCTCGTACACCACAGCGGAAATGCGGGGGGTGAAGTTGGGGCCGTCCGGCTCAAAGGTGCGGGTGCGCAGGCTGTCGGCAAAGCTCTTGCCGCGACTCATGCCGTCGTAGATGGTGTCGGTCTGGTCGCCGTTGGTGACGATGTGGGTCTTGCCAAGGGTCAGCACCGGGTTGTAGATGATCAGGCTGGGGTCCTCCAGCTTGGCGGGGTCGGCTGCGATGGTGCAGATGCCGCCGCGCTCGGGCACGGGGTCAAACACGCGGTTGCGGCTGTTCTCGCTGCGGCCCATGATGAAATAGCCGATGAACATCTGGCGGCCATCCGGGGCCTTTGCCACCGCAATGCCGCGGCCCGGGTACTCGTTGGAAGCAAGATATTCGTTCAGGTTGATCTTTTCCATTTTAAATTCTCCTATTTGCCTTCCCCCTCGGGGAACGATTTCCCCCGGCCGGGGGAAAATGGCGTAGCCAAAAGAGGGAAGGGTGCTGAACGCAGTGAAGCGGATGAGGGGTAGTTATCTTCCGATTCCGTCCTGTTAAAGCGGCATCTAACTGCGGCTTCCCCTCATCAGTCGCTTACGCGCCAGCTTCCCCCGAGGGGGAAGCCCATTCACTCGATCTCTCCGCTGCACACCATGGCCACCGCCCTGGGCAGCAGCTTCCACTCGGCCTGCTCCATCACCCGCTTCTGCAGCACTTCGGGGGTGTCGCCGGGCAGAATATCCACGGCCTTTTGCAGCAGGATGGGCCCGCCGTCGCACTCTTCGTTGACGAAGTGGACGGTGGCACCGGTCACCTTGCAGCCACGGGCAATTGCAGCCTCGTGGGGGCGCAGACCGTACATACCGGGCCCGCAGAAAGACGGGATGAGTGCCGGGTGCACGTTCAGAATGCGGCGGGGATAGGCTGCGATGACACTGGGGCCCAGCACGGACAAAAAGCCCGCCAGCACCACCAGATCGATGTTATGACTTTTCAACGTTTCCAGCAGTGCCGCGTCGAAATCCTCACTGCTTTCGTAATCCTTGCGGCGCACCACACAGCTTTCCACGCCCGCCTTGGCGGCACGTTCCAGCGCATAGACGCCGGGCTTGGAGGCCACCACAAGGGTGATCTTGCCGCCCGGGTTCTCGCCGCGGGCTTCGCTGTCCAGCAGGGCCTGCAGGTTGGTGCCGCCGCCGGAGACTAACACTGCAATGTTCAGCACAGCTCCACACCCTCGCCTTCTGCGATGACACCCAGACGGTAAGCTTCCGGCTCACCGTTTGCGTGCAGGATGTCCAGCGCCTTGTCGGCCTGCTCAGCGGGCACGGTGAGCACCATGCCCACGCCCATGTTGAAGGTGTTGAACATATCGTGCTCGGAGATGTTGCCGGTCTTCTGCATCAGGTGGAACAGGGCCGGAGTGCGGACATCTGCCTTGTTGATGCGGGCGCAGCAGCCCTTCTTCAGGCTGCGCGGGATGTTCTCATAGAAGCCGCCGCCGGTGATGTGGGAGATGCCCTTCACGTCCACCTCTTCCAGCACCTTGAGCACAGGCTTGACGTAAATTTTGGTGGGGGCCAGCAGGGCCTCGCCCAGCGTCTTGCCGCCCAGCTCTGCCGGTGCGGTGTGCAGCACATCGGGATTGCCGTCGATGTCAAAAATCTTGCGCACCAGCGAGAAACCGTTGGAATGCACACCGGTGGAAGGCAGAGCAATGATGACGTCACCGGCCTTCATGGTGTCGTTGTTCAAAATCTTCTCTTTGTCCACGACGCCCACAGTGAAACCTGCCAGATCGTACTCATCCTCCGGCATCATGCCCGGGTGCTCGGCGGTCTCGCCGCCCACCAGAGAGCAGTCCGCCTGCACACAGCCCTCGGCCACGCCCTTGACGATCTCGGCGATCTTTTCCGGGATGTTGCGGCCGCAGGCGATGTAATCGAGGAACACCAGCGGTTTTGCACCTGCGCAGATGACATCGTTGACGCACATGGCCACGCAGTCGATGCCGATGGTATCGTGCTTGTCCATGATCATGGCGATTTTCAGCTTGGTGCCCACGCCGTCGGTGCCGGAGATCAGCACCGGGTGCTTGTAGCCGGTGCAGTCCAGCTCGAACAGACCACCGAAGCCGCCCAGGCCGCCGATGCAGTGCTCGTTCATGGTGCGGGCCACATACTGCTTCATCAGTTCAACAGAGCGATAACCGGCGGTGATATCCACACCGGCGGCTGCATAGCTTTCAGAATAGCTCTTTTCCATGGTCTTACTCTCCTAACTTTTTCTCGTCTTTGGGACGGTCGTTCAGGTGGCGTTCGTGAATATCGGTGGAAAGCACCTCGTCCGGCTTCACGGCATATTCGCCGGTAAAGCAGGCGGTGCAGAATCCGCATTTTGCATTTTTTGCCAGCTGCACCACATGTTCGGTGGACAGATAGCCCAGCGTATCAGCTCCGATCACCTCGTTGATCTGCTCCACGGTGCGGCCGGTGGCAACCAGCAGCTTCTGATCGGGGATATCGGTGCCAAAGTAGCAGGGATACTTGAACGGCGGGGCGGACACCATGAAGTGCACCTCGGTGGCACCGGCGTCCCGCAGCAGTTTGATGATGCGGGCGGAGGTGGTGCCGCGCACAATGGAATCGTCCACCAGCACCACGCGCTTGCCCTTGACCGTGCTGGAAATGACGTTCAGCTTGATGCGCACGCTGTTCTCGCGCTGCTTCTGGCTGCCCTGAATAAAGGTGCGGCCGATGTACTTATTTTTAATAAAGCCGATGCCGTAGGGAATGCCGCTCTCCTGCGAGTAGCCGAGGGCAGCATCCAGGCCGGAATCCGGCACGCCGATGACCACATCGGCTTCCACCGGGTGCTCCTGCGCCAGGAACCGGCCGGCCTGCTTGCGGGCTTCGTGCACCGAGCAGCCTTCAATCACGCTGTCCGGGCGGGAGAAGTAGATGAACTCGAACACGCACATCTGGGTGTCCGGGCGTCCGCAGTGATCCTTGATACTGCGCAGCTCGCCGGTCTTGGTGTCGGCTACCACGATCTCGCCGGGTTCCACGTCCCGCAGCAGGGTGGCACCGGCGGCGTCCAATGCGCAGCTCTCGCTGGCAAAAACGTAGCCGCCGCCGGGCAGGGTGCCGATGCACAAAGGCCGGTAACCGCGGGGGTCACGCACCGCAATGAGTTTGGTGGCCGACATGACCACAAGGCTGTACGCGCCTTCCAACACATCCATGGTCTTGCTGATGGCAATTTCAATGCTGCCCATACGCAGGCGGTTGCGGGTGATCAGATAGCAGATGACCTCGGTATCCGAGGAGCCGTGGAAGATGGCACCCTCGTTCTCCAGCTGGCGGCGCAGCTCCAGAGCATTGGTCAGGTTGCCGTTGTGGCACAGGGCCATGGTGCCGCGGCCATGGCGGACGATCATGGGCTGTGCGTTGGCACGCACGCGGCTGCCCGCCGTGGCGTAGCGCACATGGCCGGTGGCCATGTGTGCACCGGGCGTGGAAAGACCCGCCAGTACAGCCGGGGTGAAAACCTCGTTCACAAGGCCCAGATCCCGGTGGCCGGTGATCACGCCGTCATCGTTGACTGCGATGCCGCAGCTTTCCTGCCCGCGGTGCTGCAGGGCATACAGGGCCGAGTAGGCGGCAGCGGCCACATCCTCGGTGCCGGCACGGTCATAAATGCCGAAAACGCCGCATTCTTCGTGCAGCGGATATGCAAAATCAGACATTGGTTCTCCTTTTAACTTTAAGGCGGCTCGCCCTCTCCGTCACGGCATTCGCCGTGCCACCTCTCCCAGAGGGAGAGGCAAGAGCTTTACCTTCACGTTCTTGGCTCTCCCTTTGGGAGAGCTGGCACGAAAGCGCCTGAGAGGGCGATCACAGCTCTTTGATTTCCGCCTGTAATTTTTCCTCTTTGGCAGCGATCTGTGCGGCCATGGCGGTACGCTCTGCGGCCAGCTTTTCGGCCAGAGCATCGTCGCCGAGGGCCAGAATTTCTGCAGCCAGCCATGCGGCGTTCTTGGCACCGTTCAGGGCCACCGTTGCCACCGGGATGCCGCTGGGCATCTGCACCGTGGCAAGCAATGCGTCCAGGCCGTCCATGGCACCGCCCTTCATGGGGATGCCGATCACCGGCAGGGTGGTGTTGGCTGCAAAAGCACCGGCCAGATGGGCCGCCATGCCCGCTGCACAGAGAATGACGCCAAAGCCGTTTGCCTTTGCGCTCTTTGCAAACGCTGCCGCCTCGGCAGAAGTGCGGTGTGCCGAAAGGATGTGTGCCTCAAAGGGGATGTCCAGCGCTTTAAGCTGTGCGCAGGCACCCTTTACCACCGGCCAGTCGCTATCAGAACCCATGATCACAGCAACTTTACGAACCATATCCAAAAGCCTCTCTTTCTCTCCGACAAACAAAAAAGGCTGTGGTACACCCGTACCACGGCCTTTATTTCTGCGTATGCTTTCCCTTTGCTTTGCACAAAGCTGCACGATGCCCCTGACATGCCCGAATGTAACTCTGACCCATGAGACCCGGCAGCATCTTCATCATTGAAGTTTTCCTCCGCAGTTCTTTGTGCTTGCATTCTGCGGGGCGGCGGCAGACCCGTTTTGCGGGCCACCGTCCCCGTACTACATACAGTTTACGGCAAAAAAACAGCTTTGAAAAGGGCGTTTTCGCAAATTCTACCTTGTGTTTTCATGCCGCCAAAAAACTTTCAAAAGTTTTGTGCAGTTTCGACATCGTTTTTCTTTTTAAGTATGACTTATGGTTTGAGTATATTTTATGTAAAGCAGCTCGTATAAACTTTTCCTGAAATAGACTGACTTTTTTAGCAGCCTCGCCCTCTCCGTCATTGCTGACGCAATGCCACCTCTCCCTTTGGGAGAGCTGGACGCGAAGCGGCCTGAGAGGGCGAGCCCATTTATCTTTTAAAAGATGATCTTTGCCGTGGTGGCCCGCGCTGCGCGGATGAGGTCTGCCGGGGCACAACACACCTGGGTGCCGATGCGCCCGCCGGAAACATAGACCTTTTCCTGTGCCAGAACGCTCTCGTCAAACACGGTCTTGTACTGCTTTTTCATGCCCACCGGGCTGCAGCCGCCGCGCACATAGCCGGTGACCTTGTTGATATCGGCCACATGGATCATGGCAACGCTCTTCTCGCCCACGCTGCGGGCGGCAGCTTTCAGATCCAGCTCTGCTGCCACCGGAATGACGAACACAAAATAGTTCTTACTATTGCCCTGGGTCACCAGCGTTTTGTACACGCAGGCCGGGTCCTCGCCCATGCTGCCGGCTACATCCACACCGGCTACGGCCACGCCCTCTTCGTGGGCATATTCGTGGGCCGTATAGGGCACCTTTTCCCGTTCCAGAATGCGCATGGCATTGGTTTTTGCTTCTTTTCCCATCTTACAAATCCCCTTTTCTATAAGCCTTTCCCCTCGGGGGAAGGTGCTGAACATCGTGAAGCGGATGAGGGGTAGACATCTTTCGATTTCGTTCCGTGAAAGCAGTATCAATCCACAGCTTCCCCTCATCCGTCTCGCCGCAAGCTCCTCGACAGCTTCCCCCAAGGGGGAAGCCTCTTTTATTTTACCACTTTTTCCATAAAAATTCAAAATCCTCTTGACTTCAGTTTCCTGAAGTGATATCATAGCGTCACACACTTCAGAGCACTGAAGTTTGACACTGCAAGCTGCGGCAAAGGAGCCGGTCTCCCTCGCCGTTTGACCAAATAGGAAAAGGCAAAGGAGACAAAACACTATGATCATCGTACTCAAACAGGACGCCCCCGAAGTACAGGTACGCGAGTTCTGCCACGAACTGCAGGATATGGGCCTGCAGATCAACGATTCCAAGGGCAGTGAGAGCCACATTCTGGGTCTGATCGGTGACACCAAGGCCGTGGCCGAAAGCTGGGTACTGGCAAACCCGGTGGTGGAGACCTGCCGCCGCGTCACCGAGCCCTACAAGAAGGCAAACCGCAAGTTCCACCCGGACGACAGTGTGATCGATGTGAACGGCGTGAAGATCGGCGGCGGCAACTTTGCCGTCATCGCCGGCCCCTGCAGCATCGAGAGCGAGGAGCAGATCACCTACTGTGCCCAGCGCGTAAAAGCCGCCGGTGCTTCCCTGCTGCGCGGCGGCGCATTCAAGCCCCGCACCTCTCCCTACTCCTTCCAGGGTATGCGCAGCGAAGGCCTTGACCTGCTCAAGCTGGCCCGCCGCGCCACCGGTGCTCCCATCGTCACCGAGATCATGAACACCGAGCACCTGCCCCTGTTCGAGAATGTAGACCTCATTCAGGTGGGTGCCCGCAACATGCAGAACTTTGAACTGCTCAAAGCCGTGGGCCGTCAGAAGAAGCCGGTGCTGCTCAAGCGCGGCCTGGCAAACACGCTGGAAGAGTTCGTGATGAGCGCCGAGTACATCATGGCAGAGGGCAATGAGAACGTCATCCTCTGTGAGCGCGGCATCCGTACCTTTGAGACCAGTATGCGCAACACCCTCGATCTTGCCGGTGTTGTGATGCTGCACAAGATGACCCACCTGCCCGTGGTGGTGGACCCCAGCCACGCCTGCGGCCACGCATGGATGGTGCCGGAACTGGCAAAGGCCGCGGTCGCTGCCGGTGCCGACGGTTTGATGATTGAGGTGCACAACAACCCCGCCAAGGCCAAGTGCGACGGTGCCCAGAGCCTGACCCCCGACCAGTTCGATGAACTGATGCAGTTCATCGGCAAAGAGGTGGAGTTCTTCGGTAAGAAGATGAACTGAGAACGATTTAAAATGGCTCCGCGTGCGCTGCGCCATTAATAGCGGAAATATTTTTTGATTTGTAAAACCGGAACAACTGCGGTCGTTCCGGTTTTACTTTTTACAGCAAAGGGGCTGGAACCAGAAGATGCTGTTCATCCTCACGACCCTTTCCGTGAAAAGTGAATACCAGAAAATCCGCAGATTTTCTGGTATTCTAAAATAGAATAATAAAATTCCTTAATTATATCCAGAGCGAAGAGGAGGATATTTTAAATCGTTCCGTTTGCATTTTCTTTTGCGCCTGTTTGTGTTATACTATAGTGTATTTTGAATTTATTCCTTAAAACGAGGTATTTCTTATGAAAGCACATATTGCACGCAACCAGAACGCCGGTGTGCCGCTGGCACTGGGCTGGAATCTTTCCGCCGCCGACCGCGGCAAGCTGGAGGGCATGGCCCCGGCCTTTGGCATGAAGGTGCTGCCCGTCGCCCCTGCCGACGCAGGCAAGACCGTAACCCAGCTGCTGGGCGAGGTGGAGACCAAAGCCGCCCGCACCCTGGTGCTGGAACCAGGTGCCTACCCTCCGGCGCTGGTGCTGGCAAACTTTAAGGATAAAGATGTGGACACCCTGCTGGATCTGATGAAGCAGGCACAGGTGAACATTCCCCTCAAAGCTGTGGTGACCCCGTCCAACCGCAGCTGGGTGTTCGGTGACCTGCTGGCCCACCTGCAGGAAGAGCACGCCGCTTTTACCGCCGCAAAGGAGAACCCGAACGCATGAATACACGCGCAAAACGTCTGACCAGCATTTTTCTGGCCGGTGTGCTCTGCCTTGGCCTGCTGGCCGGCTGTGCCCCCAAAAAGAAAGAGCTGACCCGCTACACCACCGTTTTTTACGATGTGTTCGACACCGTGACCCAGGTGATCGCCTACTGCGAGAGCGAAGAAGAATTCAACACCCAGATGAGCGCCCTGCACGCAGACCTCATCACCTACAATCAGCTGTACGATATCTACAACGATTACCCCGGCGTGAACAATGTAAAAACCATCAACGACAACGCCGGCATCGCCCCTGTGGAGGTGGATGACCGCATCCTCTCCATGCTGGAACTGGCCGACCAGATGTACACCACCACAAACGGCAAGCTGAACATCGCCATGGGCAGCGTGCTGAACATCTGGCACAACTACCGCGAAGCCGCCGAGGCCACCGAAACGGATGCGGACAACAAACTGCCTACCATGGAAGAGCTGGAAGCTGCTGCCCAGCATTGTGATATCAACAACGTCGTCATCGACGAAGATGCCAAAACGGTCTACCTGACCGACCCGGAAATGTCGCTGGATGTGGGCAGCGTGGGCAAAGGCTACGCCGTGGAAATGGTGTGCCAGGCTGCCCAGGCCCGGGGCCTGACCAGCGCCCTTGTGAGCGTGGGCGGCAACCTGCGGGCCATCGGCACCAAGCCGGACGGCAGCCAGTGGACCGGCGGCGTGGAGAACCCGTGGAATGCTTCGGACATTTACACCTCGGATTCCATGCTGGGCGACCCCATCAACATGAGCGATATGGCCCTTGTGACCAGCGGCGACTACCAGCGCTTTTACGTGGTGGACGGCAAGCGCTACCACCACCTGATCGACCCGGACACCCTGTTCCCTGCCGCCTACTTCAACGGTGTGACTGTGCTGTGCAGCGACTCCGGCCTGGCGGACTGCCTGACCACCGGCCTGTTCTGCCAATCGCTGGAAGAGGGCCAGAAGATCGTGGAAAGCCTGGACGGCGTGGAAGCCATGTGGTGCACGCCGGACCAGCAGATCGTCACCTCTTCCGGCTGGGATGCCCATTTGAAGGAATAACGATCTAATGGCCGCCGTTTTACTTCGGTCATTTTCAGCGGAAAGATTATTTTTAAATTGCAAACGAGCAGTGACTGCGGTCACTGCTCGTTTGTTTTTCACCCGTGGAGCCGAAAACATTCCATGCATCTTTCAGGCAGAATACAGTTTTCCTCTACAGCCCTTCCCGTGAAAAAACAGGACCGAAAAATCCGCAGATTTTTCGGTCCTACTCATACTAACTAAAAATAAATTTTCGCTCGTCCAGCCTTAAAATCCCGTCGGCGGCATATAGTAGCTGGGAATGGGAGCTGTCCGCTGAGCACCGGCCTGCTGGCGCAGCGCCGAACGGGTCACTTCCGCCCAGGAATACTGGGTCATATACTCGCCGCGGTAGGAGTTCATGGCCGAACGGTCACCGCGCAGGAAGTTGTAGTAATCGCAGTCCACCTTGCTGGTGTCGATGGCAAGTGTGCTGCGGCCGCGGATGAGCAGACCCGTAACGCCTGCGTCCTCCAGCGTGTGGCTCAGATCGAAGATCAGATTGCGCAGGTGGCTGTGCAGGGACGCCGTATCCGGCTTATCTTCCCACAGAACGCCCAGCATTTCGCCGTTGGTGCAGGTGGCACCGTTGCGGTCCACCAGATAGGCCAGCAGCTCCTTGCTCTTGCTGCGCTTGAAGGAAAGGGCACGCCCGCCCACAAAGATCTCAAAGTTGCCAAAGCACTGGATCTTGATGCCGGCCGGGGCGTCCTCCGGCGGATAGCGCAGGTTTTCCAGCACACTGCGCACGTCCGCTTCGCCCGCCGGCTTGAGCAGAAAACCGCTCACAAAGATCTGCAGAGCTTCCAGCGCATACTCCGGATGCTCTGTTACCACAATGATATTGCAGCGCGGCTGCAGCTTCTGAATCATGCGCGCCAGCGCAAGGCCGTTCATACCGGGCATTTCCAGGTTCAGGAACGCAGCGTCCATCGGGCCCTGACGCATCCAGCTCAGTGCGTCCTCGGTGGTCATGGCGCTGATATAATCACAATCGGGTGCGACGCGGCACAGGATGCGGATCAGCGAGTTGATCGCCAGCTGTCCATCATCTACGACCAGTATCTTCATTCATACACCCCCGCAAGTTTCTCCATACACAATCTCTTTTTTAGTTTAGCACTCCGATAGATATTTCGCAAGTTTTTTCACACAAAAAGCCACAAACTCGCCTATTTCTTTGCAAAACGGCCTGTTTCGCCGGCAGTTTTCGAAACAACTGTCCTCTCTCACCGTACATCAAACCCCAAAACATGCAAAATCCCCGGCAGTGCAACGTCTGGCACTGCCGGGGATTGCAGGGTATGTTATTTGATATCCAGTTCCGGCGGAACGTCGATCTGGTCAGAGACATATCTGCCGTTCTTTTTGCGCTGACGCACACACTCGGTGAGCAGATATTCGATCTGCCCGTTCACCGAGCGGAAGTCATCCTCTGCCCAGGCGGCAAGGGCATCGTAGAGCTTTGCGTTCAGGCGCAGCGGCACCTGCTTTTTGGGTTCGGCCATCAGTACAGGCTGCCGCTGTTCACGATGGGCTGAGCGTCACGGTTGCCGCACAGCACCACCAGCAGGTTGGAGACCATTGCCGCCTTGCGCTCGTCGTCCAGCTCCACCACCTTGTTTTCGTTCAGGCGGTCCAGTGCCATTTCCACCATGCCCACGGCACCGTCCACGATCATCTTGCGGGCGTCAATGATGGCGCTTGCCTGCTGGCGCTGCAGCATCACGGCTGCGATCTCGGGCGCATAGGCCAGGTAGGTGATGCGGGCCTCTACCACTTCGATGCCTGCCTGCTCTACGTTCTTCTGGATCTCGTCCCGGATGCGGGCTGCCACCACCTCAGAAGAGCCGCGCAGGCTGCCTTCGTCGGCCACGCCGTCGCCGGTAGTGTCCACATTGGGGGCCACATCGTAGGGGTAAACACGCACTACATTGCGCAGGGCGCTGTCACACTGCAGGGAGAGGTATTCCTTGTAATTGTCCACGTTGAACACAGCCTTTGCAGTGTCGGTGACCCGCCAGATAACTGCAATGCCGATCTCCACCGGGTTGCCCAGACAGTCGTTGATCTTCTGGCGGGAATTGTTCAGGGTCATCATCTTGAGGGAGATCTTTTTGCTGGTCAGCTCAGCGGTCTGGGTGCTGCCGTTGCTGCCTGCCTTGAGCAGCACTGCCATGCCGTTTTCGCCGCTATTCACATCGCCGCTC
Organism: Faecalibacterium sp.; assembly: GCA_050873025.1. Taxonomy (GTDB): domain Bacteria; phylum Bacillota; class Clostridia; order Oscillospirales; family Ruminococcaceae; genus Faecalibacterium. Next base: position 11,875 of record JBNMHZ010000014.1, on the reverse strand, counting down.
TGGCTGAGCTTGGTGCTTGCAGCCGGGTTAACGGCGGTGCAGAACGGGTTCACCCAGTAAAAGCCCTGCCCTTTCAGGGTACCGATGTAATCGCCAAACAGGGTAAGTACCAGTGCTTCCTGGGGCTTGAGCACCTTCAGGCCGCAGAACAGGAAAATGCCCGCCACCCAATACACGATGGCCAGCGCCATGAACAGGATGCCCGGGAACAGGCTGGTATCCAGCAGGATGATGCTGTATACGAACAGCGGAATGGTGACAACATAGCCCAGCAGCGTGAGCAAAAGCACGGCCATGCCGTTCTTTTTGGTCTGCAAAACTTTTTCTTCCATAAAAATCCCCTCCTTTGCAGGGTGCGGAAGCATTTCTTTGTGATATCAAAATCATATCACTTTATTTTTAACCTGTCAAGTCCTGCACACAAAAAAGCTGCCGGGCCAACCGGCCCGGCAGCTTTTTCTTATGATATGCCTTTTAGGGGATGTCAGGTATTTTGCGTCTGGTCTTCGTTTTCGGTCTCAGGCTCGTTTTCGGCTTTCGCCTGCTCGGCCTTTGCCTTTTTACGGCGTTTTTTCTTTATGAGAACTGCGCCCAGCAGCACCAGCACTACAGCACCGGCTGCGATCCAGACCCACACCGGCACGCTGAAAGAGTGCACAATGGCAAGCTCCACCTCATTGCCGGATACTGCAAAGGCCAGATAACTGCCAATGCTCTCGGTGGTCAGTGCCTTCCAGCTGCCGTCCTGCAGCACATACACCTTATACTTCTGCTCAGCGTCCAGCGGCAGATAGCGCAGGGTGTGGCTTTCCAGGCCATCGTCCGGGATGCTCACACGCCAGCTTTCCACCACATTGTGCAGCTGGGCCGGTGCATCCTGCATGGATACCGTCAGGCTGTCGCGGTCGCCGAACTGGCCTTTTGCAAAGAACACTGCGCGGCCGTCCTCACGCTCGTTGGCGCTGGCGAGAGCCGTGATGTAATCGGTGTACACCGCTTCCACCACAGTATCCACACGCACATCGTTCAGCGCGGTGGTGTCCCAGCGGGCGGCGCAGCCCTCCTTGGCAGGCAGTTCCGGATATCCGGATTCGTCCAGCGAACCGCCATAGGCCAGCTGCACACGGCCCAGCACGATATCCTCGTCCTTGAAGGTAACGGTGATCTGCTTGAAGCGCTCCGGGGCATTTTCCTGTGCAATGAGCTCCTCATAGCTGGCGGGCTCTGCCTGGCCCACCTTGCTCAGGCGGTCGATGCCGCGCAGGCTGTCCGAAACGAACAGGTTGCCGGAGAAATCACCGGTCTGTCCGCCGGAAATGGCGCCTGCAAACTGGTCGGCTTCCAGAATATCCACCAGTGCGCGGCAGTCCTTCACGGTGCTGCTGCCCTTGGTCAGGCGGCTCTCGGTGCCTTCGCCCACGATGCCGCCCACATAATTGGTGCCGGACAGACGGCACTTGGCCCAGTTTGCAAGCAGCTTTGCGCTGGATGCACCGGCAATGCCGCCCACCTGATTGGCACCCGTCACGTCACCGTAGGCTTCGCAGTTCTGCACAAGGCCCAGATCCATGCGGCCCACAATGCCGCCTGCAGCGGTCTTTTTGGCCTCCACATTGCCGTCGTTCACGCAGCCGTCCACCACAGCCGACACCGAGTAGCCGGTGCGCAGCAGCGAACCGCTTTCGTTCAGATTGTCATCTTCCGGGTCCAGCAGGTTTTCCACGGCAATGGCACCGGCAATGCCGCCCACGTCCACATCGGCCTGCACAGTGCCGCGGTTGATGCAGCTCTCGATCCGGCCATCGGTGCGGCCGGTGTCGCCTTCAGATTCATCTTCCAGAATGGTCTTGCTGCCGGGTTCACTGATCTCCTCCACAGCGTCCAGCAGAAGACCCGTTACCACCTGGATCTGGTCGTTGATGGCGCGCACCTGATTGCTCATGCGGTCGCTGACGCCTTTCAGGTTCTGGTTCAGGGTGCCCATCTGGTTGGTCATGGCATCCATGGCATCAAACAGGGTATCGGTGGTGTCCTGCATTGCCGAGTCCGGGCGCGGCATGGAGATCGGGTCCTGGTCGTTCAGCCAGCGCACCGTATCCCGCAGCTGGCCCAGTGCATCGGTGATGCCGGAGCTGGCATCCTGCAGCGTATCGATGGCGTCCGAGAAGCGCTGCACGGTGGAGCTGATCAGCGAGCCATCCCGCTCGATCCAGGCAATGCCGGTCTCAAGGTCGTCGGTGGCATCCCGCAGCTGTGCAGCTGCATCTTCCAGCCTGCCGACGCCGGCCTCAATGGTCTCTGCGCCGGACTTCAGCTGATCCGTGTCAAAGCCGATATCGGTCAGGATATCGTCAGCATCGCTAAAGCCGCTGCTGAGGCTGTCAAATGCGCGGGAAACGCCGCTGAGGGCGCTTGCCATCTGGCTGTTGCCGCGTGCAGCAACAGCCGTGGATGCGTTGCCTGCCAGCGTGCTCATCTGGGTGGACAGACGGGAAAGCTGGCGCAGGCCCTTGGTGATCTGGCGGGAAGCCGTGCTGAGCTGGCTGGTATCTGCGCCGGCCACCAGCGCCGCACCGCGCAGCAGGCCAATGCCTGCCGAGATGGCTTTCATCTCGGTGCTCATGCCGCTGCTGACCGTGAATGCGCTGAACAGGGCGTTTGCCACCTTCAGCAGCTGCATGGCCGAGCGCAGGTGCTCATCCACATTGCTTTCCGACAGCATGCTGTAGCCGCTCAGTGCCTGCGTGATAGCAGCCTGTGCACCGGTCTCATCGCCGCTGTTGTAGGAATCCCGCAGCTGCTGCATACCCTTGCCGATCAGTTCCAGGCCCTGCTGGGTGTAATCCATGGCGTCGCCCGTCTGGCTGGCTGCAGAGCGGAAGTAGTCCAGGTCGTCGGACAGGTAGCCGATCTCCATGGAAGCTTCGCTCACGGCCCAGCGCAGCTCGTCCAGCGCGTCGGTCACCTTTTCCATGGCCTGCTCGGTGGTGTCCAGCATGGGTTCCATACGGCCCAGCGTATCGCTGATCAGCACACCGGTGCGGTCGATCTCATCGGCCACAGTGTCAAAGTAATCACTGCCCTGCTCCTGCAGCTGGCGTGCCGCGTCGATGGCGGTGTTCATCTGCGCCTGCAGAGCGTTCAAATCGTTATTGATGATGGCAGAACTGTTATCCATCTCGTCTGCCGAGCCATCCACCACGTCGTGCAGCTTATCCAGCTCGGTGCGCAGCTTTTCCAGCGTGCTCTGGGAAAGGTCCAGCTCCGAGTACGGCTCGGCCTGGCCCACAATGCCGCCCACATCCTTGCGGCCATAGATCTCGCCCTGATTGATGCAGCCGGACACAAAGCCATCGTTGCGGCCCACAATGCCGCCCACGTTGTAGCCAAGGTGCTCGTAGCCCACAGTGCCCACGTTATTGCTGCTGAGGATCATGCCGGAAGAGCGGCCTGCAATGCCGCCGGTATCGGTAGGTGCATTGGAGGACAGCGGCTCTGCACTGGAATCGATCTTGCGCTCAATATAGGAAAGCACATCGGCAGAAAGGCCGTCCAGATTCAGGGTGGTATCCTGATAGGCAGCATTCACTGCGCCCACGTTGGTGCAGCTGGTGATAGCGCCTGCATTGCGGCCTGTAACACCGCCGGTGCTGCTTTTGCCGGTCACGATACTGCGTGAGGTGCAGCGGTCCAGCACGCCGGTCTCATCGTTCAGGCCGGTGATGCCGCCCACTTCGGTGCCGCCGTCTACTGCGCCGGAGAACTGGCAGTTCGTAATGGTGCCCTTGTTCACGCCGGCAATGCCGCCCACGGTGCCTTTTTCACCGCCCGGGGCCACCCAGCCCTGCACACTGAGAGAGCTGACGACAGCGCCCTCCTCCACAGTGGCAAACATGCCTGCCGGGGAGTAGGAGCCATCCAGTTCCAGATCCCGGATCTCATGGCCATTGCCCCGGAAGGTACCGCTGAAGGAGGGAATGGGCTCCCACTCCACGCCTTCCAGCGAGAGGTCTTCCTGCAGGATCACCGTTTTGCCCCGGGACCAGCTGTCCACGGCACAATGCTGTGCCAGACTGAGCAGGTCGGCGGTACTGTTGATGTAAATAGTATCGCTCTGGGCCGCCTCGGTGCCCTCGGCATAGGCAGGCAGAGCTGCAGCCCATGCAAGGGCTGCGGCCAGCAGCAGTGCCGTCAGGCGGCGCAGCGGCTGGAAATGCTTACTGTTTCGGTTCATCTTCATCCTCCTGCGTCACATTGCCCGAAAGGACGGTCAGCTGCACATCGCCGTTGACGATGGCATTCATGATGCCGGACACGTTGCCGTGCACTTCGCCCTTGACAACGCCGTTCACACGCACACGGCCCTTCACGCTGGAACGCGCGGTGACCTTGGGCATGGAGAACGAGGTCTTATCCACCAGCACACCGCCCAGCAGCAGGATCTGCGGCAGCACGAACAGCACCAGGATCATGGAGATGATGGTGCCGCGGCCCAGGCTTTGGCCGATGCCGACGATGGCGGCATGGGAGGTCATCTGACCGATCAGGATGCCGGATACTGCCAGAATGGTGCCGGAAGTAAGGATGGTGGGGAAGGCAAAGTTCATCGTCTCAATGATGGCCTGGTCATGGGGCATCTGATTTTTCAGCTCGCTGTAGCGGCTTGCAATGACGATGGCGTAGTCGATGTTTGCACCCATCTGGATGGAGCTGACCACCAGATAGCTCAGGTAGAACAGCGGCGAATTGGTAAAGGTGGGAAAACTGAAGTTGATCCAGATGGAACCTTGAATGACCAGGATCAGCAGCAGCGGCATGGCTGCGGACTGGAAGGTGAACAGCAGAACCACCAGAACGATCAGGATGGAAACGATGCTGACCACCTGGTTATCGATAGCGAAGGATTTCTGGAAGTCGTACTCACTGGTCACGTCACCGGCCAGATAGATGTTACCGTCCGGGTAATACTTGCGGGCAATGCGCTGGATCTCGTCAGTAAAATCATAAGTAGTCTGGCCGGGTTCCAGATCCGGGCTCAGGTAGATCAGGATACGGTTGTAATCGGTGCCCTGCAGCTGTGCCTTGCCGCTGAGCATCTGCTCCTGCGCATCGTGCAGGGTGTCGTTCAGGTCATCGTCCAGCGTTACAAGGCCGGAATCCACCTTGTCGCACACATAAAGGAACATATCCATCAGTGGCACACTGTAAGTAGAAAAGCTGCCGATGAGCTGGTTATACTGGTCGTTCTCGCTGGCATAGGCCGCATACACTGCCTGCGCCAGTTCGTAATCCAGACCGATCAGCTCCGAAAACTGGCGGGCCGTCAGCTTATCTTCCAGACAGTAGCCGTCCATGGCTTCAATGTTGGAAAGGCCCTTGATGCTGTCCACTTCATCATGGCTCAGCAGGTCCTCCACCATGGCCTTTTCCACACTGTAGTCCGCCTTGGGCGTTACCAGTGCCACAAAGTTGGAGGCCGTAAAGTTTTCGTCGATCATGTTGCTGGCGATCTGCACATCGTTCAGCTTGGGGGTCTTGATGCTGTTCAGACCGTAGGCATAGGGGCACAGGCTGGAGAAGTGATAGGCAATGACCACCAGCACCAGGAAGATGGGCGGGATGATCTTGCGGGTCTTGTAGGCAAATTTGCCCACAAAAGGAATTTTGGGCACAAAGTTCTTGTGCACAGTCTTTTCCATCCAGGGTCCGAAGATCATGAGCAGGCCCGGCATGATAAGGAACACCGACAGGATGGAATAGGCGATGGCCTTAATCAGGCAGATAGCCAGATCCGGGCCAATCTTGAACTGCATGAACATCATGGCCACCAGACCACCCACAGTGGTCAGGCAGCTGGACGAGATTTCCGGGATGCTCTTGGAAAGTGCTTCGATGACCGATTCCTTCAACGGCATGTTCTCGTGCTCTTCGCGGAAATGGTTGGAGAAGATGATGGCGTAGTCCAGCGAAAGGGCCAGCTGCAGAATGCTTGTGACCGAGTTGGACACGAAGGAAATGGTGCCGAACAAAAAGTTCGTACCGCTGTTCAGCACCATGGAGATCACGAAGGTGAGCAGCAGGACCGGAATTTCTGCGTAGGTCTGTGAGGTGAAAATCAGCACCGCCACCACGATGACGGCAACGTACACCATGATAACATTGACTTCCTGTGCAATGATCTCCGCCTCGGTGTCGCCAAGGCTTGTGGAGACATACAGGTCGTAGCCGGACAGATAGTCCTTCACATCGTCCAGAACGGTCAGGCACTCTTCATCCTCCTCCGGGTAATCGAAGGTGATGGAATACAGGGCCGACACATTATTATAATGGGACGACGTTTCGTCGTAGTCCACTGTCTGCACGCCCTTGATCTCAGCCAGCTGGTCGGCCAGCTCCTGGGCGCGTTCCGGCCCAATGTTGGCCACCATCACATCGGCAGTGCCGTAGGTGACGAACTGTTCGTCCATGATATCCAGCGCCTGACGGGTGCCGGAAGTATCCGGCAGATAGTTAGTCAGGTCGTTTTCCACATTGACCCAGTCTTTCGAAATGATCGAAAAGATCAGCAGGATCACAACGATCAGAAAGATCAGGTTGCGCCGTTCAACGATCTGACGCGCAAGTTTGTGCATCACATCGTTTTTCGGTGCGGCTTGTTCATTCATTCGCATTCCCTCCCAGATTAAAAGTGAACAGGATTAGAATAACACAACCGGGCTAAAGTTAAAATAGTCATTTTTCGTTTTTTGTGCAAAACCCGGTAATTTTTGGTTTTTGCGGCGGTGCTCTGCCCTTTTCTTTACCATTCCTTAAAAAAGGAGACGAGCTTTGCCCAGCTTGCCTGCCTTGCCGCGCGGCATTCGGCCGGGTATTTCTTTTCCATGGTCAGAAACCGTGCCAGCATCTTTTCGATGTAGTCTGCATCCGTTTCTCCCGGTTCCGCTGTACAGGTAATAGCCCAGTGCCAGCACATGGAAGCCTTCGTTTCGCAGGGCCCGGGCCCGCTTTTCCACAAACGGCCGCTTTTCTTCGCTGCCGCCCACCAGAATGACCGCCTTTTCCGTTGGCACTGCGCATGGATAAAACGTACCCACAAAGCCTTCTTTTTCCAATGTGCACGGGTACGCAAGATCATTTTTCCCTCCTGCATTCGCTGCACCTCGCTTTGCGTCGTTCCGCCGGAAAAAGTGGAAGTCACAGCAGCAGCCGCCCCAGCCCAGCGTCTGGGTGCGGGCAAAGCCGATCTTCCTGCATTCGCCATAAGTCACGTTGTCCACATCGCAGAAGAGCCGCAAGCGCCTTTTCCTGCCGGGCAGACAGGGCATCGCCCTTTTCCGGCCCGAATGTCCCAGCCAGAAATGTTTTGATCTGCTTTTGCTGTTTGATCTTTGCCATCCTGCCTGCACCCGCCTTACCACTAACTACGCCGCCAACCAGCCCACTGCCGACGGCCAGTCGCTGAGAAGATCCCTCCTGGATGTTCGTTCTGATTTGCCATGGCAAACCTCATCTCGAGTATACCACGCTTTTTCCCTGCTGAAAAGACGCAAAATGCCCCCTGCAGGCAAAAGCACATGCAGAGGGCATCCCTGTTCATCTTATTTTTTCATTCCTGTGTCTGCGTTCTGATCTCCACCGTTCTGCCGCCGAGGTTCTCGTAAATGCGGTGGGACACCGAGAGCACAGTGCGGCCCGCCGAGGCGCGGCGCAGAGCTTCCAGCACACGGGCTTCGGTTTCCGCATCGAGGTTGGCTGTGATCTCGTCCAGCAGCAGCACGGCAGGGTCTGCTGCCGCTGCACGGGCAATGGACAAAAGCTGCCACTCGCCCTGCGAGAACATGCCGTTGGTGCAAACCGTATCATAGCCTTCCGGCAGGGTCTGAATGGCGGCGTCAATGCCCGCAAGCTCTGCTGCATGCTGCGCCATCTCCCGGGTAATGGCCGGGTCGCCCAGCGTGATCTGCTCCAGCACCGTGCCCGGCACACGGGCGAAGTGCTGTTCCACGCAGCCGATGCAGGTGCGGCGCTCGCGGTCGGTGATGTCCGCCACATTCACGCCGCCAATGGTCACCGTACCGGCCTCCGGCTGATACAGGCCCAGCAGCAGCTTGAACACCGTGCTCTTGCCTGCACCGGTGCGGCCCACCAGTGTCACCTGCTCGCCCTGCCGGACAGTCATGGAAAAATCATTCAGGACATGTTTTTCGCCATAGCCAAAAGTAACGTGGGCAAGCTCTACATCGCCGCGGGCGGCATCCTTCCGCTCTGCAGGAATGATGCGTTCCGTCTGGCCGAGGAAGGCATCGATGCGCTTGACGCCCGCCATAGCCGACTGGATGGTCTGGATCTCCATGCCAAGGCTTTCAATGGGTGCAAAAATACGGGAAATATAATTGATAACGGCCACCGAAGTGCCCACCGACATGCCGAACAGGGTCAGCACCGTGGCATTGCCGGAAGCAGAAAGCAGCATCACGATGCCCACCACTGCGGCGTTCAGCACCAGCACCACCGGTGAATAGATGGCATCGTAAAAATTGGTACGCTCCATGGCGGCGTAGCTTTCGCCGATGCAGCGGTCATACCGGCGCTCCATGTAGCTTTCCAGCCCAAGAGCCCGGATGGTGCGGATGTTGTGCAAAGTCTCCGGCACCTGACCGGAAACCGCCGCCACCGCGCGGCGGTTGTCCAGCTGGGCAGCCAGCATCCGCTTTTGCACATGGCGGGTGAACACTGCAAACAGCGGCAGCACCAGCAGCAGGATCAGCGCAAGGCCGGTGTTTTTTACCGCAATGACCGCCATGATCGAGAGGATGCGGCAGGCGTCCGCCACCATGCTGATGATGCCCGAGGTGAACAGCGCTTCCACGGTGTCCACATCGCCGGAAAAGCGTGCCGCCACCTCGCCGGGGTTCTGGCCCACCAGCGTGCTGGCGGGCAGCCGGGTGAGCTTCTGGGACATTTCGCTGCGCAGGGCGTGGGTCATCTTCTGGCCAAAGAGCACCAGCAGGCTTTCCTGCGCCGAGGAAAGCACCCCTTCCAGCGCCAGACTGCCAAAATAGAGCAGCGCCGCTGCCACGGTCAGCGGGATGCCCGCCGTCAGCCGGTCGATGATGCGGGCCAGCAGCAGCGGCGGCACCAGTGATGCCACCACAGACGCCGCCACACACAGAATGGTGCCCGCTGTGAGCAGATGATGCGCCGCAGCCGCCATGCGGATGGCCGCGAATACACCGTTTGTCTGTTTATTCTTCATGCTGCGCACCTCCTTCCTGCGTTTTGGCGGCTGTCTGGCTCTCGTACAGCTGACGGTAGACCGGAACCGTTTTCATCAATTCTTCGTGCGTGCCTACGGTGGTCCTGCCGCCATCCATAAAAATAATTTGCTGCATCTGCGGGAAGTGATACAGCCGGTGCGAGATGAGGAATACCACTTTATCCTTTGCGTATTCCTGCAGATCTGCAAACACGGTGTCCTCGGTATTGCGGTCCAGCGCCGAGAACGGGTCGTCCAGCACCAGCACCGGGCGCGGATGGGCCAGCGTTCTTGCCAGTGCCAGACGCTGGGCCTGACCGCCGGAAAGGCGGGTGCCGCTGGGGCCGATGACGGTATCCGCACCGTTTTCCATTGCCCGCACTTCGCCGTCCAGTGCGGCGGCGGCAAGCCACGGTTCCACATCCTGCGCACTGCCGCAAAGCACATTGCTGCGCACCGTGTCAGCGCTCAGTTCCGGGTCGTGGCCCAGGTAGCCGACGGTGGCCGAAATCTGGCGCGGCGTCAGGGCCGAGAATTCTCTGCTGCCAAAGCGGGCAGAGCCGCCGTAGGGTGCTTCGCACAGGAACACCCGGCCAAAGGTGGATTTGCCGCAGGCCACCGGGCCGGTGACACCGATGATGTCGCCGGGGTGGGCGGTCAGGCTCAGGCCGGAGAAGATGGGCTCTTCGCCATAGGCAAAGGAGAGGTCTTTCAGCGAGACGTCCTGTGCCGCCGGGACATTCAGCGCTTCCAGCTGTTCCGGCTGCTTCATCAGCGGCTTGATGCGCTTCCACGATACCTCAGCCTTCTGCACCGAGTTGAACAGCTTTGCCACCTTGGAGGATTTGACCACCAGCTTGGTAAAGCAGGAAAGGAAGGTGGTGAAGGCCGCAATGTCCCACGCACGCCAGCCGGTGCCCAGCACGTTCTTTGCGCCAAACCATAAAATGAACAGCACACCCGCTTCGGACGCCGCCAGATACAGCGGCGGCAGGGCCGACTGCCACACGTTGCTGCGCACTGCCGTTTTTTCGTAGGTGTCCAGTGCTTCTTCGTATTTTTCCACGCGGGCATTTTCGCAGCCGTAGATACGGTAGGTCACGGCGTTCTGGGCACGGTCCAGCGTGGCGGCACTCAGCGCGCCAGCCGCCTTTTTGTAGGCGGCGCCGGCACGCTGCACCGGCTTTTTCATCCACGCTGCACACACGTAGGAAAACGGCGTGAACAGCAGGCTGAGCAGCGCCAGCCGCCAGTCGTACACCAGCAGCATCACTGCATAGCCCACCAGTGCCACGCCGGTATCAAACACCTCGGTGGTAAACTTGCGCATTCCCTCCACGCAGTCATCCACATCCGAGATGGCCTTGGTCATCAGCTCACCGGCACCCTGCTGCTCCAGTGCGGCCCGGCTCTGCCGCACAAGGTTTGCGTACAGGATGCCTTTCATCCTTCGGTTGATGTTGTTGGCAAAGCGGCGCACATAAAACCGCTTGATGAACCGCGCCGCCTGCACCAGCAGGGTGACCAGAATGTAGGCCAGCACCAGCACAGCCATTTTGGCGGCGGTCTCGCTGCCGCCCAGGATATCGGCCAGACACTGAGCCAGACGGCCCTCGAACCAGGGCGTTGCCAGCAGACCGATGTTATACACAAGGCCCGACAGCGTGACGAATGCCAGCGGGAGCCACTCTACTTTAAAATAGGAGAGCACCCGGTCCGGGCGGAAGCTTTTTTCATTCTTCATGGGCGGTTTCACCTCCTGCGGCGTGCCGGAAATGCGGGAAGCCCGCACGGCTCTCGGTCTTGGATGCTGTGTAGAGCTTGTTCAGCGATGCGGCAAAGGCAGCGGCTTCCTCTGCGGTAAGCACCCCGGTGATGTACTCGTAAAAGGCCGCTTCCACCTCAGCCTTGGAAGATTTCAGGTTCTCTGCCTTTTCTGTGGGGAACAGCAGCTGGCTGCGCCGGTCGTTGGGCGCGTCCCGCCGGGTGAGGTATCCCTTCCCTTCCAGATTTTTCGTCCGCCGCGCAATGGCGGCTTTGTCTGCGTGCAGCAGTTCCGCCAGCTGCGCCTGCGTGCAGCCGGGGTGATGGCGCAGTGCATGGATGAGATCGATCTCCGCCGTGCCGACACCGCTTTCCCGCATGGTGAGCAGCACCAGCTTTTCCGCTTCGCGGGCGATTTTGGTGATTTTTCGTTCCGTAATATCCATAGGCTCCTCCATATCACAAAGATGCACCTACATCATTGTATGTACAACCATCATAGCACACGTCGGCTCATAATGCAAGGCATCCCCCGCCGACTGTTCTGGGCCCCCATATAACAAAACCACCCTCACAGGCCGCACGCTCTGGCAAGCACAACGGCACTGCTGGGGGTGGTTTTTCTGTTTTACAAAAAGGTATGCTTACTTCGCGGCGGCTACATTCTTGGTCACCATCACATCACTGTCCAGCCCACAGACATTGTGCAGCACGATGGTGCCCGCCTTGACGGGAGCCGTCAGCACCACCTTGCGGATCTCGTCCATCACCGGGAAGATCATATCCTTGGGGATGGCCTTGGTCAGGCGGACGCTGGTGACGGGCAGCTCGCCGCCCTTGACCAGTACCGAGCTG
>JBNMHZ010000013.1:0-71138 GCA_050873025.1 Faecalibacterium sp. | reverse complement strand
TCGGAGAAGAAGGGGTAATGGGGTAGATGGCAGCCACGTCCGTGTAGGCATACGCTACATGGGCGGCAGCGGTATTGCCATCCATAGTTTGCTTTGCTCTAGGCATTTTTCTTCCTCCATTATTCAGAATTTGGTACCTTTTGCGCGGGGCAATATGCCCCACATGGGACCGGAGAACCCCATAAAGGCACTATTGCTTGTATACTATAATAGCAAATTCTGCCCGTAAAGTAAACGCAAACCGCCAAACAAACACAACAAAAATAAGAAAAATTTTTTAGCGGTTTTGTACGTCTTTAGTGCGTTAAAGCAAGCAATGGTGCGGATTTTTGGGTTTTGGGCCGGTTTGTTCTGACTGCCTGTGTCTGCAGGGCAGCGGGGAGCTTTCTCTTCGGACACGATTCGGGCCATTCCATCGCCCGCCCTATTGCCTGCGGCAACAGGGTCCCACCCCAGCGGACGGTCCTCAGAGAAACTCCCCGCCGTCCTGCCTGAAAGATGCCGTTTTCCGTTGCGGCCCCTCCCCGTGAAAAAGTAAATTGGAAAAATCCGCAGATTTTTCCAATTTACAAAATTATAAATAATTTTTTCGCTATTATTGTCAGAGCGAAGCGGAGACAATTCAAAATCGTCTTTTCTCTTCATCTTATTATTGACAACAAACCGCTCTTTGCCGTAAACTGAAACCATAGAAAACCGGCGCTGTGCCGGGCAAAGAGGGTAATAAAATGGAGAAGACCACACATTACGAAAAAACACTCACCAGCGAGGTTCTCTTTGAGGGCCGGGTCATCACCCTGACCAAGGACACCGCCCTGCTGGAAAACGGCAAGACCGCCACCCGCGAGGTGGTGCATCACCACGGCGGTGCCTGCATCCTGCCTTATTTTGAGGACGGCACTATCTGCATGGTGCGCCAGTTCCGCTATGCCATGCAGCAGGAGCTGTGGGAACTGCCCGCCGGCAAGCTGGAAAAAGGCGAGGACCCCTTTGAAGCCGCAAAACGCGAACTGGGCGAGGAATGCGGTCTGACTGCCGACAAATACATCTCTCTGGGCCAGTTTTTCCCCACCGTGGGCTATGACACCGAGGTGATCTATACCTGGGTGGCCACCGGCCTGCACGAGACCCAGATGCACCTGGACGACGACGAGTTCCTCACGCCGGACCGTGTGCCGCTGGACAAGGCTTACGAAATGGTCATGAGCGGCGAGATCAAGGACGGCAAGACCATTGCCGGCATCCTCAAGCTCAAGGCGCTCATTGCCGAGGGCAAACTGTGAACATCCTGTACGAGGACGCAGCCCTTGTGGTGCTGGACAAACCCGCCGGGCTTTCCAGCGAAGAAGGGGTGCCCGCCGCCCTGCGGCAGATGTGGAATCAGCCGGATGCCTTTGTTGGGGTGGTTCACCGGCTGGACACCGGCGTTTCCGGCCTGATGGTGTTTGCCAAGACGCCAAAGGCAGCGGCAGAGCTGAGCCGCCAGATCACCCAGAGCCAGAACGCCTATGTCGTGCAGGACGGCCGGGCCGAAGGCAGGGCAGAAACGCCGCAGTTTATTAAGCAGTATCGCGCCGTGATCGCCGGTGCACCGGACGAACAGCTGCCGGAAAGCGGCATCCTGCGGGATTATTTGTTCAAGGACAGCCGCAAGGGCCGGGTATTTCCGGTCAGCCGCCCGCGCAAGGGCGTGCGGGAAGCTGTGCTGGAATACCGCATCGCAAAAACGACGGGGGAAACGAGCCTTGCCGAAATCACCCTGCACACCGGCCGCACCCACCAGATCCGGGTGCAGTTTGCTTCCCGCAGGCACCCGCTGGCCGGGGACGGCAAATACGGCAGCCGCATCAAGGGCAGCATTGCCCTGCAGAGCTGCGGGCTGCAGTTCCGGCACCCGGAGAGCGGAAAGCCCATGGCATTTTCGCTGCCTCTGCCGGAAGGGGAAGTGTGGACGAAGTTTTTATAAATGATGTATTTGCTGCGCAAACATGATGTTGTCCTTCGGACAAATGATGATTGCCGCTTTGCGGCAAAATGATGTGTGCCTGCGGGCACATGAAGAATTGCGTGGAGCTGTGCTCCGCGCGCATCATGGCCGCCGCAGGCGGCTGCATCATTTCCGCGCAAGCGGAAACATCATGCCCGAAGGGTGCCTCATGTTTGCCCGAAGGGCAAATACATCATTCCTATAGGTGAGAGGTATGGAACAATACAAAACCGATGCTGAGATCTATGCCGTGCTGGAACGGGAGATCATTGACCTGACCATCCGGCCCGGCTCTTCCCTGAGCGAGAACCCGCTGTGTGCCCGCTTTGGTGCGCCGCGCACCCTTATCCGGGTGGTGCTGCAAAAATTGCAGGAAAACGGGCTGGTGAAGATCGTGCCGTATAAGGGCACCACCGTCACCCGGCTGAACCGCCGCATCGTGGACGAGCTGATCTACGAGCGCACCGCCGTGGAAGCCCGCGTCCTGCGGGACTTTACCCCAAAATGCACCCCGGAGCAGCGGGCGCTGATCCGCCGCCGTGTGGACGCCTACGAAGCCCTTGCCACTGCAGAGGCTCCGGACTACAACAGGCTGTACGAGGCTGACCGCGCCCTGCACGAGACCTGGTTTGCCGCCATGGACAAGCTTTACCTGTGGCGCACTTTGCAGAACGCCCATGCCGATTACAGCCGCTTCCGGATGCTGGACACCATGACCAGCGGCGGCCTTGCAGAGGTGATCGCAGATCACCGCAACCTGCTGAACGCCATTGAGCGGTGTGACCTTGCCGCCTTTGAGCCGCTGGTGGAGCGGCACCTGTACGGCGGCATCCGGCGGCTGGGCTCGAAGCTCACCGAGGAATACGCCGACTACTTTGAACCGGAAAAGTAATTGTTCTATGTGGAACAATGGAGAAAGCAAAAGGCACAGCGCATCATGCGCTGTGCCTTTTTGCTTTCTATGCTGCTTAGAACACGCCGGAAATGAAAATTTCCAGCCCGATGCCAATGAGGATGACACCGCCCAGGATGGACGCCTTGCCGGAGAGCTTGGTGCCGAACTTTTTGCCGATGCGCAGGCCCGCCATGCAGATAAAGAAGGTGACCGTTGCAATGATAAGGGATGCCACAAGTGCCATCAGCCAGCCGTACTCCGAAATGGTAAAGCCCACCGAAAGGGCGTCGATGCTGGTGGCCACGCCCTGCATGAACAGGGCACCTGCGCTGAGCTCTGCGGCTTCTTCGGCTTCCTCGCCCTTGATGCCTTCCACCAGCATTTTGCCGCCGATGTAACCAAGCAGGGCCAGTGCGATCCACGGGATGAACTTTTCAAAGGACGAGAACAGTTCTACGATGGTGTGCACGCACACCCAGCCGGTCATGGGCATCACGGCCTGAAAAACGCCGAAGGTACCTGCAATTTTGACCATGGTGCCCTTGCCCATGCGGGGGTCGTGCAGGCCGTTTGCCATGGACACCGAGAACGCATCCATAGCAAGGCCCACGCCCAGCAGTGCACTGTTGAGGAAAAATACAAAACTCCATTCCATATTGTCTGCCTCCTGAAATTGACCAGAATCTTCGGGCAATACAAAACCCGGCTCCGGGCGCGCGTTTACGTCCGGAACCGGGTCAATTTTTGTCACTGACTCCATGTGCACGGGCGCTGCTGTACGCCAAAAACACATGAGTCTCGCATTTTACTACAGCCCAGCGCTTCCATGCAGTAGATATGCCGGGCCGTGTACCACAGTGCTGTTCTGCAGGCAGCGTTCTGCGGTAAAGCAAGCCAGACCGAAACCAACGGTCATTATGTTGACTTGCTGCGCCTTCTGCAACAGGCGCTTGCTACTCCCCCACGGGTATTGTGACTGTTTTGTTATTGTATCATATCTTTACGGGGAAGTCCAGACAAACTTTACGTTTGTAAGACGATTTAAATTACCGCCGCGTTCGCTTTGGTAATATCAGCGGAAAAATTATTTTTAATATTGGCAACTCTGGAAAATCTGCGGATTTTCCAGAGTTGATTTTCACTCAAAAAGGCCGAACGGAAAGCGGCAGCGGATGTTGCTTTTATGTCTTATTTTTCCACCGGGTCTCAAAATACCGGTTCTGCGAAAGGATAAAGCTCAGAGTATTGCCCAGCGCCCGCAGGGAGACGGCGTGCTCCTGCTTCAACGCCCGGCGGGCGCGGCGCTCGTACTCCCGCGCCTGCTGCATCCGGGGGCTGCGGCGTTCTTCGGCGGTCAGGTGCACAGCCACATCCAGCAGTGAATGCAGCAGCACCCAGTACAGCTCGCACAGCGAACCCGTCACGCCGTTGCGGCGTGCACACTCGAACACGGTGTAATTGGCTTCCACCCGGTCCAGGCTGCGCAGGGTCATTTTGCTGTTGACGATGCTGCCCGCCACCTTGCGGTAGAGATACATGGCGTCCGGGATATTGGCGATGCTGCCCGCCTTTTCGTAGGCGTAGCACAGCAGCATGGTGTCCTCGTTCAGCTTGCCCTCCGCAAAGCGCAGCTCTGCAAAGATGCTTTTGTGGTACAGCTTGTTCCACGCCACCATGTAGGGGATCAGGGTGCAGTGTTCCAGCACCTGTGCAGTGTCCATCACGCCCTGCCGCACATGCAGATACTGCTCTTTGAGCGGCACGCACTCCTCATCCACCTGCCGGTAATTGCACACGGCCATTTTGGCACCGGTATCCCGCACGGCGCGGTACAGCTTTTCGCAGTAATCCGGCGTGATGGTATCGTCCGAATCCACAAAGGCGATCCACTCGCCCCGCGCCGTGTCCAGCCCGGCATTGCGGGCACCGCTCAGGCCCCGGTTTTTCTGGTGCACCACACGGATGCGGCCGTCCTTTGCTGCCGCTGCGTCGCACAGGGCGGGGCAGTTATCCGGGGAACCATCATCCACCAGAATCAGTTCAAAATCCGTAAAGGTCTGGCTCAGGATGGATTCGATGCACGCATTCAAAAACCGTTCCACCTTGTACACCGGCACAATGATGCTGATCTCCGGGCTGTGAGGTTGGCTGATCTTATGCTCGTTCACAATAACTTCCTCATTGCTTTTGTTTTCGTTTTGCGGCCTGGCTGCGCCGCAGGTCCAGATACCGGCAGGCCGACGCCGCACACACTGCCGCTGCCCACAGATTGCCCGGCGTCACGCCGTGCGCCGCAAAAAGCTCTTTGCGCGCTGTGCGCTCGTAGCCAAAGGCTTCCTTCATGCGGGGGCTGCGGCGTTCTTCCGGTGTCAGATGCAGCCAGATATCCCACACTGCCGTCAGTATGGGGCGGTAGGCGGCACACAGCGTATCCGTGATGCCATTGCTGTACAGCACCTCAAACAGCCGGTACCACGCTTCCACCCAGTCCAGCGTTTTCAGAGTGGTTTTACGGTGCATGGCGCTGCCCTGTACCAGACGGTAATTGTAGAGGTAATCCGGCACCTCGCTCATGGACGCCGCCTGCGCATAGACGGCAGGCATCAGGCAGGTATCCTCAAAAGCCTTGTTTTCCGGGTAGCGCAGCTGTGCAAACAGGCTGTGCCGGTACAGTTTGTTCCACGGCACCTGATAATCCGACGCCACCATCCGGCGCAAAATCTCCTCCCGGGGCAGTACATCGCGGCCAATGCGCGGCTCGCCTGCAGCGGCAAGGGCACCTGCTTCATCGATGCACTGACTGCCGCAGATGGCAAGGTCGGCCCCGGCCGAAACTGCCGCCGTATACAGTTTTTGCAGGTACTCCGGGTGTACGGTATCGTCCGAGTCCACAAAAGCGATCCATGCGCCCTGCGCCGCATCCAAACCGGCATTGCGGGCCGTGCTCACGCCGCCGTTGGGCTTGTGGATGACCTGTACCCGGCTGTCTCGCGCCGACGCTGCGTCGCACAGGGTGGGACAGCTGTCCGGCGAACCATCGTCCACCAGAATGACCTCAAAATCCGCAAAGGTCTGGGCAAGGATGGAATCGATACACGCGTTCAGATATTTTTCCACCTTGTACACCGGCACGATAATGCTGATCTCAGGCTGTTTTTCTGCTGCCATACGCTTTGACCACTTTCTGTGTTTATTTTTATTCTGTACACGCTTTCTATTATACATGGTTTGGCCGCCGCTGAAAAGTGCAAAAATCCCCGCAGGGCCGGTTTGTTCCGTTCCTGCGGGGATCTTTATGAATTACGATTGGAAACAGCCGCCGCTTGCGCTCTGGCATTTTCAGCGGAAATGATTTTATTTGTTTTGCAGATCAGAAAATCCTGCGGGATTTTCTGGTCTGCTTTTTCACGGGAAAGGCCGGTGCGGCAGGCGGCATTTTTCCGGCCAGCGGGCCGGGAGTTTCTCCGAGGACCTTCTGGGGCAGGGGCCCCGGCCTGCGTCCGAGGAGAAAGCTGCCGGCACACCGGCCCATTACAGCTTATTCTTCGCCCTTATCGTCGGCTTCCGGTGCTTCTGCTGCAGCTGCTGCATCGGCGGCTTCCATTTCCGCCAGCTGCTCTGCAGTGGGCTCGGCATCGGCTTCGGAAGCGTCGATCTTCTCGGTCTGTGCCTCGTCGTCGTGGTCGGTGCGGGCCAGCACCATCACCTTGTCGTTCTCGCCCAAACGCATCACACGCACGCCGGAGCCGTAGCGGCTCTGCAGCGGGATCTCGTTGGCGTGCAGGCGGATGATGATGCCCTCCTGGCTGCTCAGCAGCACATCGTCCACATCGTCCACGATCTTCACGGCAGCCACCTTATCCTTGGCGGCGTCATAGTTGCGGATGCCCTTGCCGCCGCGTGCAGTGATGCGGTAGGTGTCGATATCAGAGCGGCGGCCCTTGCCGTTCTCGGTGACGGTGAGCACCGTGCCGCCCTCGCGGCAGATGCACACGCCTACCACTTCATCGCCTTCCGCCAGCTTGATGGCACGCACGCCGTGGCCGCTGCGGCCCATGGGGCGGGCATCCTCTTCGTTGAAGCGGATGGCCTGGCCGTTGCGGGTGGCAACAATGAGCATATCGTGGCCGGTGGTCAGGCGGGTCCAGGCCAGGGCGTCGCCCTCGTTCAGGGCAATGCCGATCAGGCCGCTCTTGCGGATGTTGGCGTACTGCTCCAGCGGGGTGCGCTTGATGAGGCCCTGCTTCGTGACCATGGTCACAAAGCCTTCCTTGTCGGCGTCCTTGGACTGGCAGATCATGTTGGTGACCTTTTCGCCCTCGGCCAGCTGCAGCAGGTTCACGATGTTGCTGCCCTTGCTGGTGCGGCTGCCCTCGGCGATGGTGTAGCCCTTGATGCGGAACAGACGGCCCTTGTCGGTGACAAAGAGTACATAGTCGTGGGTGGAGCCCACGAACATTTCCTGCACGATGTCCTCTTCCTTGCGGGTCATGCCGGAAATGCCGCGTCCGCCGCGGCGCTGGGCCTGATAGGTGGCCTTGAGCTGGCGCTTGATATAACCGGCCTCCGTCAGGGTGTAGACGCACTGCTCTTCGGCAATAAGGTCTTCGATGTCCACCTCGCCGGTGACGGACTGGATCTCGGTGCGGCGCTCGTCGCCGAAGCGCTTCTTCATGTCCAGCAGTTCTTCCTTGACGATGGCAAGCACACGGGCGTCGTCGGCCAGAATGGCTTCCCAGTTCTCGATCTTGGCATGCAGGCCGTTCAGTTCTTCCTCGATCTTGAGGATCTCCAGACCGGCCAGACGGCCCAGCTGCAGCTTGACGATGGCATCTGCCTGCGGGTCATCGAAGCCGAACTGCTCCATGATGGCGGCCTTGGCTTCGGCCATGCCGCCCTTGCAGGCGCGAATGGTGGCAATCAGCTCGTCCACGATGTCGGTGGCCTTTTTCAGACCTTCCAGAATGTGGGCGCGCTCCTTGGCCTTTTTCAGGTCGAACTGGGTGCGGCGGCGCACCACTTCGTCCTGGAACTCCACGTATTTCTGAAGCATCTGCTTCAGGGTAAGGACTTTCGGCACCTTGTGGTCGATGGCCAGCATGATGACGCCCACGGTATCCTGCAGCTGGGTGTACTGGTACAGCTGGTTCAGAATGACCTGTGCGTTGGCGTCCTTGCGCACATCCACCACGATGCGCATGCCCTTGCGGTTGGTCTCATCGTTCAGGCCGGTGATGCCCTCGATGCGCTTTTCCTTGACGAGGTCGGCCATGTTCTCAATGAGGCGGGCCTTGTTGACCATATACGGGATTTCCGTAATGACGATCTGGGTGCGGCCGTTCTTGGTCTCCTCAATGGTGGCGCGGCCGCGCAGGGTGATCTTGCCGCGGCCGGTGGCGTAGGCGGCGCGGATGCCGCTGCGGCCCATGATGATGCCGGCAGTGGGGAAGTCCGGGCCCTTGATGTATTCCATCAGGCCGGGCAGGTCGATATCCGGGTTGTCGATATAGGCCACACAGCCGTCGATGACCTCGCTCAGGTTGTGGGGCGGGATGTTGGTGGCCATACCGACCGCAATGCCCTGACTGCCGTTGACCAGCAGGTTCGGGAAGCGGCAGGGCAGCACGCTGGGTTCCTTCTTGGTCTCGTCGAAGTTGGGGTCCCAGTCGATGGTATCCTTTTCGATATCGGTGAGCATTTCCACCGCCATGCGGCTCATGCGGGCCTCGGTGTAACGGTAAGCAGCCGGGGGGTCGCCGTCCACAGAACCAAAGTTACCCCGACCATCCACCAGCGGATAGCGCAGGGAGAAATCCTGTGCCAGACGCACCATGGCGTCGTAAACGGATGCGTCGCCGTGGGGGTGGTAGGAGCCCAGCACGGCACCGACGGTGTCGGCGGACTTGCGGTAGGGATGGCTGGGGTCGTTGCCGCGCTCGTGCATGGTGTACAGAATGCGGCGGTGCACCGGCTTTAAGCCGTCGCGCACATCGGGCAGGGCGCGGGACACGATGACCGACATGGAATAGTCCAGAAAGGCGGTCTCGATCTCCTTTTTGACGTCGCGGATGATCTTTTTGGTTCCGCTGCCCGGTATCATCACATAATCTTCTTCCATTGTTTCCTCCGTAGGGTTGAACCTTTTCTTTTGCAGAAAAGGGAAATTTATCTTGGAAAACAGCCTCGCCCTCTCAGGCGCTTACGCGCCAGCTCCCCCAAAGTGGGAGCCTTTGGCAGTCCATGCAAACTGCATCTTTATGCCAAGGCCTCTCCCTTTGGGAGAGGTGGATTTGCGAAGCAAAGACGGAGAGGGCGAGCGCGTTTACACGTCCAGCTTTGCGTACTGGGCGTTGGTCTCGATAAAGCGGCGGCGGGGCTCCACCTGATCGCCCATCAGGATGGTAAAGGCTTCGTCGGCCTTCTCGGCATCGTCGATGGTGATCTGCACGATCACGCGGTTATCCGGGTTCATGGTGGTCTCCCACAGCTGTTCGGGGTTCATCTCACCAAGGCCTTTGTAACGGTTCACCTTGGCACCGGGCATTTCCTGCGAGAGCACAGCCATTTCGGCGTCGTTGTAGGCATACTTGATGGTGTTGCCCTTCTGCACCTTGAACAGGGGCGGCTGGGCAACGTAGACATGGCCCTGCTCGATGAGCGGGCGCATATAGCGGAAGAAGAAGGTGAGCATCAGGGTGCAGATGTGCGAACCGTCCACATCGGCATCGGCCATGATGAACACTTTGTCGTAGCGCAGCTTGGAGATATCGAACTCATCACCAATGCCGCAGCCCAGTGCCAGCACAACGGGCATCAGCTTATCGTTGCCGTAAATTTTATCGGCGCGGGCCTTTTCCACGTTCAGCATCTTGCCCCACAGCGGCAGGATGGCCTGAATGGCCGAGTCACGGCCCATCTTGGCGGAACCGCCTGCAGAATCGCCCTCGACGATGAAAATTTCGGTCTTGGTGGGGTCCTTCTCGCGGCAGTCGGCCAGCTTGCCGGGCATACGGCTGGTTTCCAGTGCGCTCTTGCGGCGCACCAGCTCGCGGGCCTTTTTGGCGGCGGCGCGGGCGCGGGCGGCCTGGGTGGCCTTTTCAAAGATGGCCTTGGCAACACCCGGGTTCTCCTCAAAGAACTCCATCAGCTTGGAATAGACCATGTTGGAAACGAGGGTGCGGATTTCCGTATTGCCCAGTTTTGCCTTGGTCTGGCCTTCGAATTCGGCCTCCTGCAGCTTGACGGAAATGACGCAGATCAGGCCCTCGCGCACATCCGCACCGGAAAGGTTCTCGTCCTTATCCTTCAGCAGGCCGTGGCTGCGGCCGTAATCGTTGAACACGCGGGTCAGGCTGGCCTTGAAGCCTTCTTCATGGGTACCGCCGTCCGGGGTGTTGACGTTGTTGGCAAAGCTCAGCAGCAGCTCGTTGTAGCTGGAATTGTACTGCAATGCAATTTCTGCCATACCGCGGTCGGTCTGGCCCTTGAGGTAGATGACGTTGGGGTGCAGCACGTCCAGCTTGCGCTTTTCGCCCAGATAGGTGACGAAGCTCTTGATGCCGCCCTCGTAGCACATCACCTCGCTGCGGTAGCAGGGGTCGCCCTCCTTGCCGTCCTCCAGCACGGGGGTGTACATCTCGCGTTCGTCGGTGAGGGTGATCTTGACACCGGCGTTCAGGAAGCTTTCCTCCCGCAGGCGCTTTTCCAGCGTGTCGAAGTCGTACACGGTGGTGTCGCGGAACATCTCCGGGTCCGGCTTGAAGGTGACGCGGGTGCCGGTGACGCCCTCAGCCACCGTGCCGATGCACTTCAGCGGGCCGTCCGGGTCACCGCGGCGGAAGGTCTGCTCGTACTCGTGGCCGTCGCGGCGCACGTTGACCGTCAGCCACTCGGAGCAGGCGTTGACGACGGATGCGCCCACGCCGTGCAGGCCGCCGGCCACCTTGTAGCCGGAGTTCTCGCCGCCGAACTTGCCGCCTGCATGCAGGATGGTGTAGACGACGGTGACGGCGGGCAGGCCGGTGTCGGCCTGAATGTCCACGGGGATGCCGCGGCCGTTATCGGTGACCTGAATGATGTTGTCCTTCAGGATCTTGACCTCGATGTGGTCGCAGTAGCCGGCCAGTGCTTCGTCGATGGCGTTGTCCACGATCTCGTACACCAGATGGTGCAGGCCGCGCTCGCCGGTGGAGCCGATATACATGCCGGGGCGCTTGCGGACAGCTTCCAGACCTTTCAGGACCTGGATCTCACTGGCGTTATACTCGTGGTCGGTAGCGGTTTCGGCATTTGTACTGGTAATGATTTCTTCTGCCATTTCCTTTCTCCCTTTTGTTCGTTTTTGCGTTTGTTTTTTCAAATTATAGCAAAGCGGGAACCGGTACACCAGTGTGTACTTTTTTCTCGCGGTTTTGTTGGATCTTCGCCCTCTGGCCACAGGGGGCGTTCTGGCTGGCGTGGTGCGGTTTTTCGGGCATTTTTGCGGCTTTCCCATCCCTCTTTTTCAGTGGGTTTTCGGCCCGTTTTCCGCAAAGTTCACTCCACCATTTTTTCGGCCCTGCGGCGCATGGCGGCAGGCGAAAGCTCGGAGAGGTACACCGTATCCACTACGGCACCATCCGCCAGCACATAGCTCTGAGGCAATTCATCCGAAAGGCTCACCACAGCACCGTTTTTCTGGGCATAGTTCAAAAACTCCCGCCCGCGGGGGGTGATGGTGGTGGTCTCCAAGTTGAAGATGCCGATGATGTCGCGGTCGTTCAGCACATAGTCACGGCCCAGATGAATATACATACAGTATTTTCCTTATTCTGGCAGTTCATGCATAAACAGCGTTTTATGCATTACTTTTAAATGGACTTTTGCAGCATTTATCCCGGTCAGGCCCGGCTCAGCACGCCGCCGTTCATGCGGTACACCTCGCCGTCTGTTTTCAGGAAAGCGGTATCATCGCAGCTGGTGACGAAGGTCTGCTTTTCCTTCATGCGGGTGAGCAGATACTGTTTGCGGCCTTCGTCCAGTTCGCTGAGCACATCGTCCAGCAGAAGCACCGGGTGTTCGCCGGTGATGCGGGCGGCGGCAGCGGCTTCGGCCATTTTCAGGCTCAGCACTACGCTGCGCTGCTGCCCCTGGCTGGCAAACACTTTGGCCGGCTGGTCGTCCAGCAGCAGCTCAATATCCTCGCGGTGGATGCCGCACAAACTCTGCCCGGCGCGCAGCTCTTCGTTCTGGCGCTGGCGCAGAAGGTCTGCAAGGCCGCCCGGCTCAAACTGAGCCGCATAGTGCAAAGACATGCGCTCTGCCCCGTGGGAAAGCTCGGCGTAATTGGAACAGGCCAGCGGCCCCAGCAGGGCAAGGTACTCCCGCCGCCGCTTCTGGATGGCCTCGCCCTGAGCGGCAAGCTCCACATTCAGCACTTCCAGCAGGGCGCATTTTTCCGCATAGGGGCGCTCTGTTCCATTTGCAGAATGACGCAGCAGTGCATTTTTCTGCTGCAGTGCCCGCACATAGCGGCGGTAGGTGGCAAGGTAGCCGGGGTACAGCTGGCACAGCGCCGCATCCAGAAAGCGCCGCCGGCCTTCCGGTGCGCCTTTTACAAGGCTCAGGTGCCCGGGGTCGAACACCACCGCCGGAAAGCTGCCCGCAAGGCCCGCTGCCCGCTTGGGCGGTGCGCCGTTCACCGAAGCATAGCGGCCGGGCCGCTGGGCATCCGGCGTGCCCACTGTGATGCGCACCCGGGCCGGGTCGTCCGGTTCCTGATCTTCCTGCCGGGTGCGCTGGGTGACGGCTTCCAGCACCGCGAATGTTTCTCCGCGGCGCACAAGCTCCGCATCTTTACCGCCCCGGAAGCTTTTGCCGCCGGTGAGCAGCCAGATGGCTTCCAGCAGGTTCGTTTTGCCCTGGCCGTTGTTGCCGCAGATGACGGTCAGCTCCCGGCCCGGCGTCAGCTGGGCCGATGCAATATTGCGGTAGTTCGTGACTTCCAGTGAAAGCAGACGCATTACTGGCCCTGACCCACTTCCACGGTCTGGCCGTCCAGCTCCACCACGTCACCGGCACGGCACTTTTTGCCGCGCATGGTGCACACTTCGCCGTTCACCTTCACGGCACCGCCCTGCACCAGCTCCTTGGCTTCGCCGCCGGTCTCGCACAGGCCTGCATATTTCAGCAGGGCATCCAGCTTGATAAATTCCGTATGGATGAGAATTTTCTGCATATTTTCGCCCTCTTAATCGTTCTTGAAGCGCACCGGCAGCACCAGATACAAAAAGTCATTGCCCTCGGCAGGCAGCACCTTGACCGGGCTCAGGGGGCCGCTGATCTCCAGACGGACCTTCTCGGTGCGGGCGTTGCGCAGAGCATCCAGCAGATAGCGGTTGTTGAAGCCGATCTCCACCTCGTCGCCCTCGCAGTCGGCGTTGAACTCGTCCACCACGCGGCCAAGGTTGGTCTGGCAGCGCACCACAACTTTACCCTCTGTAAAGGAGATGCGGAGGGGATTTTTTAAACGCTCTGTAATAATCAGAGAAGCGCGCTCGATGGTCTCAATAAAATCCTTGCTGTCGATGGTCACGCGGGTGCGGCTGTCGGCGGGGATGACATTGCGGTAGTTCAAAAATTCGCCCTCGATCAGACGGCTCATGATGGTGTAGCCGCCGGCCATGAACACCACATAGCGGCGGTTGGCGCTGATGTGCACCAGCTCTTCGTCGTCGTTGGGCAGCAGGTGGGCCACTTCGGTCATGGTCTTGCTGGGCACGATGATGCGGATATCCTTGACGGCGGTCACCGGGCGCTCCACGATGGCCAGACGGTAGCCGTCCAGTGCCACGATGGTGAGCTTATCGGGGAAAATTTCGAACAATTCACCGGTGTGCGCAGGTTTTTTCTCGTCCTGGCTGACGGCGTACAGGGTGCGGTCGATCATATCCTTCAGCACGCCGGTCTTGATGGTCAGGGTCTCTTCGGCACCGGTGTTGGGCAGCTCCGGGAAATCGCTGGCCGGCATGGACTGGATCTCAAACTGAACCACACCGCTCTGGATGGTGGTTTTGCCGTTTTCAGCGGAGACGATGCTCACCTGGCCGGCAGGCATCCGGCTGATCATGCTGCTGAGCAGCTTTGCGTTCAGCACCACTTCACCGGCTTCCTTGACGTTGGCCTCAATGGTGGTCACGATGCCCATTTCCAGATCGTAGCCGGTCAGATTGAGCTGGAAGCCCTCGGCTTTCAGTAAAATGCCCTCCAGCACCGGGATGGCCGAGCGCATGGTGACCGCTTTGGACACACCATCGATGGCTGCACTCAGCAGGACTTTATCGCATACGATGTTCAAACTGCATTCTCTCCTTTGTTTTTGGGTTTTGAGGGATGTTTCTCTTTGCAAAGCAGGCTCAAAACCGCTCTATCTTATTGAACTTGTTGTAGTAACCGTAGTAGGGAGTGGGGAACTTGTGGAAAACCCGGAAAAGTCCTGTCGGAATGCGGGGCTTTTGGTTTCCACCGGATTGTGGATGTGCTGTGAATGAAATGTTGAAAGGCGGAAAGTGCCGGACCTTTTCACAGCACATGTGGAAAACGGAGGTTGAATGTTGAAAAGTCTGTGGAAAGTGTGGAAAGGTTTGCGTTTTTACCACAAGATATAGGTCTTTTTTCCCTCTTTTGTTCCGTTTTTTCCCCATATTTTGGGGTTTACCCCTCAAATGAGTATGACTTTTACGCCGGTTTTGCGCTCAGGCTTTCACGTTCTTGATGATATCGCTGACGGTCTCGCGCAGATGCTGGTCATTCTTCATGTCGCGCTCCATGGTCTTGAGGGAGTAGACGATGGTGGAATGATCGCGGCCCGAGAACTCGCGGCCGATCTCTTCCATGCTCATGCCGGTGACCTCCCGCAGGATGTAGATGGCCACGCGACGGGCAGAGGCAACATTGGCGTTGCGCTTGGTGCCGCGGATGTCGGCAGGGGACACGTTGAAAGTGCGGGACACCTCACCGATGATCTTCTCGATGGTAATGGGCACCGGCTGGGTCTCGTTGAGGATATCCTTGATGGCGTTCTGGGCCACGCTGATAACCGGCTGGATGCCTTCCAGCATGTAGTAGGCGTTCAGCTTTTTCACGGCGCCTTCCAGCTGGCGGATGTTGTTTTTCAGGTGATTGGCGATGAACTCGGCCACATCCTCGGGCAGATCCAGGTGCAGCAGCTCCGCCTTGCGCTTGACGATGGCCACGCGGGTCTCAAAATCCGGCGGCTGCACGTCGGCGGTCAGGCCCCACTCAAAGCGGGTGCGCAGACGCTCTTCCAGGCTCTTGATCTCCTTGGCCGGGCGGTCGGACGCGATGACGATCTGCTTGTGGGCATCGTGCAGGGAGTTGAAGGTGTGGAAGAACTCTTCCTGGGTGGACTCCTTGCCGGCGATGAACTGGATATCGTCCACCAGCAGCAGGTCTGCCACGCGGTACTTCATGCGGAAGTCCTCGGTGCTGCCGGCGCGGATGGCGGCGATCAGCTCATTGGTGAACTGCTCGCAGGTGACGTACATGATGACGAAATCGGGGTGGGTGCGCTTGATCTCGGTCTGGATGGCCGTGAGCAGATGGGTCTTGCCAAGGCCGGAGCCGCCGTAGATGAACAGCGGATTGTATGCGCCGGAGGGATTGGCCGCAACCGCCTGCGCAGCAGCAAACGCAAACTGGTTGGAAGGGCCTTTGATGAAGTTCTCGAAGGTGAACTCGTAGTTGCCCTGCGGGGAGGCGGGGTTTGCCTCGTACTGCTGGGCCAGCACCACCTCGTGGGGCGGGGTGCTGGGCACCACCAGGGTGATGTCCACATCAAAGCCCAGCACGGTCTTGAAGGCCTCTTTGAGCAGGCCAAGGTAGCGGTCCGTCACGATCTTGCAGATGAAGTCGTTGCGCACCGAAAGGGTGATGTGGCTGGAGTCCTCAAAGCTGATGGGTTCCAGCCCGTCGATATAGAGATTATAGGTCGGCTCGGCCATCTGCGTTTTGCAGTACGCCTGGGCGGCCTCTAAAACGTCCTTAAAAGAATCCATAAAACATCCACTCCGTTAAAGTTTTCAACAATGCTGCTGATACTAGGTTAGTATACCACAAAAACCTCTGTGCGTCCATATTCTATAATGTAATTTATAATACATAAGAAAAGCCCCTGTCGGACGGTTGTGGCAGCAGCCCGCAGAGGGCACTATATCTTGTGCCAGCCAAGTTTTCCACGGCAAAATGGTGAAAAAGTTGAAAATCTTTTCACAAAAAAGTTTGGAGGAAAGCGAAAAAAATGCTTGACAGAACGCCATACTATGCGATATACTGTTGAATTGCAAGCCTGTCCCCAATCTGGGACCGCATCAGACCCCATACCGGGGATAAGTTTTTACGGAGGATACAACCATGAAGAGAACTTTTCAGCCCAAGAAGCGTCAGCGCAAGGAAGTTCATGGCTTTCTGACCCGCATGAGCACCAAGAACGGCCGCAAGGTCATCAATGCTCGCCGTGCAAAGGGCCGCAAGAGCCTGACTGTCTGATCTCTGCCTTTATGACGGGATCCGGCGCAGAAATGAATATGCGCACAAAAGACCGCTGATATTGGATTGGCGGTCTTATTTTTTTGAAATCTGAAAGAATTTTCGTAAAAATGCCCGCATGGGCTTTCAAAGTCGAAAAATTTTTGATATACTGGCTGAAGAATGCACCTTCTGCAGGCGCATTCCCCAGCACTGGAAAGGAGGCGCGGAAATGCGCTATCGTCCCATTCGCCGCAACAGCGAGTTTGGCAGAGTGTATGCCCGCGGCAGATCCTATGTGAACCAGGCACTGGTGCTGTATGTGCTCAAGACCCGCTCCAAGCGCACCCGCGTGGGCCTGACCGCCACCAAAAAGATCGGCCACGCCGTGCAGCGCAACCGTGCCCGCCGCGTGATGAAGGCGGCCATCGACGAGCATCTGGATTACAACATCGGCGGCTACGATCTGGTATTCGTGGCCCGGGGCATGACCCCCAGGCTGAAAAGCTGGCAGCTGAGCGCCATTGTGGCCAAGCTGTTTGCCCAGGCCGGATTGCCGGATAAGGCCAAGCGCCCGGACGCACCGCCGCCGGCTACGGTGCCCCCGGCACGCAAGGCGAAGCCGGAAAAGCCGGAAGCCCCCAGGGCATGAACCGGCTGCAATATTTCTGCCGCCGTGCGCTGTGTGTGCCCATCCGGGTGTACCAGTACACGCTGAGCCCGTGGATCGGCCGCAGCTGCCGTTTTACGCCCAGCTGCAGCAACTATACCATGCAGGCCATCATGACCCATGGCTGCATAAAAGGCATCCTGCTGGGGGCCTGGCGCATTGCGCGGTGTAACCCCCTTGGCAAATGGGGCTTTGATCCTGTGCCGGAAGCGGGGAAGTGGCGCAGCGAGAAGCGCCACCTTCAGCCGGCAAAGCTGTTTTCCACCCGGCATCAGCAAAATGTGGAAAAGTAAGTGCGGCTTATGCAGGGCAGCGGGCAGCTTTCTCCTCGGACACAAGTACGGGTTGCGGCTCCCAGCAGCTGCTTCGCATTCGCTCGCATCTTGCTGGCCGCTGCCCCAACAATAGCTTCTTGCTCCGGCCACTGGCCGCAGTCGCTATTGTTGCAGGCCATTCCAGCGCCCGCCCTATTGCCTGCGGCAACAGGGTCCCACCCCAGCGGACGGTCCTCAGAGAAACTACCCGCCGTCCTGCCGAGAAAGATGCAGTTTCCCGTTGCAGCCCCATCCGGTGAAAATGTGTTTGGAGCGGCCCGCAGGCCGCGACAAACACGAAATCAAAAAATAATATTTCCGCTATTTATGGCCAGAGCAAAGCGGCGGCCATTTTAGATAATAAAGCTTCTTGTGACGCGGTGCACTGTGGGCGGCGTGTCCTACGATAAAAAATAACAGGTCCCGTGCCACAGACGGGGCAGAATGGACAAAGGTATGAACTTCTTTTACATCCTGAGCGGTCCTCTCGGCTATGTCATGGAGTGGATCTACAAGCTGCTGCCGAGCTATGGCTGGGACATCATCATCTTCACCCTGCTCATCAACATCGTCAAGATCCCTCTGCAGCTCAGCCAGCAGAAGAGCATGGCAAAAATGTCGGCCTTCCAGCCTATGATGCTGGAGATCCAGAACAAGTACAAGGACAAGCCCGAAAAGCAGCAGGAGGAAATGCTCAAGCTGCAGCAGGACTACGGCTATAACCCCACTGCAGGCTGCGTGCCCATGCTGCTGAACTTCCTGGTCATGTTCGGCGTTATCGGCGTGGTGTATAACCCCCTGCAGCGCATTTTCCACATCAGCGCCGCTGCCCTGGCCAATGCCGGTGAGGCCCTTACTGCCTCCGGCGTCACCTTCAACGCCATCACCCGCGATACCAACATCATCGCACAGGTGGTGGCAGGCGACAGCGGTGTGCTGGGCTGCTTCACCGCCGAGCAGATCGCCACCATCACCGAGTTCAGCCAGCATATGAGTTTCCTGGGCATCGACCTGACCCGCATCCCCAAGCTGGGCCTGTCTGTGGACATCGTGCTGCCGCTGCTGTCGGTCATCACCATGTTCCTTTCTACCCACATCAGCATGAAGGCCAGCGGCCAGCAGATGCAGGGCAGCATGAAGCTGACCATGTACATGATGCCGCTGATGTACCTGTTCTTCTGCTTTACCTATCCTCTGGCATTCTCGCTGTACTACGTCATTTCCAACATCGTTATGACCGTGCAGACCCAGGCCATGCGTAAGATCTATGACCCCGAGAAGATGCGCAAGGAAGTGGAAGCCGAGATCGCTGCCAAGAAAAAGCAGGAAAAGCGCGGTGTGAAGAACACCACCGTCAAGGTCACCGACCCCAAGACCGGCAAGACCACCGAGAAGAACCTTTCCGCCAGCGAGATGAACAAGCGCCGGCTGGAGTATGCCCGCAAGCTGGACGAGGAGCGCTACAAGGACGAGCGCACCGTGCCGCTGAGCGAGCTGAACAAGCAGGACAAAGAATAAGAGGAGGATGAACGGTTATGATCCGTAAGCAGGAAGCGACCGGCAAAACGGTCGATGAAGCCCGCGCAAAAGCCTGCGCTCTGCTGGGCGTGCAGGCCGATGATCTGAATGTCAGCTATGAAGTGCTGGAAATGCCTCAGAAGACTGGTTTTCTGGGCCTGAAGCTCACCCCCGCCAAGGTGTGCGTGAGCGTGGAGGAGCCGGATGCCCCCGCAGCAGCTCCTGTTGTGGAAGAAAAGGCACCCGTGCAGCCCGCAGAGCAGCCGGTCAAGGCCGCACCTGTGGCACCCGCAGTGCCCACAGTGAAAGAAACCGCTGCACCGGTCCAGCCCGAAGCAAAGGCGGAGGAGCCTGCTGCTCCTGCCGTGGAAGCTGCCCCCGCAGAGCAGCCCGCCGCCGAGGAAGAGGAGACCGAGGAACCCATCAACATTGAGGAAAACGCCAAGGTCAAGGCCGCAGTGGACTATCTGCGCGAGGTCATTGCCCTGATGGGCGTGGAAAATGTCACCTTCAGCGCCGTGCAGAAGGGCGAAGCTACCATCATCCGTCTGGATGGCGAAAAGCTGGGCGCCCTCATCGGACGCCGCGGTGAGACCATGGAGAGCCTGTCCTATCTGGCAAGCCTGGTGGCCAACCGTCTGGAAGGCGATTACATCAAGCTGGGCCTGGATGTGGCCGGCTACCGCGACAAGCGCGAGAGCGACCTGACCGCTCTGGCACAGCGCATTGGTGCCAAGGTGCGCAAGACCGGCCGCAGCTTTGCCATGGAACCCATGAACCCCTACGAGCGCCGCATCATCCACTCTGCCATCAGCAAGATGGAAGGTGTGCGCAGCGAGAGCAAGGGTGAGGGCCGTGACCGCCGTGTGGTCATCTACTCCACCGCACCCGATGCCCAGACCGAAAACACCTACGGTGAGCGCCGTCCCCGCGGCGGACGCGGCGGCAATGGCCGTCGTCCGGGCGGAAACCGCAATGGCGGTTATCGCGGCGGCAGCCGTGGTGGTGAGCATGGCGGCCGCAGCAACGGCGGCTACCGTGGAAACCGCAGCGGCGCACCCCGCGGCCCGCGCCCGTCCAGTGTGCCGGAGCGCACCTATGCACCCCGTGACGCCGAGAATGCTGCACCTGTGGCACCCAAGCGCACCGAGCGGGTGGATGATTTTGCCGATTTCAGCTTTGGCAAGATCGAGCTGTAACAGCATAAGATCGTTTTAAGAGAAAAAGACCGGACAGCCTGCGGGCTGCCCGGTTTTGTATTTTTACGGCAAAAGTGGGAAAAGAACACGGGAACCGTTTTCAGGGGGGCTTTTTCAACCATCTGCCCGGAAAAGGTTGAAAAAGTGTATCTTTTGGCGTGATTTCGTGGTAAAATGAAAAGTATAGGCGGCTCTTTTGCACAAAAAACCAAAAAGAACGTCCGGACGATATTTTTACCAAAAGGAGCTGACAGGCATGAATCGAGCCAAAAAGATCCTGCTGTACGGCGGGTTGGAACCGCAGGATTACAGAGACTGTCAGCCGGAGATCGGTGAGGACAACCACAACAAGGTGCGCGTCTATCTGAACATGGCAGCAGGGCTTTTGTTTGCTGCCACCTGCCTTTCCGGTGGGATGAGCGTCCTGCGGGAAAAAAGTATGTTTTACGGTGCTGCGTTCATGGTGTGCGCGGCACTGCGCATGGTGGATATGGTGTTTGCCGATAAAAAAGGGCTGTACCTTCAGTGGATGATGTATGCCTTTGCGGCAGTGCTGTATGCGCTGGGCATCGTAAGTGCAGCCACCAGCCCGGAGGAACTCTCGGTCAGCTTTATTGCGTTCACACTGGCGGTGCCGCTGCTGTTTGTGATGCCGCCCATCCATCATATTGCAAACGTTATATTTTTTGATGCCATTTTCATCGTACTGATGACGGTGTTTGAAAGCGGCCGCACCATGACGGTGGACATCGTGAATGCGGTGTTTTTTGGCGTGGTGTCCTGCATCATCTCCACCTTTACCATGATAACGATGTACGAGAATGCGCTCTCCCGGAAAAAGCTGCTGGAGATCGCCCGCTTTGATATCCTCACCGGTATGAAGAACCGCAACGCCTACGAAAGCGAGCGGGAAAGCTGGGTGACAAAGTGTTCGCTTTCGCTCAGCTGCATCTATGTGGATGCCAACGGCCTGCATGAGCTGAACAATGCCGAGGGCCACGAAAAAGGCGACCAGATGCTGCAGGCAGTGGCGCTGGAAATGCGGCAGGTCTTTGGCAATGAGAGCTGTTACCGCACCGGCGGCGACGAGTTTGTGGCCTTTGTGATAGACCGGCAGGATCCGGCCGTGCGCGGCAGCGTGGAGGAACTGAAGCAGGCACTGAAAACCAGAAGTTATTCCATTGCGGTGGGTGTGGCTACCCAGAGCGCAGGCGGCATTGACGTGAGCGATTTGACCAAGCTTGCCGAAAAGCGGATGTATCTGGAAAAAGAAGAACATTACCGCGTCCTGAACCAGAACGGGCGCTGAAAGGAAACAGAAACGATCATGCAGGGAGCGACCATTGCAGCCATTGCAACGGCACCGGGCACCGGCGGCATTGCCGTGGTGCGCCTTTCCGGTGCCGGAAGCTATGAGGTGGCAGCCCGGGTGTTCCGCCCGGCCAATGCCGCAAAAAAAGTAGAAGATGCAAAGGGCTAC
This sequence comes from Faecalibacterium sp., assembly GCA_050873025.1. GTDB lineage: Bacteria > Bacillota > Clostridia > Oscillospirales > Ruminococcaceae > Faecalibacterium. Next base: position 49,551 of record JBNMHZ010000013.1, on the reverse strand, counting down.
ACCGCCATGTACGGTGCATTCCGGGAAGGGGACGAAGCCTTTGATGAGGGCGTGGCCCTGTTTTTCCGTGCGCCGCACAGCTATACCGGCGAGGATGTGGTGGAGCTTTCCTGCCACGGCGGCAGTGCGGTGGCCCGGCGTCTGGTGGAAGCCTGCATTGCTGCCGGTGCCCAGCCTGCCGCACCCGGCGAGTACACCCGCCGTGCCTTCCTGAACGGCAAGCTGAGCCTGACCCAGGCCGAGGCAGTCATGGATCTGATCTCGGCGGATGGCCGTCAGGGGGCGGCGCTGGCCAATGCGGCCCTGAACGGTGCCCTGGCCAAAAAGATCAATGTCCAGAAAGAAAAACTTACGGCCCTGCAGGCGCATCTTGCCGCATGGGTGGATTTCCCCGAGGAGGATGTGCCGGAGCTGGACAGCACCCACCTGCACAGCGTGCTGGGCGGTGTGAAAGCGGAGCTGGATGTGCTCATCCAGAATTATCAGGCGGACACTGTCCTGCGCGAGGGTGTGGACTGTGCCATTGTGGGCCGGCCCAATGCGGGTAAATCCACACTGCTCAACCTGCTGGCCGGGTTCGACCGTGCCATCGTGACGCCGGTGGCTGGCACCACCCGCGATGTGGTGGAGCAGGCGGTGCAGCTGGGGGATATCCGGCTGAACCTGTTTGACACCGCCGGACTGCGCGAGACAGAGGACGCCATCGAAGCCGAGGGCATCCGCCGCAGCTGGAAAAAGCTGGAGGAAGCGGGTCTGATTCTGGCTGTGTTTGACGGCTCCGAGCCGCCTACAAGGGAGGACTTGGAGCTTGCACGCCGCTGCGAAGGCCGGCCGGCCATTGCGCTTATCAACAAAGAGGATAAAACAACGCGATTTGACGCAGAGTTGATAGCATCCTGCTTTGCCATGGTGCTGCCGGTGTGCTGCCGGGAACAGGGGAGCCGCAAGGTGATCGCCGCCGCAGTGGCACGCCTGCTGGGCACCAGCCAGATCGACCCCCACGCGGCAAGTCTTTCCGGCCAGCGGCAGCTTTCCGCCGCCCTGCGCGCACGGGACGCCGTGGCCGGTGCACTGGATGCTGCTGCAGGCGGTTTTGGGCTGGACGCCGTGTCCGTCTGCGTGGACGATGCGCTGGCTGCCCTGTGCGACCTGACCGGCGAGAACGCCTCGGATGCCGTGATCGATCAGGTGTTTGAGCGCTTCTGCGTGGGAAAGTGAGATGCAGACCAACGGGAAGCTTTCTCCTCGGACACGATTACGGGTTGCGGCACCCAGCATCTGCTTCGCTGTCGCTCGCATCTTGCTGGCCGCGGCCCCAACAACAGCTCCCTGCTTCCGCCACTGGCGGCGGTCGCTGTTGTTGCAAGCCATTCCATCGCCCGCCCTACTGCCTGCGGCAGCAGGGTCCCACCCCAGCGGACGGTTCTCGGAGAAACTTCCCGCTGTCCTGCAGAGATGTAGTTTACCGTTACGACCCCATCCCGTGAAAAAGTAAATTGGAAAAATCCGCAGATTTTTCCAATTTACAAATTATAAATAATATTTCCGCTATAATTGTCAGAGCGAAGCGGAGACAATTTTAAATCGTGATCTTACCAATAGAGGGAACCCAAGAAAGTATGAACCACTTAGGAGATTATGACGTCATCGTCATTGGTGCCGGCCATGCTGGCATCGAAGCGGCCCATGCCGCCGCAACGCTGGGCGCAAAGACTGCCGTGTTCACCATGAGTCTGGACGCCATCGGCAATATGCCCTGCAACCCCAGCATCGGCGGAACGGCAAAAGGCACGCTGGTACGTGAATTGGATGCGCTTGGCGGCATGATGGGCCTTGCCGCAGATGCCACCTACCTGCAGAGCCGGATGCTGAATAAAGGCAAAGGCCCCGCCGTCCACGCCCTGCGTGTGCAGACCGATCGCAAACGCTACCACGAATATATGAAGCACGCTTTGGAGCTGACCCCCGGCCTTGCCATCCATCAGGCCGAGGTGGTGGGCATCGAGGTGGAAAACGGCCATGTAAAAGGCGTAGTCACCCAGCTGAACGGCGAGTACAGCGCAAAGTGCGTGGTGCTTGCCACCGGCACGAACCTTGGCGGCAAAATTTTTGTGGGCGATGCATGGTATGCTTCCGGCCCGGACGGGATGCACGCCGCCAACGCCCTAACCGAAAGCCTGAAAGCCGCCGGCCTGCCGCTGCGCCGGTTCAAGACCGGAACACCGGCCCGTGTGCACCGCCGCAGCATCGACTTCAGCCAGCTGGAATGTCAGCCCGGTGACCCGGACAATGAGCTGCAGCCCTTCAGCTTCATGACCGACGCTCCCATGCACAACAAGGTGGAGTGCTGGATCGCCTATACGAACCCCGAGACCCACAAGATCATTCTGGACAACATCCAGCGCAGCCCGCTCTACGGCGGCATGATCGAGGGTGTGGGCCCGCGCTACTGCCCGTCCATTGAGGATAAGGTGGTGCGCTTTGCGGGCAAGGATCGTCACCCCATTTTTGTGGAGCCCTGCGGCGAGAACACCGAGGAAATGTATCTGCAGGGTGCATCCAGCAGCCTGCCGGAGGATGTGCAGAACGCCTTCTACCGCAGCATCAAGGGCTTTGAAAACATCGAGATCATGCGCCCGGCCTACGCCATCGAGTACGACTGCGTAGACCCCACCAGTCTGGAAGCTAGCTTGGAAAGCAAGGTGGTGCGGGGCCTGTACGGCGCAGGTCAGTTCAACGGCACCTCCGGCTACGAGGAAGCCGCCGCGCAGGGCCTGCTGGCTGGCCTGAACGCCGCCCGCAATGCATTGGGCAAAGAACAGCTCATCCTGCCGCGGCATACCAGCTACCTGGGCACGCTGGTGGATGATCTGGTCACCAAGGGTGTCATGGACCCTTACCGCATGATGACCAGCCGCAGCGAGTACCGCCTGACCCTGCGGCAGGACAACGCCGACCAGCGTCTGACCCCCATCGGCAGGGAATACGGCCTTGTACAGGACGACCGCTGGGCAAAGTACCAGCACACCCAGAGCATTCTGGAAGCGGAGCGCCGCCGCCTGCATGAGACGCATCTGCGCACCGCTGACCTGCGTGCCGCCATGGAAGCGGCGGGCCTTGCCCCGGCTGCCGAGGGCGGCATTGCGGAAGAGCTGCTGCGCCGCCCGGAGATCAGCTACCCGCTGCTGGCGGGCGTCATTGGCTGGGGCGAGGGTATCACCCCCATGCTGGCCGAGCGGCTGGAAACCGAGATCAAGTATGCGGGCTACATCGCCCGGCAGGATCGCATGATCCGTGACGTGGCTCGGCACGAAAAAACGCTGATCCCGGAAGATTTTGAGTATGCGGATCTCACCGGCCTGACGCTGGAAGCCCGCGAAAAACTGGCCCGCATCCGGCCGAAGAACCTCGGCCAGGCGGGCCGCATCCCCGGTGTTTCGCCGTCCGATGTGGCACAGCTCAGCATTGCACTGGCAGCGAAGAAGTGATAGCTTCCCGCGCGAGCGTATTCGCGTGGGGCAAGCTATATGGCTTTTATAAGAGACATTGCCGCCGGATATGTACTCTTTTGCGCGCACAAAAGAGTACCAGAAAAGCGCCCGCTACTTTCGAGGCGCGGGAGGCACGAACTAGGGGCTGCACGCCCCTAGTAACCCCAAAGCAGTTGGGCTCCATACAAAAAATCCAAGCCGCTCCGCTAAAGGATTTTTTGTGTTCCGCCGATTTCAAGTCGCTTACGCGACAAGCCGTGTGGGCAAGCTTGCACTTTATCTGCTGCGCAACAGCCGAAGGCTGACAGCAGCAAAGAGGCTGTTAGCCGTTACGATCCCTTCCCGTGAAAAAGCAAATCCGGAAAATCCGCAGATTTTCCGGATTTGCAAATATAAAAAGAATAATTCCGCTCATTATTGTCAGAGCGAAGCGGAGACAATTCTAAATCGTCAAATCTAGAAAGAAGCTGCAACCAATGGAAGAACTTCAATTATACGAGGGCCGGCCCGCCGACTGCACCGGCCGCCTTGCAAAAGAGATCCGTACCTACGATTTATTGGATAAACTGGGCATCCCGTTCTGGCGCACCGACCACGGCTGGATGAAGGCCGACACCATGGAGGACTGCCACATCATCGATGTCTGCCTGAACGCTACCGTCTGCAAGAACCTGTTCCTGTGCAACCGGCAGAAAACCAATTTCTATCTGCTCATGATGCCCGGCGATAAGCCCTTCAAGACCAAGGAGCTTTCCCATCAGCTGGGCATTGCCCGCCTGAGCTTTGCTTCGCCCGAGGATATGGAGCAGTACCTGGACTGCACGCCCGGCTCTTCCTCCATCATGGGCCTTGCCAACGACACCGAAAACAAGGTGCAGCTGCTGATGGACGAGGACGTAAAGGCAGGGGAGTACCTCGGCTGTCACCCCTGCATCAACACCTCTTCGCTCAAGCTGCGCACGGCGGACGTGCTGGAAAAGTTCCTGCCAGCTGTGCACCACGCGCCCGTCTTTGTCCACCTGACCGGCGAATAACAGAAAGGAAAACTGCGTATGATCGATAAACAGCGCCTTGAAGCAAAATGTTCCACATGGAACATCGCCCTCACCGGCACCCAGCTGGATCAGCTGGACGCCTTTGCCGAAATTCTGGTGGACTACAACCAGAAGGTCAACCTCACTGCCATCACCGACCCGGAGGGCATTGAGGACAAGCATTTCCTCGACAGCCTGCTGTTTGCCAGCCAGCCGGAAGTGGCGGGCCGCATGGTGGATGTGGGCGCCGGTGCCGGCTTTCCGGGCATCGTGACCAAAATTTATAAGCCCGAGCTGGAGCTCACCCTCATGGAACCCACCGGCAAGCGGGTGGAGTTTTTGAAATATGCCTGCAACCAGCTGGGCCTGACCGGTGTGGAGTTTGCCAAGGAACGGGCCGAGGAAGCTGCCCGCAAAGCATGGCGGGAGCAGTTTGACCTTGCTTCCGCCCGTGCCGTGGCAGCCCTGCCCATGCTGGCAGAGTATTGCCTGCCGCTGGTAAAGGTGGGCGGAAACTTTTTGGCCATGAAGGGTTCCTCCGGTGAGGAAGAGCTGGCTGCTGCCCGCGGTGCTATCAAAAAGCTGGGCGGCGAATACAAAGAGACCCGCACCCTGCATCTGCCGGGCGGCGACACCCGCACCCTGATCCTGTGCAAAAAGATTTCGCAAACTCCGACGGCTTACCCCAGAAACGGCGGAAAAATTGCGAAAAGTCCGCTGAAATAACGCAGTATCGAAGATATTTTGAAAAGCCCTGCCGAACGAAACTTCTGGCAGGGTTTTTGTTTGTATGGTACACTGGCTCTGGACTAACTTTTCCACATTTCCCCGGGAAAGTGTGGAAAAATCAAATGAAAAGCTGCGAAAGGAGCAGGTGCAACCATGTTTGAACGCAAAAAGCAGGCAGGCAAAATTTATTTCCTGCCCATCGATCAGATCAGGCCGTCACCGTTTCAGGCACGGAAGGAGTTCAGCGAGCAGGAACTGGCCGCGCTGGCCCAAAGCATCCGGGAAAATGGTCTGCTGCAGCCCATCTCGGTGCGAAAAACGTCGGACGGCGGCTATGAACTGGTAGCAGGGGAGCGGCGGCTGCGTGCCTGCCGCCTTGCAAAGATGTCCACCATTCCGGCCATTCTCTGTGATTACAGCGATGACCGCACCGCCGCATTAGGTCTGCTGGAGAACATCCAGCGTGCAGACCTGAACCCCTTTGAGCAGGCACAGGGATTAAAGGATGTGATGGTGCTGTGGGACTGCACCCAGGCCGAAGCCGCCAAACGTCTGGGCATGGCACAGCCCACCTTTGCCAACAAGCTGCGGCTTTTGCAGCTGAATGCCGACCAGCGGCAATTTGTGCTGGACAACAACCTCACCGAGCGCCACGCCCGGGCGGTGCTGCGCCTGCCGGAGAACCGCCGCAGTGAAGCGCTCATCAACATTGCCAAACGCCGCATGAACGCCCGCCAGACCGACCTTTACATCGAGCAGCTGCTCAACACCCCCGCAAAGGGGCGGCACCGCATCTCCATGGTCAAAGATGTGCGCATTTTTGTAAACACCATCGACCACGCCATCCGCCTGATGACCGACAACGGTGTGCCCGCCACGGCCCACAGGGAAGAGAAGGACGGTTACATTGAGTATACGGTGCGCATCCCGACCACCGCTGCCGAGCGGTAAAAATGTTCCATGTGGAACAAAAAATAATAAAATCCCGCACAAAAACGCCTGAAAGCGGTTCAAAAACGATTCTGGATGTGCTATACTAAGAATTAAGGTGCCTGTATGGACGGGAAACCGGCGGGCATGACTGCGAATGTTCCACATGGAACAATTGATTTTTCCCGGAAGGAAGAAATGTGCGTGGCAAAAATTGTAGCAATTGCGAACCAGAAAGGCGGCGTTGGCAAGACCACCACCGCCGTCAACCTGTCGTCCTGCGTTGCGGCGCTGGGCAAACGGGTGCTGATCGTGGACCTGGACCCGCAGGGCAACACCACCACTGGCTACGGCATCCCGAAGCGCAGTGTGGAAAAGGGAACCTATGAAATTCTGATCGGTGAGGCGCGGGCTTCTGAGGCCATCCGCAAGACCGAATACCGCACCGATGTGATCGGCTCCAACACCCGTCTGGCCGGTGCCAGCCTGGAAATGATCGATCTGCCTGCCCGTGAAAGCCGCCTGCGCAAGGCGCTGGCCGAGGTGCAGAAGGACTACGACTTCATCTTTATCGATTGTCCGCCCAGCCTGGATCTGCTCACCCTGAACGGCCTGAGTGCCTGTGACAGCGTGCTGATCCCGGTGCAGTGCGAGTATTATGCGCTGGAAGGCCTTTCGGAGCTCATCAGCACCTTAAAGACCATCCGCAAAAAGTACAATCCGTATCTGGATATCGAGGGCGTGGTGTTCACCATGTTCTCGCTGCGGTACAACCTGACCGTGCAGGTGGTGGAGCAGGTGCAGAAGTATTTCGGCTCCAAGGTGTACAAGACCACCATCCCGCGCTCCATCCGCATTTCGGAAGCGCCCAGCTACGGCCAGCCCATCAATTTCTATGAGCCGAAGGGCAAGGGCAGCGAAGCGTACATGGATCTTGCAATCGAATTTGTCAAGCGCAACCGTCCGCACGAGCCCAAAAAGACCCGCGGCAAGAGCGCACCCGTCGCAGAGCCGACGAAAAATGCTCTGGAAGATTAAACCTCAGGGGGAACATGAATGGCAAGAGGAAAAGGAGGGCTTGGCCGCGGGCTGGACAGTCTGTTTGAGGATGCCGCCCCGGTGTTTGAGTCCGGCGCAAAGGTGGAGACCCTGCCCCTGCGTGAGATCGAACCGGACCCGGATCAGCCCCGCAAGACCTTTGATGAAGAGACCTTGGGCGAGCTGGCCGCCAGCATTGCAGAGCACGGCCTGCTGCAGCCCATTGCAGTGCGTCCGCAGCCGCGCGGCGGCTACAGCATCGTAGCAGGCGAGCGCCGCTGGCGTGCCTGCCGCATGGCCGGCCTGAACGATGTGCCGGTGGTTATCAAGGACGTCACTGACGAGCAGGCCATGGAGCTGGCTCTGGTGGAAAACCTGCAGCGCGAAGATCTGGATCCGGTGGAAGAAGCCGCCGGCATCCGGGAGCTGATGACCCGCTGTGACCTGACCCAGGAGCAGGCGGCACAGAAATTGGGCAAGAGCCGCAGCGCACTGGCCAACAGCCTGCGCCTGCTGAACCTGCCGGAAAACGTGCTGGAACTGCTGAAAAGCGGTTTTATCAACATCGGCCACGCCAAGGTAATTTTGGGCCTGCCCACGCCGGAGCTGCAGGAGCAGGCGGCGCAGATCATTGCGGACAATCAGCTGAACGTCCGTCAGGCCGAAGCCCTGTGCAAAAAGCTGGCAAAGCCTGCAAAGGAACCCAAAGAGCCGCAGCCCCGCGGCACCCTGCCGGTGGAGGTGGAAGAGAGCCTGAAGCAGGCGCTGGGCAGCGAAGTGAATGTGGCCTACCACGGCGGAAAAGGCAAACTGACCGTTCATTTTTATTCCGATGAACAGCTGCGGGCGTTTGCCAACCTGCTGGGACAGTACCAGACCGGTGAGTGAGTGCAGGAGGAAACTTCCCCTCATCAGTCTGCTGACGCAGCCAGCTTCCCCCCAGGGGGAAGCCAATCACGCGATCCAAGGCGGGCGACCGTCTTTGAACGGCACAGGGGAGCGGATCTTCTGTGCGAACCGAAATAGAGCAAGGAGAGTCAATCATGCTTGATATCAAATTTGTCCGTGAGAACCCGGACGCTGTCAAGGAAAACATCAAGAAGAAATTTCAGGATGCAAAGCTCCCGCTGGTGGACGAGGTCATCGAGAAGGATGCCAAGTACCGCGCATGCCTGAAAGAAGTGGAAGCCCTCAAGGCTGCACGCAACAAGCTGAGCAAGGCCAACGGCCCGCTGTTCGGCCAGCTGAAGAAGTGCGACGACGAGGCCAAGAAGGCAGAGCTGCAGGCTCAGATCGATGCCAACAACGCCGCCGTCAAGGCCGACGCCGACAAGATGGCTGAGCTGGAGAAGGAAGAAGAGACTCTGGCTGCACGCATTCAGGAGATCATGTACACCATCCCCCAGATGATCGACCCCAGCGTGCCCATCGGCCCCGATGATACCTATAACGTGGAAGCACAGCGCTTTGGTGAGCCTGTGGTTCCCGATTTCCCCATCCCGTACCACACCGAGATCATGGAGAGCTTTGACGGCATCGACATGGACGCCGCAGGCCGCGTGGCCGGCAACGGTTTCTACTATCTGCTGGGCAACATCGCCCGCCTGCACGAGGCTGTGCTGGCCTACGCCCGCGACTTCATGATCGACAAGGGCTTCACCTACGTGATCCCTCCCTTCATGATGCACGGCAACGTGGTGCAGGGCGTTATGTCCTTCCCGGAGATGGACGCCATGATGTACAAGATCGAGGGTGAGGACCTGTACCTGATCGGCACCAGCGAGCACACCATGATCGGCCGCTTCATCGACCAGACTCTGGACGAGGCCACTCTGCCCCTGACCCTGACCTCCTACAGCCCCTGCTTCCGCAAGGAGAAGGGCGCTCACGGCATCGAGGAGCGCGGCATCTACCGCATCCATCAGTTCGAGAAGCAGGAAATGATCGTGGTCTGCCGCCCCGAAGAGAGCGCCGACTGGTACGAGAAGCTGTGGAAGAACTCCGTGGAGCTGTTCCGCAGCATGGAGATCCCGGTGCGTCAGCTGAACTGCTGCTCCGGTGACCTGGCCGACCTGAAGGTGAAGAGCTGCGATATCGAGGCATGGAGCCCCCGCCAGCAGAAGTACTTCGAGGTCTGCTCCTGCTCCAACCTGGGCGATGCACAGGCACGCCGCCTGCACATCCGCGTAAAGGGCAAGGACGGCAAGACCTACCTGGCTCACACCCTGAACAACACCTGCGTGGCACCTCCGCGTATGCTGATCGCTTTCCTGGAGAACCACCTGCAGGCCGACGGCACCGTCACCATCCCCGAAGTGCTGCAGCCGTATATGGGCGGCCTGAAGGTCATGGTGCCCACCCACAAGAAGGGCTGAGAAGCTGACGGCTTTTCCACAAGGCTGAAATAAAATGTTGAAAAAAGCTCCGCTTTCTGTGTGCGCAGAAGGCGGAGCTTTTTTACATATTCATATTATAATAAGGGGCAGGGCCGTGCTACGGGTTGTGGCACCCAGCATCTGCTTCGTGCCTTGAGCGGCACTTGCATCTTGCTGGCCACGGCCCCAGCCTCGCCTCCCTGTTTCGGCCGCTGGCCGCGGTCGGCTCCGCTGCAATTCCCGTACGGGTTGCAGCGGCAGCAACCCCGGTAGACGTTCCTACTGATTGGAACCCGCGGGCTAAGAAAAGCCCCACTGGGGCTTTTCTTACTCTGCCGCTTTGCGTCAGAGCCGCCCTGTTCGATTCCCGTACGGGTCAAATAAAAAATCCTCGAGCAGTGCTCGGTCAACGGCAGCAACCACAGTAGACGTTCCTAGTGGTTGGAACCCGAACACTAAAAAAGAGCCCACCGGGCTCTTTTTTGCTGCCTGCGGGCAGCCGTGTTCCTTCGATTCCTCGTACGGGTTGCATGAAAAAATCCCTGATCCTAAGATCAGGGATTTTATTCATGACCCGTACGGGAATCGAACCCATGTTACAGCCGTGAAAGGGCCGTGTCTTAACCGCTTGACCAACGGGCCTTAGAAATACAGAGCTTCGCTAAAACCTCCGACATCCATCGTCCACTACTGCGGGCGACCGTCCCCCTTATCTTAGCGAAACTCTGTAAAAGTGGTAGCGGTAACTGGATTTGAACCGGTGACACTTCGGGTATGAACCGAATGCTCTAGCCAACTGAGCTATACCGCCACATATTGTCTTTGCACTTGAACGGTGCTTTATTATTATATCCACCATTATGCTATTTGTCAACACTTAATTTCAAAAAAATTCAATTTTTCTGCGCAGGGCTGCTCTGGGCCCAGAACGGTTCACGGGCAGGGCTGTTTTGGGCGGGTTCTGCACCCGGGCTGCTGTGCGCGAAAGATAACAAAAGAATGTCAAAACCACATCAATATTCCATATTTCGCAACGAAAAGAAGCTTTGTACCGGGAACCACCGGAAAGTTTTGGCACTTTTTGATATAAATTCCAGACTAAGTTTGTTGGAAATCATATCTTGTATACAGGCCTCACTTGCGTTACAATACAGTTGATATATCAATTGAACGGGAAGAAAGGGGGAGACGCTTCAACAAAGGCGGTTTTCAATCACAAGCGGCAGGGCGGCAGTTTTGTAAAAAGGGCGACAAAGCATGGCTTTGCATCATCTGTCACTGCTGTCTGCTGCTTAGAACAGGAGGAAGTCAATGGAAGTCTTTTTGCAAGCACTGGTCAACGGAATCCTGCTGGGCGGTTTCTACTCCCTGATGGGTATGGGCCAGAACATCATTTTTGGCGTTATGAACATCGTCAACTTCTGCCACGGCGAGATGTTGATGGTGGGTATGTATATCACCTATGTTCTGTATACCTATTTCGGCGTGGACCCCTATGTGGCACTTCCCATTGTTGCAGTGCTCATGTTCGGTCTGGGTGCACTGATCCAGTCCACCCTCATCACCCCTTCGCTCAAGACCAAGAGCTTTACGAACCTGTTGTTCCTCACCGTCGGTCTGGGCCTGCTGCTCACCAACGGTGCTCTGGTCATCTTCGGTTCCACCTATTATAAGATCATCACCCCCTATTCTCAGACCTATATCCCTCTGGGCCCGGTCACCATTGCGCTGCCGCGTCTGGTCAGCTTCCTGATCCTGATCGTGGTTGCCATTGCGCTGTTTGCCTTCCTCAAGTATTCCACCACCGGCAAGCAGATCCGCGCCGTTTCCCAGAACCCCATCGGTGCTGAGGTCGTGGGCATCAACGTCAAGAAAATTTACATCCTGACCTATGGTCTGGGCGTGGCACTGGCCGGTATTGCCGGTTCGCTGCTCACCCAGTTCTACACCATCTATCCCACCGCAGGCGCAAGCTTCGGCTTCCGCGCGCTGATCGTCGTGGTCGTGGGCGGCCTGGGCTCCATCCCCGGCGCATTCTTTGCCGGTATTTTCCTGGGCCTGCTGGAGCAGATGAGCGCACTGTTCATCAGCCCGTCCTACAGTGATATGATCGTGTTCGTCACCTTCATCATCATTCTGGTCGTGCGTCAGGTCATGATTCTGAGGAGGCGATAAGATGGATACCAGAAAAGCAGTTAAAACCTATCACCGCAATCTGGCGATCGTTCTGGCTATCATCATCGCCATCTTTGCCGCGATCCCGCTGGTCGTGGATAAGCCTTACATCATCAACATTTTCGTCCTGACCTTCTACATGTCCACCCTGTCCATGGCGTGGAACATTCTGGGCGGCATCACCGGCCAGAACTCTCTGGGTCTGGCCGCTTACATGGGCCTGGGCGCCTACGTGTGCTGCCTTGTGGTCACCAAAACGGGCATGAACCCCTGGGTGGCCGCTGTGCTGGATATGGTCGTTGTGGGCGTGGTGGCAGGCGTCATCTTCTTCCCCAGCCTGATCCTGCGCGGCCCCTACTTCACGCTGGTGTCCATCGCATTTGCCGAGTCCATCCGCCAGTTCATCATCAACTCGGAGTTCTTCGGCCGTGCGTCCGGCGTGGGCCTGCCCTTCGGCAAGGATTCCTTTGCGCAGTTCCGCTTCACCAGCAAGGTGCCGTATTACTACATCGGCTTTATCATGATGGTGGGCGTCTACCTCATCATGAAGAAGATCGGCCGCTCCAAGCTGGGCTTTGCCCTGCGCACCATCCGCGAGGATGAGGACGCTGCTGCCGCCATCGGCATCAACCCCACCAAGTACAAGGTCATTGCCGTTGTCATCTCGGCTGTCATTGCCGGCATGGTCGGCTTCTTCTACGTCAGCTACATCCGCTACATCGACCCGGATATCATGATCCAGTCCAAGTCCACCGAGATCGTGCTGCCCGCCGTTGTTGGTGGTGCCGCCTACATCGAAGGCCCGCTGATCGGCGGCCTCATCATGATCCCGCTGAGCGAGCTGCTGCGTGCAAACTTTGCCGCCATCCTGCCCGGCATCAACATGCTGATGTACGCCGTTGTGCTGATCGTGGTCATCCGCTTCCGTCCGTCCGGCATTCTGGGCTGGTACATGCATTCCAAGTTCAAGACCTTCATCGACGAAAAGATCCTCAAAAAGCCGTCTCTGGACGTGCTGGAAGAGTATGAGCTGATGGCAGACAAGGGAGGGAAGTAATCATGGCAGAAAAGCCTATTATTGAAGTCCAGGGCCTGACCAAGCGGTTCAAGGGTCTGACCGCCGTGCACGATGTCTCGTTCTCTGTGGAGAAGGGCTCCATCACCGGCATGATCGGCCCCAACGGTGCCGGCAAATCCACCACCTTCAACATGATCTGCGGCTACTACCCGCCCACCGAAGGCAAGATCTTCTACAACGGTGAGGACATCACCAACAAAAAGGCGTATGAATACACCAACATGAAGATCGCCCGCACCTTCCAGATCATGAAGCCTTTGAAGAACCTGAGTGTTCTGGACAATGTCACCGCCGCCGCCTACTTTGGCCACGCCGGTGCAAAGAGCGAAAAAGAGGCCAAGGAGCGCGCCATGGAGGTGCTGCACTTCACCGGCCTGTACGAAAAGCGTCATGTGATCTCCAAGGACATGGGCACGCCGGACCAGAAGCGTCTGGAAATGGCCCGCGCTCTGGCTACCAAGCCCGAAGTGCTGTTCCTGGACGAGAACATGGCAGGCTTGAACCCGGCTGAGACCGAAGAGGCCATCCAGCTGATCCGCAAGATCAACGAGTCCGGTGTTACCATCCTGCTCATCGAGCACATCATGAAGGCGGTCGTCAGCCTGTGCGAGAAGGTCATCGTCCTTCACCACGGCGAGAAGATCGCTGAGGGCACGCCCGAGCAGGTCATGAACGATCCCTACGTCATGGAAGTGTACCTGGGCACCAAAAAGGAGGGCGCAAGTGCTTAAAGTTGAAGGTCTGAACGCCGGTTACGGCTCTGTGAACATCCTGTGGGACATCGGCTTTGAGGTCAAGGACGGCGAGATCGTTGCCATCCTTGGCTCCAACGGTGCCGGTAAGACTACCATGGTGCGCACCATCACAGGCATGGTCAAGGCCAGCTCCGGCAAGGTGGAGTTCAACGGGGAGGACCTCTCCGGCAAGAGCTCCCGCGTCATTCTGGACAGCGGCATCGTGCAGGTGCCGGAAGGCCGCCAGCTCTTTACTGAGATGACTGTGCTGGAGAATCTGGAACTGGGCGCATTCAATAAGGAGACCAAGGCACATTTTGCAGAAAATCTGGAAAAGTGCTACAACTGGTTCCCCAAACTGCGCGAACGCGCAAAGCAGGCTGCCGGCACCCTGTCCGGCGGCGAGCAGCAGATGGTGGCCGTGGCCCGTGCGCTGATCGGTATGCCCAAGCTGCTGATCCTGGACGAACCCAGTCTGGGCCTTGCCCCCAACATCGTGGACGACATTCTGGAAGTGGCCAAGACCATGGTGAAGAATGACGGCATCTCGGTGCTGCTGGTGGAGCAGGACATCACCAAAGCCCTTGCAGCGGCAGACCGCGGCTACGTCATTGAGAACGGCCGCGTGGCACTGGAAGGCACCGCCGCCGAGCTTTCGGCAAACGAGCACGTCAAGAAGGCGTACCTCGGCATCTGATTTTTGGAAACTGGGTGTCCGCCGTGCTTCTTTCACACGGCACGGCGGGCATCTCGGATAAAACAAGCTGTTTTTACAAACAGAATTGGAGGACAATTATGAAAAAGATCTCTCGCAGAAGCTTCCTGAAGGCATCCGCTGTTCTGGGCGGCGCAGCTGCCCTGACCGCCTGCGGCGGCGGCTCTTCCGCTTCCACCAGCACTGCTCCCGCAGCATCCGGCAGCACTGCAGCTTCCGGCGCAGCTGCTCCCTCCGGTGATACCATCAAGATCGGTACCATCTACGCAATGTCCGGCGGCAACGCAGCCATCGGCGAGAACATCCTGCGCGGCATCGACTTCGCAGTGGATGAGATCAACAAGGCAGGCGGCGTGAACGGCCAGATGCTGGAAGTCGTCCGCGGCGACCATGCAGGCGACGCAGCCACCGGCAAGTCCGAGGCCGAGCGTCTGATCACCCAGGAAGGCGTCAACGTCATCATGGGCTGCCATATGTCCGTTGTCACCGAGGTCGTGGCTCAGGTCTGCCAGCAGTACGGCATCCCCATGATCACCGCTATCTCCACCCTGGACCGTCTGACCGACGAGGACCACAAGGACTACGATTACTTCTTCCGTCTGTGCCCGCTGAACTCCGTCTACGTCGAAGATATGCTGAAGTATCTGCAGGACTCCAAGGAGCAGACCGGCAACGAGATCAAGAAGGTTGCTATCTTCACCGATAAGGCAGCTATCGGCCAGGAGCTGATCCGCTGCGTCAACCTGTTTGCACCCGACTACGGTCTGGATGTTGTGGCCGAAGTTGACTACAGCTCCAACGCAACCGACCTGTCCTCTCAGGTTCTGGCCCTGAAGCAGGCTGACCCCGACGCCATCCTGTGCGACTCCTACATCGGCGACGCAACCCTGTTCGTCCAGACCCTGAAGGAGCAGAACTACAAGCCCAAGATGATCGTTGCAAAGGCAAACGGCTTCACCGATCCTTCCTTCATCCCCAACCTCGGCGCATCCGCAAACGGCGTGGCTTCTGTTGTCGAGTTCAACCCCGACCTGACCAACGGTGTCGAGATCAACGAGGACTTCAAGAAGGTCTACAACGTCAACATGAACGGCCACTCTGCTGAGTCCTACACCGTTGTGTGGCTGTTCAAGTCCGCCATCGAGAAGGCCGGCTCCACCGACGGCGCTGCCATCCGCGACGCTCTGGCTGAGCTGTCCATCGACGGCGCATTCGAGGGCGGCCGCAAGATCGTCCTGCCGTACTCCAAGATCGAGTTCACCCCCGAGTACGAGATCGGCGGCGCAAAGCACTACCGCGACAACACCTACGCATCTGTTGCTATCGCACAGGTGCAGGATCAGGAGTGGAAGACCGTGTGGCCTTTCGAGTTCGCTTCCTCCAAGATCCAGGAAGTCACTCTGGGCTAAGCAAGGGTACACCAAAGAACACAGCAGGCGGGCCGTCCATTGGGCGGCCCGCCTTTTAATGTGTTTTTTATTTATAATTGTCTCCGCTTTGCTCTGACAATGACAGAGGAAGAATCATTTTATATTTGTAGGTTTGAAATGCCTGCGGGCATTTCAAACCTACTTTTTCACGAATGGGGCCGAAACCGTACAATGCATCTATAAAAGCCTAAAAGTCTGCACAAATGCTCCCGCAGGGAATGAACCCTCTCAGTCAAAGTCTTATGACTTTGCCAACTCCCCCGCAGGGGAATCTTTATCTGCGTGGGCCGTAAGCGGTAAAAGTCTCGCCCTTCGAGGAAAGACTTCCCCCGGCCGGAGGAAGATGGCAAAGAGAAGGGGGAGTCTGGCGCGTGAGCGCCTGAGAGGGTTCGGTTTAGGGCCGTGCTTTACCTGCTGCGCGGCAGCCGCAGGCTGACAGCAGCAAAATGCCGTTTGCCGCTACGACCCCTTCCCGTGAAAAAGCAACAAAGCCAGCCCCGCAGGGCTGGCTTTGTTGCAATATTAAAAATAATAATTCCGCTGATGATGCCCAGAGTGAAACGGAGGGCATTCTAAATCGTTTCCTAAAACAAACACCGCTGCCCCCACAGCCGGAGGATAGGAGGAGTCCGGCTTGTGAGGGCAGCGGTGCTGTATCAGGATAGAGAGATAGCTTAGTTGGTCTCGCCCTTGGGCAGCAGGCCGGCACGCTCCAGTGCCGGGCGCAGGGCCAGGTACAGGATGACGACGCACACGGTGGAAGCCACACTGTTCACAAAGGTGACGCCGCCGGCGATCTTGGTCAGGGCCTGTGCCACGGTGTATTCCTGGCCGAAGATGTACACATTGCGGAAGTAGCCCAGGAACGGGTCGGTGAGCACGTTCAGAAACAGACCGGAACCGGCAGCAACGATCACCTTGACCAGATAACCGGCGCTGTGCTTGTCCAGAGTGCGCAGCTTGAACACCTTGTGGGCCACGGCGCCGCAGGTGATGCCGATGATGAACTTGAGCACGAAGGTGGTGATGGCGTAGCCCGGGTCACCGGCCAGGATGTCGGCCAGAGCCAGACCGATGGCACCGGCCAGACCGCCGGAAACGCCGTCCAGCAGCAGGGCGGTCAGGGCGGTGAAGGTGTTGCCCAGATGGAACGAAGAGCCGCCGTAGAACGGCACGCGGAAGAACAGGTAAGCCACAAGGCTCAGCGCGGCCATAACGCCGGTGAGCGCCAGCTCCTTGGTGGTGAAGGTGCGCTTATACAGCACACTGCCGATCACGATGGCGATGACAACGACTGCCAGCAGCAGCCACATTGCAGTAGTAGACATGATTTTATATTCCCTCCAATTTTCCAACCGAAAGCCCAAAAGCTTTCCGTTTTCCCGCACATCCGCAGATAAACATACAAGACTACTTGACAATTGGGTGTTCAGCGGGTATGCTCCTATTATACGCGGAACTGGCACCATTAAAATACCCAGAATAAAGTTTTTTTATGGGGTCAGTTTAGCGCAATGTCCAAACAGGAGGGATGTTTTATGGTCCATCTGACCACGGCGCTGGATGCTTCCTCCGCCGTGCCACTGTACGAGCAGCTGTACCACAGCCTTGCCGGGGAGATGCGCAGCGGCACCCTTGCGGCAGGCACCCGGATGCCCGGCAAGCGGCGGCTGGCGGCAGAACTGTCCGTCTCGGTGAACACGGTGGATGCCGCCTACCAGATGCTGGCGGCAGAAGGTTATCTGGAATCACGGGAGCGCAGCGGCTTTTATGTACAGGAATATCTGGCTCTGCCGGTGCGGCCTGCGGGCCTGCCCCGGCCGCCTGCGCCGCCAAAGCCGGAACAGCCCGCGCCCCCGGTGCGGTACGACCTCTCTACCCGCGGCGTAGACCCGGGGCTGTTCCCGTTCCGCACCTGGGCGCGGCTGCAAAAGGAACTGCTGTATTCCTCGCCCCAGCTGCTCACCCACGGCGATGCCCAGGGCGACCCGGCTCTGCGGCAGGCGCTGGCAGACTACCTTTCCGAGTACCGGGGCGTGCAGTGCGGGCCGCATCAGATCGTGGTGGGGGCGGGTCTGGAATACCTGCTGGGCCTGCTGGCCCCGCTGCTGCCGGGCACGGCAGCGGTGGAAACGCCGGGCTACCCCCGTGCTTTGCAGGTGCTGCAGAACAACGGTGTGCACTGCTGCTGCCTGCCGGTGGACGGCGACGGCCTTTCGGTGGAAGCGCTGAACCGCTCGGACGCGGCAGTGTGCTACGTCACGCCCAGCCACCAGTTCCCCACGGGTGTCACCATGCCGGCGGGCCGCAGGGCAGAGCTTTTGCACTGGGCGGCCCGCAAACCGGGTGCACGGTACATTATAGAGGACGACTACGACTCCGAGTTCCGCTTCGACACCCGGCCTCTGCCCAGCCTGCAGGGCATGGCCGGGGCCGACGGCCCGGTGGTGTACCTTTCCACCTGTTCCCGCAGCCTGGCCCCCAGCATCCGCATTGCCTACATGGTGCTGCCGGAGCACCTTCTGCCTGCCTGGCGGGAGAAATACCGGCTCTACTCCGGCACCGTGAGCCGTTTTGAGCAGCAGACGCTGGCCCGGTTCATCACGGAAGGCTACTTTACCCGGCATCTGGCCCGGGAGCGTGTGGCCTACAAGGCCCGGCGGGACGCGCTGGCGGCGGCGCTGAATGCCGCCTTTGCGCCCGGGGAGCTGACCCTTGCGGGCCTGCACACCGGCCTGCATCTGCTGGCAAAGCTCAAAGACCCGCCGCCGGATGCTGCCCTGCGCCGCGCCGCCGCAGCCGAAGGCGTACAGCTTGGCCTTTTGAGCGATTACGACCTCACCGGCGAAGCCCCCTCGGCGGCGGGCACACTGGTGTTGGGTTATGGCTCGCTGAAAGACGAAGCCTGCGCCTCAGTGGGCGAAACGTTGAAAAAGGTCTGCAGCGCCGCGCGGGAAGCGTCTGTGACGGTGTAAGTGCCGCTGGCAGCGTCCCACGCACCGGGCAGGGCCTGCGCTTCCACATCGGCGGCGTTGTTGGCAAGGAACTCCAGCGTGCGCCCCAGGGCGTCGTAGTCCAGTGCAGTCAGGTCGGTGAGCAGGGTAGAACTGTTGGCCCGCAGGGCATCCGGCAGGGCGGCGGGCAGCAATTCTAAATTCTGCCGGAAAAACGCGTCCCACACAGCGGCCCGGGCCGCAGCGGTGCGCTGGGGCGAAAGCGTTTCATCCGCCTGCAACTGGCACAGAAATTCGTGGGCGTCCCCGGCAGAAATGCCCTGCACGGCCCGGCTGCGGCCATAGCGGGCAAGCTCGTCCTCGGTCAGTGCGCCGGTAAAACCTACCCGCACCGGCCCGTACCGGCTGGCGATGCGTTCCAGCACCGCAGGCGCAAGGGCCAGGTACCGGGTGCCCTCCGGCAGGGCAAGCACCTGTGCCAGTGCTTCGCGGCAGCGGGCAGGGCCTGCGGCGGAATAGCACCGGGCAAGGGAGGCTTCCTCCTCGGCAAAGGGCACCGTGAGTGCGGCGGGCACACTGAGTAGGTGCACGCAGTTCTGGCTGGCGTTCAGGTAGGTCAGCACAAAGCCGGGCTCCTCGCCGGAGACACACAGCAGCACTGTGAGCTGGTCGGTGGTTCTGGGCAGCTGGATGGGCACACCGCTTTCGCTGCGGGCCGCCTGCCGCAGCTGGGTGCGCAGCTGCTGGCGGCTGAGCAGAACTGTGCCGCCCACCAGCGGCACCAGCACGAGAAGGGACGCAAACAGCGCCGTCCAAAAGGGCTTCCAGCCTCCACTGCGCATTGCACGCACCGCCTTTCTGTTTTTGCATAAAGCTTTGGCCCGCAGGCAAGACTTTATGCAGAAAGGCGGGTGTTTGCAGATGAAAAAGGAAAAAGAAACTGCACCGGCAACGGACGAAGAGCGGGAGGACTTCTGGCTGGAGATCGGCCCGGCCAGCGCCTATTACGGCACAGACTCCTACGAAACAGCCAAAGAAAACGGTGATGCCAGCCCGGACGGCAAACGCCTTGGCTTTGGCGGCGCAGAGGAGAAATAAAGCGGCATATAGCCAGCGTGCCGGTAGCTTTCTCCTCGGACACGATTACGGGTTGCGGCACCCAGCATCTGCTTCGCTGTCGCTCGCATCTTGCTGGCCGCGGCCCCAACAGCAGCTCCCTGCTTCCGCCACTGGCGGCAGTCGCTGTTGTTGCAGGGCTTCCAGCTCCCGCCCTATTGCCCTTCGGGCAACAGGAGCCCACCCTCGGATCATTCGCTGGAGAAACTTCCTGCCGTCCTGCCGGATAGGTGGCTTTTCATTTACGACCCTATCTGTGAAAATGTGTTTGTCGCGGCCCGCAGGCCGCGACAAACACGAATTATAAAAATAATAGTTCCGCTGTTTATGGCCAGAGCAAAGCGGAGGCCATTCAAAATCGTTTGTTCCCCTCAAAAGTCATACAAAAACAAAATTCATCCGTTGGCATGATGGATGAAAAACCGGCATATCCTATACCAGATGTCTTGCGCAGAAGGACAAAATATGGTATAGTCTTTCTATCGCGCACAGATGTGCGCCGGAAGAACTGAAAAGACGTGCACGGCAGGAAACGCCCGTGCACTCTGGAGAAACCCGCGCTTTGCAAAGCGGCGGGTGCCGAAGGTGTAAGGCCGCAGGGAAAGGCGGCTGTATCTCTCAGGCAAAAGGACAGAGCATCGTCTTTTGCGCACAATGGAGTGCCGCTGGAAACGCGGTGCGCCCGGCGGCGGAAAAATGAGAGCGCTCCGAATTTTGCGGGCAGAGCCTTTGGCGGGTTCTGTCCGCTTTTGTTTTTGTGTATAGGGGGAAAGAGAGAATGGTCGAGATCGTCACGCAGGTGAACAACGCCGTCAACGGTGTGGTGTGGGGGCCGTTTGGCCTGGCACTGCTGTTCTGCACCGGCTTCTGGATGAGCGCCCGCACGGGCTTTTTCCAGTTCCGCAAAATGGGCTACTGGCTCAAACACACCATCGGTGCCATCTTCACCAACAAGGATGTCACGGCCCACACCAGCAAGGAAGATAAGGCCATCAGTCAGTTCCAGAGCCTGTGCACGGCGCTGGCGGCTACCATTGGCACCGGCAATATCGTGGGCGTGGCCACTGCCATCATCAGCGGCGGCCCAGGCGCCATTTTCTGGATGTGGGTCATGGCAGTGCTGGGCATGATGACGAACTATTCCGAAAATGTGCTGGGCATCTTCTACCGCCGTAAGAACGAAAAAGGCGAGTGGTCCGGCGGCGCAATGTACTATCTGGAAGAGGGCCTTGGCGCAAAGAAAGGCTGTAAAGGCCTTGGCCGGGTGCTGGCCGTGCTGTTTGCATGCTTCTGTGTTCTGGCCAGTTTTGGCATTGGCAATATGAGCCAGATCAACTCCATTGCGGGCAATATGAACTCGGCGTTCAATATCCCGAATCTCGTCACCGGCATCCTGCTGGTCATTCTGTCTGCGCTGGTCATTCTGGGCGGCCTGAAGCGGGTGGCCGCCGTGACCGAAAAGATCGTTCCGGCGATGGCGCTGATGTACATCGTGGGTGCACTGACCGTTGTGGCCGTGCATTTTGCCGCCATTCCGGCTGCATTTGCGGCCATCTTCAAGGGTGCATTTGCCATGCATGCGGCAGGCGGCGGCATTCTGGGCTACGGCGTCTCCCGCGCCATTACATGGGGCTTCAAGCGCGGCGCATTCTCCAATGAAGCCGGCCTTGGTTCTTCGGTCATGGTGCATTCGTCCTCCAACGTCAAGGAGCCGGTGCAGCAGGGCATGTGGGGCATCTTTGAGGTGTTTGCCGATACCATCGTGGTGTGCACGCTGACGGCTTTAGTGGTGCTGACCTCCGGGTTCGTGGATCTGGAGACCGGCCTTATGACCACCGAGGTGGCCGGCAGTGCGCTGGTGGGTCAGGCCTTTGCCACGGTGTTTGGCAGCTTTGGCCCCAAGTTCATTGCCATTTCCATCCTGCTGTTTGCCTACTCCACCACGCTGGGCTGGAGCCACTACGGCACCAAAGCGTTCGAGTATCTGTTTGGCACCAGAGCCAGCGTGGGCTACAAAGTAGTGTTTGTGGCAATGGTGATGGTAGGTGCCACCATGAAGCTGGGCCTTGCATGGGATCTTTCCGATACCTTCAACGGCCTGATGATGATCCCAAACCTTGTCGGTGTGCTGGCACTGTCCGGCACCGTGGCAAAGATCACGCAGAATTATATCAGCCGCAAGTTCCACGGCAGCACGGAAGAACCGCTGTGGTCGGCCTTCCCCGAGTACCAGAAGCAGGAGGAAGCGGAAGCCGCTGCCGAAGCTGCTGCAGAGCTGCAAAAGGCTGCAAACGAATAAACAAAAACAAAACCGGCCTGAGGCGTGTGCGCTACACGTTTCAGGCCGGTTCGTTTTTTGCAAAAAGTGGTCAGTGCGTCTGGATGTAGGCAAAAATATCCTCCGGCACCGCGGCCAGCGCATCCGCCCCGGCGGCGGTGAGCTCGGCTTTGCCCCGGAAGCCCCACAGGGCCCCCATGGCGGGCAGATGGGCGTTGTGCCCGGTGAGAATGTCCACATCGCTGTCGCCCACAAACAGGGTGGCAGTACGGTCTGCACCGAGCTCGTCCATCAGCGCATACAGCCCTGCAGGGTCCGGCTTTGTGGGCACACCGGGCCTGCTGCCGCGCACAGCGGCAAAGCAGCCCATACCAAAATAGTGGGCAATGATCTTGCCGCACAAAGGGTCTGCCTTGTTGGAGAACACTGCACACTGGATGCCGTGCGCCTGCAGCTTTGCCAGCAGCTCCGGGATGCCGGGGTAAGGGGCGGTCTTGTCCTCCTTGTGGGCATCGTACCGGGCGGTGAACTCGGCAAGCGTGACGGCAAGCTGCTGCGGCGTGCGGGCATTTTCCGGGGAAAAGCGTTCCACCAGCTTCGGGATGCCGTTGCCCACCATGTGCTTGAACTGCTCCACCGTAAAGGTGGGCCAGCCGTGCTGTGCACACACCCAGTTGCCTGCATCGGCAAGGTCGTCGATGGTGTTCAGCAGGGTGCCGTCCAGATCGAATAATACGGTTTTTATCACAGAAAAAGACTCCTTACAATTCCAGAAAAGAAATTTCGCGGCATTTCACGCTGCGCACCCGGCACTTCACACCGCCCGGGAAGGTGAGGGTAAGGTTGGTGCGGTGCACCGCCGCCGCCCAAGGCGACTGCAGTGCCGTCAGGGCAGGCACCGGGCACAGCACGCAGATATCGTGCAGGTGGAAGCCGTGCTGCCAGCGCAGGGTCATGCGGCCCTCCTGCAGCCAGATGCCCTCTCTGCGCCAGCCCACATACGCACCCGCCAGCAGGGCCGCAAACACGGCGGTGACCACCAGCAGCGGCACCGTGAGGGCCGGCAGGGTATAGCGCGAGACGGCCGTCAGCAGCAGACACAGTCCGCAGGGGATGCCTGCAGGCAGAAAAAACGCCGGAATGCTGCGGCCTGCGGTGTCCACCGGCGTTTTGGGCGGCAGGGCAAAGCCGGGCAGCAGTTCCTGCAGAAAAGGCCCGTCCTCCCGCCAGACCAGCAGCGGGATCTCCGGCTGGCAGCTGCCGGCCGTGACGAACACCGGGCAGTAGCCCAGCGCCCAGGTGGCGGGCGAGCGGCGCAGCTCGGCATAGCTCAGGTGTGCCAGCGCAAGGCGCATCTCGTATCGGTGCACAAAGCCGCCTTTGCTGCCAAGGTGGCCTGCGGTGCGCCACACAGTGTAGTGGGCTGCATGGGCCGCACTGCGGGCAAGGCTGGCACAGAACACCACCCCGCCCAGCACCAGCAGCCATGCCGTGCCCACGGGCAGCCAGCGCGCTGCCCACGCGGCCAGCTGGTTCAGGTGGGCAAAGGCGGCGGTCTGGGCGTCCGGTGCATAAGGCTTTGTCTGCCGCAGGGCCAGCGCCAGCAAAGCAAGGGTGGAAAGGCTGTTGGCCCCCAGCACCGCAAAGGCCAGCTTTTCGCCGCCGCGGGGCGTGTGGGCCACAGCATCTTCCAGCGGCATCATGCGGTCGGCAAGGAACTGCGCGTCCTGCGCACTCAAAAGCAAAGTCAGGGTGCGCTTTTGCCCGGCAGGGTACAGCACCACACGGCTGGCACCGGCCAGACGGTACAAAAGCGGACGCTCGATGGTAAGCGCCGCCAGCTGCCCGGCCTTTAAGCAGCGGTCCAGCCGCACGCCCAGCCGCCAGCGGATGCGCAGTGTGCCGCGTTCGTCCACCTGCCAGCGGCCCGCGTGCAGCACAGCGGCGCTCACAGCCGCAAGCACTGCCAGAAGCACTGCACCCTGTACAAGGGCTGTGCGCACCGCCGCCCAGTTGCGGGCAAACAGCACCTGCAAAAGCGGCAGCAGATACAGTAGAATGGTCTTGCGCAGAAAGTGCAGCACCGCAAACGGATGGAAGCCGCGTTCGGTCATGGTGTTTCCTCCAGCAGTACGGAGGCAAGGGCCTGCGCCTGCTGTGCATCTACACCCGGCAGGAACAGCTGTACCCCCGGCCCGCGCACCACCAGAACGCTGCACCCGGCCAGCCAGAGCAGCGGTGTGCGCAGGGCCCACACGCCGGTCACGGCCCGGCGGGGCAGCTGCCGGGTGATGGGTACGGCAATGCCGGCCCGCACGGCGGTGTTCTGCGCCGTGAGCAGGGCAGTAAAGCTGCACGCCCGCGCCCACACGGCAAACACAAGGCCCGCCCACAGGGCACAGAAGATACACCCGGCAAAAAGGCTCTGCCAGAACACGAAAGGTGCACAGAACACCCCGGGCACTGCGGCCCAGAAGCACAGCACGGCCCGGCCTTTGGGCGGGATGATGAGTGCGGTGCGCAGCAGGTCACGCTCGGTCATTTGTCGGAAAGGCCCCATGCATCCATCAGCAGGTGCAGCGTGTCATCCTGGGTCAGGCAGAGGATGCGGTCCCAGGGCAGCAGGGTGGTGTTGCCGTGGGGGATGATGAACTCTGCATCGCGGGTGATGCACACCAGAATGGCATCGCCGGGCATGGGAATGTCCTTGACGGCCTGCCCGGCAAACTGGAAGTTCTCCGGCAGCAGGATCTCGTTCAGGCTGGCGGTGCCGCCGCCCAGCGAGAGCAGCTGGCGGATGGTGTCGGTCTCAATCTCGCGTTCCAGAATGTGGCTCAGGTTGTCGGTGCCGCACACCACGGTGTCCACGCCCAGGGTGTGCAGCAGTTCGCGGTTCTTGGGGTTGGAGGCCCGGGCCACGGTACGGTCCACGCCGAACTCCCGCTTTGCGATCTGGCAGGCCACAAGGTTATCCTCGTCCGCGCCGGTCACGGCCACAAAGGCGTCGCAGCTGGCAACGTCGGCGGTGCGCATGGTGTCAAAGCTGATGGCGTCGCCGCAGATCACCGGGATATCCAGCGAATCCGCCAGCGAACGACACAGCATCTCCTGCGGCTCAATGATGGTCACTTTGTGGCGGTGGGCAAGCAGGCTCTGGGCCAGATACATGCCCACCTTGCCGCCGCCTGCAATACAAACTTTCATACGCTCTCCTCGCTTTTACTTTGCCAGTGCGCGGAACACCGATTGCTCGGTGAGCACCGTGGGGCAGATGGTGTCGATCTCGTAGGCTTTGTGGTACAGCACCTGCAGGTGCGGGTCGGACACGCGGCAGATGACTTTTTCCCGCCGGAAAATGCTCTTTGCGATCTGCGCTGCCATCAGGTTCACCGAGTCGTCCTCGCTCACAGCGGCCACGGCGTCGCAGTTGTCAATGCCGCCCTGCCGCAGGATGTCCGGGTCGGTGGGGTCGCCCACCAGCGCCGTGCCGCCAAAACGGTAGTCGTCAAAGGCGTCCAGACGCTTGAGCTGCTCGGGGTCTTTTTCGATCAGGGAGATATCGTGGCCGATGTGCTCCAGATCACGGATCAGGGAAGCGCCCACCTGGTCACAGCCGATCACCAGAATGTTCATATGGGTTCACCTCGTTGTAAAATGGTTTAACAAAAATACGGACGGTGTTTAAACTTTGTTTTAATTTGCGGCTAAAATAAAAGAAAAAGGTCTTTGCATCAGTATATCACATTTTGCGGCCCAGTTACAGCCCGCAGTGCTGCCGGGTGCTTCCGGGTAAAATTTTTGCATTCCGCGTGCGCAGGGCCGCATAGTATGATATACTGGAACAAAATAAGCTGTTGTGCGTTTGCACGAGGAGGGGTCCTTACGTTTTTCGAGATCATCAAAGCCATCCTGATGGGCATTGTGGAAGGCATTACCGAGTGGCTGCCCATTTCGTCCACCGGTCATATGATCCTGCTGGAGCAGATCATCAAGTTCAACGCGTCCGAAGAGTTCATGTCCATGTTCCGGGTGGTCATCCAGCTGGGTGCCATCATGGCCGTGGTGGTGCTGTTCTGGAAAAAGCTCTGGCCCTTTGGCCTGCGGCAGGGCCGGGTCATCTCCAAGCCCAGCGTGTGGAACCTGTGGTTCAAGGTGGTTGCCGCCACCCTGCCGGTGCTTATCATCAGCCCGCTGGACGACTGGATGGAGGCTCACTTCTACAACTACATCACCGTTGCCGCCATGCTGATTCTGTACGGCGTGCTGTTCCTCATCATTGAGAACCGCCGCACCGCGCCCCATGTGAGCCGCCTGGAGCAGATCACCTACCGCGATGCCCTCATCATCGGCCTGTGGCAGTGCCTTGCCATCATCCCGGGCACCTCCCGCTCCGGTGCCACCATCGTGGGCGGATTGCTGCTGGGCCTTTCACGCGCCTGTGTGGCCGAGTTCACCTTCTATCTGGCCATCCCGGTCATGGCGGGTGCATCCCTGCTCAAGGTGGTCAAGTTCGTGGTGGGCGGCTCTGTAATGTCCGGCACCGAGATCGCCGTGCTGGTGGTGGGCTGTGTGGTGGCCTTTGGTGTCAGCCTTGCCGCCATCCGTTTCCTGATGGATTACGTCAAGCGCCACGACTTCAAGTTCTTTGGCGTATACCGCATTGCGCTGGGCATCCTTGTGCTGGCCGTGGCGGCATTCACAGCCATCTTCTGATTTGGAATGGCCTCCGCTGATGCTCTGCAACGGCGACGACCGCTGCCTGCGGCAGAAACAGGGAGGAGCTGTTGGGGCAGCGGCCTGCAGGATGCAAGTGCCGCCCAAGGCACGAAGCAGACGCAGGGAGCCGCAACCCGAATATATTAGCGGAAATATTATTTTATAATTTGCAACTCCGAAACGACTGAGGTCGTTTCGGAGTTGTTTTTTACGGAAAGGGTCGTAAAGGCAAACAGCGGCCAAGGCGGGTGCGTCCTCTGCGGCAGCGCTGACGCGGTGCCATTGTCTGCCAAAGGGAATCAGACTTTGCCAGTTTAAAAGATGCCGGTTCCACGGAGTGCGAGGGCTTACCGCGCTGGATGGACTGGCGCCCGGAAGCGAGGACGCAGAGGACGTGCCCGCAGACCATATCAACCACTCTTTTTCTTTGCAAAAATTTATGCTATACTGAAAAACAAGAGAGTATGCGGCAGCGTGCCGCGCAATAACATGGAGGAAAAAACAATGGAAGCATCCAAGGTCTATTATACAGATTTCCGCTGTCCGGTGGGCACCAGCCTGCTGGACAAGCTGCGCCGGGTATGCATCGCCGCCGGCATCAAGGATATCGATATGGACGGCAAGTTCGTTGCCATCAAGATGCACTTCGGCGAGCTGGGCAACCTGGCATTCCTGCGCCCCAACTACGCCAAGGTGGTGGCCGACCTGTGCAAGGAGCAGGGCGGCATGCCGTTCCTGACCGACTGCAACACCCTGTACCCGGGCAGCCGCAAAAATGCGCTGGAGCACCTCACCTGTGCCCAGCTGAACGGTTTCTGGCCCATGACCACCGGCTGTCAGGTCATCATTGCCGACGGCCTGCGCGGCACCGACGAAGCCGAGGTGCCGGTGCCCAACGGCGAATACTGCAAGACCGCCAAGATCGGCCGCGCCATTATGGATGCGGATGTGTTCATCAGCCTGACCCACTTCAAGGGCCATGAGGCCACCGGCTTCGGCGGTGCCATCAAGAACATCGGTATGGGCTGCGGTTCCCGCGCGGGCAAGATGGAGCAGCACGCTTCCGGCCACCCGGGCGTGCAGCAGAGCCTGTGCCGCGGCTGCCACCGCTGCGCCAAAGAGTGCGGCTCCGACGCCATCTCCTACGATGCAAACAACAAGGCCGTCATCGACCAGAACAAGTGCAAGGGCTGCGGCCGCTGCATCGGTGCCTGCAACTTCGACGCCATCTATTCGCAGCTGGACAGCGCCAATGAGGAGCTGGACCGCAAGATGGCCGAGTATGCCGCTGCCGTCTGCCATGGCCGCCCCAGCTTCCACATCAGCCTTGTGCAGGACGTGAGCCCCAACTGCGACTGCCATGGCGAGAACGATGCCCCCATCCTGCCGGATATCGGCATCTTTGCATCCTTTGACCCGGTGGCACTGGATCAGGCCTGCGCCGACGCCTGCCTGAACGCTGCCCCGCTGCCGAACAGCCAGCTGAGCCAGAACCTTGCAAAGCCCGGCTGGAACTGCCACCACGACAACTTCAAGGATTCCAACCCCAACATTGAGTGGAAGGCTACTCTGGAACAGGCCGAGAAGATCGGTATGGGCACCCGCCAGTACGTGCTGAAAAAGGTGTAAAACAAAAAGAAGCTGACCGGAACCGGTCAGCTTCTTTTCATGTTGTACTTACAAATCTACAGCGGGTACGCAGTCGTCCAGCACAGTCTGCAGGGCCTGCCAGTTTTTCAGGGTGCAGCCGGGCAGGGTGTCCGGGTCAAGGCCGGCATCCTCAATGCGGCCCGTCATGCTCTCCTTGTCGCTGAGCAGGCTCAGGGCGTCCGGTTCGATCATGGTCCAGGCCTCGGCAAAGCTCTCCTGCTCGTCGGCGTCCAGCGTGTCGTACCAGTTGAGGAAGGCGTCCTGCACAGCTTCCGGTGTGCGGGAAGCAAGGCGGGCGCTCTCGGCCCACTGCAGCAGCGAAGCCGCCGCGATCACCGATTTGAGCGAGCAGCCGGAAACGCCGGGCCCCCAGCCAAGGCAGGGCTCAAAGGCGGCGGACGTGCCGGTGATGGAGAAGATGGAGTTCTCGTCAAAATCGCCGGGGTTCAGGCCGGAAGTGTCGGCCCGGGTGGTGGAGTCGGGCAGCGTCTCGCCGGAAGCGGCACTGGCCGCACTGCTGGCAGAGCTGGGGGCTTCGGTGCTGCCGGAACTGCTGCCGCCGCAGCCGGCCAGAAGGCTGCAGGCCAGCGCTGCACACAGCAGCAGCGAAAGGATGCGGGTATATCTCAATTTCATAGTGGTGTCCTCCCTGAGCGGCGGAAAAACCGCCGGAGCATCTCAAAACGATACACCCTAAGTATACGTTTTGCCGCGGCGGTTGTCAATTAGGCGGCATGGGACGAATTTCAAGCAGGGGATATGCACCCTGCACAAAGAAAGGCAGCATTTTTAGGAGCTTTGCATTCTTGACATTTTTTGCAAAAATCGTTTGACTACAAGTATATGGTCTGCAGCATCGCAGCCGGAAGGGAGGAAGCCCCATGAAGCATAAGATCACAGCCGCATTGGAGCAGTTCTCCCGCGCCATGCTGGCCCCGCTGAGCTATCTTTCGGCGGCGGGCCTGCTGCTGGTGGTGGGCGCACTGCTCACCAGTGCGCCGCTGGCCGGGGTGCTGCCTTTCCTGCGGTGGGGGCCGGTGCAGCTGGTGGGAAAAATCATCTATCGATGTCTGACGGCGGTCATCTCGAACCTCAGCGTGCTGTTCTGCGTCGGCGTTGCATCCGCACTGGCACAGCGGCAGAAGCATCAGGCGGCACTCATTGCCCTGATGAGCTATTTTATCTACCTCACCGCAGGCAATGTCACCCTGACGGAACTTGGGCTTCTGGCTCAGCCGGACGGCCTCACCGGCCTGTACAGTGCGGGCCAGACTGTGGTGCTGGGCGTCCAGACCGTGGATACCGGCGTGTTTGGCGGTGTGGTGCTGGGCCTGCTGACAGCTTACGTATATGACCGCACCTGTCAAACAGCCCACAAGGGCATCCTGGGCGGAGTGTTCTCCGGTGCGCGGTGGTCCTTTGCCTGCATGGCGTCGCTGGCGGCAGTGCTGGGCTTTGGGGCCTGCTTTGTCTGGCCGCCGGTGCAAAAGGCCATTGCTGCCCTCACCGGCTTCATTGCGGCTTCCGGCAATGCGGGGCTGTTTTTGTACGGCTTTCTGGAACGGCTGCTCATCCCCACAGGTCTGCATCATCTGGTGTATATGCCGTTCCAGTTCTCCCGGCTGGGCGGGCAGCTCACGGTGGGCAGCGTTACCTACACCGGTGCCTATGTGGTCATGATGACTGAGTATAACCTCGGTCTGCCGTTCTCGGACGGCATCGTGTGGATGTACACCGGTTTTACCAAGACCTTTGGCTACTTTGGCATTGCGGCGGCGTTCATCTTCTGCGCCCGCAAAGAGAACCGCAAAAAGACCGCCGCCCAGCTGCTGCCGCTGGCGTTTACGGCGTCGCTGGCGTCCATCACCGAGCCGCTGGATTTTCTGTTCTGCTTCTCGGCCCCGGTGCTCTGGCTGGCCCACGCGGCCATTTCCGGCGCGTTTATCGTGCTGCTGCATCTGTGCGGTGTAACGGCGTTCACCTCCAACCTGCTGGGCTCGTTTGTGATGAACCTTTCCGCCGGTGCGGCAGCTACCCGCTGGCCGGTGCTGTATCTGCTGGCTCTTGCCGAGATCGCGGTGTATTTTGCGGTGTTCACGGCACTCATCCGGTTGCTGGACCTGCCCACGCCGGGCCGCCGCCCGGAAGAGCCTGCCCGGCCGGAAGCAGCTGTCCCGTTGGACGAGCCGGAGCTGGAAAAGCTCATTGCGGCCCTTGGCGGACGGCAGAACATCTGCACGGTGGACAACTGCTTCACCCGCCTGCGGGTCACGGTGAAGGACCCGGCTTTTGTCCACCTGCAGGCTTTGCAGGCGCTGCCCTGCAGCGGCGTGGTGCAGAACGGCTGCGATGTGCAGATCGTCTACGGCATCCGTGCGCCGCAGGTACGGCAGGCAGTGGAGGAGCGGCTTGGCCGGATAGTTTGTTGACCTTTGGCGGGTGGGCAACTATAATAGGGGACGAGCAGCTTCCCGCGCAGGGCATAGTCGTGCGGGAAAGTTAACTGCCGCGCGAATGCTCCTGCAGGGAGCCAGCGCAGGCAATATACTGTTTTCCGTTACGACCCCTTCTCGTGAAAAAGTAAATCCGAAACGACCGCAGTCGTTTCGGATTTACAAATTATAAAATAATATTTCCGCTGATATTGCCAAAGCGACTGCGGCGGCAATTTTAAATCGTTCAGCGGTTGAAAGGATCTCCATGCAAGACAAGGCACATTCTTCTCAAAAAACGGTGACCGGCCGTTTTGCCCCCAGCCCCAGCGGGCGGCTGCACCTGGGCAACCTTGCCTGCAGTCTGCTGGCATGGCTCAGCGCCAAAAGCCGGGGCGGGCGCATCGTGCTGCGCATTGAGGATCTGGACGCCGAGCGCTGCCCGCGTATCTATGCGGACCTGCTGGAACAGGACCTTGCCTGGCTGGGCCTTGTGTGGGACGAGGGCGGCAGCACCGGCGGGCCGAACGGCCCCTACTACCAGAGTGAATGTGCGGACATCTACACGGCCAGCTACCAAAAGCTGGAAAGTATGGGCCTTGTGTACCCGTGCTTCTGCTCCCGCGCCCAGCTGCACGCGGCCAGTGCGCCCCATACTTCGGACGGCAATGTGATCTACCCGGGCACCTGCCGGGGCCTGACTGCCGCCCAAATTGAAGAAAAACGAAAAAAGAAAGCCCCCGCCTACCGTCTGATGGTGCCGGATGAGGACATCACGTTCGTGGATGGCTGCATGGGCCCGCACACCGAGAACCTTCTGCACGACTGCGGCGACTTCTACCTGCGCCGGGCGGACGGCGTGTTTGCCTACCAGCTGGCCGTGGTGGTGGACGATGCCCGCATGGGCGTTACCGAGGTGGTGCGCGGGTCAGACCTGCTTTCCTCCACGGCACGGCAGCTGTACCTGTACCGCCTGCTGGGCCTGCAGGCGCCGGAGTTTGCCCACTGCCCGCTGCTGCTGGCCCCGGATGGGCGGCGGCTCTCCAAGCGGGACGGCGACCAGAGCCTGGAAAACCTGCGGGCGAAATATACGGCGCAGGAGATCGTGGGCAAGCTGGCCTATGCCTACGGCCTGCAGCCGGAGCCCGCCCCCTGCACGCCGGAAAGCCTTGTCAAAAGCTTTTCCTGGGCAAAGGTGCCAAAGCAGGACGTCTGCCTGCCGGAGGGCCTGTTCTGAATCCTGAATCAAAACCAAAAGCGGCAGCGTACCGTTCTCCGGTGCGCTGCCGCTTTTTTGCTTATTGTTCGGCTGCCCGGCGGCGGGGCCCGCCGGTCTCCATGAGCTTTTTCATGCCTTCAAGCGCCAGCAGAAGGGCCGCACCCAGCAGCAAAAACCAGCCGTTGCGCACCTGTTTCAGCGCGGCCTGTTCCGCTGCGGCCACAAAGGGGATAGAGCACACCGTAAGCCCCAGGAACAGGGAACTCATAAAATAGATGTTCTGCTCAAACAGGCGGGAAAGCAGCACCACGCAGCTGCCCATGCCGATGCACCAGCCCACGCCCAGTTTGGCAAGGTAGAAGCAGGCTTTTTTGCGCTGGGTGCTGCTGCCCCGGAACAGGGCGTGCAGCGCGTTGATGAAACGATCGTAAAAGCCGAGGATAAAGGCGATGGTGCCGCCGGATACACCGGGCACACTGTCCGCCAGTGCCATGCAGAAACCGTGAAATGCAGTAAGAAGCATCAGAGAATCCCTCCCAAACGAAAAGTTCCGGTCCACTGCCCAGAGTGTACCGGAACTTTTTGAACGGAAGGCACTGCAAAGTTAAACAGCAGTTAAACTGCGTGCAGGCGGTAGCCCACGCCCCATACCGTCTGCAGGAGTTTGGGCTCGGACGGCACATCCTCGATCTTTTCCCGCAGGCGGTTGATGTGCACCGCCACCGTGATGTTGTCGCCCATGGATTCCAGCCCCCAGATGATCTCGTACAGGTCCTCGCGGCTGAACACCTGCTCCGGGTGCCGCATGAGAAAGAGCAGCAGCTCGTACTCCTTGTTCTTGAGGGAGATCTCCACCCCGTTTTTGGTGACCGTGCGGGTGGCGGGGTCGGCCGTCAGCGGGCCGACGGTGATGCGCGGCGGCGTGCTGGCTGCGGAGGGTTTCAGGCGGGCATACTGGGCCAGATTGGCCTTGACGCGGGCCACCAGCACGCTGGGCGAAAAGGGCTTTTCAATGTAGTCGTCCGCGCCAAAGCCAAGGCCGCGGATCTTGTCCACGTCCTCGCCCCGGGCGGTGACGATGAGGATGGGGATATCCTTCACCGCACGCACCTGTCTGCAGATGGTAAAGCCGTCCACGCCGGGCAGCATCACGTCTAAGATCAACAGGTCAAAGGGCTGGTGCAAAGCGGCATCGCAGGCGGGGCGGAACTCGTCCGGCTCGGTGTAGGCGATGGGGGTGTCCAGGTCGCCGTCCTGAATGCGCTGCACCCCCTGCACCATGGCGTTCAGCGGCTGCTGGATGTGGGCAAACAGGGCCCGGGTCAGGTACAGGTTGGTGAACACCACTGCTGCCAGCAATGCGGCTAAAACCACCGCCGCATACAGCACAATAAACAGCTTGAGCCCCTTGAACACCGGCTCCAGTTCTTCGCCCATATTATGCACGTCGCGCAGGGTCAGGCCCAGCTGCGGCAGATAAATATGCTCCAACAGCAGCACAAGGAACCCAAGCCCTGCCGCCAGCAGCACGCCTGCGATGACAATGGAAACCACCAGCATGATAAGATTGGAGCGCTTGAGCCGTTCCTGAATGGTCATAAAAATTCCCCTCCGGCTTTATTGTATCATAAATGCGGCCTGCAGAGTTAAACAACTTTTAAAACTGTGCTGCAAAAATCGCCTGGGGTGTTGCTTTGGGGCAGATGCAAAAACGCCCCGTGCCCGGCACCCAGATGGTGCGGATACGGAGCGTCTGAAAAAAGTCTGTTTATGCGCGCCACACCTGCGGCAGGTCGCTGCGCTCTGCCATGCGGTTGAACGCAGCATCCAGTGCCAGCGCCAGCAAGGCGCCCAGCGCCACATCGATGCAGCTGTGCTGCTTGAGCAGTACGGTGGAGCACACGATGGAGATGCACAGTACGGCAGCGGCCGGGCGCATCCAGCGGCGGCGCGGCTGCTCAAAGATGCGGCAGCGGTAGTAGGCCAGCAGCAGCGTGACCGAGTTGAACACATGGATGGACGGGCACACATTGGTGGGGGTGTCGGTGCGGTACAGCATCCGCACGGCACGGGCAAAAATATCATTGCCCGGCACATAGTAGGGCCGCAGGGCAAGGCCGGTGGGCACGATCACATAGCAGGCCAGCGCAATGGTCATGCCTGCAAACAGCGGCAGGCACAGCCGCCAGAAGTCCTCCCGCGGGGCACGCCACAGCAGGTAGAACAGGGTGAACGGGATCCACACGAACCATGCAAAGTAGGGGATGACGGCATATTTGCAGAAGGGGATCAGGTAGTCCAGCCGGCAGTGCACCAGCACCACACGGGGCATGGAGATCTGAGTTTCCAGAAAATTGAATGCGGTGAGATAAAACAATAAATACAGCGCCATGAAGCAGACAGGATGGCGCGAAAACCAACTGCGTTTCATTGAAAAAGCCTCCTTTTTGCGTTTGGGCAAACTCTTAGCATTGAGAAATTATACGCCGCGAATGTGACAAAAACAAGAACGAAACCAGACAACATTACTGAAAAAACTGCGATTTATTTGTGAGTTTTGCGTAAAAACAGGCCGGGCCGCTGCCCCATCTCATGCCGTTGTGCCTCTATTGTGCCACAGAGAGATACAGCAGGGTTAAACAAAGGTTAAAGCGCTTTTATACAGCAATACGAACCAGAGCGGAAAAAACCTGCAGAATATAAAAAGCGAAGCGGAAGATCCCGCAGGATCTTCCGCTTCGCAGATAAAACGATAAATTCCTTCAGATCACATTCTGTTCCAGCCACTTGCCGCGGATAAAGCGGATAAAGAAGCACAGGGAGCGGAACGCCCAGTCCAGGTACATGCCCATCCAGATGGACAGCAGCCCGCCGTGGAAGGCCAGCACGCACAGGTAGCAGAAACCCACGCGGAAGGCCCACATGGACACGATGCTCACGGTCATGGTGAAGCGGGCGTCACCGGCAGCGCGCAGGATGTTGGGCAGGGTAAAGCTGGAAGGCCAGATGAACAGCGAGATGATGTTGAACCACACCATCACTTCCAGCGCCATGGCGTAGGCTTCCGGCGAAAGGTTGAACAGGCTCAGCGCAAACCTGTTGGCAAACAGGAAAGCGGAGATGTTCATGAACCACGCGCCGCAGTAGGCAAACAGCATCAGGCGGCGGGAGTAATACACGGCCTGATCCTTTTCGCCTGCGCCAAGGCACTGGCCCACCACCGTCAGTGCGGCCATGCCCACGGCGTTGGCCGGGATGTTCAAAAAGGTGGTGGTGGTATTTGCCACGGCATTTGCCGCAATGGCGGCGGTGCCCAAGGTGGAGGTCAGGCTGGAAACGGAAAGCTTGCCGATCTGGAACATGCCGTTCTCAATGCCGGCGGGGATGCCCACCCGCAGGATCTGCCGGATGAGCTTTGCCTTGGGGACAAGGGCGTTCAGGCCGTCCACACGCAGCGGGCAGGCAGGCTTCTGCAGCAGGTACAGCACCGCAAAGCAGGCAATGGCACGGGACACAAGGCTGGCCAGCGCCGCGCCCATCACGCCCATATGGAAGCCGTAGATCAGCACGGCGTTGCCGCCGATGTTCACCACGTTCATCACCAGGCTGGAAAGCATACTGATCTTGCTGTTGCCCTGCGCACGGAACAGCGCCGCACCGGCATTGTACAGGCCGATGAACGGGTAGCTCAGGGCCGAGAGCAGGAAGTAGGTCTCGGCGTAGCGCATCACGTCCGCATCAATGGAACCAAAAATACCCCGCAGGATGGCGTGGCGGCCAAACACCACGATGGCAGCCACCAGACAGCTGAAGCTGGACAGGATGAACAGGATCTGCGCGGCAGCGTTCTTGGCGTCCTTTGGCTCCTGCCGGCCGATGTACTGGCTGGTGACCACCGCGCCGCCGGTGGCAAGGGCGCTCATGATCTGGATCATCAGGGTGTTGAAGCTGTCCACAAGGCTCACGCCCGAAACGGCGGCTTCACCTACCGAGGACACCATCAGGGTGTCGGCCAGACCGATGGTCACGCTGAGCGCCTGCTCTGCGATCAGCGGCAGCAGAAGGGCAATCATCTGCTGCCGGGTGAACAGCAGCGGTTTGTTGAACTTGGTGGTTTTGGATGCTGTCATAGGTTCCTCCGTGACTGTGACAAAATACACTTGGATACATCGTCTTTATCATACAGCGGAGCGCGCAGAATTACAAGAGATGTATACATCTTTTTTACGAAAATGCGGACTTTCTGCCCGCGCGGGGCAAAATTATGCACCGCAGCGCACAAAGATTTTACGCCGTGCGGCGGGCGTCTTTACCCCCGCAGGCAATTGTGCTAAAATGAATTTGAGGTGCACCGCCCTTTGCAGGAGCGGCGGTGCACCCGGGTAAATGCGATAAGAACAAATGGTAAATGAGACCCAAAGGGGGAAGAATATGCCCAAGACAGCCCATAAAGTGGTGGTCATCGGCCACCGCAACCCGGATACGGACTCCATCTGCTCGGCCATTGCCTACGCAGAGCTGAAAAACAAGACCAGCGATCTTGTGTGCGAAGCACGCCGTGCGGGCAAGATGAACCAGGAGACCGAGTTCGTGCTCAAAAAATTCGGGGTCAAGCCGCCCCGCATGTGCACGGACGTGAACCCTAAAATCCGTGATGTGGATTACCGCGAGATGCCCGGTATCCCCGGCTCCACCAGCCTGCGCAAAGCGTGGGAGATCATGCGCGACCAGCAGATCGACACCCTGCCCGTTACCAGTGCGGACAACGAGCTGGAAGGCGTCATCACCGTTAAGGACATCGCCACGGCCAACATGGACGTGTTCGACACCGGCATCCTTGCCAAGAGCCAGACCAGCTTCAAGAACATTCTGGAAACGCTGGACGGCACCATGGCGGTGGGCCGCGAGGATGCTGTCTGCACCACCGGCCACATCCGCATCGGCACCGCCACGCCCGAAATGCTGGAAAACACGGTGGAAAAAGGGGATATCGTCATCCTGACCAACCGCTACGAGAGCCAGCTGTGCGCCATTGAAAAGGAAGCTTCGCTGCTCATCCTGTGCAACAATGCAAAGGTGGGCCGCACCATCCAGCGCATCGCCGAGGAAACCGGCGTTGCCATTATGACCACTCCGGTGGATACCTACGCTGCCGGCAAGCTCATCAGCCAGTGCGCACCCATCTCCTATTATATGACCCGCAACGACATCATGAAGTTCACCCTCGTCACGCCGGTGGCCGACGTCACCCGCGTGATGGCCAAGGTGCGCCACCGCTATTTCCCCATCCTGGACGAGGACGGCA
This sequence comes from Faecalibacterium sp., assembly GCA_050873025.1. Lineage (GTDB taxonomy): Bacteria > Bacillota > Clostridia > Oscillospirales > Ruminococcaceae > Faecalibacterium. Next base: position 12,152 of record JBNMHZ010000013.1, on the reverse strand, counting down.
AATACTGCGGCATGGTCAGCCGCCGCAACATCATTGCGCTGCGCAAGCGCCGCATCATTCTGGTGGACCACAACGAGGCCACCCAGGCCGTGGAGGGCTTTGACCAGGCCGAGATCCTGGAGATCATCGATCACCACCGCATCGGCAGTCTGGAGACCAGCGGCCCGGTGTACTTCCGCAACCAGCCGGTGGGCTGCACCGCCACCATCATCACCCAGATGTACGACGAAAACGGCGTGGAGATCCCGCCGCAGACCGCAGGACTTTTGCTGGCGGCCATCCTTTCGGACACGCTGGTGTTCCGCAGCCCCACCTGCACCCCGCTGGACGAAGCCCTTGCAAAGCGTCTGGCAAAGACCGCCGGTGTGGACATCGACGAGTTTGCCAGCGAGATGTTTGAAGCCGGCGAAAAGCTGGACGGCAAGACCGCCGAGGAAGTGTTCCTGCAGGATTTCAAGGTGTTCATGTGCGGCGATGTCCGCTTTGGCGTGGCACAGGGCAGCTACATGACCCGCAAGAACCTGCTGGCCGCCGAAGCTTTGCTGCAGCCCTATCTGGAAGAGGCCCGCAACAAGCAGAACGTGGAGGATATCTACATGCTGCTCACCGACGTGCCCAAAGAGGAAAGTGTGGTCATCAGCAGCGGCCGCTATGCTTCCGAGGTGCTGTCCGATGGCTTTGAGACCCAGCCCGCCGAGGACGGCAGCTTTACGCTGCCCGGCGTGGTGAGCCGCAAAAAGCAGTTCATCCCGGCCCTTATGACCGCATATCAGGAGCTGTGAGAGGAACGGCCCCGCCCTCTCCGTCATTGCTTATGCAATGCCACCTCTCCCAGAGGGAGAGGCAAGAAACGTAACGGTTGGGCCCTTGGCTCTCCCCTTGGGAGAGCTGGACGCGAAGCGGCCTGAGAGGGCGAGCCTGCTAAAGGAAAAGCATTATGTTCGATTTTTTGACCAGAAAAGCAAAGGACGCGGTTCCGCCCGCCCTGCCGGAAGGCACGGTGCGCCGCCGCTACTCCATCGAAGGGCAGGTGCAGGGGGTAGGCTTCCGCTACCGTGCCCGCTATGCGGCCCAGAGCCTGGAGCTGACCGGCTGGGTGGAAAACGAGGACGACGGCAGTGTGACGCTGGAAGTGCAGGGCAGACCGGAAAAGTTTATGCAGCTGTTTGCCATGATCCAGAAAAGCGATTACATCCAGATCACAAACATCCGCCAGAAGGACCTGCCGCCCGACCCGTGGGAGCGCGGCTTCACTGTAAGGGGATATTGAAAGGACAAACAAAAAAGCTGACGCGAAAGCGTCAGCTTTTCTGCTCTTTCTAAATTTTAACCTGCAATTTTCAGCGGGGAATTGTCCGTCCAGATGGTGCCGTCCAGCAGCCGGGTCACAGCCAGTGTGCCGTTTGCCGAAACACGTGCCGGGTCCAGCGCGTAGAAATCGCTCTCCTTGAGGTTCTCGGGGTCTGCGCTGGGGCTGATGCCCACCACACATACCCAGTGGCCATAGGCGGCGCTGGTGGCGATGTGGGGGTAGTTCACCTCGTTCCAGCTGGAGCCGGTGAGGTGATATTCATAAGTAGAAGTGCGGTTCGTGTGCTTTTTTACGCCGCTCACCGCAGTATTTTTCAGGTGTACGATCACCGGCTTCCCGGCGGAAAGCTCGGTGTAAAGCTTCTGCAGGCATTCACTCAGGCTGCCGGAATAACCGGAATAGCCGCCTGCCGACCAGACTGCACCGTTCGACCACATACCGCTGCCGGACGAAACTTTGCCGTCCAGAATGGTGCGTGCGTAGCGCAGCGCGTACCAGCTGCACCGGCCGGAAGTCTGGTTGCCAATGGAAAGGATGTGGCTGGTATCAAAGCTCAGCATCCGGATGCCGTGGGTCTCCTGCAGGGAGGCTGCGTGCGCGTGGGGGAGAGCCAGCGCCGGCACAAGGCACAGCGCCAATACTGCCGCCGCCAGCCGCTGTGCCGCGCGGGCGGGACAGTGTTGCATGTGTTCCACATCCTTCTTCCTTTTTACGACCTCATTTTACCATGCAAAAATGTTAAAAATGTGTAAACACGCAAACTTTTTTTGCCGTAGTTTTGCCGTAGTTTTGTAAAATCGGGGTCAATTGATAAAATTTTGTTGACACGGCCCCCCGCATATGCTAAAATCAACACGATTTTGGAGAGATGAAGAGTTATCAGGGTCTTTCCAGGAGCATTACACTCGAACCACCTGTTAAGCAGGTCAAGGCCATACGGACAGCCGGGTTCACTGCCGACCGGCGGCGCAAGCTGCCATTATTGATTGAGTTCAAAGCTCAAATTTTATAAGTTGGTTTCTTATAAACCAGTTGGTTTCTTACAAACCGAACAGCGCCCGCTGCGCTGACTTGTGAAACGGTCAATAAGAGTAGTAAAAGTAGTAATTGCTATATAGACTCTGACAAAAACATCCTCTCATGCCCTGCCGCAAAAGGGGGCCGGTATTTCCCGCGCAATGCTGCGGGAGATTTTGGCGCGCTTTTGGCAATGGGAAAATTGAGAACTGCCTTCACGGGTCAGCAGAACGGTCTTTGTGCTGTTCAGCTGGCCCGTGTTTTTTTGCGCCGGGCCATAAAAAGAGGTGGAATGGATGGACAAAAAACAAAAGCTCAACCAGAACCGCGCGCCCATTTACGAAGCGCTGGAGCGGTTCCGGAAGATGCGTGTGGTGCCCTTTGATGTGCCCGGCCACAAGCGGGGCCGCGGCAACCCGGAGCTGACGGCTTTTCTGGGCCAGCAGTGCGTGGGCGTGGACGTGAACAGCATGAAGCCGCTGGATAACCTCTGCCACCCGGTGTCGGTCATCCGGGAAGCGGAAGAACTGGCGGCGGACGCCTTTGGTGCGGCCCACGCCTTCCTCATGGTGGGCGGCACCACCAGCAGCGTGCAGAGCATGGTGCTCACCGCCTGCAAGCGCGGCGATGAGATCATTCTGCCCCGCAACGTGCACCGCAGCGTGCTGAACGCGCTGGTGCTGTGCGGCGCGGTGCCCGTGTATGTGAACCCGGAAGTGGACAAGCGCCTTGGCATCTCGCTGGGCATGAAGCGGGAGCAGGTGGAAAAGGCCATCAAAGAGCACCCCAACGCCGTGGCCGTGCTGGTGAATAACCCCACTTACTACGGCATCTGCTCCGACCTGCGGGCCATCGTCAAAATGGCCCATGACGCCGGGATGCTCTGCCTTGCGGATGAAGCCCACGGCACCCACTTCTACTTCGGCGGCGGCCTGCCGGTTTCCGCCATGGCGGCGGGGGCGGATATGGCCTCTGTTTCCATGCACAAAAGCGGCGGCAGCTTAACGCAGTCCAGCCTTCTGCTCATTGGCCCCAACGTACACCCGGGCTATGTGCGGCAGATCATCAACCTGACCCAGACCACCTCCGGCAGCTACCTGCTCATGTCCAGTCTGGATATCTCCCGCCGCAATCTGGCGCTGCGGGGCCGTCAGGTCTTTCATCAGGTGGCCGACATGGCCGAGTATGCCCGAGAAGAGATCAACGCTGTGGGCGGCTACTACGCCTTTGGCAAGGAGCTGTGCAACGGCAACTCGGTGTTCGATTTTGACACCACCAAGCTCAGCGTCCACACGCTGGATATCGGCCTTGCCGGCATCGAGGTGTACGATATTTTACGGGACGAGTACGACATCCAGATCGAGTTTGGCGACATCGGAAACATTCTGGCCTATCTTTCCATCGGCGACCGCCCGCAGGAGGTGGAGCGTCTGGTCAGTGCGCTGGCCGAGATCAAGCGCCGCTACCAGACCGACGGCTCCGGCCTGCTGAGCCAGGAATACATTGACCCCGTAGTCGCTGCCAGCCCGCAGGAGGCCTTCTACGCCCCCAAAAAGAGCCTGCCGCTCATGGAGACCGAGGGCATGGTGTGCAGCGAGTTCGTCATGTGCTACCCGCCGGGCATCCCCATCCTGGCCCCCGGCGAGCGCATTACCAAGGAAATTCTGAACTACATCGAGTACGCCAAGGCCAAGGGCTGCAGCATGACCGGCCCCGAAGACCCGGACATTGAGCGGCTGAACGTTCTGGCATAAGGAGAAAACGCTATGGAATTTTGGTTTTCGGAGTTTCACACCCCGGATGTGAAGCACAGCATCCGGGTGAACAAACAGCTCTACTCCAAGCAGAGCGATTACCAGCGCATCGATATCTTTGAAACGCCGGAGTTCGGCCGGGTGCTCACGCTGGACGGCAACGTGATGCTCACCGAGCGGGACGAGTTCATCTACGATGAAATGATCGTGCATGTGCCCATGGCCGTGCACCGGGAAGCGAAAGATATCCTTGTCATCGGCGCGGGCGACGGCGGCGTTGTGCGGGAGCTGACCCGCTACGACCGTGTGGAGCGCATCGACCTTGTGGAGATGGACCCGCAGGTAGTAGAAGCCTGCCGTGCCTACCTGCCCGGAAATGCCTGCCGCATGGACGACCGCCGCGTGCACATCTACTTTGAAAACGCCCTCAAGTACATCCGCCGCTGTGAGGCCGAATACGACCTCATCATCGTGGATTCCTCCGACCCCTTCGGCCCGTCCGAGGGTCTGTTCACCCGGGAATTCTACGGCAGCTGCTTCAACGCCCTCAAAGAGGACGGCATCATGGTGAACCAGCAGGGCAGCCCCTTCTACGCCGAGGACGCCAGCGCCATGCAGCGCAGCCACAAGCGCATTGCCAGCACCTTCCCCATCAGCCGGGTGTATCAGGCCCACATCCCCACCTTTGCGGCAGGCTACTGGCTGTTCGGTTTTGCCAGCAAAAAGTACCACCCCATCGACGACCTTGACGCCGCCGCATGGAAGGCTTTGAATATGCGCACCCGCTACTACACCACAAAGCTGCACGTAGGTGCATTTTACCTGCCGGCATTTCTGGAGCAGATGCTGGAAGAAGTGGAATAATACTTTCAAAATAAAGGAGATATCACAATGAGCAAAGTTCTGATCATCGGCTGCGGCGGCGTGGCCTCCGTTGCCATCCACAAGTGCTGCCAGGTGCCCGAGGTGTTCACCGAGATCTGCATCGCGAGCCGCACCAAGTCCAAGTGCGATAAGCTGGCTGCCGAGCTGGCCCCCAAGACTGCCACCAAGATCACCACCGCACAGGTGGACGCCGACAAAACCGAAGAGGTCATCGCCCTCATCAAGAGCTATCAGCCCGACCTCGTGATGAACATCGCCCTGCCGTATCAGGACCTGACCATCATGGATGCCTGCCTTGCCTGCGGCGTCAACTACATGGACACCGCCAACTACGAGCCGGAGAACACCGACGACCCGGAGTGGCGCGCCATCTACGAAAAGCGCTGCAAGGAAGCCGGCTTCTCTGCCTACTTTGATTACAGCTGGCAGTGGGCCTACGCCAAAAAGTTTGAGGAAGCAGGCCTGACCGCCCTGCTGGGCAGCGGCTTTGACCCGGGTGTCACCCAGGCTTACTGCGCCTACGCCAAAAAGCACGAATTCGACACCATTGACACCATCGACATTCTGGACTGCAACGGCGGCGACCACGGCTATGCCTTTGCCACCAACTTCAACCCGGAGATCAACCTGCGCGAGGTATCCGCCCCCGGCAGCTACTGGGAGAACGGCCACTGGGTGGAAATTCCGGCCATGAGCATCAAGCGGGAGTACAACTTCGATCAGGTGGGCGATAAGGATATGTATCTGCTGCACCACGAGGAGATCGAGTCCCTTGCCAAGAACATCCCGGAAGCAAAGCGCATCCGCTTCTTCATGACCTTTGGCCAGAGCTACCTCGACCACATGCGCTGTCTGGAAGATGTGGGCATGCTGTCCACCACGCCCGTCAATTTCAACGGTCAGGAGATCGTGCCCATCCAGTTCCTGAAAGCGCTGCTGCCGGACCCCGCCAGCCTTGGCCCCCGCACCAAGGGCAAGACCAACATCGGCTGCATCTTTACCGGCAAGAAGGACGGCAAGGAGAAGACCTATTATATCTACAATGTCTGCGACCATCAGGAGTGCTACAGGGAAGTGGGCTCTCAGGCCATCAGCTACACCACTGGCGTGCCGGCCATGTGCGGTGCTCTGATGCTGCTCACCGGCAAGTGGACCACCAAGGGCGTGCACACCGTGGAAGAGTTTGATCCGGACCCGTATCTGGATGCTCTGGACAAGTACGGCCTGCCCCGCTCCGAGAGCCACAGCCCGGCTCTGGTGGACTGATGCAGGTGCACGACAGCCGCCCGCCCTTTGCGGGCCTTGCAAACCTTACAGAAGAAGCCCTGCACAGCCTGCCTACGCCCTGCTATCTGCTGGACGAAGCGCAGCTGCGCCGCAACGGCGAAATCCTGCTGGGGGTGCAAAAGCGCACCGGCTGCAAAATTCTGCTGGCACAGAAGGCTTTTTCCAACTTTGATCTTTACCCGGTGCTGGCCCCCTATCTGGCCGGCACCGAGGCCAGCGGCCTGTATGAGAGCCGTCTGGGCAGGGAAGAACTGCCGGAGAAAGAGAACCATGTGTTCTGCGCCGCCTACCGGGCGGATGAGTTCGGAGAACTTCTGAAGTACGCGGACCACATCGTGTTCAACTCGCCCCGGCAGCTGGCAAAGTTCGGCCCGGCGGCAAAGGCGGCGGGCAAGAGCGTGGGCCTGCGGGTGAACCCGCAGCATTCCACCCAGGACGGGCACGAAATTTACGACCCCTGTGCCCCGGGCAGCCGCCTTGGCACCACCCGTGCCCAGTGGGATGCCGCGGTGCAGCAGCACCCGGAGCTGCCCGCCCTGCTGGACGGCTTGCACTTCCACACCCTGTGCGAGCAGGACGCGGACGCTCTGGCCGAGACCCTCCCGGCGGTGGAAGCTGCTTTCGGCGACCTTCTGCCCTGCATGAAGTGGCTGAACTTCGGCGGCGGGCACCACATCACCCGCCCGGGCTACGACCTTTCCACGCTGGAAAACTGCATCACCCAAACACAGGCAAAGTACGGCGTGCAGGTGTATCTGGAGCCCGGCGAAGCCTGGGCGCTGAACGCAGGGTATCTTGTCACCACGGTGCTGGACACTCTGCAAAACGGCGATACCAGCCTTGCCATACTGGATATGTCCGCGGCCTGCCACACGCCGGATGTCATTGAGATGCCCTACCGTCCGCCGCTGCTGGACGCGGGCGAAGCCGGGGAAAAGCTTTGCACCGTGCGTCTGGGCGGGCCCACCTGCCTTGCCGGAGATGTGATCGGTGATTACAGCTTTGCCGCCCTGCTCACCGAGGGGCAGCGGCTCATCTTTGGCGATATGGCCATCTACTCCACCTGCAAGAACAACACCTTCAACGGGATGCCGCTGCCGGATATCTGGCAGCTGTGTGCGGACGGCACGGTAAAGCGTCTGGCACACTTCGGCTACCGGGATTTCAAGTACCGTCTGGGCAGCCGGGCGGAATAAAGCCTTATGCGCACCGCACCCTTCTGCAAAGTGGGATGCGGTGCTTTTTTGTATGAAATACGTAAAAAACGGCCAAATGGCTGGTTGACAAACCACCGGAACAGGCATAGACTTATAATGTTCAATTGTATGCTATTCTGTCAGAACAGGGCAGGAGAGGAGGCGGCGGCTTGCAGGAAACACAACAGCAGAAGAAAAGCACGGGCAAAACGCTGCTCATCCTGTGCAACGTGGTGCTTATGACCGCCGCCATCCTGTTTGCGGGCATCTACTCCACCCGTATGCGGGAAAATCAGGAGCAGATGGAGCTGGACGCTTTCTGCACCACCATGGAAAGCCTGAAGCAGGTCTCGGCCAACTATCTGGAAAGCGAGCGCCGCTATGCGGAGGACTGGGCTGCCTACATTGAAGCGCAGGAGATGTCCGAGGACGAAGCGCTGGAATATATCCGTGCAGCCAATACCCAGGCCGACCGTTCGGCCAACATCGTGGATATGGACACCTTCGAGGCCCGCTCCACCTTTATCCGGGACGACGGCTCCGACGATGTGAACGTGTACCAGAAATTTGCCGCGCAGGACACCGCCAGCCGCCGTCTGTGCGTGGAGAATATGCGCCGGATGTTCAACGGTCAGGCGGCGGTGCTGGGCAAGTACCGCATACAGGAATCGCAGTATATGGTCATCAGCGTGGGCACCCGGGTGGAACTGCGCCAGCCGGACGGCTCCCGCAGGGGATATCTGCTGCTGCGCCTGATCCCGCTGGAAAGCATGAAGAAGATCTGGATCTTTCCGCTGGAATATTCCTCGTCAGAGATCGGCCTTATCACTACCGGCTGTGATTATGTGATCCAGTCTGCGTCCATGCGGTCGGAGAATTTTCTGGAATTTATCCGGGCATACAACTATGCCGATGATTATAACGGGGCGGATGTGCTGCTGACCCGGCTGGCGGAGAATGACAGCGGCCTGCTGGAATACAAAAATTCCAGGGGCGAACTTTGCTACTGGTATTACTCTCGTCTGGACGGCTATCAGGGGCTGGATATCCTGGGCTGCATCCCCAAAGCCGGCCTGTACCGCCAGCCGACAGACTGGTCCATCGTGGCCGTGGTGCTGGGTGTGCTGGCATTGCTTGTGCTGCTGGACGGTGCCCACATTATGGGCATCAACCGCCGCCTGCGGGCCGCTGCAAAACTGGCCGAACAGGCCAGCGATGCAAAGACCCAGTTCCTCTCGTCCATGAGCCACGATATCCGCACGCCCCTCAACGCGGTGCTGGGCATGACTGAGCTTGCCAAAGCACACGGGGACGACCCGGCCTATGTGCAGCGCTGCCTGCAGAGGATCACCGTTTCCGGCAAGCATCTGCTCACCCTTATCAATGATGTGCTGGAAATTTCCAAAATTGAAAGCGGCAAGACCGTGCTGAACCCGGAGCCCTTTGTGCTGGAAGAACTTGTCACCAGCATGGAGGACATCGTCCGGGCGCAGGCAGAGGTGCGCGGCGTGGCGTTCACGCTGAAAGTGCACGACATCGCCCAGCCCTATCTTGTGGGCGACAAGCTGCGGCTGAGCCAGATCTACCTGAACCTGCTTACCAACGCGGTCAAGTACACCCAGCCCGGCGGCAGGGTGCAGCTGGAAGTGTCCGAACATGCCGCACTGGACGGCAGTGTGGAGCTTACCTGCGTGATCGCGGATACCGGCATGGGCATGAGCGAAGAGTTCCAGCGCACCATGTACGATTCCTTTGCCCGCGCGCAGGACAGCCGCATCGATAAAATACAGGGCACCGGCCTTGGCCTTGCCATTGCAAAGCGGCTGCTGGAACTGATGGACGGCACGATCCGCTGCCAGAGCGCCCTTGGTGAGGGCACAGTGTTCACGGTAAAGGTGCCGCTGAAGGCCGCTGCGCCGGAGGAAGCACTGGAAGAAGCCCGGCCCGGTGCCGCTGCAGGCACCGCCGCACTGGAAGGGCTGCAGGTGCTGGTGGCAGAGGATAACGACCTGAACTGGGAGATCATTGCCGCCATGCTGGAAGGCTATGGCGTCCGCTGCACCCGTGCGGCGGATGGCCGCGCCTGTGTGGATATGCTGGAAGCTGCCGCCCCCGGCACTTATGACATGGTGCTGATGGATATACAGATGCCGCGGCTGAACGGCCGCGACGCCACGCGGCTGCTGCGTTCCAGCCCCCGCGCGGACCTGCGCAGCATCCCCATTGCAGCCATGACGGCAGATGCCTTTGCCGAGGATGTGCATGCCTGCCTGGAAGCAGGCATGGACGCCCACCTTGCAAAGCCGGTGGATATCCAGAAGGTGCTTGCAGTGATGACCCGTCTTTGCCGCCGCGGCGGAACAAAATAGGAGAGAGGAATGTTTTTGATGTGTAAGAGATCTACCAGAACTCTGGCCCTGCTCACGGCAGGGGTCATGCTGCTGGCCGGCCTTGCAGGCTGTGCACCCAAGGCCCAGCCCGCTGCCAGCACGGCGGTGTCTGCCGCACCGGCAGAGTTTGTGCCCGCCCTGGATACGGATGCGGCAGTGGAACTGAATGTTTCCGGCTTCTTTGGCAACTTTGAAGCGCTGGATCAGGTGGTGAACAACTTCAACGAGTATTACCCCAATGTCACCGTTGCCTACGAGGCCAACAGCAGCGATAAGCTGGCGGAATACATCAAGAACAACCCGCAGGCGGACATCTTTATGACCGATGACACCAACCTGCGCTATGCCGACTGGACCGACTACTACGTGCGGGATAACTGCGCCGATCTTGCCGCCGCCGGTGTGGACACCAGCGCTGTGGCCAACGGCCTGCTGGATTCCAGCACCTTTGACGGCAGCCTGCTGCGCCTGCCCATGGGTCTGGACATTGCCGGCGTGGTGGTGAACGAGAGCCTGCTGCGCAAAGAAGGGCTCACCGTGCCCGCCACCTGGCAGGAACTGCTGGACGTCTGCGCCGCTTTGAAGGAAAAAGGCTACACCCCCATTCAGGGCCCGGAGAACAGCATTTACGCAAACCTTGTGTATGCCATGGGCATGAGCACGCTGGGCTCCGACCCGGCATTGATCGAACAGCTGAACAGCGGCGATGCCGCCGCTGCAAAGCAGCTGCAGCCCGCCTTTGAGCGCATCCGGCAGCTGCTGGACAAGGGCTATATCGACCCGGCTGTCAATGCCGATTATCCGGATGACAACTACGATGGCGCGATCCTCAAATTCTTTGAGGGCGATGTGCCCTTCTGGGTGTGCAGCACCGAAAAGGTCAGCGGCATGAAAAAGCGTGAGTCCAAGTCCGAAGCCTATTCCGCAAGCCCGTTCGATTATACGTTCTACTATGCGCCGGTGGGCGACGAGGGCGTGTACGAGTATGTTGAACCGTGGGTGGGCTTCTCACTGAACAAGGCCAGCACGAACTACGATTATGCGGCGGAGTTTCTGCGCTTCCTTGCGCAGGAGGATCAGCTCAACACCATTGCATCGGTCAAGGGTGTGCCTTCCATTGCAAAGCACTCCGCCGACAACCGCTATGCTCAGCTTGCCAGCACAGAGAAGGTGCAGCTGCGTTTTGTGAACGACGGCACCCTGCTGAACCATATGAAGGACTTCTTCAAACAGGAAGCGGAAGCCCTTGGCCAGGGCAAGGCGGCATCTGCAGAGCAGGCCGCACAGGATTATGTAGCCCGCTGCGCCGAGGTGGCCCGGCAGATGGCCGAAGACGGCTGAACAGCATTTTTCAAAAAAGCATGACAAAGCCCCGTGGAGCACCCCGCTCTACGGGGCTTTGCTGTGCTTGGGGATAACTGCCAAAAAGGAACGCCGAATTTAGTCGATATGTCTGTTGACATGCGGGGGGGGGGGTATAGATACAATAAGTTCAGGCAGGTAAAGCGGTTTGGGGCCGCCCAAACTGCCGGAATTTGAAAGTTGGAGGAAAATCAAAATGAAACTGTTCAAACGTTTTGCAGCCGCCCTGCTGGCCGGCGCAATGGCTCTGGCAATGCTCACCGCTTGCGGCGGTGGCGGCGGCGCTGCAAAGACCGATGCAGAAAAGTTCGAAGATGTTACTGTGAAGTCTTACGCACTGGCTCTGGACAGGGCAGACCTGACCAATGACTCGACCCTGAAGAACAAGGCCACAAGCTATCTGGTAGATACCCTTGACGAAAATGGCGAAGTGAAAACGGGCAAAAATCTGATGACCGTTTCGGAAGCAGATGCAGAGGGCAATGTTATTGTAATCAGCATTGCTACCGATGATGACGGTGAGGTACAGCCCATCGGGGAGGCAGAGCTGAAGGCAACGGCCAATACGGATGGTGTTGCTGAAGCGATGGCTGCAGAGATGAAGGCCGAGATGAACGAAAAGTTCCTGAATGGCATGAAAGAGAACGTTCAGGCAATGGGCGTCAGCGTTGTGAAGATCGGCGATAAGTATTATATGGCCGCTGCGATGAAGGCTCCGAAAGCATATGTGGACGAGATGATGAAGTAACCCTGCTGAAAAGCAATATGATTTTTTGCCCCGAGGAGCACCCCGCTCCGCGGGGCTTTTTTGCGCCCTATTACAATAGGGTTGGAACCGGATATAGTAGCCAGCTATATTCCATTCCATCTCGTCCCTAAGCTACAATAGGAGAGTAATCGGCTGACGCATTGCGCCCTGGGCATTTACGTCCGCTCTAAAGACAGTTGG
>JBNMHZ010000012.1:0-74090 GCA_050873025.1 Faecalibacterium sp. | reverse complement strand
TCTTGATGAAGGGGAACGCACAGCCCCACAGCACGTTGCAGAAGATGGCCAGCAGCACTGCGCCCAGCGGCGTGCCGAAAATTTTATCCAGCCGCTGGGCGCGGGAGAGAGTCATGTTGTTCTCCATCGCTCAGTGGATGCGGGAGCCGACCGGGGTGTCATCGCCGTAGAATGCGATGGAGCAGCCGCCGTCTGCAGTGTCGGCCGCGAAGATCATGCCCTCGCTGACGTACTTGCCCTTCATCATGGGGCGGGGAGCCAGATTGCAGACGATGCCGATCTTCTTGCCGATGAGGTCCTCGGGCTTGAACCACTTGGCGATGCCGGACAGGATGCAGCGTTCACGCTCACCGTCGAACACGGTCAGGTGCAGCAGCTTCTTGCTCTCCTTCAGGTTCTCGCAGGCGCGCACCTCGGCCACACGCAGCTCTACCTTGCAGAAGGTGTCAAAGTCAATCTCTTCCTCGTGGGTGAAATCAACGGTGCTCTCCTCGGCGGGGGCAGCGGACTTCTTCTCGGCTTCAGCCTTGGCCTTGTTGGCAGCCTCGGCAGCGGCCTTGCGCTTCTCGTCCTCTTCCTTCAGGTGGGCGATCTCCTTTGCCACGTCGATGCGGGGGAACAGGGCATCGCCCTTGTGGACAGTGTAGGTCTCCTGTGCGCCGTAAACGGTCTTGGTCAGGTCCAGAGCGGAAGCGTCCAGACCCAGCTGCTCCATCATCTTGGGTGCGGTGGTAGGCAGGTAAGCGTTCAGCAGGATGCCGCACACGCGCAGTGCCTCACACAGGTGGTACAGCACGCTCTCGAGACGTTCCTTGTTGGCTTCGTCCTTGGCCAGTGCCCAAGGCGCGGTCTCATCGATGTACTTGTTGGCGCGCTGGATGACCGCGAAGATCTCCATCAGAGCCTGCGGGATGGTCAGGTTGTCCATGTCGGCGGTGACCTTGCCGGTCAGCTCGTTGACCATGGCCTCCAGCTCGGTATCAATGGCTTCGGTGCCGGCCACATTGTGCACGGTGCCGCCGAAGTACTTTTCGCACATGGCAACGGTGCGGCTGAGCAGGTTGCCAAGGTCGTTGGCCAGATCGCTGTTGATGCGGGTGATGAGGGCTTCGTTGGTGAACATGCCGTCGTTGCCGAAGGGAATCTCACGCAGCAGGAAGTAGCGGATGGCGTCCACGCCGTAGCGGTCACACAGGATGACCGGGTCAACCACGTTGCCCACAGACTTGGACATCTTGCCGCCGTTCATCAGCAGCCAGCCATGGCCGAACACGCGCTTGGGCAGGGGCAGATCCAGAGCCATCAGCATGGCGGGCCACAGAATGGTGTGGAAACGCAGGATCTCCTTGCCCACCATGTGCAGATCGGCAGGCCAGAACTTGTCGTAGTCGTGGTAGGTCTCGTTGCCGTAGCCCAGAGCGGAGATATAGTTGCTCAGAGCGTCCACCCACACGTACATAGTGTGCTTGGGGTCGAACGGCACGGGGATGCCCCACTTGACAGAGGTGCGGGACACGCAGGTGTCCTGCAGGCCCTGCTTGATGAAGGCAATCATCTCATTCTTGCGGCTCTCGGGCTGGATGAACTGAGGGTTCTCCTCGTAGAGCTTCAGCAGGCGGTCGGCGTACTTGCTGGTCTTGAAGAAGTAGGCTTCTTCGTGGGCGTCGTAAACTTCGCGGCCACAGTCGGGGCACTTGCCGTCCACCAGCTGGCTGTCGGTCCAGAAGCTCTCACAGGGCTTGCAGTAGTGGCCGATGTACTCGCCCTTATAAATGTCGCCCTGCTCATACAGCTTGGTGAAAATTTTCTGGCAGGACTCCATGTGATAGTCGTCGGTGGTGCGGATAAAGCGGTCGTAGCTCACATCCAGCAGCTTCCACAGGTCTTTGACCGTGGCAACAATCTTGTCCACGTATTCCTTGGGGGTCACACCGGCGTCGGCGGCCTTGTCCTGGATCTTCTGGCCGTGCTCGTCGGTGCCGGTCAGGAACATCACGTCGTAGCCCTGCATCCGCTTGAAGCGTGCCAGTGCATCGCAGGCGACGGTGGTGTAGCTGTGGCCGATGTGCAGCTTGTCGCTGGGGTAGTAAATGGGAGTGGTAATGTAGAATGTCTTGTGCTCACTCATGGGGTATACTCTTCCTTTCCTGATTTGGCGGGGGACGAAAAAAGCCCTCATCCTGCCGGACATGTGCCGGACAAGGACGAGAGCTGAAACTTTCGTGGTACCACCTTGCTTCGCCGTACCCTTGCAGGCACAGCCTTTTGCCGGGCAAAACCGGCGCAGCGCAGTAACGGGCGCACCCGTCGCAGGCTCATTGTTCACCCGCGCAGCTCCGAGACCATCTTCCGCTCTGCGCGGCCTGCCCGGTTCCATCCTTCGGGCTTTCTGTCAGGCGCAGACAAAGCGTACTCTTCTCTTCACAGCCAATTTACATTGTTATGTCTATAATACGCAAAAATGGTGGGTTTGTCAATAACAAGATGTATTACACCTCGTAATCCAGGCAGAACCGTGCCTTGGTGTAGGGCCGCACTTTGCCGTCGGCCACGGCCACATGGGCCGGATGGACGGAGTAGCCTTTGAGGGCTTCGGCACTTTCAAAAGTGGTGTCCAGCATCAGGTCGGCGGTGGAAGAGGGGAGACCATTGATGTTTACGTGCACTTCTATAAGGCCGGGCACCTTGCCTGCAAGACCCTCCAGACCTTCCTTGATGCCCGCCTTCACGGCGGCTTTTTCGGCGTCGGACAGCTCATCTTTCAGCTGCCAGAGAATGACATGCTTGACCATAATAAAAAAATCCTCCTGCGTTTTTTCTCATTGTAACAGGGTGAGAAAACGAACGCAAGAGGGAGAAGGCACTTATTGCGGCAGAAACAGCAGTATCAGGAGAAACACCACCCCGGCCACAGCCATGATGATGCCTTCGATCTGGGTGTAGCGGATGTATTTTTCTGAAGGGTCGGCCCGGTCGTACTTCCAGCGGGTCTGCAGGGAAATGGCTTCCTCCGGCAGAAAAAACGAAAACAGCCCGAACCCGATACAAAGAAAAGTAAGCAGGATGGTCAAAATCGTATCCATAGCGATGCCTCACTTTTTTCTACCGTCGTTCCGCGTGCCGTGGTAGCAGAGATTGGAAATCAGGAAGCCGATGCAGACGATGAGGGCCGTTACCATTAAAATCGTGTGCAGCGGCTCGACCCTTGGCAAAAACACATTTACAAGGTAGACCGCGCCGCAGAGCAGCAGCGCGATGCCGGAAAATTTGCTGAAATGCTTCTTTTCATCCTCGCTGCTCCAGCCGGTGCCGCCGCCATTGCGCAGGTCCTGCACGCCGCGATATAAAAACAGTACACCGCAGAGAATGCTGAGCCAATTACTCATAGAGACTCCTTTCCGGCAGTCAATCCGCACTATGGTTCCAACTTTCGTAAGCGACGAGATAAAGAAGATCTCCTCCGATGGCGATGCCGAAGATGATACGGTAGATCAGCGATGTAACAGGCGTGAACGTTAAGATCAGAAAGGCGATGCCGTTGAGCATGTAAAACACGCCGTTCTTTTTCTGCCAGAAGGCGCGGTACTCCGGGTCGCGGTTATACTGGTTGAACGGCAGGTTGATGAACGGGTCCTTGCCTTGAAAATCTCGAATGCCGGAGATGAACCAAATAACGGTCAGCACAAGGTTGAACAGCGTGGAAAACGAAAAGAACGATTCCATGGAATACACCTCCCATCTTTTTCCACAATTATAACATAGGAAGGTGAAAATACAAGGACGGGAATAAAGCTGATATTATTTTCACCGGGCTCGCCCTCTCAGGCTCATTCCATTCGCCAGCTCTCCCAAGGAGAGAGCCTTTGGCAGTCCATGCAAACTGTATCTTTATGCCAAGCCCTCTCCCTTTGGGAGAGCTGGACACGAACAAAGTGAGTGGACGGAGAGGGTAAAGATACTGACCGTTTTTACAAATAAAAAACCAGCCGGACGAGGCGGTTGCAAGCCCTCATCCGGCTGGATACTTACTTCTTCGGAGTCATAAGCCTCTTCTCCTTGGGTTTCCTCATTTTCGGAGTAAGCGTTTCATAGGGTGACTCTCCTTAGAAACTACTGAAACTGGGGATCTATTTCAAGGGGACTGATTAACTTAGTACATTGGATTGACCCTTCTCTTAACTGATGGAGTGCGGCACCGAGATTCGAAAGATGAATTTCATATTACCACATTCTTTCAAGTTAGATTTGCCAGGGACAAACTGCTTAGTACATTGGTAGAACTCCTTTTTGGTTATTCAAATAATATTCTCCGTACAAAAGATACCTTCATAAGAATCATCTCCGGCGGATCTATTTGAATTGCCAGGGGATTTTAGTTTATCGACAGGTTGTCGTGTTATCGCATTTTTGATGCTCAAGACTGGCTCAAATGTTGTTGTGTTTTTATACGGGGGAAACATCCCGTTTGTGGTGAGCCTCTGTTTTGCTTCTCAGCGAACCCCGACAGCCTGTCCCTGCTGTGCGGGTTCCATATCGACCATCGGTCTCGCTCCTTTCTGCTTCAAGTCAGCGGGAGTAGCTCTCACTTGAGCTTCTGCTGTACTTCTCTGGCTTCTGGCTTTATTATACATATCCTTGCACGTTTTGTCTATTCGCAGAGTGTACAAGGATATAAACATAAAATTGTGCAGAACTTGAAAAGAATTGTGAAAATGGCTGAGAAAACGCGCAGAATGCTGCTTTCTGCGTGGTGTGCTTAAAGCATCTGCCCCTTTGCAAAAGTTCTGCACCCTGTCATGGAAAAACGCGGAGAAGTTGACCAGAAGTTCTGGGCCGTTCGTGAAGGATTTTGCGCAAAATGGGAGAAAGTGTCCGCTGGGTATTATGTGATGGTTTCGTTTGTGCTAGAATAGTGCCAATGAATGGTAGTCGCAGCCGCCCCGCGAGATGAAAGTTTCGCGGGGCGGCTTTTTTGCGGCGAAGGTTTGCACAAAAAAGAGACGGAGAATCAACTGAAATGCCTAAAACTTTACCGGAACGTATTATTTTTACCATCATCATGGCCGCAATTATGGTTTATGGTATGATCGTTTACAATGTGGCGCTGAACACCAATGGTGTCACCAATGCCACCTTTGTAATGGCTCTGCACGAAATGCCCATTATGGTGCCCGCAGCCTGTGTGCTGGAATTCTTTGTAGTGGAAAAGCTGGCCACCAAGCTGGCATTTACTTTTATGCGTCCCACCGACCGCCCGCAGTTCATCACCTATGCCATCTCTCTGATGATCGTGTGCATCATGTGCCCGGTGATGAGCCTGATCGCAACGGTGCTGTTCAAGGAGCCGAGCTTTGGCATGTGGGTGCACACCTGGGGATGCAATATGCCCATGGCCCTGTGCTGGCAGATGCTGTACTGCGGGCCGCTGAGCCGTGCAATCTTCCGGCTGCTGTTCCGCCGCGGCGAAAGCAGGGCGGACTGATAGCCTGACCGAATGCATCCATAATAAATATGTATAGGAACCGGGTGCATACCGGACAAGACACCTATATGATTTTTATATATCGGGCATATGAACGATATACAGCAGGGCAATTTTGCTGGAAATATTTGCAAAATCGTCCTGAAAAAACCAGCAGGAGCTAAGAATCAGCTAAGAAATTTGTGAAAAAAGTACGTATCTGAGGGCCTTTATTGGACAAGATGCACAACATTTTTGATATATCAGCGGGATAGAAACGATCAAAATGTAGAATGTGCACAAATGCACTTGCCAATTTTCGTCAATCGTACTATGATATCGAACGAAAAAAGACGAAGTGACCGTGCAGGAAGGAGGGCGTGACCGGACAAAGCCGAACGCCTTCCTTGCTTTTTTCACAAAGCTGCGCCTTTTCTTCGAGCGATAAGAAGGCCGCCCGCCTTGCGGCGGTGCGAACTCCAAAACCCCATTCTTCAGGAAGGAGGAAAAATAAATTGAGCAATCTGACCAAAGCATTGATGGAAGAGCTGACCGTCGAGTATGTCAAGGTCGGCCCGCTGCAGATCCCGGAATCCGTGGTCATCAGCTGGGTCATCATGGCCATCGTCATCATCGGCTCTATCCTGCTTACCCGCAACCTGAAGGTGGACCACATCAGCAAGCGTCAGGCTGTGCTGGAAATGGCCTACACCGCAGGAACCAATTTCTTTGAAGGTCTGCTGGGCGAAAAAGGCAAGCGCTACGTGCCGTATCTCATGACCGTAGCCATCTACATCGCTTTCTGCAACCTGATCGGCGTGTTTGGCGTCAAGCCCCCCACGAAGGATCTGGACGTGACCGCAGCCCTGGCCCTGATGAGCATCGTGCTGATCGAGGGTGCCGGCATCCGTGCACGTGGCGGCGTGGGCTTCCTCAAGAGCCTGGCTGCCCCCACTGCGATCATGACCCCCATGAACATCCTTGAGATCGCCATCCGCCCCACCAGCCTGTGCATGCGACTGTTCGGCAACGTGCTGGGCGCATTCGTTATCATGGAGCTGATCAAGCTGGTGGTGCCGGTGTTCGTTCCGGCGGTGTTCAGCCTGTATTTTGATCTGTTCGATGGTCTGATCCAGACCTATGTGTTCGTGTTCCTGACCTCGCTGTTCATGAAAGAGACCATCGGCGACGAAGAGGAATAAGCTTGAACGGGCTTCCCCCTCGGGGGAAGCTGTCACCGCAAGGTGACTGATGAGGGGAATGTACCTTCTGATGCAGTTTTGACAGACGGCATCTCACACGGCTGCCCCTCATCCGGCGCTGGCGCGCCACCTTCCCCCAAGGGGGAAGGCAAAGCAGAATTTTATAAGTTGATTTATTAAAAAGGAGATTTAAACTATGAGCGGATTGGTTGCTCTGGGCGCTGGCATTGCAGCGCTGACCGGCATTGGCGGCGGTATTGGTATTGGTATTGCAACGGGCAAGGCAGCTGAGGCTATCAGCCGTCAGCCGGAAGCTTCCAGCAAGATCCAGACGAACCTGCTGCTGGGCGCTGCTCTGGCAGAAGGTACCGCAATTTTCGGCTTCGTCGTTGCACTGCTGATCATCCTGTTCCTGGGTCAGTAACGGAGGCGCAGACGAATGCTGAAATTGGATATCAACCTGCTGTGGACCGTGGTGAACGTCCTCATTATGTATGCGCTGCTGCGTAAGTTCCTGTTCAAGCCTGTGCAGGATATCATCGCAAAGCGCCAGCAGATGGTGGATGAGAGCCTGGCCAGTGCGCAGGAAACGAACAACAAGGCACAGGCTGCCTTGAACGCAGCAGAAGAAAAGCTGCACAATGTGGATGTGGAAGCTGCCGCACGCCGCGAGGCCAGTGAGCAGCAGGCCGAAAAACAGAAAGAGCAGCTGCTGGCCGATGCACAGCGTCAGGCCGATGCCATCATTGCAGACGGCAAGGCGGCTGCCGAGGCAGAGCGTGCCAGCAAGCTGCGCCAGGCCGATGCACAGATCGCCGACCTGACCCGTACCGTGTGCGCCAAGGTGCTGGAACGCAACCTGACGCAGCAGGACGACGCCCGTTTGCTGGACGACCTGCTGCAGAAAGCGGGGGACAGCGATGGCAAGCGCAGCTGAAACGTTAAAAGCATATCTGCACTGCGCCCGCACGCCCGCTGAGCAGGCGCTGGAGCGCATCCGCACCCAGCTGAAAAAGCAGTACGGCGCTGAGGTGGAGATCACCGTCAGCGTGGAGCCGGAACTGATCTCCGGCTATGTGCTGCAGGTGGGTGACAAGGTGATCGATAACTCCGGCAAGCATATGCTGGAGACCATCACCGCAGGCACCCCGGATCTTGCTACCATGCAGACCCGTGCGGAGGACTATAAGCCCGCCGCTGAGGCCAGCGAGGGCGGCACGGTCATTTCCGCCGCCGACGGCGTTGTGGAAGTCAAGGGCATGGACAAGGCCGTTTACGGCGAGATCGTCACCTTTGACACCGGTGCCAAGGGCATGGTGGAAAGCGTGGAACCCGATCATCTGGGCGTCATGCTGTTTGATGATATCGAGAAGGTGGGCGTGGGCACTCTGGTGACCCGCAGCGGCAAGCGTGCCGGCATCCCGGTGGGCGACGGCTTCCTGGGCCGTGTCATCAGCCCTCTGGGCGAACCCATCGACGGCAAGGGCCCCATTGAATCCGTGGGCTACAACCCCATTGAAAAGCAGGCCCCCGGCATTCTGGAGCGCCAGAGCGTGGATACCCCGCTTCACACCGGCATCCTGGCCATCGACTCCATGTTCCCCATCGGCCGCGGTCAGCGTGAGCTGATCATCGGCGACCGCCAGACCGGCAAGACTTCCATTGCGACCGATACGATCCTGAATCAGAAGGATACCGGCGTGCTGTGCATCTATGTTGCCATCGGTCAGAAGGCTTCTTCCATCGCCCGCGTGGCAGGCGACCTGCAGAAGCACGGTGCTATGAGCTACACCACCATCGTGGCGGCTACCGCTTCGGACTCTGCTCCGCTGCAGTACATCGCACCCTATGCCGGCACTGCACTGGCTGAATATTTCATGGCTCAGGGCAAAAACGTGCTGATCGTTTATGACGACCTGTCCAAGCACGCCGTGGCTTACCGCGCCATCTCGCTGCTGCTGCGCCGCTCTCCGGGCCGTGAAGCTTACCCCGGCGACGTCTTCTATCTGCACTCCCGTCTGCTGGAGCGCTCCTGCCGCATGAGCGATAAGCTGGGCGGCGGTTCCATCACTGCACTGCCCATCGTTGAGACCCAGGCGGGCGATGTTTCCGCTTACATCCCCACCAACGTCATTTCCATCACCGATGGTCAGATCTTCCTGGAGAGCGCCCTGTTCAACGCCGGCAACCGCCCGGCTGTCAACGTGGGCATCTCGGTGTCCCGTGTGGGCGGCGCTGCCCAGACCAAGGCCATGAAGAAGGCCAACGCCAACCTGCGTATCGAGCTGGCACAGTATAAGGACATGGAGTCCTTTGCCCAGTTCAGCTCCGATCTGGACGCAGAGACCCGCCGCCAGCTGGATCATGGCAAGGCGCTGATGGAGATGCTCAAGCAGCCGCTGTACCAGCCCAAGTCCGACGCCGAGCAGGTGGTCACCCTGGTACTGGCTTCTCACGGTGTGCTGGATGAGCTGCCCACCGCCGAGCTGCGCACCAAAACTTCCGCATTTGTGCGCCATTTCCGTGCGGATGTGTCCGGTACGATGGATAAGATCACCGCCACCGGCAAGCTGGAACCTGATATGGTCGATGCCATCCTGAACGCCTGGAAAGCTTATGCGGGAGGCGACAGCCATGCCGTCCAGTAAGCTGCTGAAGGAGCGCATTGAGAGCATTCAGGACACCATGAAGATCACGAACGCCATGTACCTGATCTCCTCGTCCAAGCTGCGCAAGGCGCGCAAGAACTACCAGAACGTGTCGCCCTACTTCAACCGTATGCGCGACACCATTTCCCGCGTGGTGCCCCACCTGCCGGAAGAGCCGGTGCATCCGTTTTTCCATGAACGGGTGAAGGAAAAGGACAATCCCCGCCGCGCCTACCTGGTGCTGACGGCGGATAAGGGCATGGCGGGCGCTTACAACCAGAACATCATCAAGTTCCTCAAGGAGCACGCGGACGAGAACGACCGGTTCTACGTGATCGGCCAGACCGGCTACCGTGCACTGTACCACAAGGACCCGCGCCTGGTGGAGGAGTTCCACTACAGCGCCACGGAACCCACGCTGCAGCGCGCCCGTGATATCACGGTGGACGCCATTGATGATTTCAAGTCCGGCAAGCTGGATGAGATCTACCTCATCTACACCCGCATTGAAAATGCGCTGACCAGCGAGCCCACCATGGTGCGGCTGCTGCCGCTGGACCGCGCCCATCTGCAGCCTGCCCCCAAGGGTCTGGGCGACCCGAAGGGCGAGGTGGAGATGTTCCCGGATGCATGGACGGTGTTCGACCAGATCGCGCCCATCTATATGCACGGCATGATCTTTGGTGCCATGACCGAGAGCTTTTGCGCCGAGCAGAGCGCCCGTATGACCGCCATGGATTCCGCTACCAAGAGCGCCAATGATATGATCCGGGAGCTGCAGCTGGAATATAACCGCACCCGTCAGGGTTCCATCACCCAGGAGATCACCGAGATCATCGGCGGTGCGGCTGCGGTGCAGAACCGGAGTGAATAAAAAGGAGCGCCCTCATCAGTCACCTTGCGGTGACAGCTTCCCCCGACCGGGGAAGGTGGCGCGTAAGCGCCGGATGAGGGTGTAGGTGCACGCAAAGTGTACGGTAATAAACACGACTTATATTATAGAGGCAATCGTATGATACAGGGAACTATTATTCGCGTAGCCGGCCCTGTGGTGGACGTGCAGTTCACCGCAGGCAAGCTGCCTGCCCTGCAGGAAGCGCTTACCGTGACCGCCGAGGGCACCGAGCGCACGATGGAAGTGACACAGCACGTCAATGAGACCACTGTGCGCTGCATCATGCTTTCCGCCAGCGAGGGTCTCGGCAAGGGCATGGCCGTACAGGCCACCGGCCACGGCCTGACCGCACCGGTGGGCGAAGCCACGCTGGGCCGTATGTTCGACCCGCTGGGCAGGCCCATCGACGGCAAGGGCCCCGTGGATGATGTGCCACACTGGCCCATCCACCGCAAGGCCCCCGGCTTTGCAGACCAGAAGCCCGCAACCGAGATCCTGGAGACCGGCATCAAGGTCATCGACCTGCTGGCCCCCTACGCCAAGGGCGGCAAGATCGGTCTGTTCGGCGGTGCAGGCGTCGGCAAGACCGTGCTGATCCAGGAACTGATCCACAATGTGGCCACCGAGCACGGCGGCTACTCCATCTTTACCGGCGTCGGCGAGCGCTCCCGTGAGGGCTGTGACCTCTGGGGCGAGATGAACGCGTCCGGTGTTCTGAACAAGACCGCACTGGTCTTTGGCCAGATGAACGAGCCCCCAGGAGCACGTATGCGTGTTGCTGAGACCGGCCTGACCATGGCAGAGTACTTCCGTGAGGAGACCCACAAGGATGTGCTGCTGTTCATTGATAACATCTTCCGCTTCGTGCAGGCAGGTTCTGAGGTGTCCGCCCTGATGGGCCGTATGCCTTCTGCCGTGGGCTATCAGCCTACCCTGGCCAACGAGCTGGGCGCTCTGCAGGAGCGCATCACCTCCACCAAGGAAGGTTCCATCACCTCCGTTCAGGCCGTCTACGTCCCCGCCGACGACCTGACCGACCCGGCCCCCGCCACCACCTTTGCACATCTGGACGCCACCACCGTGCTGTCCCGTAAGATCGTGGAGCAGGGCATTTACCCGGCTGTGGACCCGCTGGCTTCCACCTCCCGCATTCTGGAAGCAGACATCGTGGGCGAGGAGCACTACCGTGTGGCCCGCAAGGTGCAGTCCATTCTGCAGCGCTATCAGGAGCTGCAGGACATCATCGCCATTCTGGGCATGGACGAGCTGGACGAGAACGACAAGCTCACCGTTGCCCGCGCCCGTAAGCTGCAGAAGTTCCTGTCCCAGCCTTTCGCTGTGGCCGAGAACTTCACCGGCCTGCAGGGCAAGTATGTGCCGCTGAAGGATACCGTGCGCAGCTTTGCCGCCATTGTGGACGGCGAGGCCGATGACCTGCCGGAGTGGGCTTTCTTCAACGTTGGTACGCTGGAAGATGCCCGCCAGAAAGCAGCGGAGAAGCTGGCTGAGGAAAAGGGCGGTGCCGTCTGATGAACAAGTTCATGCTGAACATCACTGCATCCAGCGGTGAGTATTATCAGGGCGACTGCGAAGACCTTGTGCTGCCCATCAGCGATGGTGTGTACGGTGTACAGGCCGGCCACAGCCCGGTGCTGGTGGCTCTGCATATGGGCATCCTGCACTTTGAAGTGAACGGTGAAGGCCAGGATATTCTGGTGGGCGACGGCATTGCCGAGGTGACCCCTTCCTACGTGATGGTGCTGGTGGACAGCGCCGAGCGCCCGGAGGACATCGATAAGAACCGTGCCGAAGCGGCCCGCATTCGTGCCGAGGAGCGCCTGCAGCACCAGCAGAGTATGCATGAATATTATCAGAGCAAGATCGCGCTCAACCGTGCAATGCAGCGCCTGCAGGCGTCTGCAAAGTATCGGCGCTGAGTGTGACCGGCCTGCGTAAAAACAGACTTGCAAAAAGAGCATCATTTGTACCCGTTGCGGGCGCAAAGTGATGCTCTTTTTTGTGTTTGGCAGTTCCATGGGGGGCGGTTTTCGTGTATAATAGAGCCAACGTGACCCCGCGCCCTGCGCGGGAAAGGAGGATGTTTCCATGATCCAATTCGGCCTGCGTCTGCACGACGCGGAAAAGCTGCCCATTGAGCAGGTACTGCCGCTGGTGCGCCAGAAAGGCTTTACCTGCGCTCATGTGGCCCTGAGCAAGTCCATCAAGGAGCTGCCCTGCACCCCCAGTGCCCTGACCCCCGGCTATGCGCTGTACCTGCGGCATCTGTTTGAGAAAAACGGCATCGACATTGCCGTGCTGGGCAATTACCTCAACCTTGCCCACCCGGATGCAGACGCTTTACATGCCATTCAGGAAAAATACTACGCGCACATCCGCTTTGCCAGCCTTCTGGGCTGCGGTATGGTGGGCACCGAGACCGGTGCGCCCAACGCCGAGTACAAGTTCTGCCCGGAGTGCCGCAGCGATGCAGCTCTTGCCACTTTTATCAAAAACTTCAAGCCGGTGGTGCGCTGCGCCGAGCAGTACGGTGTGACCATTGCCATTGAGCCGGTGGTCAAGCACATCGTGTACGATGCAAAGCGTGCCCGCACCGTGCTGGACGAGATCGGCAGCCCGAACCTGCAGATTTTGTTTGACCCGGTGAATCTTTTGAACATGGAAAATGTGGACCGCCGCGAAGAAGTGTTTGCCGAAGCCATTGAGCTGCTGGGCAAGGACATTGCCATGATCCACTTCAAGGATTTCCTGCGCAAGGACGCCGGCGGGCAGCTGGCAGCAACCGGTGCCGGGCAGGGCGGCATGGGTGATTACCGCACCATCCTGCGGTTTGCAAAGCAGGAAAAGCCCTATGTGTTTGCCACACTGGAAAACACCACCCCAGAAAACTCTGTGGAATGCCTGAACTACCTGCAAAAACAATACGAAGAGTGCTGAACAATTTATAACAAGAAAAACATCTGCAAGCTTTGCCCGGAATGGGGCGGCTTGCAGATGTTTTTTTGTATCAGATGAAGTTTATGGTTCCGGCCTTTTGCGTGAAAAAGTAATTTGTAAAACGCCCGCAGGCGTTTTACAAATTGCAATTAAAAATAGTTCCGCTGAAAATGTCCAGAGTGAAAGCGGAGGATATGAAAATCATTCCAGATCGAGCTTATGTTCCATCAGCCAGCGGGCCAGCAGAAAGTAACCTGCGGCAAAGGCGATGTTTACCGCCAGCCCGAACAGCGCGTTGAAAGCGCTGGGTGCAGCGATGGAAATATCCACACCGCCAAGGGTGGTGTAGTAAACGCCCAGCAGCGTATTGGTGCTGCTGGTGCCAAGGTCCCGGGTCAGCCAGTTCTGCAGGCTGCCCAGCAGGAAAAACGCTGCGATGCCAGCCGGGACCATGTACTTTTTGAACTGGTGGCCGATCATGCAGGCGGCGTAGATGCACAAAATACCGTACACCAGTGCCACCAGACCGTTCAGCAGTTCAAATGCCAGCCAGAGCCCGCCGGAACGGCCTGTCATGTGCAGAATTTCCACCACCTTCTGCCACAGCTCCGGCAGATGCTGCAGCGCGGTGCTGTCCAGTGACAGGGCCAGAATCATAATAACAAAAGAAAAAATGCCTGCGATGCCGCTGCACAGCACCCACACCACGCTGGAGATCAGTTTGGAGAGGATGAGCTGGCCTTCGGTCACCGGCAGAGTGTGCATCAGGTAGCCTTCGCGGCCCAGCAGATTGCGGGTGAAACGGGTCACGATGGTCATCACGGACACCACCGCCACGGCAACCGCCACCGCCATGTAGGCAATGACCAAAAAGGCGGAAAAATCACCGTTGGCAGAGCTGCGCAGGGAAAAGCCGCTCAGTACCGCCAGTGCAACAAGGGCCAGATACAGCCCGCCGTAGATGCGGCCGGTGGCCTTGAACTCATATTTTAACAGTTGTTTCAGCATTTGAATACCTCCCGGAAATATGCATCCACGCTCATGCCCTCGGTCTCGCGCAGCTCTTCGGCATTGCAGTGGGCGAACACCCGGCCATCCTTCAAAAAGACGGCTTCGTCCAGAATGGGTTCGATATCGCCGATGAGGTGGGTGGAAAGAATGACCGTTGCATCCCGGCTGTAGTTGTTCAGGATGGTGGAGAGGATGTAGTCCCGGGCTGCAGGGTCCACGCCGCCGATGGGTTCGTCCAGCAGGTAGAGCTTTGCGGCGCGGCTCATGGCCAAAATCAGCTGAACCTTTTCCTTGCTGCCTTTGGAGAGGGTCTTGAGCCGGGTTTTCGGGTCCAGTTCCAGCCGGGCCAGCATTTCATTTGCCCTGGCGGGGTCAAAATCGGCATAAAAATCTTTGAACATCTCCACCAGCTGCTCCACGCGCATCCAGTCCGGCAGCCAGTCGGCATCCGGCAGGTAGGAAACGATGGCCTTGGTGTCCGGGCCGGGGGTCATGCCGGCAATTTTGATGCTGCCCGCCGTAGGCTGCAAAAGGCCGTTGGCCAGCTTGATGAGGGTGGTCTTGCCGCTGCCGTTGGGGCCAAGCAGGCCCACGATGCGGCCAAACCCGATGTGCAGATCTACGTTTTCCAGCGCAGTCTTATCCTTCTGGTAGCACTTGGTCAGTGCTTCACAGGTCAAAAGTTCACTCATTGCGGTCCTCCTCTGCGTCCCAGTGGTCCAAAAGCGCGGCCGCCTGTGCGGGACTGTAGCCGATGCCGCGCATTTTCTCCAGAAAATCTGCCGCCAGCGCCCTGGCTGTGTCGGCACGAAGCTGTTCGATCAATGCAATATCCTCCGTAACATAGCGGCCCGAGGTGCGCTCGGTGTGCACCAGACCTTCGGTTTCTAATTGGGCAAGGGCGCGCTGCATGGTGTTGGGGTTCACCCCGGCAGCAGCGGCCATATCCCGCACCGAGTCCAGATGCCCGCCCGGCGGGTAGGTGCCCGCCAGAATCCTGGCCTTGAGCCGTTCCACCAGCTGTGCATAAATTGGACGGCTGGCGTCAAACTGTTCTGCCATGGTATCATCTCCTTGTATTGCCGTATTAAGCACTTGATACAATAATACACGATCTAATCAACTTGTCAAGAGCTTTGAGAAAAAATTAAGATGCTGCTTTACGCTGCGGCCCTTCCCGTGAAAAAAGGGGCTCCAAAAGCCCGCAGGCTTTTGGAACCCCTACAATAAGATATATTTCCGCTGAATATGCCCAAAGCACAACAGCAATGACCGCTGCCAGCGGCAGAAACAGGGAATTGTTGTTGGGGCAGCGGCCAGCAAGATGCGAGTGCCGCTCAAGGCACGAAGCAGATGCTGGGTGCCGCAACTCACCGGCGGCGGGCATTTGAAATCGTTCTGCTTACTCGATCACCAGCAGCAGGCTCATCTTGAACTTGCCCTGCGGGGTGACACTGTGCAGGCCGTTCTTGTCAAAGCGGAAGCTCTCGCCTGCGTTCAGCTCGTAATCCTTGCCCTCGTAACCGATGATGGCCTTGCCTTCCAGAGCGGTGAGGATGGCGTTGCCAGGTGCACGGTGCGGGGTCAGGCCGGTGCCTTCATCAAAGGCCATCAGCACGAACTTCATGTTGTCGGCGTGCACGATGTCCAGGTTGGCAATGCTGCCGGCTTCATAGGAAATGAGGTCCTTCAGCTCGGTGGGCTGTCCTGCTTTGAGAATACTGTTCATAGTGAAATTCTCCTTTTTCAAAATAATTTCGGTGTAGATCATGCCGCTGTCGGTTTTGGAGCCGCACAGCATTTTGGGCGGAACGGCCAGCAGCTGGCCGGGTTTCATGGCCACAGCGTGGCCGTCTTCGCCCAGAATAAACTCGCCGCTGCCCTCACCGCCCAGGTACAGGGTGGTGCAGTCGTAGTATTCCGGGGTGATGGAGGTTTCGGCACCCAGCGAAAACCAGGTGACGGGCACCTCACGGCCCAGCCCTGCCGGGCGCGAAACGGTCATGGCGTCCCGGATGGGGCGCACCTGGGAAAGGGTAAAAGGCTGATTGGACATAAAAACTCCTTGTATAATAAGAGGATGAGTCATTTTTCCAGTAATCCCAGTATACCCAATTTTCCCCACAAAAGCGGTGGTTATGGCAACGGATGCAAATTATTCTTCCTCATCCCAGGCAAGGCTGCGCTGCACGGCACGGTGCCACTGGTGCAGCAGCTTTTCCCGCCGGGCGGCGTCCATGGCAGGCGTATATTCAATTTCGCAGTTCCACAACTGGCGCAGCTCGTCTTTGTTTTTCCACACGCCCACCGCAAGACCGGCCAGATACGCTGCGCCCAGAGCTGTGGTCTCCCGGATGACCGGGCGGCGCACGGTGCGGCCGATGATATCCGCCTGGAACTGCATCAAAAAGCGGTCCCGGCTGGCACCACCATCTGCTTTGAGGGAAGAAAGCTCCAGCCCGGTGTCGGCTTCCATAGCGTGCACAAGGTCGGCCACCTGATAGGCGATGGATTCCTGTGCGGCCCGGATGATGTGTTCCCGGCGGGTGCCGCGTGTGATGCCCACGATGCAGCCCCGGGCGTGCATGTCCCAGTTGGGTGCGCCCAGGCCGGTGAAGGCGGGCACAAGGTAGACGCCGCCGTTGTCCGGCACCTTCTGGGCGTAATACTCGGCGTCGCGGCTCTCGCTGAACAGCCGCAGCTCGTCCCGCAGCCACTGGATGACCGCCCCGCCCACGAACACCGAGCCTTCCAGCGCATACTGCACCTTGCCGCCAAGGCCCACCGCAATGGTGGTGACAAGGCCGTTGCGGCTCTCGCAGGGGGTCTCGCCGGTGTTCATTAAAAGGAAGCAGCCGGTGCCGTAGGTGTTTTTGGCGTCGCCTGCATCAAAACAGGTCTGGCCGAACAGGGCCGCCTGCTGGTCGCCTGCCATGCCGGCAATGGGCACCTTTACGCCCTGAATTTCCGTATAGCCGTAAATTTCGCTGGAAGAGCGCACCGTTGGCAGCATAGCGCGGGGGATATTGAGCGCTTTCAGCAGGGTGTCGTCCCAGTCCAGTTTGTGGATATCGAACAGCATGGTGCGGGAAGCGTTGGTCACATCGGTGGCGTGCACGGCCCCGCCGGTGAGCTTCCACAAAAGCCAGCTGTCCACGGTGCCGAACAGGATCTCACCCCGCTCGGCCCGGGCCTGCGCACCCTCAACATGGTCTAAGATCCAGCGGATCTTGGTGGCGGAAAAATAGGCGTCCGGCAAAAGGCCGGTGACCGCTTTGATGTGGTCGGTCAGGCCCTGTTTTACCAGTTCATCCACAATGGGTGCGGTGCGGCGGCACTGCCACACGATGGCGTTGTAAATGGGCACGCCGGTGGCCTTATCCCACAAAATAGTGGTCTCGCGCTGGTTGGTGATGCCAATGGCGGCAAGGTCCGGAGCACGGATGTTGCTTTGTGCGATCACTTCCATCATCACGGCGTACTGGCTGGACCAGATCTCCATGGGGTTGTGCTCCACCCAGCCCTCTTTGGGGTAGAACTGAGTAAATTCCTTCTGGCTGACGGCGGCAATGTTCTGCTTTTCGTCAAACAGGATGGCACGGGAACTGGTGGTGCCCTGATCGAGGGCGAGGATGTATTTTGACATGAGCAGACCTCCTGCATGTTTTTTCTGCCTTTCAGTATAGCAGGATTTGCCGGGAATAAAAAGAGAAAGCCACCCCGAAATTGCTGAAAATTGGAGAAAACAGCCAGAAAAAAATTGACGATTATAAAAATTTACAAGAAATTCAAACAATTTCACATTGCAAATTTTTTGACGATGTGCTATGCTGAAAAGCAGAGAGTTCCGCCCGGAAAGCGGCGGAAAAAAGTTTGGAGGATATACAATTATGGCTGATCGTATCGTTCTGAATACCATTTCCTACCATGGCCACGGTGCCATCGAGAACATCGTGCCCGAGCTGACTGCCCGCGGCTACAAGAAGGCTTTCGTCTGCTCTGACCCCGACCTGATCAAGTTCGGCGTCACCAAAAAGGTGACCGACCTGCTGGATGCAGCCGGTTTTGCCTACACTGTGTACAGCGAGATCAAGCCCAACCCCACCATTGCCAACGTGCAGGACGGCGTGGCCGCATTCAAGGCTGCGGAAGCGGACTGCATCGTGACCATCGGCGGCGGCTCCTCCATGGACACCGCAAAGGCCATCGGCATTATCATCAATAACCCCGAGTTTGCCGATGTCCGTTCTCTGGAAGGCGTTGCCCCCACCAAGAAGCACGCTGTGTTCACCATCGCAGTGCCCACCACTGCCGGCACCGCTGCTGAAGTTACCATCAACTACGTCATCACCGATGTGGAGAAGAAGCGCAAGTTCGTCTGCGTGGATACCAACGATATCCCTGAGATCGCAGTCGTTGACCCCGATATGATGTCCTCCATGCCCAAGGGCCTGACCGCTGCTACCGGTATGGATGCCTTGACCCATGCCATCGAGGGTTACATCACCAAGGGCCACTGCACCATCTCCGATATGTTCCATCTGGAAGCCATCAAGCTCATCAGTGAGAACCTGCGCGGCGCTGTGCAGAACACCCCGGAAGGCCGTGAAGGCATGGCTCTGGGCCAGTACATCGCCGGCATGGGCTTCTCCAATGTTGGTCTGGGCATTGTTCACTCCATGGCACACGGCCTGTCCGCTCTGTACGACACCCCGCATGGTGTGGCCTGCGCCATCCTGCTGCCGGTGGGTCTGGAATACAACAAGACCGTTGCCGGTGAGCGTTACCGTGCCGTGGGCAAGGCCATGGGCGTCAAGGGCATCGACGAGATGAACGATGCACAGGCTGCGGATGCAACCATCGCTGCCGTCAAGCAGCTGAGCGCCGATGTGGGCATCCCCGCAAACCTGCACGGCATCCTGAAGGAAGAGGACATCCAGTTCCTGGCCGAGAGCGCTTACGCCGACGCCTGCCGCCCGGGCAATCCCCGCGACACCAGCGTGGAAGAGATCGTGGAGCTGTACAAGAGCCAGCTGTGATTTCCACACTGTAAAATTTAACCTGTAATTCTGGCCCTGCTGTCTTTCGGGATGGCAGGGCCTTTTTATACTGTAGCACGCTGCCGTCCTACCACAAAACGTAAAAATTTCAGCCGCACTCTTGTGCACAGCGCCCAAAACGGGTACAATCAGTGTATCGACAAACTTCCGCAAGCGAAAGGACACTTATGACGCTGAACTTTTATACGCTGGGTGTTATTTATCTGGTATATTCCTTTCTGGGCTGGGTAGCCGAGACCGTAGTGGCCACCATCAAGGGCAGGCACTTTGCCAACCGCGGTGCGGCGGCAGGCCCGTTCTGCTTTGTGTACGGTACCACGGCAGTGCTGCTGGCCGTGGGCTACACCGACCTGCGCACCCAGCCGGTGTACCTGTTCTTTGGCTGTATGCTCAGCGCAACGGTGATGGAATGGCTCACCGCAAAGCTGCTGGAACGGCTGCATCACCGCAAATGGTGGGATTACTCCGGCAAAAAATTCAACCTGAACGGCTACGTCTGTCTGCAGTATTCGGTGCTGTGGGGCCTGCTTGGCGCGGCCAGCGTATTGTGGGGCAACGACATCCTGCTGCGGCTGTGCGCGCACATCCCGGCATGGCTGCTGCACCCGGCAGTGTGGGCGGCACTGGCGGTGGCGGTGCTGGATCAGATCACCTCTGCCGTGCTGGTGAACCGCTATGCCGCCCAGCACCCGGTGCTGGAACAGCTGAACCAGCGCCTTGGGGCCGGCTCGGCCACGCTGCGCCGCCGCATCACCCTGTGGGTGGAAAAGCGCATCCAGCACGCCTACCCGGCGGCGGCCCAGCCCCAGCGCAGCGTTGCGCCGGAAAAGGCCATGCGATTTTCCGACCTGCTGTGGCTGTTCGTGATCGGCGCATTCCTTGGTGATGTGATCGAGACCATTTTCTGCCGGGTGACGGCAGGCGTGTGGATGAGCCGTTCCAGCCTTGTGTGGGGGCCGTTCAGCGTGGTGTGGGGCCTTGCGCTGGTGATGGCCACCGTGCTGCTGCGGCAGGAAAAGGACAAGAGCGACCGCTACCTGTTTGCGTTCGGCACCGTGATGGGCGGCGCTTACGAATACATCTGCAGCGCTGTGACCGAGCTGTTGTTTGGCACAGTGTTCTGGGATTACAGCAAGTTCAAGTTCAACCTGGGCGGGCGCATCAATCTGCTGTATTGCTTTTTCTGGGGCATTGCGGCGGTGGCGTGGATGCGCTACGGCTACCCGCTGATCGAAAAACTTATGGCAAAGGTGCGCAGCCATATCCGCCCGTGGATGACGGCGGTTCTGGCGGTGTTCATGGCCGTGAATATGCTCACCAGTGCGTTGGCCCTTGCCCGGTATGATGCCCGCACCAGCGGCAAAGCGCCCCAAAACAGCATAGACACAATGCTGGACGCGCATTTTGACGATGTAAGGATGGAGCGTGTCTATCCCAACGCCAAAAAAGTGGTAAAGGCTGGATAAAAATTTGCACATCCTCTTGCACTTTGGGGCAAAACCCGGTATAATATTTTCCGGATAAAAGGGAGTAAAGGGCGCACGCCTGCAAAGGCGGTGTGCTGTGCCGCAGCGACATCCCGGCAGAAATGCCCGCTGCGACGCCGGAAGCTTGAGACTTTTATTACACTTTCCCATTTCTGGGCAGGCTGTAATAAAGGTCTCTTTTTTATTGCTGTTCTGCCAAAAAACAAAAGGAGAAGAAACTATGCTCATTCCTGTTTTGCTGTTTATTGTGGGCCTGCTGTGCCTCATCAAGGGCGGCGACTGGTTCGTGGATGGCGCCACGGGCATTGCCCGCCGCTTCCATGTGCCGGAGCTGCTCATCGGTGCTACCGTGGTGTCCATCGGCACCACCCTGCCCGAGGTGATGGTCTCCACCACCTCGGCCCTCACCGGCCACGGCGAGATCGCCTACGGCAACGCCATCGGCTCGGTCATCTGCAATGCGTCCCTCATTGCGGCCATCACCATTGCGGTCAAGCCCGGCAAGGTGGACCCCAAGAGCCTGCGCACCCCGGTGCTGTTCTTCTTTGTGGCGGCGGCCTTCTATGCCGGTGTGGCCTACACCACGGGCTATTTCTCCCGTCCGGTGGGCCTTGTGCTGCTGGCCATGTTCGTGGCCTATATCATCTGCAACGTGATGGCCATGAAGAACGCCCCTGCCCCGGAAGAAGAGGAAGAAATTGATGAGAATGCATCCTTTGCCAAGGAGCTGGGCCTGCTGGCTGTGGGTGCGGTGCTCATTGCCGTGGGCGCAAACCTGCTGGTGGACAACGGCACCCTCATCGCGCAGGCACTGGGCGTGCCGGAGTCGGTCATCGCACTCACCTTTGTGGCACTGGGCACCTCGCTGCCGGAACTGGTCACGGCCATCACCTCGCTGGCCAAGGGTCACGGCGCCCTGTCGCTGGGCAACGTCATCGGCGCGAACGTGTTCAATCTGGTGCTGGTGAGCGGTGTTTCCGCCACGGTAGCACCCTTTACCATCCCGCAGAATTCCATCCTGTTCGGGCACAACGCTTCGCTGGTGCTGGAGTTCCCGGTGATGTTTGCTGTGATGCTGCTGCTGACCGTGCCGGCCCTCGTCAAGGGCAAGCTGAGCCGCCCGCAGGGCATTGCGCTGCTGTGCATTTATGCGGCGTTCTGCGTGGTGCAGTTCACCATCTGAGCCTATCTAAAAGAAAAAGGAAGGGCCCCGACCATCGGTCAGGGCCCTTCCTTTTTTATACAAACAAAATCAGAAGATCTTTACTTCATCCTTATCCATAAAGGCAGCACCGGCAAAACCGGCAGCTTCCAGCTGGCCCAGCTGTTTGCCCAGCTTCTTGCCCTGGGGTAGGACGGTGACGTTATAGCTGTCACGCAGGGCAGCAGCCTTTGCCAGCACGGCAGGGAAATCAGCATCCTTGCCGTACAGCAGGGCAATCTTCTGCTTGGCACCGGGGATCTGGTAGCCCTGCTCGAGCAGAATGCCGCACACGCGCTCAAAGCCGATGGAGAAGCCCACGGCGGGCACCTGGGTACCCAGGAACTTGCCCACCATGTTATCGTAGCGGCCGCCGCCGGCTACGGCACCGCTGAACTGCGGGCAGGTGATCTCGAACACCATGCCGGTGTAGTAGCCCTGACCGCGCACAAGGCTGGGGCAGTAGGCCACCTGATAGCGGCCTGCGGCCATGGCATTGGCGGTGGCAAGGACGTACTTCAGGTCGTCGGCAATGGCGGGGTCTACGCAGCGGGCTGCCACGGCGTCCAGCGTCACTTCGCCGGCGGCGATGAAATCGGCCAGCGCGTTGATGGCATTTTCCGGCAGCTGCTTTTCGGTCAGCTCGGCCTTGACGCCATCAGCACCGATCTTGTCCATCTTATCAAAAGTGATGCACACGGAGTCCAGTGTATCGGCGGCAAAACCCATGCTTTCCAGCATCCCGCGCAGGATGCGGCGGTCGTTGATGTTCACGGTGAAGCCGGTAAAGCCGATGTTCAGCAAAGCGCGGGTGGTCACGTCGATCAGCTCCACCTCGGCATTGGGAGAAGAATCGCCCAGAATGTCGATATCGCACTGCACGAACTCGCGCAGGCGGCCCTTCTGCGGGCGTTCGGCGCGGAACACGCGGTCGGTCTGAATCACCTTGAAGGGGCTGGGCAGCTTATCTTTGTTGGCGGCATAGTAGCGGCTCAGCGGCAGGGTGAGATCATAGCGCAGGCCCATGTCGGAGAGCTGCTTGGGGTCGCCGGAGTTCAGGGCGGCGGTGAGCTTATCGCCGCGCTTGAGCACCTTGAAGATCAGGTTCAGGTTGTCGCCGCCGTCGGATTTATCCAGATTTTCCATATCCTCCAGCATGGGGGTGGAGATGCGCTCGAAGCCGGAGGCGCGGTAGGTCTCCAGAATTTTGCCCTGAATATAGTCGCGCAGGGTCTGCTCAGCGGGCAGCAGGTCGCGCATGCCCTTCAATGCCTGTGTTTTCATAGTAGCTGGTTCCTCTCTATAAATGCGCTCGCCCTCTCAGCCTCACTCTGTTCGGCAGCTCCCCCAAAGGGGGAGCCCTTGGCAGTCCACGCAAAGCTTCTGGTTTCGCCAGAGGCTCTCCCTTTGGGAGAGCTGGACGCGAAGCGGCCTGAGAGGGCGAGGCCGTTTTATTTTTACCTTTTCATTATAAAGGAATCTGCCGTTTTGTCAATTGAAATGGGCACACTGTAAAGGAAAAACCATTCGGAGGGCAGACGATGAAACAGCAATTTGCAGCAAAACACCCGTGGACCATCCTTGCGGCGGGTGCGGCCATTCAGGTGCTCACGGGCATCCCGGCGGCGTGGGGCGTGTTCCAGCGGCCGGTGATGGATGAGTACGGCCTGAGCGAGCAGGGGGCAGGGTATGCCTTTGGCATCCTCATTGCGGCCTTTGGCGTGGGGTGCGTGATTGGCGGTTTTCTGCAGGATAAGCACGGCCCCCGCTGTGCCGGGCTGTGGGGCACGGCGCTGTTGTGCGGCGGCTTTTTTGCCGCCGCCATGCTGCCGGGCGGCAGTGCGGGAACGTTTTTCCTTGCGTTCAGCATCCCGGCGGGGCTGGGCACAGCATTTCTGTACCCGTCCATTCAGTCCTGCGCTCAGAAGTGGTACGCCGGGCGCAAGGGCCTTGCCACCGGCGTCATTGGCGGGGCGGTGGGCCTTTCCGGTGCGTTCCTCACGGTGTTCGTGCGCACAGCCGTAAAGGGCTTCTGGATCGTGCAGGGCATCCGGGGCGCATTCTGGGCGCTGGGGGCCGTCACCCTGCCCATCTGCCTTGCGGGCAGCCTGCTGCTGCAGGACCCGCCCCCATCAACAGCCAAACAGGCACAAAACCAGCAGGGGAGCGGCAAAAACGCCATCGACCTTTCCCCCTGGCAGATGCTGAAAACAAAGCAGTACTGGCTGTGCGCGGGGGCAGTGTGTTTTTCTACCCCGGCGGTGCTGCTGTTCAGCCCCATCATTTTAAAGCTGGGCATGGAGCGCGGGCTGGACGAGAGTGCCGCTTTGTGGAGCGTAGTGCTGGGCAGCGTGGGCAGTGCGGCGGGCCGGTTATTGATGCCCATGCTCAGCGATAAGATCGGCCGCAGGCCCACGGACATGCTCTTGTTTGCGGTATCACTGGGGCTTTCGGCGGGGTTTGCCTTCGCGCAGGGCTGGTGGGTGGTGGCCTGCTATGCGGGGCTCACCTTCTGCTACTCCGGCCTTGCGGCGGTGCTGCCGGCTCTTTCCACCGACCTGTTTGGCTTTCCTCATGCAGGGGTGAACTACGGCTTTCTGGCGCTGGGACAGAGCGTAGGCAGTCTTGTGTTTCCGTTTGCGGCCAATTTCTGGGGGCTTGCCGCCGGGCGGCACTGGCTGGCGGTGGGCGGCGCGGCGGCAGGCTTTGCCGCCATGTGGGCCCTGAAGCCTGCCGGAAAGACAGGCGCGGGAGCGTAAAAATCGGCTCTCTGACAAAATTGACAAAAACTTGACGATTGCGGCGGCGAAAGCATCCGAAATGACGGTTAGATACAAATAACTACAAATAGTTTTGATGTTTTTTGCCGGAAATGTATTGCAAAATCCGTCCGGTTTCTCTATAATAAAACCATGCGTGGTAGTACCGGTGAAGGCGCTGAAAGAGAGCAGCGCACCCGGTCCGGATGCAAGCAGTAAAGGGCAGCGGCTGTGCCGGCAGGGCGCGGCGGCAGCTTTGTGCTGCAAAGCAACATTTGTCAAAAGGAGAGTATGATTATGACCTATTCGCAGCAAGTACAGAATATGTGCCCGATCACCAAAGGTCCTAAGCATGGTCCGGCTCCCATCCCCGAAGAGGGCGCATGGGTCAAGGCCTATGAAGTGAAGGACATCAGCGGCTACACCCATGGTGTGGGCTGGTGTGCACCTCAGCAGGGCTGCTGCAAGCTGTCTCTGAACATCAAGAACGGCGTCATCGAGGAAGCTCTGGTGGAGACCATCGGCTGCTCCGGCATGACCCACTCTGCTGCTATGGCAGGCGAGATCCTGCCCGGCAAGACCATTCTGGAAGCTCTGAACACCGACCTGGTGTGCGACGCTATCAACGTTGCTATGCGTGAGCTGTTCCTGCAGATCGTCTACGGCCGCAGCCAGACCGCTTTCTCTGAGGACGGCCTGCCCATCGGCGCAGGTCTGGACGACCTGGGCAAGGGCCTGCGCTCCATGACCGGCACCATCTTCTCCACCAAGGCAAAGGGTGTCCGTTATCTGGAGCTGACCGAGGGCTACATCAACAAGCTGGCTCTGGATGCCAACGATGAGGTCATCGGCTATCAGTTCGTCAAGCTGGGCAAGATGATGGAGGATATCCGTCACGGCAAGACCCCCAACGAGGCTTACGAGAAGAACGTGGGCACTTACGGCCGCTTCAGCAAGGAAGCAGGCGCTGTTAAGTACATCGACCCGCGTGAGGAATAAGAGAGGAGGAACAACTCATGGCAACTTTTGAATCTATGGATCGCCGCATGCCGAAAATCGAGGCATGCCTGAAGGCTAACGGCCTGGAGTCTCTGGACGCTTGCAACGAGATGCTCCTCGCCAAGGGCATCGACTGCGACAAGATCGTGCGCGGCGTTCAGCCCATCTGCTTTGATAACGCTGTCTGGGCATACACCCTGGGCACTGCAATCGCCGTCAAGCGCGGCCTGACCGACGCTGCCGAGTGCGCTGCTGCCATCGGCGAAGGTCTGGAAGCTTTCACCATCCCCGGTTCTGTCGCTGAGCAGCGTCAGGTCGGTCTGGGCCACGGCAACCTGGGCGCTCGTCTGCTGAGCGAGGACACCACCTGCTTCGCTTTCCTGGCAGGCCACGAGTCCTTTGCTGCTGCTGAGGGTGCTATCGGCATTGCCCGCACCGCAAACAAGGTCCGCAAGACCCCCCTGCGCGTCATCCTGAACGGCCTGGGCAAGGATGCAGCTTACATCATTTCCCGTATCAACGGCTTTACTTACGTTCAGACCGAGTACGACATCCCCACCCAGACCCTGAAGGTCGTCAAGGAGATCCCCTTCTCTGAAGGCGAGCGCGCAGCCGTCAAGTGCTACGGTGCAAACGACGTCATGGAAGGCGTTGCCATCATGAAGAAGGAGGACGTTCAGTGCTCCATCACCGGCAACTCCACCAACCCCGTCCGCTTCCAGCACCTGGTTGCCGGCACCTACAAGAAGTGGGCCATCGAGAACGGCAAGAAGTACTTCTCCGTCGCTTCCGGCGGCGGCACGGGCCGTACCCTGCATCCCGATAACGTGGCTGCAGGCCCCGCAAGCTACGGCCTGACCGATTCTCTGGGCCGTGTGCACGGTGATGCTCAGTTCGCTGGCTCTTCCTCCGTGCCCGCACACGTTGAGATGATGGGTCTGATCGGCATGGGCAACAACCCCATGGTCGGCGCCACCGTCGCATGTGCTGTTGCTGCAGCTCAGGCTAACGCCTAAGCCTCTCCAAAGTTCGGCAGAGGGGGCTGCCTTCCGAATGGGCAGTCCCCTTTTTATGCTGATAGATGTTTGATACAACAAACCAAGCAAAAGCAAGAAGAAAGAAGGATATACTCCAATGAGAAAACGCATTGCTGCGCTTGCTCTGGCATCCGTCATGGCTCTGAGCCTGATCGGCTGCGGCAGCAAGAGCACTTCCGCTTCCTCCGCTGCTGGCGTTTCCGGTGAGTTCACCGGCACTGCCAAGGGCATGGGCGGCGACGTTACCGTTACCCTGACCCTGGAAGACAGCAAGATCACCGGCTGCACTGCTGAGGGCAAGGACGAGACCCAGGGCATCGGCACGCTGGCACTGGATCAGCTGCCCGGCCAGATCGCTGAGACCGGCAGCATCGCCGTGGACGGCGTGACCGGCGCAACCATCACCTCCGACGCTATCAAGGAGGCTGCTGCTGCTGCTCTGACCGCAGCCGGCCTGAATGCTGACGACTACAAGACCGCTGTGGAGAACAACGGCGAAACCGCCGAGGATTCCACTGTTGACGCTGACATCGTCATCGTCGGTGCAGGCGGCGCAGGCATGACTGCTGCCATCACTGCTGCCGAAGAGGGCAAGAACGTCGTGATCCTGGAGAGCCAGCCCATGGTGGGCGGCAACTCCGTGCGTGCTACCGGCGGCATGAACGCCGGCAAGACCGTGTATCAGGATGAGAACGAGTTCGGCGAGTCTGCAGGCGTGGAAAAGACCCTGAAGTCTGCTGCCGACAACTACGCCGACAACGAGACCATCACCGCTCTGGCAAAGACTGTCTCCGAGCAGTGGGCCGAGTACCAGAAGAACCCCACCGGTTACTTCGACTCTGTTGAGCTGATGGAACTGGACACCATGATCGGCGGCAAGGGCATCAACGACCCCGAGCTGGTGGAGACCCTGTGCTCCAACTCCGCTGACGCCATCGACTGGCTGGACGAGCACGGCATCACCCTGCACAATGTTTCCAGCTTCGGCGGCGCATCCGTCAAGCGCATCCATCGCCCGGTGGACGGCGACGGCAAGGTCGTCTCTGTTGGTTCCTACATGATCCCCCTGCTGCAGGAGAACTGCGAGAAGGCTGGCGTTCAGATCCTGCTGAACACCACTGCCAACGAGATCCTGACCGATGCTAACGGCGCAGCCGTGGGCGTCAAGGCTACCGGTGCTTCCGGCGAGACCGTCACCGTCAACGCCAAGGCTGTGGTGCTGACCACCGGCGGCTTCGGCGCAAACCTGGACATGGTCACCGAGTACAAGCCCGAGCTGAAGGGCTTCATGACCACCAATGCAGCCGGCGCTCAGGGCCAGGGCATTGAGATGGCAACCGCTATCGGTGCCGGCACTGTGGATATGGACCAGATCCAGATCCACCCCACCGTTGAGGCCAACACCGCTGCCCTGATCACCGAGGGTCTGCGCGGCGACGGCGCTGTGCTGATCAACGCCGAGGGCAAGCGCTTCATCGACGAAGTGGGCACCCGTGACGTGGTTTCTGCCGCTGAGATCGCTCAGACCGGCAGCTACAGCTGGCTGGTGGTCGATCAGGCCATGGTGGATGCTTCCAGCGTTATCCAGGGCTACATCAAGAAGGGCTACACCGTGACCGGTGAGACCTACGAGGAACTGGGCAAGGCCATGGGCGTCGATGAGGCTGCCTTTGCCGAGACCATGAACACCTGGAACGGCTACGTTGAGGCCAAGAATGACCCCGACTTTGGCCGCACCAGCTTTGCAAACAAGCTGGATACCGCTCCGTACTACGCCATCAAGGTCACCGCTGGTGTGCACCACACCATGGGCGGCCTGACCATCAACACCAACACCGAGGTGCTGAAGGCTGACGGTACCGTGATCCCCGGCCTGTTCGCAGCCGGTGAGGTGACCGGCGGCGTCCACGGTGCAAACCGTCTGGGCGGCAACGCTGTGGCAGACTTCACCGTGTTTGGCCGCATTGCAGGCAAGGCTGCCAGCGACTACGCTGCATGAGCCTGAACCGCAAAAGATCTGATGCAGCTGCAAGCCCTAAGGGCCTGAAGCCGTGGCAGAAAAATGGGATCTTTGCCGTGGTGATCCTTGTGCTGGCGGCGGCGCTGTACTTCGGCGTGCGCGCAGCACACAGCAGCAAGGACAGCAGCCTGCGTGCCACCGTTGATTTTGGCGATGGCATCACTGAGACCCTGCCGCTGGATACAGACCATGATTACGTGTATGATGTGGGCGATTACGTCGTGCATCTGCAGGTAAAAGATGGTGCCATTGCCTTTTTGGACAGCCAGTGCCCGGACCATGTGTGCGAGCAATTCGGCTGGCTGGACAAAGACGGCGCATGGGCCGCATGCATCCCTGCCGGGGTGTATGTTGTGGTGGAAGATACGGCAGAATAAAGATCACGCTGCAAAAGAGACAGCGCTCCGGGAGACCGGGGCGCTGTCTCTTTTTGTTTGTGCGGCATTCAAACGGCCCGCCGGGTGTGAAAGTTGGATAAAACTTTGACGCAAACAGGCCGAAATAAAATTTAGACGCTTGTGCAACCGGGTGAAATGCGATAAACTAACAATAAACCCTTTATCGCGCGCTTTTGCAAAAGCCTGCGCCCGATACAGAAAAAACAGGGCGCTGTGCTGCCCTGACATATACAGGAGGAAACAGCAAGCATGATCTTTAAAAAGAAGGATGCAGCCGCACAGCAGGGCAATGCCGGCGAGGCAAAGCCTGCAGCCAGGGGCAGGGCGGCGGCATTTGTCCGCAAAAACTGGAAATGGCTGGTGCCGGCAGCCTGCGTGGTGGTGCTGGGCGGATGGTTTATCCTGCGCCCGGGCAAGGCACAGAACACCAGTGTGGATGTGAGCTATGTACAGGTCACGCCGGAAAAGCGCGACCTCTCCAACTCACTCAGCGGCACCGGCACGTTGAACCCGGCCAACACCTACAATGTCAAATCGCTGGTAGCCGGCAAGGTGCTTACCTGCACCATTGAGGAAGGCGACATCGTGGAAGAGGATACGGTGCTGTATACCATCGATTCTTCCGACGCCACCACCAAGGCCGAGCAGGCATCCATCACCCTGCAGCAGGCACAGCGCAGCTACGATAAGACGGTAGACCGCCAGTATGTGCGTGCCGAGGTGGCAGGTGTTGTGAGTACCCTCAAGGTGGCCAAGGGCGACGAGGTGACCAGCGGTCAGGAAGTGGCCGTGATCC
Source organism: Faecalibacterium sp. (assembly GCA_050873025.1). GTDB lineage: Bacteria > Bacillota > Clostridia > Oscillospirales > Ruminococcaceae > Faecalibacterium. Next base: position 44,161 of record JBNMHZ010000012.1, on the reverse strand, counting down.
GCGACAGCTCCAAGATGGTGCTGCAGCTGGAGTTCCCGGCGGCGGATGCTGCCACCTTCTCGGTGGGCCAGAGTGCCGATGTGACGCTGGACGGCACCTTTGAGACCCTGACCGGTACCATTACCGCCGTGACCGGCACCGATGCACTGAGCACCGGCAACCTGCTCACCCGTACCGTGACCATTGCTGTGCGCAATGCCGGAGGCCTGACCACGGCGCAGGCAGCAACCGCCTCGGTGAACGGTGTGAACTGCATTGCCGCCAAGTGCTTTGAGTATCAGGCCGAGCGTACCCTGACTGCCCTTACAGCCGGTACAGTGACGGCCATCAATGTGCCGGAGGGCGGCGCTGTGAACAAGGACGACATCGTGCTGCAGATCAGCGGTGAAGATCTGACCGAGGCCATCCAGTCGGCAGCCGAGACTCTGCGCAGTGCAGAGCTGAACATGGATAACCTGCAGGAAGCCATGAACAACTATACGGTCACCTCGCCCATCAGCGGCACCATTATTGAAAAGAACGCCAAAGCCGGTGACGCTCTGACCAGCGGTTCGGATCTGTGCACCATTTATGACCTGAGCTATCTGGAAATGACCCTGAATGTAGACGAACTGCAGGTCAGCAATGTTTCGGTAGGCCAGACCGTGCAGGTGACGGCAGATGCTGTGCCGGATAAGACCTATACCGGCAAGGTGACCCGTGTTTCCATGAAGGGCTCCTCCAACGGCGGCACCACCACCTACCCGGTGACCGTCCGCATCGACGAGGTGGAGGGCCTGCGCCCGGGCATGAATGCGAACGCCGAGATCGTGGTGGCCGAAGCCAAAAACACTCTCGCTGTGCCCAATGCGGCCATCGTGCGCGGCGGCTATGTGCTGGTGACCCAGGATTCGCCCAGCGCCGCCAATGCAGACCCGGATATGACCGCGCCGGACGGCTACGTTTATGTGCCGGTCAAGACCGGTGTCAGCGACGACGACTATACCCAGATCGTCAGCGGCATCACCGGCAACGATACAGTGGCCTACGACCCCAGCTCTGTGAGCAGCGATACTTATTATGATGATGGTACGATCATCTTTTAACGCAGGAGGAAGCGATGAGCGCTCTGATCGAGTTTGATGAGGTGTGCAAGTATTACCAGATGGGCGATACCACGGTAAAGGCTGCAGACCACATCACCATGAAAATCGAAAAAGGCGAGTTCGTGGCCATCGTGGGCCAGTCCGGCTCCGGCAAATCCACCTGCATGAACATCATTGGCTGTCTGGATGTGCCCACTCATGGCACCTACCGGCTCAACGGCAGGGATGTGGGCAAAATGAACCGCAATGAACTGGCCGCCATCCGCAACGAGATGCTGGGTTTTATCTTCCAGCAGTATAACCTTTTGCCAAGGCTCAACCTGATGGAAAACGTGGAGGTGCCGCTGGTGTATGCAGGCATTGGCCGCAGCGAGCGCCATGCCCGCGCCAAGGAAGTGCTGGAGCAGGTGGGCCTGGGCGATAAGCTCAAAAACCGGCCCAATCAGCTCTCCGGCGGCCAGCAGCAGCGTGTGTCCATCGCGCGCGCACTGGTGCGCAACCCGGCCGTCATTCTGGCCGACGAGCCCACCGGCGCACTGGACAGCCACACCGGCCGCGAAGTGCTGGGTATGCTGCAGCAGATGCACGATGAGGGCCATACCGTGGTGCTCATCACCCACGATAATTCCATTGCCGTGCAGGCAGACCGCATCATCCGTCTGGAGGACGGGCGGGTGGTCTATGATGGTGATTCCCATGCGCCGGAAGCCATCGTACAGCCTGCACTGCAGCCGGAAACGCCGGATGAGGAGGCAAAAGCATGATTATTGAGACCTTCCGTCAGGCCATCCAGAACGTATGGAGCAACAAGCTGCGCACCTTTTTGACCATGCTGGGCATCATCATCGGTGTTATGGCGGTCATCGTCATCGTGGGTCTGGGCAACGGCATGACCAAAAGCATGCGCGACAGCTTTTCGGCACTGGGTACCAACACCCTCTCGGTGCAGGTGTGGGGCAACGGTTCCCGCACGGTGTCGGTGGACGAAATGTATAAGCTGCCCGCAAAGCACCCGGATCTGATCCAGTCCATTTCGCCGCAGATCGATTTCAGCGGCAGCGGCACGCTGAAGATCGGCACCACAAGCTACCGGTGGTCCAGCATCTACGGCGTGGACGAAAACTATACCACCATGAAGAACTACCAGATCGCCGGGGGGCGCGGCCTGCAGTATATGGATATCAAGGATAACAAGCAGGTGTGCATCATTGGCGATTACCTCAACCGCGCCGCTTTTGGCGGCAACGGCGTGGGCCAGACGCTGAAGATCGGCGCCAACAAGTTCCGCATCGTGGGCGTGCTGACCGCAAAAGTCAGCGACACTGCGATGCAGCAGGGCACCGATGACGATTGCGTTTACCTGCCCTACACCACAGCCATGCGTCTTTCCAACCAGAGCAGTGTGGGCAATTACACGGCCATCATGGCCGATGAGAGCCGTGCCGCAGAGGCAAAGGCTGCAGTGGAAAGTGATCTGCAGCGGCAGCTGGGCTCGGACAGCGGCTACTACGTCTACAGTGCAAGCGAGTGGCTGGAAGAGATGAACAATATGATCAACATGGTCATCGTGATCCTTACCGGCATTGCCAGCATCTCGCTGCTGGTGGGCGGCATCGGCATTATGAACATCATGCTGGTGTCGGTCACCGAGCGCACCCGCGAGATCGGCATCCGCAAAGCGCTGGGTGCCAAGGAACGCACCATTCTGGCACAGTTCGTGGTGGAAGCAGCCACCACCTCGGCCCTTGGCGGTGCGCTGGGCATTGCGCTGGGCTATATCGTCTCCATGGCGGCCAACAGGGTGCTGCCCATGTTCACCAGCGGCACCACCGTCACGGTCAGCCCGTCCTTCAACTCCATCGCGGTGGCTTTTGGCATCTCGGTGGGCATCGGCGTGCTGTTCGGCTATCTGCCTGCAAAACGTGCGGCCCGGCTGAACCCCATCGAAGCACTGCGCTATGACTAACCCTCTCAATCTCACCGTCCGCCGATGGCGGCGCGGTTCGATAGCGCCCCCAAAAGGGGGAGCCAAGAATCAAGGAGGCATAAAGATATGAAAAAACGTCTTCTCGCATGTCTGCTTGCAGCATGCCTGGCCGTATCGGTGCTGGTGCTGCCGGCATCTGCGGCCAGCCTGAACAACTCGGCCATCCAGACGGCCATCACGCTGGGTGCCATGGATACCAGCCAGACCGGCAGTCTGGATGCTGTGGTCACCCGCGGGGCCTTTGCCAAAATGCTGGTATCTTTCTCTGCCTACCGTGAAAGCGCCGGCCAGCAGGGCAACGTTGGCACGCTGTATAAGGATGTGCCCGGCAGCTCCCAGTGGGCACCCTATGTACGCATTGCGGTGCAGCAGGGCTGGATGAATGGCTATACGGATGGTACATTCCGCCCGGATAATGCAGTGACGCTGGAGGAAGCCTGCACCGCAGCGCTCAAACTGCTGGGCTATAAAATGACCGAGCTGAACGGCGTATTCCCCACAGCACAGCTGAACAAGGCCCAGGAGCTTGGGATGCGCAACCAACTGAACCGCAGCCAGGGCGAGGCCATGAACTACGAGGACTGCGCCCTGCTGCTGTATAACACCCTTACCGCCAACACCGCTTCCGGCAGTGCCTACGGCACCAGCCTGGGCTTTACCGTCTCCAATGGTCAGGTGGATACTTCCACCGTGATGCTCAAGAGCCTGAAGGGCCCCTTTGTGGCAGCCGAAAGCACCCAGCTGCCCTTTGCGCCGGTCAGCATCTACCGCAATGATAAAGTCTCCTCTTCTGCGGAACTGAACCGCTACGATGTGTATTACTACAGCGAAAGTCTGCAGACTGTATGGATCTATACCCGCCGTGCAGCGGGCCGCATCACCGCAGTTTCGCCCAGCGCCAGTGCGCCTACCGCAGTGACGGTGGCGGGCACCAGCTATCAGCTGGGCAGTACGGCTGTGGCCTCCAAGGTGTCCAGCCTGAACGGCGGCGGTGTGGGTGAAGTGGTCACTCTGCTGCTGGGCATGAACAATGAAGTAGCGGATATCGTCACCGGTGCCGAGGCCGATGAAGTGTTCTACGGTGTGGTGCAGGGTGCGGCACGCAGCCTTGTGGAGGACAACGGCGCAGATGTGCTGCAGCGTGTGGCTGTCATGTGCACTGACGGCATCCTGCGCACGGTGAATGTGGACAAAAGCCTGAACTACCCCAAAGGCTGGCTGGTGGAGATCAGCGTGACGCCGGAGGGTGAAACGGTGACGGCGATTGAGAACAAAACGGTCAGCGGCAAGGTGAGCGACGATGCAGCAACGCTGGGCAAGTACACCTTTGCCGATGATGTGCAGATTCTGGATACGACTTCGGAGGGTGTGGCTGGGACGGTTCGTCCCAGCCGCCTATCGGGGACAAATCTGAATTTTTTGAATGTCCGCTATTATACCTTAAACGAAAAAGGCGAGATCGACCGGCTGATCCTGAATGATGTGACCGGTGACCTGTGGACCTACGGTGTGCTGGATGATATCCGGAACGTGGCCGTCAACTATTCGGAGCTGAAAACGCTGGCAGCCATCATCTCGGATGGCAAGACCACCAGCACCGACAGTCAGGATCAGATCGTAAGCGACCTGCAAAGCGTTCTGGTGCCCACCACCAGCGAGGTGCTGTGGGGCGTCATCAACGGCGATATTCTTTCCACCGTCTGGGAAAAGATCACTGCAAACACCGATAACCTGCTCAGTTTGGGCCTGCGGCAGCTTGGCACGATCGTGGGCGAGCCGTATGCCTCGGTGTTCCGCTACATCGGCGGCGGTGCCACCTATGTATGCTATGTGAACGGTACACAGACTGCGTTTACAACGGACGTGAAGTACCCGGTGCTGGTGGGCGGCGTTGCGGCCCGCAGGGAGACCAATGGCGATGTGCGCACCATGCTGCAGCTGATGCCCATGAAGATCGACCAGGTGGGTGCGGCTTCGGTGATGAGCAACGGCAAGCGCTACGAAATGGCCGACGATGCACAAGTCTACCTGTGGTATAAGGGCCAGTATTATGCCACCAAGCTGACCGAAGTGAACTCCGACGGCTATTATCTGACCGGCTGGTACGATAACTTTGGCTGCGCTGCAGGCAAACGTGTGCGCGTGATCGTGGCCGTCAAAAAGGACTGATGGGTTACTACAGCGCCCCGCGCCGCCTGCTGCGCGGGATGCGGCAGCTGGTCTACCCGCGGCGCTGCCCGTTCTGCAGCCGGGTGCTGGGCAGTGTGCCGGAATGTGAGGAATGTGCGCCAGAACTGGAAGAGCTGCGCCGGAAGCCCGGAATGCGGTTGGATGCTTCCCAGCATTATCTTGGAAACCTGACCGGTGCGGCGGCACCTTATAAATATGAAGGATGCGTGCAGCGCAGTATCCGGCACGCAAAATACCATGCTGCGCCATGGGCCGCAGTGGAGCTTGGCGTCCGGCTGGCAGAACTTGCTTTTGGCAGCGAGGTCTGCATGATGGGCGCGGAGCCGGTTCCGCAAAAGGTGGCGGGCGCGTCCATCGGGTACGACTGCATCGTTCCGGTACCTGCGTCCGGTACAGCACGCGGCTACAATGTGCCGCAGCTCATGGCCCTGCCGCTGGCCCATGCACTGGATCTCCCACTTTATGCGGAGGCATTGGCCCCGGCCCGTGTCAAACAACATCAGGCGGGCCTGCCGTTTGAAGAACGCCTTGCCAATGTGGCGGGTGCGTTCCGCACGGCAGAGCCGGACCTCGTGGAGGGCAGAAAGGTGCTTTTGGTGGATGACGTGATCACCACCGGCGCGACTGCTTCGGCCTGTGCGCAGGCGCTGCTGGATTCCGGTGCAGAAAGCGTATTTGCAATTGCACTTGCTACCGTTGAATTTTCGCTCTTTCCTGCAAAAGATCAGCCTTTGCAGGAAAATGACCTGGATCTTTGAAAAGTTATTTGCAAAAACTTGCCAGAAAATGCTTGACAAATCACCCGGAATCAGATATACTAATTGAGCTGTGAGCGACAAACGCTTGCAGGTATCCGGGTGTAGCGCAGTTTTGGTAGCGCGCTTGAATGGGGTTCAAGAGGCCGTGAGTTCGATTCTCGCCACTCGGACCAAAAGCTCCACAGATGAACTTGTTCATCTGTGGAGCTTTTTTTGTTGTCTTTATATTTGCTTCAGCCGCAGAAAACACTGTGCTGTGTGAAAAAATATTTTTCTGCAGGGCAAAGGAGATAAAGACTTTTTGTGTGAATCGTAGAATATCACTCTTGGAAATATACACTTTGACCAACAAAATCTGCCCAAACGTGTTGATATTGAAAAAAACGCTTCACAAACGTTTACAAAACGGTAACAGGCTGGTATACTTTATAACAGTGAATGCCAAGAAGTTATGGAGATCGAAAGGAGTACCTACCCGTGAATACCGCTGCACCGTCACATTTTCGTAAAAAACTGCTGGGCCTTGTGCTGACAATGGTGTTTTTGCTCACCTGTCTGCCGGCGGCTCTGGCAGTTGATTTGAATGTAGACGCCGGCTTCTACTTCAAGCAGAGCCGCGGCGGCACCTGCACGCTGGCATCAGCAGCCATGATGCTGCGTCGTCGGGCCTATTTTGACGGCCTGAATGACTGGTCTACGGTCACTGAGAACAGCGTCCGCTCCACGGCGTGGTCCAACGGCCTTTCCCATAGCTTTACATACAAGGAGATGCAGGTGGGCTACGGCACCCTGCCTTCCCGCAAACAGGAAAAGATCCAGACCCTCATCACCCTGCTTTCCCAGCATCCGGAGGGCGTTGTGCTGTATGACCGCGGCCAGCCCCACGCTGTGCTGCTGACCGACTACACCAACGGTACCTTTTACTGCTCCGACCCGGCAGGCAATATTTCCTCCGGGCGCATCCCGCTGGAAAATTCCAGCGTTTCGGTGAATGGTTCTTCCTGCTACTGGTATGTGGTATCCGACCATAACACGGTGGCATCCTCGCCGGACAGTCTGCGGCTGGAAGGCATGAGCTACCCGATCAACATCCACACCGGCAAGGGCATGGCCCTGACCGGCACGGCCAATGCAGCGCTGGGTGCGTCGCTGACCAATGTGCAGGTGGCAGTTCTGGACGAAAATGACCAGACGGTGCTCACTGCCGATGCGGCCCCCAACACGGCAAGCTTCTCCTTCAAGACGCTGGACAGCAACATCCGCTTTGGCGACCTGCCTGCTGGCAGCTACACCTACATGGTGGTGGTGACCGATTCCAACGGTGACAACCTCTGCTTCACCAGTGACTTTGCGGTTTCGGACGGTTCGGCAAGCACCGGTACCTACTGGTCGGTGAAGGACACCGAAGGCGTCAAGCTGCTGGACAGCCTGCAGGAAGCGGAGACTGCCTTTGCAAACGCCACAGAATCTACCTGGAGCTGGCTCACAGGGCTGTTCCAATAAAATAAAACAAAGGGCTCGGGAATATGTCCCGGGCCCTTTTGCTGTGTCTGAAAATTATTTCAAAGTACCATCCAGCACCTGACTGTAATACCAGGGCTTCGGGGCATGGAAGGTCTTGCCGCTGAGGAACTCGAAATCCGGCTGGTTGAAGTGCGGCATGGTCAGTTCGTAGGCGCACAGAGCCTGATACTTGAGCTTCAGTTCACGGTTGGCGGTGTTGTTGCCGTACTTGCTGTCGCCCAGAATGGGACAGCCGATGCTGGCCATGTGGGCGCGGATCTGGTGGGTGCGGCCGGTGATGAGCTTTACCTTCAGCAGGGCCAGACGGCCGGAGACGGCAATGGTCTCGTACTGAGTTTCCACTTCCTTGGCACCGGGCTGCTTGTCTTCCACGATCTTCACGATGCCGCGGTCAGCGTCCTTGAGCAGGTAGCCGCCCAGAGTGGCATCCGGCGGCACAGGCCGGCCAAAGGTGACGCAGAGGTAGGTCTTTTTTACCTCGCGGTTCTTGATGGCGGCGAGGAACAGCTCTTCGGCTTCCGGCGTTTTGGCAACGATGACAAGGCCGCTGGTGCCGGTGTCCAGCCGGTGGCACAAAGCCGGGGCGTACAGGTCATTTTCCTTGTACTCGCCCTGCTGGTTCAGGTAGAGCAGGGTACGGTTCAACAGGGTGTCGTCCTCCGGGCCGTCCACGGCAAGGCCGGCAGGCTTGTTCACAATGACGATCTGCGGGCAGTCGTACACCACCTGCGCCGGGCCGCGGGCATTCTTCCATGCCGGGCCCTCCACCCGCTTATCGGCGTCCAGCACTTCGTCCAGAATGAACAGCTTGATCTCGTCACCGGCCATCACGCGGGTGGAGAGCGGCTGCTTTTTGCCGTTGAGCTTGATCTTGTTCTCGCGCAGGGCCTTGTTCAGACGGCCCGGGTTCAGAGCCGGGTACTGCTGCATCAGGTAGTTGTCCAGCCGGGTGGGGGCCAGACATTTGACTTTTAAAATCTTCACGGAAAATCCCTCTCTATTTAAAATAAGAATGTGCTTTCAATGTTTTTATTGTAGCGGAACTGGCACTCTGCGTCAAGCGCGGCGGACTGAAAATTTTGTCCAAACCCGTTGACAAACGCCCGGCTCATGCTATAATTTAACTGTACGCGGAAAGAACTGTGTGCTTTCTGCGGCGCATAAAATTATGACAGATGGCAATGATGGGGTCAGAGATGTACACCGCCGTTCAGAGAGAACGCCCGCAGGCTGCAAGGCGTTCCGGCTGGTTTCATTTTGCGCCGCCCCGGAGCTTCCGGCGAGATGAGTCGGACGCAGCGCAGCGTTAACGCGCCGAAAGCGGCAGGGGACAAGCATTTTATCCTTTGCAATTTGGGTGGTACCACGGAGCAGTTTACAAGCAGCCTCGTCCCTTTTGGGATGGGCTGCTTTTTGTTTTTTCTGCACCCGCCCGCCCCGTCTGCCATAATCATAAATCTGACGTGCAAACGCCAAGGACAAATCGAGGAGAGAAAACCTATGCAATGGACCGGTTTGAATGAACTGCGTGAAAAGTACCTGAGCTTCTTTGAGAGCAAGGGCCACCTGCGTCTGGACAGCTTCCCGCTGGTGCCCAAGAACGACCCCAGCCTGCTGCTCATCAACAGCGGCATGGCCCCCATGAAGAAGTGGTTCCTGGCTCAGGAAGAGCCGCCCCGCCATCGTGTGACCACCTGCCAGAAGTGCATCCGTACCCCGGATATCGAGCGTGTGGGCATCACCGCCCGCCACGGCACCTTCTTTGAGATGCTGGGCAACTTCTCCTTCCAGGATTACTTCAAGGAAGAGGTCATTCCCTGGGCCTGGGAGTTCCTGACCAGCGACGAGTGGATGGCCATCCCCAAGGACCGCCTGCACATCTCTGTGTACGAAGAGGACGACGAGGCTTACGATATCTGGACCAAGAAGGTGGGCATTGCCCCCGACCACATGGTGCGTCTGGGCAAGGAGGACAACTTCTGGGAGCACGGCTCCGGCCCGTGCGGCCCCTGCTCTGAGATCTACTTCGACCGCGGCCCCGAGTACGGCTGCGGCAAGCCGACCTGCGGCGTGGGCTGCGACTGCGACCGTTATATGGAGATCTGGAACCTGGTGTTCAGCCAGTTCGACGCCGACGGCAAGGGCCACTACGAGCGCCTGGCACGTCCCAACATCGATACCGGCATGGGCCTGGAGCGTCTGGCCTGCGTGATGCAGGGCGTGGGCAACCTGTTTGAGGTGGACACCGTGCAGAGCGTGCTGCACCACGTGGAGCACATCGCAAACAAGACCTACGGCGAGGATGCTAAGACCGATATTTCCATCCGCGTCATCACCGACCACATCCGCAGCTGCACCTTCATGGTGTCCGACGGCATCCTGCCCTCCAATGAGGGCCGCGGCTATGTGCTGCGCCGTCTGCTGCGCCGCGCTGCCCGCCATGGCCGTATGCTGGGCATCAACCGCCCATTCCTGGTGGAACTGGTGGAGACTGTGATCCAGTCCAGCGAGAGCGCATACCCCGAGCTGCGCGAGCATGAGGCTTATATCAAGAAGGTCATCGGCACCGAGGAGGCAAACTTTGCCCGCACCATCGACGCCGGCATGAACATCCTGAACAACATGATCGACGGCCTGGAAAAGGCACATCAGCACCTGCTGAAGGGCTTGGACGTGTTCAAGCTGAACGATACCTTCGGCTTCCCGCTGGACCTGACCAAGGAGATCGCCGCCGAGCAGGGCATTGAGATCGACGAGGATGGTTTCCACGCCGAGATGACCAAGCAGAAGGAGCGTGCCCGTGCCGAGCGTTTGAAGAAGAACATTTCCGGTTGGAGCGAGGATCTGTTCGGCGCACTGGATGCCGAGCCCACCGTGTTCACCGGCTACACCACCCTGACCGACAAGGGCACCGTGGTGGCTCTGAGCGACGAAGAGACCCTGACCGACGCCATTGCCACCGACGAGGAAGCCAAGGACGGCGTTCTGGTGGTTCTGGATAAGACCCCGTTCTACGCTGAGATGGGCGGTCAGGCTGCGGACCACGGTGTGTTGAACAGTGCTGACTGTAGCCTGCGCGTGCTGGATGTGAAGAAGACCCCCAAGGGCTACTACGTCCATACCTGCGTGCTGGAAAGCGGCATCGTGAAGGTAGGCGACCACCTGACCGCTCAGGTGGATAAGGAATACCGCATGGCCATTGCCCGCAACCACACCGCTACCCATCTGCTGCAGGCAGCTTTGCGTGAGGTGCTGGGCGACCATGTGCACCAGGCAGGTTCTTATCAGGATGCGGAGATCACCCACTTCGACTTCACCCACTTCAGCGCTGTGACCCCCGAAGAGCTGGCACAGGTGCAGAAGATCGTGAACGACAAGATCTACGAGTCCATGAATGTCACCGTCAAGGAGATGCCCATTGAGGAAGCCAAGAAGCTGGGCGCAATGGCTCTGTTCGGCGAGAAGTACGGCAAGGTCGTTCGCGTCGTTGACATTGAGGGCTGGTCCACCGAGTTCTGCGGCGGCACCCATGTGAAGAATACCGCCCAGATCGGCGGCTTCAAGATCGTGAGCGAAAGCTCTGTGGCTGCCGGCATCCGCCGCATCGAGGCTGTCACCGGCCGCAACCTGCTGATCCGTGCAAACCTGCAGGAAGCTATGCTGCACACCGTGGCAAACACCCTGAAGGCAAACAACGTCACCGCTCTGCCTGCTCGTGCTGAGGCTGTGATGGCTGAGAACAAGGCGATGAGCAAGGAACTGGAAGAGATCAAGGCTAAGGTCGCTGCTTCCAAGGTGACCAGCCTGTTCGACAACGCCGAGGAGATCGGCGGCGTGAAGATCGCTTCCGCCTACTTCACCGGCACCACCGGCGACACCCTGCGCGGCATGTGCGATACCATCCGCGACAAGGCCGTCAAGCCCGCTGTGGCAGTTCTGGTGGGCAAGGCTGAGGATAAGATCACCATGGCCGTTACCGTGACCAAGGCTGCACAGGAAAAGGGTCTCAAGGCCGGTGCTCTGGTCAAGGAGATCTCCGCTATCGCCGGCGGCAAGGGCGGCGGCAAGCCCGACTTTGCAATGGCCGGCCTGAAGGACGAGACCAAGATCGACGAAGCTCTGGCTGCTGTGGGTGCCATCGTCAAGAAGGCTCTGGGCGAATAAGAAAGGCTTCCCCCTCGGGGGAAGCTGGATTGGCGCGAAGCGACAAGACTGATGAGGGGAAGCAGTGGTCAGAAGCTGTCTTTCTGAACGGAATCGGATGATTGCTGCCCCTCATCCGGCGCTCATGCGCCACCTTCCCCCGAGGGGGAAGGCATAAAACATCGGAAGGAGTTGTTCCCCATGGAAGATTGTCTGTTTTGCATGATCGCGGAGGGCAAGATCCCCTCCAAGAAGCTGTACGAGGACGAGCAGGTTGTGGCATTCTACGACATCAACCCGCAGGCCAAAGTGCATTTCCTGGTGGTGCCCAAAAAGCACATTGTCTCCGCTGCGGTGCTGACCGAAGAGGACGGCGCACTGCTGGGCCACATTTTTGCAGTTATTGCAAAACTTGCCAAGGAGCAGGGCCTGGAAAATGGCTACCGCGTCATTTCCAACGTGGGCGAGGACGCAGGCCAGACCGTGAAGCATCTGCATTTCCATGTTCTGGGCGGCGAAAAACTGCCTGTCTGATTTTAAGAATAAGGGAGAGCTGAATTATGGCTGAGACTTATACCCTGCACGTTGCGGGCCTGACCCGCGAGCTGACCATCTGCAAGGTGAACGACCACATGGATATTGCGGCCTTCATCATGCTGGGCGATGCCGAACTGACCGTGGCTGCTGCCACCGAGCTGCTGAAGAAGTGCCCGGATTTTGATATCCTGCTCACTGCTGAAGCCAAGGGCATTCCTCTGGCTCACGAGATGAGCCGCCAGAGCGGCAAGCCCTACGTCTGCGCCCGCAAGGGTGTCAAGCTGTATATGCCGGATCCTGTTGTGGTGGAGGATCAGTCCATCACCACTGCCGGCAAGCAGAAGCTGGTGATCGACCGCAAGGAACTGGACAAGATGAACGGCAAGCGCGTTCTGGTGGTGGATGATGTCATCTCCACCGGCGGTTCTCTGAAGGCTCTGGACGCACTGGCCGAGCAGACCCAGTGCACCATCGTGGGCCAGGCCGCTGTTCTGGCCGAGGGCGATGCAGCCGAGCGCAAGGATATCATCTTCCTGGAGCCGCTGCCGCTGTTCCTGCATTAAACCGCCGTGCGACGCCCGCTCTGCGTTTTCTGCGCCGGAATGCTGGGTGTTGAGTTAGTGTGCGCTTTTTTGCCGCAAACGGAACTTTTTGTGCCGTTTGCGGCATTTTTTGTTGCCATTTGTCTGGTGCTGTGCATGTTTGAAAAAACACGCAAACCTGCTTTCTGCATCCTGCTGGGGGCCGCTGCAGGTATGGCATCGGTCCTGGCTACAGAGGCCCGGCTGGAACGCACGCGGGCGCAGTATGCAGGCCGTCCGCTGATGCTGACAGCCGAGGTGGAAAGCGTATCTGATTCCTATTATCCCGGCATTGTGGATGCGGTTTTGCGCGTGGAACAGGCGAACGGCGCAAAAGCATCCTTCCGGGTGGAGTGCGATGCTTTGCCGCAGTGCGAAGCGGGAGACCGGGTGCAGGGGCGGTTTACCCTGTCGGCCCCTGCAAAGAGTGAACGGACAGAGCTGTATTCGGACGGCATTGCCCTGCTGGCAGAGCTGGACGAGGAAAAGCCGGGCTTCAAAATATTGGGCAGAAGCACAAGCTTCCGTGCCCGTACCCATCGGCTGCAGCAAAAACTCAGCGCATCCCTGCGCCGCTGCATGGACGGCAAGACCGGCGGCGTGCTGGCCGCCATGACGGTAGGCGACCGGGAACATCTTTCTGCCGGGCTGCGCAGTGCCTACCGGGGCGCGGGCCTCGCCCATGTTCTGGTGGTAAGCGGTATGCATGTTTCGGTACTGTGCGGGGACCTGTTTGCCACGCTGCTGTCCCGCCGCAAACGGGAACGCAGTTACCGGAGCCGGAAGCTCAAAGCTGTGTGGGCGGCTCTGCTGGCTTTACTGCTGGTGGGTGTGACCGGCTTTACGCCCTCGGTGCGCCGGGCGGCGGTGGCAGTGTGGGTCAGTGCACTGGGCGTCTGGGTGTACGGCCCGCCGGATACCCTCACTTCGCTGGCTGTGGCAGGCATCGCGATGACGGCAGGCAGCAGCTATGCAGTGTGTGACATCGGCTTTGAGCTGTCCTTTGCTTCGGTGCTGGGCACCCTTGCCGGGGCGGAGTGTTTCCGGCGGACAGAACGCGCCCGCGCAAAACGCATCGATTTTGGCAGAGCCCGCCCGGCAAAAAGCCGCGCAATGCTCTGGTTTACGCGTCTGCTGTGGAACCTGTGGGAAGCGGTATGCATTTCGGCCTGTGCATCGGCAGCGGCATTTCCGGTGCTGGTGCTGCGCGGGCTGAGCGTCAGTATTTACGCGGTAGTATCCGGCATCGTGGTGCTCTGGCTGGTCAAACCCATGATGCTGCTGGGGCTTGGAGCTGCATTTACCGGCCTTGTGCCGGGCATTGCGCCGGTCTACAAAGTGGTATCCAAAGCGGCGGCTTTGCTGACGGGTCTGCTGAATGCGTGGGCGGTGTGGATCTCTGCAAAGCCGGGTGCAGGGCTTTACTTTGACACGGCTTATGCGGCGATCGTTGCGCTGGTGCTGATCGCTTTGTGTGCGTTGGCCATGCACTGGAAGGTGCGCTTCCGTGCAGCGGCACCCGGCATCCTTCTGCTGGCGGTGCTTGCGGTCGGGCTGGGCAACGCCCTCAGCCGGGATGTGGTGCACATCGACCTTGTGGGCAGTGCCAATGCACCGGCGGTGGTCGTCACGCAGAACGATGCCGCCGTGGTACTGTTCCGGGGCGGGACGTCCACCCAGAACGCAGTGGAAAACCAGCTGGTCCGGCGCGGGGTAAACCGCACAGAGCTGCTGGTAGACCTGCGCATAAAGCCCAAGACGCCCTGCACGCTGGAAGCCGAACGGGTGGTTCTGGCAGGAGAACTGACGGCGGACACCACACAAAAGCACAAGAGCACACTGGCTCTGGTGAAGATCTTTCGCACGCGGGAGGGCTGCCTTGTGCAGCTGACCATCGATGGCAGGCAGTTTGTGACCCTGAGCGGAAAGGTGGAACTGGAGCAGCCGCTCTCTGCCCAATGGCTGCTGGCATCGCCCGCAAAGCCGACGGCTGTCCGGTATCAGAACGTGCTGGCCCTGCGGTGCTACGATTGGATGGAGAGCGGGGAAGAGCTGCCATCGTCCCTCACCCTGCGGCCGGACGGAGAGCTCCAAGCCGGGTAAGCCTTTGCAATCCGGGCCGGATGTGGTACAATATAAAAATACGATGAGAGAGGGGAGGCGTCTGCATGGCAACCGAAAGCAAACTGCAGCAGCTGGCCGGCAAGGGCTGTCCGGTGTACTATTTTTATTCCAGCGAGCGGTATCTGGTGCGGCAGGCTGTGGCGCAGGCGGTGAGCATCCTTTCGGCGGACAGTGACGAGGATGCCACCGTGCTGGACGGTGCTGCGCCGGAGATCGAACAGCTCATCATGGCGGCGGGCACCATCTCCTTTTTCGGCACCCGGCGCGTGGTAGTGCTGCCGGAACTGGACCCCGGCAGTTACAGCGATAAGGACATTGAGGAGCTGGGCAGCACCCTTGCCAGCCTGGAAAACGCGGTGGTGGTGCTGGGCAGTGTATTCGAACTGGAACGCAGTAAGCTCAAGCTGGGCAAGCGTGCACAGAAACTGCTTGCACAGTGCAAGGCCCTTGGCTATACGGAAGAACTTGCCAAGCCCAAGCCCTTTGAGCTGAAAATGATGATGATCGACCGTGCAAAGGAGCAGGGCACCACGCTGCCGGATGGTGCCGCTGCGGCACTGCTGGAACGCTGCGGTGAAGACCCGTTTTTGCTGGAAAACGAGGTGGACAAGCTCTGTGCACTGTCCGGCTACCAGACCGTTACGGCGGCTATGGTGGCTGAGATGGGCACGGTGAGCCTGGAGGCAGACGTGTTTGAAATGACCCGCATGATCACCGCCAAGAATGCTACTGGTGCCTGCAAAAAGCTGCAGACTTTGCTGCGGCTGCAGCAGGAACCCATTGCCATCACAGCGGCGCTCATCGGCAGCTATGTGGACCTGTACCGGGTCAAACTGGGTGCCTCCAAACGAAAAAACTACACGGCGGTGCACAAGGATTTTGGCTACAAGGGCAGTGACTATCGGCTCAAGCGCTCGGCGGAGACTGCCTCGCACTACACGCTGGGCCAGATCGAAAATTGTATGCAGGTTCTGCTGGAACTGGACCAGAGCCTGAAAAGCCAGCCCACGAATGCGCAGACACTGTTGGAAATGGCACTGTGCCGGCTGGCCATGGCGGGGAGCGGACGATGAAGGAAAACGAAATGATCCATACAAACCGGGTGCTGATCGTAGAGGGAAAATACGATGCAGCCCGGCTTTCGCACCTGACGGACGCGATGATCCTGCTGACCGATGGTTTTGGCATCTACAGCGATAAAAAGCGCCAGCAGCTGTTTAAGGCGCTGGCGCAGAAAAACGGTCTGATCTTACTCACGGATTCGGACGCGGCGGGCTTCCGTATCCGCAACTACATCACCAATCTGGTAGGGGAGAAAAATGTGGTGCAGGCCTATGTGCCCGCCATCCACGGCAAGGAAAAGCGTAAGGAACAGCCCGGCAAGGAGGGCCTGCTGGGCGTGGAAGGCGTGGACGATGCCATCGTGCTGCAGGCGCTGCGGGACGCCCTTGGTGCAGAAGCCGGTGCGGCACCCACCCGCCCGGAGGGACGACAGATCACCTATACCGACCTCTACGAATGGGGCCTTTCCGGCAGGCCGGGCAGCGCGGAACGCAAGGCAAAACTGCTGAATGCCCTTGGCCTGCCGCCGCGCCTTTCCAAAAAGGAGCTGGTGGAAGCCCTGAACCGCCTTTACACTTTTGAACAATTGAACGAATTGCAGTTGAAAATTTTGGATACCTGACTGCCACAGCGCAGAGGGAGAGCGGACGGCTTACCTCTGCGCTGTTTTTGCGTTCTGCGTATCCCACCGCTGGCGCAGAAGATCCAGTGCATGGGTCTCCAGACGGGAAACATAGCTGCGGCTGATGTTTAAAAGCCCGGCTACTTCCAGCTGGGTCAGCGGCGGCTGCCCGGCCAGGCCGTACCGCAGCAGAATGATCTGCCGTTCCCGGGCCGGCAGGCCGTCCAGAAGCTGCCGGGCCCGGCGGATGTCATCCTGCTTTTCGCAGGTATCCTCCATGCAGAAGCTGTCCTGCAGAACGTCCGCCAGTGTCAGAGCAGAGTCTCCCTCTGCTTCCAGCGTTTCCTGCAGAGAGACGGTGCCGCCGGTCTTGCGGTCCCGCCGGAACTGCATCCGGATTTCATTTTCAATGCAGCGGCTGGCATAGGTGGAAAAGCGTGCCCGGCGAGTGGAGTCGAAGGTGTCCACGGCTTTCATCAGGCCGATGGTGCCAATGGAAACAAGATCGTCCTGGTCGCCGGGCAGGGTGTAGTATTTTTTTACGATGTGCGCCACCAGCCGCAGGTTGTGCCGGATAAGCTTTTCCCGTGCGGAAGTATCCCCTGCCTGCAGGGCAGCAAAAGCTTCGGCTTCCTCCCGTGCGGAGAGCGGCCGGGGGAAGCTGCCGCTTTCCAGATGGAGCGCCAGAAAGAGAAACTTGGTGGCAAAAAATTGCAGAAGAGACAAAAGCATGACGAAAACCTCCCAAAGCTGCAGGTGAAAAAACAAAACGCCCACTGTAATTTATGAGAGCATGCTTGGCCTTTTTCCTGGGTTCACGTTCCAACTGACGGAACACGGATGCTGCGGTATCCTGCTGGATCACATGGGGCTGTCGGTGAAAAAATTGCTGCCGCCTGCGGGCGGCATACATAAGAACTTTCGCATCCTGCAAAGGTATGCTATACTGAAGCTGACAGTTTTCGGGTCACAGACAAAAGATGTGAGGTGCTTTTTATGGCAGATTTGAAGGGAAAGGCCGGTATCGTCACCGGCGGCAGCAGCGGGATCGGTTTCCAGATCGCAAATGTGCTGGCTCAGGCCGGCGCGACAGTTTATGTCATCAGCCGCACCGGCAGGCCCAAAGAGGGCGTTGGCGAGAGTGCGCCGGGCGTTGTCCATCTGCGGGGGGACATCGGCAATGCAGAAACCATGAAAACGCTGGCGGCGGAGCTGGCCGCAAAGCATGACGGCTGTCTGGATTTTCTGGTAAACAATGCAGGCGTCAGCTATAAATGCCGGGCCGAGGACTTTCCCATGGAGCAGTTTGACAACATCATGAATGTGAACGTCAAATACCTGTTCCAGATGAGTGTGATTTGCTATCCCTATCTGAAGAAAAGTGCGGATAAGGGCCGCATCATCAACATTACCAGCATGAGCGCCCATCTGGGCTTCAGCGAGGTGGTGCCGTACTGCGCCAGCAAAGGTGCGGTTCTGGCGATGACCCGCGCTCTGGCCGTGGAGTGGGCACAGGACAACATTACCGTCAACAGCATTGCGCCGGGCTGGTTCCGCAGCAAAATGAATGAGCAGGTGGTGGACGCAGCCCGGGAGCAGAAAATTCTGAATCGGATGCCGCTGCACGCCTACGGCGACACCCGTGACTTGGGCAGGATGGCCGAGTTTCTGGTGGGCGATGGCGCAGCTTACATCACCGGACAGGATTTTGCCGTGGATGGCGGCGCACTGGCTTTTGGTTATTGAGAGGAGCTTCTCTGCAATTTTTCGGCAGCTTCGCTCGTATTCCAGATAAAGGAACCGAATTTCGTTGGCATCATGGAGGAACCATTATGGCAATCTTTGAAAAGACCATTCGAAACAAGAATTTTGACAAGCTGCTTCGGAAGCTGGAACAGGAAATCCCGGACAGCAGCTGGTCAGCCAATCTGGAAGCAGGCAGTGACTTCAAAGAGGGCGATGCCCGGTGCAGTGTCCGGGTATTTGAGCGGTACAGCATGATGGGCGGCAACCGCCTGAGCCTGACGCTGACCATGTTCCAAAATGGAGACAGCCCGATTCGCTTGTCCGCAATCACCGCGGGAGGAAGTCAGGCGGTATTCTTCAAGGTGAATACCATCGGAGAAGAATCCTTTCTGGAGGACGTAAAGAACCTGCTGGAAGAAATTTTGGAGGAGTAAGATGTTTTACGCTGGATTTGATCTGTTGTTCAGCATTCTGTTTCCCATCCTGTTCCTTGTGGTTCTGGGGATGATTTTGTATACTTTTATCAGAAATATCCGTACCTGGAACCAAAACAACCATTCCCCGCGGCTTACCGTTTCGGCAAAGGTGGTGGCAAAGCGCACGGAAGTTTCCCATCATCACACGGATAATACGATGATGCATACGTTTACGACTTATTATGTGACTTTTCAGGTAGAGAGCGGCGACCGCATGGAACTTACCGTAAGTGGTTCGGACTACGGGATGCTTGTGGAGGGTGATATTGGCAAGCTGAGTTTTCAGGGCACTCGCTATCTTGGATTTGAGCGGAACTGAGCATCCCTGCTCGATTCAATAAATCGGAACTTGTCGGGGCGGGGCCCCTCCATCTTGCTTGCGCAAGACCGTTCGGTCGCTTGAAAGCCCCACTGGGGCTTTCATTGTTCCGCTGCGCTCCACAAACGCGAAGTTTCAGAAAAGAGGAAATCTAAATGACAGGGGAAATGATGTGGCAGACATATTGCCGTGCCGCGAACATAGACAGCAATGAACGGCACGATATATGGAAGTTTTGCGGCGGCGGCACAGCTGCTGACGAACTTGCGAATCTTGTACTCGCCGGAATAAAGACCGCAACTGCAAGCACAAAACTCGCCTATAAACTGGATGATGAAAACTTGCCAGAAGTCGGGACATACAGTGTGATCCTTTTTGATACTGAGGAGGCGGCGTGTATTATCAGGGATACAAAAGTATCTGTTGTTCCATTCAATCAAGTCAGCGCAGACCACGCTTTCAAAGAAGGCGAAGACGACCGCAGCTTGAGCAAATGGCGCGAAGTGCATCGGAAGGCTTTTGCTCCGGACTATAAGGCCATTGGTCTGGATTTTGATGAAAAGGGAGATTGCGTCCTGGAAGAATTTGAAGTAGTGTATCCGTAAAGCAAGTTCCAGTTTATCGAATAAATAAATCATTCCGTACCCCTGCGGGCAGCTATGAAACGGCTGCCCGCTCTTTTTATACCCTGAAACCGAAAGGAGTCTTCAAATGCCAAACAAAACCGAAGAATATCTTGCTCTTACCCGCAAAAACGGCGGACAGTTTTTCGCGCTAGTGGGAGCATTGGGCAGAATTTCTGATCACAGCGGACGGGCTGTACAAATACAGTTATCAGGATCAGCTGGCGGGATTTTTACGATTTGGCGGTTGGTAATGTGCTGTTTGTTACCAGCCGCTATACGTTGGACAGCAAAGATTCAGCTGAATGGATTGTTGTTGGTCAAGTATAATGTGTAAGAGATTGAAAAGTGCTTTTTTGTAAAAGAGTATTTTATAGTACATCACTTTTTGTAAAATGCCTTCAGAAGAAGCAATAACAGACTTCTGAGGAGGACAAAACAATGCCAAACGGTGATTATGGTTACTTCGGCAAAGGCGACACGGGCTATGCTCAGTACATGACGGCATTCAACCGCAATTTCGGAGGCTCGTCCGGCGGCGGTGGCGGCGGCGGGGACGGCAGCGGGTGCGGCTGCCTGATCGCCATTGCAGTGGTCGTGGTGCTGATTTTGATCGTTATGGGCGGCTGAATTAATCCCCGCAGGCAGAACTTGTCGGGGCGGGGCCCCCTCCATCTTGCTGCCGCAAGACCGTTCGGTTGCTTAAAAGCCCCACTGGGGCTTTCATTGTTCCGCTTCGCTCTACAAACGCAAACACAGGTTTCCCTGTGGGGATTTTTCAGTTCTGCTTGTAGAAAGCAGCGGTCTATGGTAGGATGGGGCTAACGAAAAATCAGGAGGGCTTGCACATGGTTTTACTGGTTGTGGATTGGACGAGCTTCGGACAGAGCGCAGGCGGCAAAAGGCGGAGTATCATGGCGCACCTTTTGCGGATGTGTTTCTGGTAAACTTGATTTTGTCCGATGAGGACAGTGAACGGGCCTGCATCGTGGATGTGGGGGATACCGGCATGGGTTATGTGATTCCGTGGAGCAGCATTCCGAAAGAACTGCAGGAACCACTGCGTCGTTATGTGTCAGAAGCCGAAGGAAAACTCTGCGGCTTCTGTAAGGAAGAACTCTGCAACAGCGAAAGCGGCAGAATGGTCGTAGAACTGTATCTTGGCAAACGGGATAAACATGGTTTGTAAACGGATTTCAGCCGTGCAGCAGCTTCATAAACGCCGCATCCCTTCACACTCTCTGTTGTATCTTCTCCTGCGGAAAGCCATGGCCTTCAAGATCGAACGTCACTTCACCTGAACGGTTTACGGTGTAGAACTAGCCGAGGCGATTGACAAAATGCAGTTGCGCTACTATAATTACAGTGTAATTGATTACGGCGTAATTACAAGAGGCGAGGTTCACTTATGGCACTGAGAGATCATAACCTTGATGATAAGATCATTACGGCCGCACGAGAAGAATTTTTGGAAAAGGGTTATTCCGGAGCTTCTCTTCGGAAAATCGCTGAGAAAACGGGAGCTACCGTCGGCGCAATACAGACGCGCTATAAGTCGAAGGATGCGCTGTTCGGATGTCTGCTCAAGCCACTTCTTGATGAAATCGAAGCCCTGTTCCGAAATACCAAGGCAGAGTATTATTCGGATGCAGATGCTGATTTTCTTGCAGGGCTTAAAGTTTCAATGCAGTATGAGTCTGCTGCGATCCTTCGTTTGATCTTTGACCATTATGAGGAAGCGGTGCTGCTCCTGTGTCGAAGCACGGGAAGCAGCTTTGAGCATTACTTTGATGGGATCGTTAAGAGCAAAATCGATGAGAGCATTATGTTCTTTCATACATCAGGCTTTGACAGTATCGATGAAAAGCTGCTCGGACTTTTGATCTCCACACAGTTTGACAGCTACCGCCGTATCGTGGCGGAATTCCCCGACCGTAAAACCGCCGAGTGGTATATGGACTTACTTATGGTATATCATTTTGGCGGTTGGACGGCACTTTTTGAGTCTGCAAGTAAATCACGGGGGGACAAGTGATATGAAATACAACGGCTTTTATTTTTGGATGTTCAAAAGCCCTATGAAAAAGGTGCTGGCAGAGAAATACGACAAAGCGTATGCAGCGGAAATCATGAAAAAGAGCAAAAAGGTCTATCGGGAGCTGGTGGATCGAGCAGATGATATCGGTGATGACAACCCGATGGCATACAATGAGCTCTTCGCCCTTGCTTTTGTTGCGCCCTATGTGGCAAGCGAAAAGAAGATCCCGCCGGAGACCGTGCAGGAGATGATGCGGCGCTCCCTTTACCACATCAAGTGGTACTTTGCCAAAACCGACCTGAATACCGACAAGGGTAAGGCGGAAAACAAAAAGAGTGTCGTGAAATACGCCAAGTGGTATACGCCGGAAAAAGAAGCAAAGTACCCGACTTCTTTCAAGGTGGATTTTGTTGGGCAGCCGTATGAGGGCGCCTGCTACTACCGCATTACGCGCTGTCCCATCTGTTCTTATGCGCAAAAGCTCGGCGTTTCCGAACTGATGCCGCTGTTCTGTGAGTTGGACGAGGTGATGATCAAGCTTCAGCACGGTATCCTCCACAGAGAACAGACGCTGGCTGACGGCGGAGAATACTGCGATTACTTTATTACGGGCAACAAGGAGCATGTATAAGCGCCACAAATAGAATACCGGCAAGCCTTGGATTGTTATAGAATTTGGTCCAGGATTTTATTCGCACCCCTTCACATCCTGTACTGAAAATGGAGAAAAACGTTGAAATACAGAGAAATTGCTGACGGAATTTTTGTTGACCGTCCCAATCGCTTTATTGCCCATGTGGACGTAAACGGTACGGTGGAAACCGTCCATGTCAAGAATACCGGGCGGTGCAGGGAACTACTGCTGCCCGGTACGGCGGTACGGCTGGAAGTGTCAGATAACCCGAAACGCAAAACAAAATACGACCTTGTGGCGGTACACAAGCAGGGGCTTGGCTGGGTCAATATGGACAGTCAGGCACCCAACAAGGTGGTGGGCGAGTGGCTTGCAAAACAGGGCTACGACTATATCAAGCCGGAATTCACCTATGGCAAGTCCCGCATCGACTTTTACATGGAAAAGGGCGAGCAGAAGTATCTGTTGGAGGTCAAGGGCTGCACGCTGGAAGTAGACGGCATCGGCTATTTCCCGGATGCACCTACCGAGCGCGGTGTGAAGCACCTGCACGAACTGGCACAGGCACAGCGGACAGGATATCAGTGCGCTGTGGCTTTCGTGATCCAGATGGAAGGCATCACCGAGGTGCGGCCGAATGTCAGCACACAGCCGGAGTTTGGCACGGCACTGGCCGAAGCAAAGGCTGCAGGTGTGCAGGTGCTGTTTTTGCTCTGCCGTGTGGGGCGCGACAGCTTGGAAATCGTGGAGCAGCGGGAAGGCTGAAAAAATTTCAGAAAACCTCTTGACCCTGACGCAGCGTCATAGCGTATACTGTGGCTGTCGCAAGGGAGGACAGCAAGATGATGACAGTGAACGAAGTGAGCAAACGAACCGGAGTGAGCATCCGGACCCTGCAGTATTACGACAAAATCGGTCTGCTGCGCCCGGCAGGCCGTACCGAAGCGGGCTATCGGCTGTATGACGATGCCACGCTGGAACGTTTGCAGCAGATCTTATTGTTCCGGGAACTGGAATTTCCCCTGAAGGACATCCGGAAAATCGTGGAGAATCCGGCTTTCGACCGGCGGAAAGTACTGGAACAGCAGATCACACTTCTGACATTGAAAAAGCAGCATCTTGAAGATCTGATCGGTCTTGCGCAGAAAATTCGATCCACAGGAGGAAAGGTTATGGACTTTACCGCATTTGATACGCGGAAGATCAAAAAGTATACCGAGCAAGCCAAAAAGGAATGGGGCGAAACGCCGGAATACAAAGAGTTTGAGGAAAAAACTGCCCATAAGACCGAGAAAGAGGTCAAGGACATGAGCAGTCAGCTGATGGACATCGTGGCGACATTCGGCGGGATGCAGAGCAAAGATCCGGCGGACCCTGAAGTGCAGGCACAGGTGAAGAAGCTGCAGGAGTTTATCACAGAGCACTACTACAACTGTTCCAAGGTGATCCTGAATCAGCTGGGGCAGATGTATGGGGCAGGCGGAGCATTTACGGAAAACATCAATGCTGCCAGCGGTGCCGGTGCCGCAGAATTTGCGCAGAGAGCCATTGAGATTTATTGCAAGTGAGCCCAAAAAATGCTTTGCGTGATTCAGTCACAGAAATTACAACTAGGAAATGTTATCATATAGACACAAGAAACACACCGATAACATTCCGATGGAGGATTTCGATATGAAGGCAAAGTTTTACATCTGCAATCACTGTGGCAACCTCGTCACCACCATCCATAACGCAGGCGTTCCGCTGGTCTGCTGCGGGGAGAAAATGAAAGAGCTGGTTCCCAACACGGTGGAAGCCAGCGGCGAGAAGCATCTGCCGGTGGCAGAACTTTCCGGCAGCAGCCTCACGGTTACGGTAGGCGCAGTGGAACATCCCATGGCGGATGTGCACTACATCCAGTGGCTCTTTGTGGAGACCGAAAACGGCTGGCAGATCTGTTATCTGAACCCGGGACAGGCTCCCAAGGCTGTTTTTGAACTGGGCAGCGAAAAGCCGGTGGCCGTTTATGCGTACTGCAATCTGCATGGGCTTTGGATGACGAAACTCTGATAAAAAGTAAACCGTCAGGCACGAGAAATACGCCTCCACAAAGGAGTGCACTCTCGTGCCTGACGGTTTTTTATTGGCGGAATACGCCTTGCCTATGATCTGCTGATTCTTCCGGGAATGGAAGCTTTACGAGCAGGAATCGGCGGCTGCGCCACGGGCAAGAGTCGTATTGTCTCTGGTACGATTGCGCAGAGCTTCCACCGGATGCGGTGCGGTCTCAAAACGGTAATCCTGCCCGTTCTGATCCATATAGTTCTGGATAAAAGTATGGCTGACCACGTTCTGCTTCGGACAGTTTACGATATGCTGGTACTGCACGAAATCGCTGTCCGGCGCGCAATGCTTTACATCTACATAGTCTTCCCGCAGGGCTGTATTGGTAACGGTGCTGCCCAGAATATCCCGAACATACGCAATATTGCTCTCCAGGCGGAGAGGCTCCGGAAATTCAGCGTCCGGGATGACCTGCTGCCACTCCTTGCCTTCGTATTTTTGCAGCAGTTCTTTTGCCATGTGCAGATGCAGCAGCTCCTGCTCAAACAGCATTTGCCAGACCTTGCGGATGGAACGGTCGGTTTCGGTCTGTGCACAGCTCCAGTACAGCCAACATTCTACGAACTGATGCACCAACAGATTTTCCAGCGGTGTTAGGCGGGGATCCAGCAGACTGCCATATTGGGTGACATGCTGCTCTTCGACCATGCCGATCTCCTGGTACAGCCGACGGCCTGTTTCTTCCGGCCAGAGTGCTGCCGTGTTCATATAATAGTTCATGGTTTGCTGCTCGGCAGCGGTGATGATATTGGCGGCAAGCAGATCGATTGTGGCGGGGCAGCCCTGATTCATCGGGCGGCGTACTGAGTCCAGCGGATGCCGGTGATGGGCAATGGTCGGACGTCCGGGCATGATCTCGGTATAGCGGCCAACCAGATCTTCCGAATGCTCCTGCGTTGATGCCTCCAGATAATCTGCATAGCGGTACAGGTGGTCAAAATCTTCCAGCAGTGCAAAATCCAGCGCATTTTTGACATCGCTGCTGTTGACCCGTTTGGCAAGATGGGCAGTCAGGTCCACGGCCAGTTGTTCGTAGCCGATGGTGTGTTCCAATGCGGTCTCATCGTCCGGCTTCAGATGCGTCAGCAGCTTTTGCTGCTGTTGTTCGCTGCGGCGGAGTACGGCCAGTTGACGGCGCAGGTCATTGTCACCGACGCAGCGGGAAAACTGATGGGAAAACCACACGTTTTCAAATTCAGTGCCGTTCATCAGAATTACCCGTGTGCGGGTGTAGGGGTCCGCTTCCTGCTTGCAATAAGGCTTTGGCCAGAGTGCCTCCCAGTTCAGAAACAGATGGGTGTGTTTGTCCGGAGCGGTCATAAATGGATTCATTTTCATCCCTCCCAGATGTCAGTATAGGCAGACAGGAATGAAACTATTCCAGTTTGTGAGGGGGTGCGAATTTATCACGGAATGACGTGAAACAAGATTTGACGCAGAACTCCTTTCTGGAGAAAGCATCTTTTCTGCAAACGGAAAATGTAGTAAAATGAGAACAAATCTGTTTCGCACATATTGTAATAACAGGAGAGATGCAAAATGAAATTGGCATTGGCGCAGATGGCCATGGGGGCATCCGTAAAAGATAATCTGGAAAAATCGCTGCATTTCTGCGACAAAGCGGCAGGCAGTGATCTGCTGTTCTTCCCGGAAATTCAGCTCTCACCGTTCTTCCCGCAGTATGAAAAACGAAATGTAGATCAATATTGCCTGACAAAGGATTCGGATGAGGTCGCAGCAATGAAGAAAAAAGCTGCAGAGCATCATTATTATCTTTCGCCCAATTTGTATCTGGAACAGGAAGGCGGACGATATGATACGTCCCTGTGGATCGACCCGCAGGGAAATCTGTTGGACACCGCAGAAATGGTTCATATTGCGCAAGCCAGGCAGTTTTATGAGCAGGATTATTATGAACCGTCCCGGACCGGCTTCAAGATGTTTGACACGCCGTTCGGGAAAATCGGCATCGTGATCTGCTACGACCGTCATTTGCCGGAGAGCATCCGGACCTGTGCGCTGAAAGGTGCACAGCTGATCCTCATCCCGACCGCCAACACCAAGGCGGAACCCATGGAAATGTTTGAGTGGGAGATTCGGGTGCAGGCTATGCAGAACCAGGTGTTTGTTGCAATGTGTAACCGGGTCGGGTTGGAAAGCGAGATGGAATTTGCAGGAGAATCGCTTGTGGTGCATCCCAGCGGAGATGTACTTTTGAAAGCGGACGATCGGGAACAGCTGTTGACTTGCGAGGTTGACCTGCGGGAGGCAGCAGAACTGCGCAAGAAAGTCCCTTACATTAAAACCCGCAGACCGGAATGGTATCTGTAAAAACGAGAATGGGAGACTTGATAAATTGTGTGCAGATGGAATGCAAAAAATGAGTACAAACGCTATCTGCGTTTGTTGAATGCTGATAGCGTTTGATTTTTTACGCAGAATCGTGAAAATGGAGCTTGTAAAAAACGTAGAAAATGTGACGCATTTGTGCTGAAAAACAAGGCATATTGATGCTTTTTTAGATGAGCTTATAAGAAAATATGCACAATTTGAGTGCCAATATTCGTTTTTGTGAGTTTGTTGTGTGAATTTGTCACGTTCCGCCGCAAAAAAAGGACTTGACGGAAAAAATACTCTGTGGTAATTTATGACCAAATTCGCGTTTGTGGAGCGCAGCGAAACAATGAAAGCCCCAGCGGGGCTTTTGAGCGACTGAACGGTCCGCATTTGCGGATGGAGGGGCGTTGCCCCGACAAGTTCGCTTTTGTGAAATAAAGTCGAATTTGAATCCGCATGGATTATCCTGGTATGCGGAAAAGGAGAAAGCATCTTTATCGCAGGGAGGATTGCAAACAAAACCCAGTTCCTCCGCCCAAACCGCTGCATAGCAGCAGAAAGGACGACCGAATATGAGTTATGACAAAGTGCAAGTCGGCAACAGAATCCGCAGCAGCCGTCTCGAAAAGGGCTGGACGCAGGAACTACTTGCAGAAGAAGCTGAAATTTCAGTGCAGCAGCTCCGTGCATTGGAAAAGGGACAGCGCAATTTGGGAGTAGACCACTTGGGACGCCTGTCGGACGCAATGGGAGTCAGCAGCGATTTCCTGCTGAAAGGTTGTTCTGAAAACAGTATATTGGTTTGCAAGATGCTGGATGACCTCAAGAAAAAATTGCAGCCACCAGAGCAAATCGCAGAAAAATGAGCGGTTTTGTTGCTGAAACAGTATGTTTTAGTGCTTTACAGTGATGAAAATACTTGCTATAATAGCGCCATGACGCAAGTTTTAGTTGCGCAAGAGGAAAAATTGCCTGAAATGCATTAAGGGCTGATAATACTCCGTGAGCTGCTCACAAGAGCAGCTCCACCGAGTCGCGGCCATTGTGCATTTTCGGCTAAAAACAGGCCGAGACTCGAAAAAAGAGTCTCGGCCTGTTTGCGTTTCCGGTGCAAAGGAAAGGACTGAACAATGCGATTTGATGCAAAAGAATTTGGCAGCCGTATCCGTGATTTGCGGAAAAAGAAGGGGATTACGCAGGAACAGCTGAGTATAATGCTGAACGTTAGTACGAACCACCTTGCAAAAGTTGAAACGGGCAGCCGCTGCTGCTCGATTGAATTGCTGCAGGATCTTTCGTCCTGCCTGAATGTCAGAACGGACTATCTGCTGAACGGAGAGGCACCGCATAACAACCATCTGAGGGAAAGACTGACGTTTCTTGCACAGGAATTAGAAAAGATTACGGCGGACCTCCCGGTATGGGGATAGGAAAAGCAAAATCCTCTTTTTCAATGCTGAAAAGCGTGGTAGAATAGGAGAAAGATTCAGTATCTGAAAAACGGAGTACGCAACAATGAAAATTCTGGTCAGCGCCTGCCTGCTGGGCGAAAACTGCAAATACAGCGGCGGAAACAATTACAATCAGGCGGTCTGTGATTTTGTGCGGGGGCATCAGGTGGTTCCGGTCTGCCCGGAGGTTTTGGGCGGCCTGCCCACACCGCGGTGCCCGGCAGAAATCGTGCAGGGCGTTGTCACGAACAAAGAGGGCATCAATGTGGACCGGGAGTTCCGGGCGGGTGCAGTCAAGGCCCTTGCCATTGCAAAAGAAAATGGGGTGGAGCTTGCCATCCTGCAATCCCGCAGCCCCAGCTGCGGTGTGAAGGAAATTTACGACGGAACGTTTTCCGGAACAAAGATTCCAGGGCAGGGCGTTTTTGCAAGGATGCTGATGGACGAAGGCGTCCATATTCTGGATGCCGGGGAA
Organism: Faecalibacterium sp.; assembly: GCA_050873025.1. GTDB lineage: Bacteria > Bacillota > Clostridia > Oscillospirales > Ruminococcaceae > Faecalibacterium. Next base: position 15,343 of record JBNMHZ010000012.1, on the reverse strand, counting down.
TTGCACCAAATTATCTTGAAAAATGAGGACGGAAAATGTCAATCAGACTGATTTGCAGCGACATTGACGGTACGCTGCTGCAATACGGCAAAAAGGAACTAGAAGACGAGATCTTTGAGCAGATACGGGAGCTGCATCGGCGCGGTATTCTGTTTTGCCCGGCGTCCGGTCGGCAGTATACCAGCCTGCGCAAGCTCTTTGCACCGGTGGCGGACTGCTGTGTGTTTCTCTGCGAGAACGGCGGTGTGATCTACAAGGACGAACAGTGCATTGCCAAGAATCCGATGCCGCGTGCATTGGCCGAAGAAATCGCCAACGACCTGTGGACCCGCAGTGACGGGCAGGGCGAAGTGATGCTTTCGGGCCAGAATACTGGCTACCTGATGGAGCGGGGCATGGGAATGCTCAAGCGCATCCAGTTCATCGGAAATCGCTATCAAATCATCCATGACCCTTCCGAGGTGCCGGAGGACATTACCAAGGTGGCTGTTTATCTGCATGAGGGTTCCAAACTGTATGCAGACCGCTTTGTGCCCCGCTGGGGAAAGGTGGCAAACTGTGCCGTGGCGGGGCCGTATTGGATCGATACTACCTCTGCCAACAAGGGCATCGGAGTGCGCAGTATCTGCAAGACGCTGGGCATCGAATTAACGGAAGTGATGGCCTTTGGCGATAATTACAATGACGTTCCCATGCTGGACATTGTGGGTGTGCCCTACATCATGGATGGTGCCGCCGTACCGCTGCGGGAAAAGTACCCGAATCATACACCCCGCCCGGAGGACGTGCTGCGGGAGTTTTTGAAGCAGAACTGAATTTTGCACGCATGCGTGTAAAAACTAAAATGATACGATATAAGGAAATATTTTGATATGACGAGAGTGCTTTTCATCTGCCATGGGAACATTTGCCGCAGCCCGATGGCCGAGTTTGTAATGAAAGATCTTGTGGCCAAAGCCGGGCTTTCCGACCGGTTTGAAATTGCATCCGCTGCCACCAGCACCGAGGAAATCGGCAACCCGGTCTATCCGCCTGCCCGGCGGAAGCTGGCCGAGCACGGCATTTCTTGTGCGGGCAAGACGGCCCGGCAGATGACCCGGCGGGATTACGAAACCTACGATTACCTGATTGCCATGGACCACAACAATCTGTACAATATGGCGCGCTTTGTGGGCGGCGACCCGGAGCATAAAGTGTCTCTGCTGATGGACCATACCCGCCGCCCCGGCGATGTGGCCGACCCGTGGTATACCGGGGACTTTGAGGCTACCTGGCAGGACGTGCTGGAGGGCTGCACGGCCTTGTTGGAAGAACTGCGCTGACAGGAGAATTTTATGACAGAGCGTTATTGTGAAGGCGAGCGGTTTGCCGACCTGTCGTTCACCGAGGAGATTTTTGAGGACTGCGACTTTACCGACTGCGTGTTTGTGGATTGCACCTTTGCCAAGTGCGAACTGGATCATACCACGCTGAATGAGTGCAAATTCGTGCGGTGTGAGATCACAGGTCTGCGCAGCACCCATTCTTCGGTTCAGTCGCTGGATTTTGAGGACTGCTGTTTGCAGGAAATCGAGTGGGCACCCCTGCTGTCCAACGGTGCTTTCCCGGACCCCATCCACACTCTGAAAGAGTGCAGCCTGAAATATAACACCTTCACCGAAATGAACTTCAATCGCTTCAACTTTTCGGATGGAAACGAAATCGTTGGCTCTATGTTTGCCAAGTGCGAGATGCAGCTGGCAAATTTCAAGGGTGTGGAACTTCACGAAACAGAGTTCTATCAGTGCGACTTGCGTAAGGTGGACTTCCGAGATGCTACAGGCTATAAGGTGGACATTCTGGGCAGCCGCCTGAAGGATGCGAAATTTTCGCTGCCGGAAGCGGTAAATCTGCTGGCAGATTTGAAGATCAAGCTGTCGTAAGAAGGAGAAAAAATGCGTCAACTCATCATTGCACGAAAAGATCTGCAGATGTCGCCCGGCAAGCTGGCGGCGCAGTGCTGCCATGCTTCGCTGGCATTCCTCACCGACCCCATCGGCATGGGACAGGGCGTGGAACCCATCGAGAAAGACGGAGAAATTACCGGTTATCGGGCAGAAATCATGTTGGAGAAAGCAACTTACGAAGAGTGGTTCGATGGCTCTTTTACCAAAACTATCTGCGGGGCAAAGAACCGCAATCAACTTCTGAAAGCCAAAACAATTGCCGAAGAACTGGGGCTTGTGGAAAACAAAGACTTCTTCCTTATCCGGGATGCCTGCCACACCGAGTTGGAGCCGGAAGAATTTGATGAAAACGGCGAGGGCATGACTCTGACCTGTATCGGGTTCCGTCCGCTGCCGGACGAAATTGCACATCAGATCAGCCATAAGTTTCATTTGTATTAAGAGGAACAGCCGCTTCTGAATTTATGAGTGACTCATAAATTGACCCATATCTTGCTGTTTCCGTGCAGCTCTCTTATAATGACACCCGAAAAGACCACCCGGTCAAAACAAATTCAGGAGGTTATTATCATGAATGATTCTGTAAAGAAGCTGCTGAAGGAAAGCATGTGGGATCTGGCCACCTGCGCAAACGGCGAACCCAATGTGGTGCCCGTTGCATTCAAGGATGTGACCCCGGACGGCAAACTGGTGGTGGGCGATGTGTTCCTCGACACCACACTGAAGAACCTCGCTGCAAATGGCGGTAAGATCGCCATCTCTGTTTACGATGCCAAGACTCTGGAAGGCTACCAGATCAAGGGTGTGGCTGAGTATGTCACCGAGGGCGAAGTCGTCAAGACCTTCAAGGCCATGGTGGAGCAGATGTTCAACGGCGGTGCCACCGCCAAGGGCGCACTCGTCATCACTCCGGAAAAGGTCATCGTCACCACGCCCGGCGCAGACAACAAGAAAGAACTGTAAGACATCCTGACGCCCGCAAAACTTCTCCTCGTTTTGCGGGTGTTTTTCTGCTCATAAATTACATAGTACCTTCCGCAAAGCCAAGCAATCTGCTAAAATGAGAGCAGAGGAGGGAGCGCACATGTATCAGAAAAAACTGGAAAAGGATATCCGCTGTCCGCTGGAATATGGGCTGAGCGTGTTCGGCGGCAAGTGGAAATCCCGCATCATCTGTGTGCTGGCGGCCAAGGAAACGCTGCGGTACAGCGAGCTGCGCAAGGAAATGGCAAACATCACAGACGCCGTGCTTGCCACTACTCTGAAAGAGCTGATTGCCGACGGCATTATCGTCCGGCAGTCTTACGATGAGATTCCGCCGCGGGTGGAGTATTCGCTGACCGAAAAGGGCGTCTCGGTGGTGCCCATTCTGCAGAGCATCTGCCACTGGTCTGGCATTTTTTATAAGGAAGAAACCGATACGCCGCTGTCTCAGTGCCAGCGGTGCGATTACCGATAAAGGAGAAATATGATACAGTATACCGAAGAAAAACGATTTACGCAGGAGCAGGTGCAGGAGCTGTTTCTTTCTGTGGGCTGGGTGTCCGGTCAATATCCGCAGCGGTTGTATAAGGCACTGATGCACTCTTCCACTGTGCTGACAGCCTGGGACGGTGACCGGCTCGTGGGCCTGATCCGCGCACTGGATGATAGTGAGATGCTGGCGTAGATTCATTATGTTCTCGTCCACCCGGATTATCAGGGACAGGGCATTGCCGGACAGCTGGTGGAGCGCATCAAGGAAAAGTACAAGAACTTCCTCTACATTGAGGGAATGCCGGAGAACGAAAAAAACGTCCCGTTCTACGAAAAGCACGGCTTCCAGCGCATGGAGCACGGTGCCGCGATTCAAATCTGCAACTATTCCGATAAACGATAAATTCAAAAAAGGAGCATTTATTTATGAAAATCGCAGTTCCTTACGAAAATGGTCAGGTGTTTCAGCACTTCGGGCACTCCGCACAGTTCAAAATCTACAATGCGGAAAACGGCCAGGTCCTGAGCAGTGAGGTGATTTCCACCAATGGTCAGGGTCATGGCGCACTGGTCGGCTTTCTGGTTCAGCATGGTGCGGATGTCGTCCTCTGCGGCGGCATTGGTGCCGGCGCGCAGGCTGCCCTGACGCAGGCGGGCATTCAGATGTTCGGCGGCGTTTCCGGCGATGCAGATGCTGTTGTTGCAGACTATCTGGCCGGTAAGCTCGTCTTTGACCCTGATGTCCACTGCACGCACCATGACCACGAAGAGAGCCACTCCTGCGGCTCTCATTCCTGCCATGAGGATAAGGGTGGCTGCGCAGGTAACTGCCACTGATCAAAAAACCGTGCCTTTCTCACGAATCATGTGGGAAAGACACGGTTTTCTTTATGACGCAGTTGGTATAACCGGCTGCGTCCTTTTTATGATTTCAGATTGATCCACGCCGCCAGAGCGTCCGCCGTTTGCTGCTGTTGCTCCTCGGCGGAAATGGCAGGCGTGCCGTCACCTTTTTGGGCACCATAGCTGCCGAACCCTGCGTGACAGCCGCCGTCGATCACGGTTTCGGTGGTGTCCTGCGGGAGATTTGTGCGGTCCGCCTCGTACTTCTCACGGTTCAGCACACCGTCTTCGCTGCCGTAAGTGGAGTAGATCCGAAGGCCACTGTCGGTCAGGTCGGCAGTGGAGTAGGCGGCCAGAAGCACCAGACCGTCCAGTTCATCGGTGTGTTTGGCCGCGTAGCTTGCCGCCATGGCGCCGCCCAGCGAGTGCCCGCCGATGTACCAGTCTGTGACCTCGGAAAAGCGTTCCGGGATGCCGTCCGCTGCGTTCATGTCCAGTACGGCCAGATTGCAGGGCATCTTTACCAGCACGCACAGAACACCGTCCTCGGCAAGATCGTGCAGGAGGGGAGCGTAGGCGGTGTTTTCCACCTTGCCGCCCGGATAGAAGATCAGCCCGGCGGTGGGAGATTCCGGTGCAAAGACCCAGTTGCCGTTCTGCTCGGTGACGCTCACCATGTCATCCGATACCAGCGCATCCTCGGCGGCGGGGTCTGCGTGGTAGTAGTCGCTGACGTAAACGCCGAATGCAATGCAGACAGCCAGCAAAACAGCCAGCAGGCAGAGAAAAACTCTGTGGGGAAACGCTTTTTTCTTCTGTTTCATAGAACTCCTTTGAAATGAACATTTTTACAGGCATTTTCCGCAATCGCTGCAGCCGTTGCAGATCAATTTGCTGCCGCAGGTCTCGCAGTTTGCGCGGAAATGCGGCACGTATAAATCTTCCTGCGGGATGGGATAGCCCCAGTCGTCCACGAGGTCAAAATGGATGGGTCTGCCCTGAAAGTTCATGCCGGACTTATAGGCCATCCGGCTTTGCAGCTGCTTGCTGGGCAGATGGTAACGCTTACCGTCCTTGATGAATACGGTGCCGGTCTCGATAAAGCAGAAGGTCACATTGGCTTCCACACATTCCTGCCGGAGAGATTTGACCCAATCGAAGTTGCAGGGGCGGGCACCATCGTAGTTTTCACCGCCGCAGATGACCTGCTCGATCTGCCCGGCGACAAGGTACTGCCGGATGCTTACCGGCCCGATGAAGGGTGCGCACATGATGCCCTTGTGCTTGAAGGGCAGGTCAAACAGGATAGGGATGCGCTCGTCCGCGCGGCGCTGGTTTTCGCAGGTGACATTGAAAAAGATGTTGTCCCATCCGCTGCCCCAATCCGGCGGCAGGCACTCCCGCACCCGCTGCGGCCGCTTGGTGAGCAGGAAAAACACCACGTCGCTGCGCTGGCGCATGATGTCCCACGCCTCCGTCCGCCACGGGTCGGCTTCTTCCAGAAAGAAATCCGAGGTCATGCAGACCCGGATCTGCTCGCCGCTCTGGATTTTATAGTGCCCGGTGCGGTCTTTCTGGAGCGGGTAGGAAAAGCCGTTTTTCGTTTTGTAGATCTCGGCTCCGTTCTGGTCCCGCATCCGGTCGAGAAAATACATGTAGCAGTTCTGGCAGCCCTCGCTGCACTTGACGCAGCCATGCCATGGATTCCAAATGTCGTGCAGGAAGCTCACCCCTTTCTGTACCTATTATTATAATAGCTGCGCAGGCCGGAAACAAGGGTTCCTATTGAACCGCCCCGCCGGATGTGATAGGATGAAGAAAACCATGTGAGGGAGGAACCACCATGCCGTTTCTGATGATTCGAAATGACATCACGAAAGTGGCGGCGGATGCCATTGTCAACCCGGCCAACCGGAACCTTTTGCAGGGCAGCGGCACCAGCCGCGCCATCTATCAGGCGGCAGGAGAGCGGGAACTGACCGCCGCCTGCGAAGCCATCGGCCACTGCGATCTGGGCAGGGCTGTGTGTACCCCGGCATTCGGGCTGTCCGCGACGTATATCTTCCATGCAGTCTGCCCGGCGTGGCACGGCGGCGGGTTCGGCGAAGCAGAACAATTAGCCGGTGCATACCACTCTGCACTGGAATTAGCCGCAGAGTGCCACTGCGAAAGCGTGGCCTTTCCGCTGCTGTCCAGCGGGAACTACGGCTACCCCAAGGAACAGGCCTTCCGCATTGCGGTGGATACCATCACGCAGTACGTCATGGAGCACGACCTGACTGTATATCTGGTGCTTTACGACCGGGACTCGCTGGCTGTGAGCCGGAAGCTGTTCGCCTCAGTGGAGGAGTACATCGACGACCACTATGTAGCACAGAACGATGAAAGCTACGGATTTGGCCGTCGGCGCAGGGAATTGTCAGAGCGGCGGAGGCTTCTGGAAGAAGATGCCGCCCTGCCAATGCTTGGGGCAGTTCCGGCACCCATGGCGGCCCGCAGTTTGGAAAGCCTGATGGACAACCTCGGCGAGAGCTTCACCACCCGTCTGCTGCGGCTCATTGACGAGCGGGGGCTGAAAGATTCCACGGTGTACAAGCAGTCCAACATCTCCCGGCAGCACTTTTCCAAGATCCAGTGCAACCGCGAGTACAACCCCAAAAAGAAAACTGTGCTGGCCTTTGCGGTGGGACTGCACCTGTCCGAAGATGAAACCATCGACCTGCTCAAGAGCGCAGGCTATGCCTTTTCGGATGGCTCCAAGCGGGACTGGATCGTGCGGTACTGTCTGGAACACAAAATCTATAACATCAATCAGGTCAATACGCTGTTGTTTGAATACGATCAGGAACAGCTGGGTGCGTGATTTGTCGCCTGCCCGTTGACCTTTTGCCCTCCGGTTTGTGGTATCCTTTTGCCAATGAAAGCGATACACCACAAAACGGAGGGCATTTATTATGAAGAAAAATCTTACCGAGCTTGTTTTCATTCTGGACCGCAGCGGTTCCATGGGCGGGCTGGAGCAGGACACCATCGGCGGGTTCAATGCTATGCTGACCCGGCAGAAGGAGCAGGAGGGCGAGGCCAACGTGACCACCATCCTGTTCGACCATGAGGTGCAGCTGCTGCACGACCGTTTCCCGCTGAAGGCTGTTGCACCGCTGACGGAAAAGGACTATTACGTCCGTGGCTGCACGGCCCTGCTGGATGCCATTGGTTACGGCGTGGAGAAGATGGTGAACATTCAGCGCCATCTGCCGGAGAGTGAGCGTGCCAAAAAAGTCATTTTTGTCATTACCACGGACGGGCTGGAAAATGCCAGTAAGCAGTTTGGCTATGAGAAGATACGCCGGATGATCGAGCGGGAAAAAGAGCAGTACGGCTGGGAGTTCCTGTTCCTCGGTGCCAACATGGATGCCGTGAAGGAAGCTGCCCGCTTCGGCATCTCGTCCGACCGGGCTGTGCGGTTCGAGAATGACGCACAGGGCGTGGCGGTCAACTACCACGTTGTCAGCGAGACAGTCTCCCGGATGCGGGAAGCACCCTGCTGCGCGTCCATCGGCGCAGAGTGGAAAGAACAAATCGAAGCTGATTTCCAGAAGCGGCATCATAGGTAAGGGAGGAAACAGCCATGTTAGGAGCAATCTTGGGTGACATCGTGGGCAGTCCCTACGAATTTGACCACAACAATTACAAGCACAAGGATTTCCCGCTGCTGAGCGAGAAGTCGCACTTCACGGATGATACCGTCATGACCGTTGCAGTGGCAGTTGGTCTGATTGATGGGAAGGGACTGCCGGAAAGGACATTTGGCGCAGTGCGGCATGAAATGCAGCGCTGGGGCCGTGAATATCCCCATGCCGGTTACGGCGGGATGTTCCGCCGGTGGCTGCACGCAGAAAACCCGAAGCCCTACGGCAGTTTCGGCAACGGCTCGGCTATGCGGGTGTCGGCAGCGGGCTGGCTGTTCGACACGCTGGACAAAACGCTGGAAATGGCAAAGGTGATGGCCGAAGTTACCCACAACCACCCGGAGGGCATCAAGGGCGCACAGGCTACAGCGGCAGCAATTTTTCTGGCGCGTACCGGCCACAGCAAACCGGAAATCAAACAGTATGTGGAGCAGACCTTCGGCTATGACCTGAACCGTACCTGTGATGACATCCGCCCGAATTACCACCATGTGGAGACCTGTCAGGAAACGGTGCCGGAAGCCATCATTGCTTTTCTGGAAAGCAATGGTTTCGAGGATGCACTCCGCAATGCGGTCTCCCTCGGCGGCGACAGCGACACCCTTGCCTGCATCACCGGCGGCATTGCCGAAGCCTTTTACGGGATGCCGCAGGAACTGCGGGACGAGACACGGAAGCGTCTGCCGGAGGACATCCGGGAAATATATGAACTGTTTCGGGAAAATGCTCTTGACAGGATGGTTAGCGTAAACTAATATTAAACCACGAGAAACACCTGGAGCACGAAGGAGGAATCTTATGAAGATGTACGAGCAGAACCCGGAACAACACAAAACGGCCGTGCTGATCCACCCGATGCTGTCCTCGGCAGAGGGAATCAATCTGTGCGTGACAAATTTCTGGGGAGAAGATGTCCATTGTTTCGTCCCGGACTTGTCGGCACACGGAGAAGATGCGGCGGCGACTTATCACAGTGCCGCTGAAGAAGCAAAAGCAATCCATGATGTGCTGGTGGAGAAAGGCTGTACCCATCTGAATCTGGGCTTTGGAGCTTCCTTGGGCGGAGTGGTGCTGTTTGAACTGCTGAAGTTCCAAGACCTGACCTTTGACCACATCTTTTTTGAGGGTGTCAGCTTTTATGAGAAAGCACCGCTGCTCAATTTCGTGCTGACACAGATGTTCCTCTCCAAGCACCGAAAGGCTGTGAAGAATCCGGAACTTTCCCGGCGGAAAATGAGCGCAATTTACGGTGAGACTGCAGGCCCGGCCATGGCAAAGCGGTTTATTGCCATGAATGAGGAGAGCATCCGCAACATCATCCACGACTGCGCTTATGTGCAACTGCCGGAGCTTTCGCCGGGGATGCAGAAACGCTGTGTTTTTGCATATGGTGAAAAAGACTCTGACCTGAAACGGTGCAAAAAGATCCTGCCTGAAAAATATCCTTGCGCAGAATTGAAGATCTGGCCGGGATATGCACATTGCGGACGCATGACGGCGGAGTCGCAGAACTACGCGGATATGTTGAAGCGGCACTACCTTGCGTTCCAGCGTTTTAATACACGGAAATAAAGGATCAGGCCGGTTCCACCTGAAATGATCTCTGCCATGGGGAAAGCAAACCATGTATAGCCCAGCCCCAGCTTTGCCAGCAGCCAGAACAGCGGCAGCAGGCAGACGATCTGCCGCAGCAGGGAAAGCCCCAGACTGGTGCGGCCATAACCGACGGCCTGAAAGAACACCGGCATCATCAGGGAAATGACAGCCGGAAGGAAGCTGGCCCCGATGATGGGAAAAGCGTGACAGCCGACCGTAAGCACCTCTGCATCCTGCGAAAAAATGCGAATCAGGGCGCCCGGCACAAAAATGAATGCTGCTGCCCCTATGGCCATAACGACCAGCGAAAAAACGATGGAACACTTCATCGTATCACGGCAGCGGCGGTAGGAGCTGCGGGCATAATTGTAGCTGATGACCGGGACGATGCAGGTCTGCAAGCCGAGCAGCGGGATAAAAAAGAAAGTCTGCAATTTGTAATACAGCCCCAGCACGGTGACCGCCGCATCCGAAAAGCCCGCAAGGACCATGTTCAGTCCGACGATATAGATCGTATAAAGAGCTTGCATCAGAATAGAAGGATAACCCAGCTTATAGATTTGAAAGGCATATTGGCCAATTTGTTTGCGGTTGGGTGGGCGGCGGTAGCCATGGATGCCGGTGATGACCGCAGCGGCAAATTGTCCGATGACAGTAGCCAATGCTGCACCTGCCACACCCAGAGCAGGAATTGGCCCAAGGCCGAAAATCAGGATCGGGTCAAGGAGGATATTCGTCAGCGCACCCACGATCTGCGCAATCATGGGCAGACGCATATTGCCCTGCGCCTGATGCACCTTTGTCCAACAGCCTTCCAGAAAGGCACCAAGACTGCCGATACAGACGATCCGTCCGTAGATGACAGCATCCGCGATGGCTTCGGGAGAGGTGGCAGAGGTGCGCACATACGGCCCCATAATAAGGGCAGAGATCACCGCAAAGGCTGCCCACGTGCCAAGTGCCAACACGATGCCGGTTCCTGCTGCTGCATCGGCAGCTTCCGAATTCTCCTGCGCATATTCCCGCGCCATGTAGGTGTTCAGGCCGACACCGGTTCCGACAGCCAAAGCAACGATAATAAGCTGCAATGGATAGATCACCGAAAGCGCAGTCAGTGCATTGGCCGAATACCGTCCGACAAAAAAGCTGTCCACAATATTATAAAGTGCCTGAATCAGCTGTGCCAGCATGACCGGCGGCGCAATTTGAATTAAAATGCGGCTGATTTTTTCTTTCCCGAAAAAATCAGTTTCTTTTGTCAGCGTGTTCTGTTTCAAAGTTCCATCTCCTCCAGTGCAGTTTCCAAAGCCTGATCGTATTCCATTACCAGAGCGGTCATGGTGCGGATGCGCTCCTGCCCGATGATCTGTGCGGCGCGCTCTTCCATGGCATTCAAGGAGGCCAGCATCCGGGCGGAATAGTCCTGCCCGGCCGCTGTCAGCACATAGGCTTTTTCCCGTCCTTGGCGACGGGCCGGATCTTCGATCAGCAAACCCTCCTGACAGAGCGAAGAAACGATGTTGTTCATGGTCTGCCGGGGCAGGAGATATTGGTCGCACATCTGCTTTTGATTGCAGTATCCATACTCACGGATAGTATAAAATACCAGCATCCGGTTGTAGCTGGAACCGCACTTTTTGGCCCACTGAGAGTAGATGCCACGACACTTGATGATGGCGTGGTTAACGTTATCGTGAAGCTGCTGGACCTGTTTATCCATTGTCTGAACCTCCGCATTATAATCCTATTTGGGATTATAATGCGGAGGTCCCTGTTTGTCAAGAATGAAGTGCACGGATGAAATTATCTTGCAGGAAATGCAAAAGTCCGGTATACTGAAACCAAAAACAGAAGAGTTTTTGACTGAATAGGAGAAACCATGGAAAATCATAAAACGCTCGGCGTTCTGCGGGAAGAGTGTCTTGCGGTTTTGAAAGACTATTTTGGCAGAAAAGCAGAATGAAAGGGGAATGCAGCATGGAACATCTTTACGAAAAGGCACTGGAAAGTGCAGAATATATCAAGGTGCATATGACCAAGCGCCCGAAAATCGCGGTGGTGCTGGGCTCCGGCCTCGGCAATCTGACGGCAGATTTCACCGATACGGAAGAACTGTCCTATCAGGATATTCCCAACTTCCCGGTGTCCACGGTGAAAGGACACAAGGGTGCTCTGCTGGCTGGTAAGTTGGGGGACACGGAAGTCTACGCCATGGAAGGCCGCTTCCACTTCTATGAGGGCTACTCCATGAAGGAAGTCTGCTACCCGTTCTATGTGTTCAAGCTGCTGGGTGTGGAAAAAGTGGTGCTGACCAATGCCTGCGGCGGCATCAACCGGGAGTTCGCGCCGGGCACCCTGATGCTTATTACCGACTTCATCAACATGATGGGCACAAACCCGCTCATTGGCCCCAACGATGAGCGCTTCGGCCCCCGCTTCCCGGACATGACTGAGCCTTACAGTCTGGAACTGCGAGAACTTGCCAAGCAGACCGCCGATGAACTTGGCATTGCCTACAAAGAGGGTGTCTACATGGGCTTTATGGGCCCCTGCTACGAGACCGCAGCCGAGATTCGCGCCTTTGCAGGCATGGGAGCCGATGCCGTGGGCATGAGCACCGTGCCGGAAACTATGGTCTGCAATTACATGGGTATGAAGGTGCTGGCCGTCAGCTGCATCACCAACATGGCCACCGGCATCCAGACTGTAAAGCACAGTCACGCCCGCGTGCTGGAAATCGCCAATCAGGCCGGTGACACCATGTGCCGCTGGCTGGGTGCTGTGATTCAGAAGATGGAGTAAACAACCATGGTACTTTATTTTACGGGAACCGGTAACAGCCGTTATCTGGCCGGGCGCATTGCAGATGCACTGCACATGCCGCTTTATGACCTGAATGCCTGCATCAAGGCAGGGAATACCACTCCGGTGCAGACCGGGCGGGATGTGGTGCTGGTGACGCCGACCTATGCATGGCGTATTCCACGCATCGTTTCGGAGTGGCTCCGCAAGGCCGAACTGACCGGGGCAGAGCGTATCTGGTTTGTGATGGACTGCGGCAGCGAGATCGGAAATGCAGCAAAATACAATCGGCAGATTGCAGAGCAGAAACATCTGCATTATATGGGGACTGCGCAAGTTGTCATGCCGGAAAACTATATTGCCATGTTCAACGCACCGCAGACTGAACAGGCGCAGAACATCGTGCGAGAGGCAGAGCCGGAAATTCAGAATGTGATCGTGCACATCGAGGCCGGACAGGAGTTTTCAAAACCCCGAAACAACCCCTATGATCGCTTTATGAGCAGCGCGGTGAACCCAATCTTCTATAAAAAGTTTGTGAAAGCGGATGCCTTTACTGCAAGCGATGCCTGCATCGGCTGCGGCAAATGTGCGCAGCTGTGCCCGCTAAACAACATCCATCTGGAAAACGGAAAGCCGGTATGGGGCAAAGTCTGCACCCACTGTATGGCGTGCATCTGTTATTGTCCGAAGGAAGCCATTGAATACGGTCAAAAGAGCGTAGGAAAGCCGCGCTACCATTTTGAAGCGCTGGGAATCAGGCGGAGTGACAAGAGTTCTGGCTGAAACAAAGGAGATATATGAACCCGATTGAAATTATGAAACGCCCGGCGGCCTACGCCAGCGGCTACGAAAACACCCCTGCCGAAGCACAGGCACGCGCCAAACAGTTGTGCTGGGAGTACAACCGCACCGCCCCGAATGAGCAGGAAAAGCGACGCAATATTCTGCAGCAGCTGCTTGGCACCTGCTCGCCGATGACTGGTATTGAACCGGATTTTCACTGTGATTACGGTTTCAATATCCACACCCACGGGTTAGCGGTCATCAACTATAACTGTGTTATCTTGGATACCTCGCCGGTGAACATTGGTGCGGGTGCTTTCATTGCGCCCGGCGTCTGTCTGGCTTGTTCCGGTCATGCAGTGGACCCGGAACAGCGCAGCCACGGCATTGGCACTTCTGCGCCCATCACGCTGGAGGAAAACGTCTGGATCGGTGCAAATGCCACCGTCTGCGGCGGCGTGACCATCGGAGCGGGTTCGGTCATTGGTGCTGGCAGCGTGGTGACCCACGATATCCCGGCGGGTGTTGTTGCGGCGGGCGTGCCCTGCAAAGTGATCCGGCCCATTACAGACAAGGATAAAATCAAGCCGGAAGAGATTTTGTTTTAAGATAAATCGAAATTTGTGGAGGAACATGAATGGAACGGATTGAAGCCTTTGAACAAATGCTTTGCGATATTCAGAAACAAGCTGCCTATGAGGAAGAACAGATGCAAAAACTGAAGGCCGCCGGAAAAGAAAAATCCGCCACATATCGGCAGTTCTTTGGAAATCGTTTCTTCTATAAGCAAATGCTTGACACCTACAAAAAGTACGGCTTGATTGAATGATAAATTCGCGTTTGTGGAGTGCAGCGGAACAATGAGAGCCCCAGTGGGGCTTTCAAGCGACCGAACGGTCTTGCGTTAGCAAGATGGAGGAGCCTCGCCCCGACAAGTTCCAGTTTACCGCACAGGAACATACACATTTGCGAAAAATGCAAAACAAGAGTAACTGTTTTGCGCTGCATTTTTGCGCCGGAACGGGACAAGCCGGAGTGGTTTGTGCTATACTAAAAGAAAAAAGCAGGCCGCAAACGGATAAAAAAGGAGCCTTTTCATGATCACCATCTCAGAGCGCAGGGCGCAGGAATCTGCTAAAAATTTTGTCCTTCGGGTACTCATTGACAACATTGTCAACACCCGTCTGGCCCCGGGTGAAAAGCTGAACGAGCCGGAATTGTGTGAGCAACTGGGGGTCAGCCGGACGCCCTTCCGGGAGGCAGAGCTGGAGCTGGCGCAGCGGCGGCTGATTGAGATCCGTCCTAAAATTGGCACCTATGTCTCTCTCATCGACGCAGAACTGGTGGAGGAGGTGCGGCACCTCCGGGCGGTACTGGAGACCGAGCTGGCAGGGATGGCCTGCCAGATGCTGAACGAGCAGCAGCTGGATCGTCTGTGGGAGAATGTGGCGCTATGGCAGATGTACATTCAGCGGGAGCAGGAAGAAAAAATCTTTGCGCTGGATAAAGAGTTCCACAAGATGCTGTATCAGCTGTGCGGCTGCCCCTACTGGTACGAACTGGTGGAAAATCTGGCACCTCATTTTGACCGTACTACGGTGCTCAGCTTCCGATGCCGTCCGGCAGAGGCTATTCTGGAAGACCACACCAGTTTGCTGAAGGCCATCGAGGCAAAGGATGATGCCGCTGCCCGCACCATTGCTGCCCGACACATGCAGCGGTATACCGAAAATCTTTCCACCATCCGGGAGTCCTTCCCCCAGTATTTTAAGTGAATATCCCTGAATTTCCAGAAGCTCTGTCACTTTTTCCAAAAGACAGGGCTTCTTTTTGTATATGTTTTTTGCAGAAACGGCTTGACAATCCTAGTTGTAAGATATATATTTACAGCAATGAAATATATTTCAAGAAAGCAAATATATGAAACGAAGAGGAAAGGTGGTTTCCATGCTGAAACAATACGATGTTATCATCATCGGCGCAGGTGTGGTGGGCAGTGCCATTGCCCGGGAGCTTTCCCGGTATAAGCTGGGCATTGCAGTGCTGGAGAAAAATCTGGATGTGTGCAATGAGACCAGCGGCCGCAACTCTGCCGTGGTGCACGGCGGCTTTGCAAACCCCATTGGCAGCCTGAAGGCCAAGTGCTGCGTGGAAGGCAACAAGATCATGGATCAGCTGGCCGAGGAGCTGGACTTCCCGTTCAAG
>JBNMHZ010000011.1:0-74137 GCA_050873025.1 Faecalibacterium sp. | reverse complement strand
CAAGGGCAAAGGGCCTGTAGGGTGCTCAGTCGATCTCAACAAGGACCTTTTCATCGACCCGCACAGCAGCCGCGCGCATCACCACACGAATGGCTTTTGCGATCCGGCCCTGCTTGCCGATGACACGGCCCATATCTCCCTCTGCCACGCTCAGGTGGTAGACGATGGTGCCGTCCTCGCGGGGCTCGTCCACCGTCACCTTGACGGCATCCTTGTCCTCCACGAGACCGCGGGCAACTGCCAGCAACAGCTCCTGCATGAGTCAGCCCTCCCTACTTACAGAACGTTGGACTTCTTCAGCAGGACGCGAACGGTATCAGTGGGCTGTGCGCCGTTGGCGATCCACTGCTTTGCCTTCTCAGCGTCGATCTTGATCTCAGAGGGCTCCTTGTTGGGATCGTAGGTGCCGATCTCTTCGATGAAACGGCCGTCACGGGGGAAGCGGCTGTCAGCAACAACAACACGATAGAAGGGAGCCTTCTTGGCGCCGACGCGGCGCAGACGAATCTTAACTGCCATGGTAAATATCCTCCAAAAAATTGTTTTGTGCGGCCCTTGCGGGCGCGTTGTTTATATTGTACAAACCCGCAAGGGGGTTGTATCACAAAGTTATTTCAGCCCGCGGAAGGCATTGGGGTTGCCCATCATGCCGCCCAGACGGCGGGCAAAGCCCTTGGGGCTCTTCTTGAACTGCTTCATCATCTTCTGCATCATCTCAAACTGCTTGAGCAGCTTGTTCACGTCGGCCACGGTGGTGCCGCTGCCGGCCGCGATGCGGCGCTTGCGCTTGGGGTTGATGATGGAAGGCTTTTCGCGCTCTTCCCTGGTCATGGAATAGATCATGGCCTCGATGCGGTCAAACGCCTTTTCGTCGATCTGGCTGGCGTCGATGCCGGAAGCACCGGGCAGCATGCTCAGCATGGCACCCGCACCGCCCATCTTGCGGATCTGTGCGAACTGGTCCAGCATGTCGTTCATGTCGAACTTGTTCTCCATCATCCGCTTGGCGGTCTCTTCGGCGGCCTTTTCGTCTGCCGTCTCCTGCGCACGCTCGATGAGGCTCAGCACATCGCCCATGCCCAGAATGCGGCTTGCCATGCGATCCGGATGGAACACATCCAGATCGTCCAGCTTTTCGCCAGTGCCCTGGAACTTGATGGGCTTGCCGGTAACGGCCAGCACCGAAAGGGCTGCGCCGCCGCGGGTGTCGCCGTCGGTCTTGGTGAGGATGATGCCGTCGATGCTCACCTTCTCGTTGAAGGTCTTGGCAACGTTCACGGCGTCCTGACCGGCCATGGCGTCCACCACCAGCAGGGTCTCGTCCACAGGAACGGCTTCCTTGATGTCCACCAGCTCCTGCATAAGCACATCGTCGATCTGCAGGCGGCCGGCCGTATCCAGGATCACGATGTCATTGCCGTAATCCTTTGCATGGGCCAGCGCCTTTTTTGCAATTTCCGGCGGCTTTGCGCCCGGCAGCGTGAACACCGGGGCACCCGCCTGTTTGCCCACCACCTGCAGCTGATCGATAGCAGCAGGGCGGTAAATATCGCAGGCCACCAGCATGGGGCGGCGGCCCTGTTTGATAAAGTATTTTGCAAGCTTTGCGGCGTGGGTGGTTTTACCGTTGCCCTGCAGGCCGCACAGCATGATGACCGTCTGGCCCTTGTTCTTGATGTTCAGGCGGGCCGCTTCGCTGCCGCCCATCAGGGCAACCAGCTCTTCGTTGACGATCTTGACCACCTGCTGGGCGGGGGTCAGGCTCTCCATGACTTCCTGGCCCATGGCACGCTCGGACACCTTTGCGCAGAAATCCTTGGCAACCTTGTAGTTGACATCGGCTTCCAGCAGGGCCATGCGCACCTCGCGCATTGCAGCCTTGATATCTGCCTCGGTCAGCTTGCCGTGGCCGCGCAGCTTTTTGAACACACCGGCAAGGCGGTCGGTAAGGGATTCAAATGCCATTGTACGGTGCTCCTTTCACAGGTTTCAGCTCTCGTTCGCTTCATCGATGGAACGGATGAGCTTTAACATTTTGGTCAGCTGGTGTTCGTATTCGGTGGTGGTCAGGCCCTGCGGGCCGGTGCACTCGAACCGTGCATCGATCACCATCTGCTCCAGCTCTTCCAGCTTCTGCTGCACGCGGCGGTAACGCGCCGCAAAACCGACCTTCTGCTCCAGCTCCTTCAATGCGCTCTCGCCGTGTTTAATGGCGTCCCGCGCACCCTGACGGGTGATGCCGAAGTTTTCGCCGATCTCGCTCAGCGAAAGGTCATCGTTGTAATACTGGCGCAGCATTTCGCGCTGTTTCTCGGTGAGCACCTCGCCGTAAAAGTCCAGCAGATAGCCCATTTCCAAGTCTTTTGCCATCTTCCGACCCCCGGTTTTGTGCCTGTACTTTCGAGAAGTGATGTAAAGTTCATTTGCTTTACGGATGAAGTATAGCAGATGCTTTGCATCCTGTCAAGAGCCTTTCGGAGATTTTTCCAGAAAAAGCGCCAGAAATTCGCTGTTTTTGCCAAAATGCCGCTTGACGTGCACCGCCCTGTTGCGTTACGATAGTATTGTTGTATCCAATGAAAGGAGGGCTTTTGTGCCGATCTACCCCAATTTTTACCAGACGCTCAACGCCTGCCCCATCGTGGAGCTGCGCGGCTATGCCGCTGCCTGCGGGCTGAAAGGGCGGCTGTATGCGTATCTGGACTTTGCAGGCCCCACCGGCACCGCCCGGGACGGCCTTGCCGAAGGGATGCTGGCCCTTGCCATTGAAAAAAAGAAGCTGGTGCCCGGCCAGCCCATCATCGAAGCGGCTTCCGGCCCCTTTGCCGCCGCGCTCACGCTGGCGGGCCTCACCGCCGGGCATCCGGTGGTGCTGGTGATGCCGGAGGACGCCCCTGCCCTGCGGCAGGAGACCCTGCTACGGCTGGGCGCACAGATCCAGCACAGCCCGGCCCGCAGCGGCGTGAACGGCGCGCGCCGCCTGGCCGCACAGACCGCCGCCGCCAACAACTGGTACTATATGAACTGGCTTGCCAACGACGATAACCCGGAATACCACCGCCGGGTCACCGGCCCGGCCATTGTGCAGAGCATTGCCCGGGAAGGCAAAAGCGCCGTGGACGCCATCGTCATCGGCGTGGGCAGCGGCGGCACCGTCACCGGTGTGGGTGAGACCATCAAAGCATGGACCAACGATGTGCGCATTGCCGCCGTGGAACCCTACGAATCCCAGGCGCTGGGCGGCGGGCTGACCGGCCCCCATGGCATCAGCGATCTGGGCTATGGCTTTGTGCCGGAAAATTTCAACGCCTATGTGGTAGACAATGTGGTAGCCGTGAACACCACCGACGCCCAGCGTGCGGCCCAGAAGGTGCTGCGCACCGACGCCATCCCGGCTTCGGTGGCCTCCGGTGCCGTGCTGCAGGCCGCCGCTCAGCTCATCAATGTAGGTGCCAGCCGCTCGGCTCTCGCCATCCTGCCCGGACGACAGATCGTGAATGCATTATAAATGGGCAGCAGCTTTCCCGGTCAGCGGGCCGGAAGTTTCTCCGAGGACCTTCCGGGGCAGGGGCCCCGGCCTGTGTCCGAGGAGAAAGCTGCCGGCCTGCTGACCCCCTGTTTACTTTATAAAGAAAGGATCCCCCTGAAATTCCCATGACAAACGATATGACCAAAGGAGCCATTACGCCGCTCCTGATCCGCTTTACCATCCCGCTGGTGCTGGGCAACCTGTTCCAGCTTACCTACAACGCCGCCGACAGCATCATTGTGGGCAAATTTGTGGGCGAAGAAGCCCTTGCCGCCGTCGGCACATCCAACCCGCTCATGACCCTGGCTATTTTGTTCATCAACGGCATGTGCCTGGGTGCCGGCATTCTGGTCAGCACCGCCTTTGGTGCCGGAGATACCAAGCTGGTGGAACGTCAGGTGTCCACCACCGCCATTGCGGGCACGGTGTTCTCGCTGGCGTTCTCTGCGCTGTGCGTCATTCTGGCCAATCCTCTGCTGCGGCTGATGCAGGTGCCCGCCGATATCCTGCCCATTGCGGTGAACTACCTGCGCATCGTGTTCGCCGGTTTGATCTTCACCTTCTTCTATAACTTTCTTGCCGCCACCATGCGTGCACTGGGCGACAGCAAAAGCGCACTGTATTTTCTGATGATAAGCTCTGTGCTGAACATCGGCGGTGACCTGTTCTTTGTGGAGGTGCTAAACTGGGGCAGCAACGGCTGTGCCCTTTCCACCGTTATCAGTGAGGCGCTGTGCTGTGTGCTGTGCGTGCTGTACATCCGCTGGAAGGTGCCCATCCTGCAGCTGGGCAGACGCTGGCTGGTGTTTGATGCAAAGCTACTGCGCAAAACGGTCAGCTACGGCTGGGCCAGCGCCATGCAGCAGGCCACCGTGCAGCTGGGCAAGATCGCGGTGCAGGCCATCGTGAACACCATGGGCGTCAACGCCATGGCGGCCTTCACCGCCGCTTCCCGTATCGACGACTTTGCCTACACCCCACAGCAGAACATCGGCCACGCCATGACCACCCTCATGGCCCAGAACCGCGGTGCCGGAAAGCACGACCGCGTAAAACAGGGCTTTCACTGCGGTATGCGCATCGAAGCCGCCTACGGTGTGCTCATCGCATTGGTATGCTTCGGCGGTGCACCGTTCATCATGAAGCTGTTCGTTTCCGACCCGGAAGTCATTCACCTGGGCGTGCGGTTCCTGCGCACGGTGTCCCTGTTCTACCTGATGCCTGCAGCCACCAACGGCATTCAGGGTTTCTTCCGCGGCATCGGTGACCTGAAAGTCACGCTGGTGTCCAGCACCTTCAACATGGTGTTCCGCGTGGCGGCCGCAGCGGTGTTCGTGCTGGTGTGGAAGATGGAGATCGAAGCCCTGCCCTACAGCTATGAGGTGGGCTGGGTGGCCATGCTGGTGTACGAGCTGCCCATGCTGGTGCGGTATCTGCGCAGCCATGGGGATGAACTATAACAATTTAGAATTGCCTCCGTTGCACTCTGGCTATCACAGCGGAAATTTTATTTTTAAAATTTGCCCCCCGGAAACGTCTGCGGACGTTTTCCGGGGGGGCTTTTCACGGTAAGGGCCGTTTCGGTAAGCAACATTATGGCTGTTTGGAGGGTGCACGCAAAAAGCCGCCGTATCGTTTGATACGGCGGCTTTTGTGTATGCGGTAAATTATTTGCGGTTTGCCAGCAGGGTCTCGATCTTCTTCAGCGGGTCAATGATGCTGGAAACGGACATATCGTGGTTCAGTGCCACCACAAAGTATGCGGCATACTTGGAAACGTCCACATCCACATACCAGTCGCGGGTCAGCAGCTCGGGCATACGGTAGGTCAGGTTGGTGCCCACAACGTAGGTCAGCTTGCCTTCTGCCACAGCCTTGTCGAACTTCTCCAGGCCGCTGGTGAACAGCGGGAAGGTGGCGTTTGCAATGATGCGGCCTGCGCCGCGCTCCTTCAGGTTGCTGGCAACTTCCAGCATGCTCTCGCCGGATGCAATAATATCATCAGCGATGAACACGGTCTTGCCTTCCACGCTCTCGCCCAGGTACTCGTGGGCAACGATGGGGTTGCGGCCGTTCACCACGCGGGTGTAGTCACGGCGCTTGTAGAACATGCCCAGGTTGCAGCCCAGCACGCTGGAGAAGTACATGTTGCGGTTCATAGCGCCTTCGTCCGGGCTGACCACAGTGAACTTATCCTTATCGAAGGAGATGTCCGGGTCCTTCTTCAGCAGGCTCTTGAGCACCTGATAGGTGGGCATTGCGTTATCAAAGCTCATCAGGGGCACAGCGTTCTGCACGCGGGGGTCATGAGCGTCGAAGGTGATGATGTTCTTCACGCCCATATCCTGCAGTTCCTGCAGGGCCACAGCGCAGTCCAGGCTCTCACGCACCACACGGCGGTGCTGACGGCCGCCGTACAGGCTGGGCATAATGACAGACACACGGTGTGCCTTGCCGGCCACAGCCTGGATCAGGCGCTTGAGGTTGGCAAAATGGTCGTCCGGAGACATGTGGTTCTCATAGTTGAACAGCTTATAGGTCACGCTGTAGTTGCCGGGATCGATCACGATAAAGATATCGTCGCCGCGCACCGACTCCTTCACCAGACCCTTTGCGTCACCGCTCTGGAAGCGGGGGCAGTCGCAGGGGATGATAAAGGTATCCTTGTCGATACCGGCCTCCCGGGCCCAGCGGGTCAGGTGCTTGTCGATCAGGCCGGTAAGCTCCTCGGCACCGGGGCAGGCGATGAGGCGCATATCAGCCACGCTGGGCTGCTGGAAGAACGACTTCGGGGAAATTTCAATGGACATAATCACAACTCCTTATTGCTGCTCTACAATCCGAACGATCCGCGCACAAATGCGCATATCCGTTTTTATTTTATCACAATTTGACGTTTGTGCCATATCAATTTGTTTCAGGTGTGGATTTTCTGCGCCTTGCACATCTGTTTTACTTTTTTGAAAAAGAGACTGTGTGTTTTTGACAAAAAGACAACCAATTCTTTGCCATTTCTCAAATTTCGCCCGATTTTGTGTGAAAAGTAGGACTTTTGTGCATTAAAAATCCCCCTGCCTTTTCAGGCAGAGGGACTTCTCTTCACTTACCTTCTATCAGAAGGGAAACGCTTTTTCGGTTCCGCTTACAGGGCAGCAATTGCGGCCTTCAGGGCATCCACGCGGTCGGTGTTCTCCCACTTCACACCCAGATCCTCGCGGCCCATGTGGCCGTAGGCGGCCAGCTTGCGGTAGATGGGCTTGCGCAGGTCAAGGTCACGGATGATGGCGGCGGGGGTCAGGTCAAACACCTTCTCCACAGCCTGCTCGATCTTCTCGTCGGACACGGTGCCGGTGCCGAAGGTATCCACCATGATGGACACAGGCTTTGCCACACCGATGGCGTAAGCCACCTGCACTTCGCACTTCTTGGCAAGACCCGCGGCCACAATGTTCTTGGCCACCCAGCGGGTAGCGTAGGCAGCGCTGCGGTCCACCTTGCTGGGGTCCTTGCCGGAGAATGCACCGCCGCCGTGGCGTGCATAGCCGCCGTAGGTGTCCACGATGATCTTGCGGCCGGTCAGGCCAGAGTCACCCTGCGGGCCGCCCACAACAAAACGGCCGGTGGGGTTGATATAGTACTTGGTGTTCTCGTCCAGCAGCTCGGCGGGGATAGTGGCCTTGATGACCTTTTCCATCACGTCGGCGCGCAGCTTTTCCATATCCACAGTCTCGCTGTGCTGGCTGGAGATGACCACGGCGTCCACGCGCACGGGCTTGTTGTTCTCATCGTACTCCACAGTGACCTGGCTCTTGCCGTCCGGGCGCAGATAATCCATCTCGCCGTTCTTGCGCACCTCGGTCAGGCGCTTTGCCAGCTTGTGGGCCAGGCTGATGGGCATAGGCATCAGCTCCGGGGTCTCGTCGCAGGCATAACCGAACATCATGCCCTGGTCGCCTGCACCGCCCACCTGGTCGTTGGTGCCAAGGGCGATGTCGGGGCTCTGGCCGTCGATGTTGGAGATGACGGCGCAGGTGTCGGCGTCAAAGCCGTACTTTGCACGGGTGTAGCCGATGTCAGAGATGACCTCGCGGACGATCTTCTGGAAATCGACATAGCAGTTGGTGGTGATCTCACCCATGATGTGCACAAGGCCGGTGGATGCACAGGTCTCGCAGGCCACGCGGGCATCGGGGTCGTGGGTCAGGATCTCGTCCAGAATGGCATCGGAGATCTGGTCGCAGATCTTGTCGGGATGTCCTTCGGTGACGGACTCAGAAGTAAACAGGTGTCTTGCCATTTGTTTTGCCTCCTAGTATTTTTTACAACAGGGTGTGTATTTCTTGCTCCAACATTCCGTTCAAGCTTTTTGTGCGCGAAAAATAAAAGCGCCCAGAGCCGAAAGCTCTGAGCGTTGCACTCTTATCTCTCGGTTTCCCGCAGGAT
Organism: Faecalibacterium sp.; assembly: GCA_050873025.1. Taxonomy (GTDB): domain Bacteria; phylum Bacillota; class Clostridia; order Oscillospirales; family Ruminococcaceae; genus Faecalibacterium. The sequence continues at coordinate 66,165 of JBNMHZ010000011.1, read as the reverse complement.
TTGGCACCTTACGCATATGCGCAGGTTGTCGGGCTTCACAGGGCCTGTCCCCTCAGCCGCTCTTGATAAGTCGGTATTCAGTTGGTACGTTCCGTATTCTATCATTCCTTCGTCAGATTGTCAAGAAGAGTATCACTCTTTTTAGACATTCTTCTGAAATTGATGCAGATTTTTAATATTTTTGCCGCAGCCGCCCGTACCGCCCGGTTTACTTTTTCTGCGCCAGAATGCACAGCCAGTGTTTTTTCTCGTCCTCATAACACTTCATCCCGGCAAAGCCTGCCGCTTCCAGCGCTGTGCAAATTTGCTTCTGGTTGTAGATGTGCATTCCATCAATGATCTTTGTCCACTTTTCGTCTGCGGCGTTGGTGCCGCTGCACTCGTTGCAGATCAAAAAGGTGCCGCCCGGTTTCAGTACACGGTACACCTGCGCAAAGCATGTTTCCAGGCCCGGCCAGAAGTAGATGGTCTCAAAGGCCGACGCATAGTCAAACCGACCGTCCGCAAAGGGCAGTTCTGCCACATTCCCCTGCACCACCTCGCAGCGCCCTGCTTTGACCGCCGCTTCGTTCACCCTGCGCGTCTCCGCCACACTGACCTCGGAATAATCCAGCCCGGTCACATGGGCGTCCGGGCATTTTGTCAGCCATACCGCCACATTGGCACCACCGCCGCAGCCAACGTCCAGAATCTCGCGCGCATCCTCTGCAGTCAGCTTGCCAAAGCCCCACTGTGCCAGTGCGCTGTGCCCGCTGTTCATGATCTTTACCATCAGCCTGCCGCCCAATCCGTCCGGCTTGCAGGTGTTCTGAAAAAAGCTCATCTTCATACCTCCTTTGGTTTGTTTGCGCAAACCAAGTTTACCACAGAACCATCTGCGCCGCAAGCGCAAAAAAGGCACAGCCGAAGCTGTGCCTTTCCTTATAAAGAATGCTTAGTAACCCTTGGCCTGCTCGCCGTTCAGGATCTTGACGGCACGGGAGGTGCCCAGGCGGTCAGCACCCAGAGCCAGGAACTTTTCCATATCCTCCACGGTGGAGATGCCGCCGGCGGCCTTGACCTTGCAGCGGCCATGCACGCCCTTGACCATCAGCTCCACATCGTGGAAGTTTGCACCTGCGGTGGAGAAGCCGGTGCTGGTCTTGATGTAGTCGGCACCTGCCTCGCAGACGATGTCGCACATCTTTTCCTTCTCCTCGTCGGTCAGCAGACAGGTCTCGATGATGACCTTCAGGATCTTATCGCCCACAGCCTGCTTCACAGCGCGGATGTCCTCACGCACGGCATCGTACTCCTTGTTTTTCAGGCGGCCGATGTTGATGACCATATCCACTTCGGCAGCGCCGTTCTCAATGGCAGTCTTGGCCTCAAATGCCTTGCTGGCGGTGTCCATGGCACCCAGAGGGAAGCCGACCACACAGCACACCGGGATACGGCCCGCCATGTACTCCACAGCCTGCTTGACGTAGCAGGTGTTGATGCACACAGATGCAGTGTGGTTTGCGATGGCTTCGTCACACAGGGTCTGGATCTGGGGCCAGGTGGCCTCCGGCTTCAGCAGAGTGTGATCGACATGGGAGAGAATTTCTTCACGATTCATGTTGTTTCCTCCGTTTTACTTGCTGGCACGGCGCACCTTTGCCATGCCGACAGCACTCAGGGCAATTGCAGTTGCAGAGACGGTTGCACCAATGATGCCCAGCACCAGACCGGAGACCAGGAATGCAAAACCTTTCAGACCACGCTTCATAAAACCGTACCTCCTAAATAATAAATTGTTCGGAAAAACGCCCTCATCCGGCACTGCGTGCCACCTTCCCCCGTCCGGGGGAAGGCTTTAGCTGTGTCCACCAAGATGTTTCAGGATATCCGTACAAACACCAGAAAAATCGTGAGCGATCTCAAGGTTTGAATATCGTAAAACCGTCAATCCCTTACTTTTCAAGAATTCATCTCGTACAGTATCTGATTGTTTTCCTTCAGCACTGTAGTGCTGCGATCCATCAAGCTCAATGACCAGCATTGCCTCTGCACAGAAAAAGTCAACGATGTAGTTTCCAATCACCTTTTGCCGCTTAAAAGCAACTGGCTGTTCTTTTAAAAAATCATACCAGAGGTGTCGTTCTTCTTTCGTCATATTTTTGCGCAGTGTCTGCGAAAGGGATGTCAGCTTTTCATTCTTGATGTTTTTCATATGGGAAAACACAAGCCTGCCCTTCTGAAAGCCTTCACCCCTTGGGGGGAAGGTGTCACCGCAGGTGACGGATGAGGGGTATCTCTTTTTTTTACTTCTTTTTAAAAATAATGAGCTTACTGAACACATAGTTCAGCACCACCACGATCACATTGGAAAACACCTTTACCGCCAGTCCCCACAGTGCCTGAGCATTATAGCGGCTGGTAACAAAGATGGCCGTAGGGCCGTCGGCACCACCAATCACTGCAATGGCGGCAGAGCCATCCGAGACCCCCACAGGCGTTCCCGCATAGGAAGCCGCCATACTGACAGCCGTATCCGGGCCAAACCAGTGGGACACTACGCTCAGAATGCCTTGCATCAGGTTGTCCATCAGCGCCGCGCCCTGCGCTGCCAGCAGGTTGCCCAGTACCAGCATAATTGCAGTATCCAGCAGCATTGTGCCCAGACGGCAGGTGACAAATGCGCTAAATTCTTTGACCATGGCTTTTCCCTGCGTCTTGCTGCGGAATACAAAGGCGCGGTTGGTGCAGTAGGCGAACAGGATGCAGATGATATTATCCAGCACATTGCCCCAGCTGTTAGCGGCGGTATAGCCGAACAGCTTGTTGAACAGGGCATACAACACGATGTTCAACAGGGTGCACAGCACGCCAAAAATCAGGTAGCTCAGCACTTCCCAGTGCTTCTTGATCCAGTTTATCATAAAATTTTTCTTTCTTGTCAGCATCCACGCCCTCTCTGTCATCGCCTGCACGATGCCAGCTTGCTCCCCTTTCTGTCGCTTACGCGACATCTTCCCCCGGCCGGGGGAAGTCTTTCAAAGTGAGAAGACTTTGGCAGTCCACACAAAGCGGCCTGAGAGGGCGAGCGCGTTAACAAAAACAGCCCCGCCGCCGTTTTCCCGGCAACGGGGCTGTTGATCGCATTGTGTCAGAAGTTTTTCTCCTGCGCGAAGAGCTGATTACTCAGCGTCGTCGTTCAGCAGAGCCTTCATGGACAGGCTGATGCGCTTCTTGTCGAAGTCAACATCCAGCAGCTTCACATCGACCATATCGCCGACCTTCAGTGCGTCGGAGACCTTCTCAACGCGGTCATTGCTGATCTCGCTGATGTGGACCAGACCGTCAACACCCGGCAGGATGCGGACGAATGCACCAAACTTGGTCAGAGAAACGACCGGAGCATGGAAGGTGCTGCCGATGGGGTAGTTGTTCTTCAGCTGCTCCCAGGGGTTGTCCTCGGCCTTCTTGTAGCCCAGAGAGACCTTGTGGTTCTCGGTGTCGATGTCCTTCACATACACTTCGATGGTGTCGCCAACGGAGACGACCTCGGAAGGATGCTTGATGCGGTTCCAGCTCAGCTCGCTGATGTGGCACAGGCCGTCCACACCGCCGATATCGACGAATGCACCGTAAGAAGTCAGGCTCTTGACAACGCCGGTGTAGGTCTTGCCCACCTCAACGTTTGCCCAGAACTCTTCACGCTTTGCCTTGTTCTGCTCAGCGGTGACCTTGTTGATGCTGCCGACGATCTTGCGGCCGGAGCACTCGGTAACCACCAGCTGGACATGCTGGCCAACCAGAGCGGTGTAGTCCTCATCACGGCGCATAGTAGCCTGAGAACGGGGAACGAACACCTTGACGCCCTTGACGTTGACCACAACGCCGCCCTTGTTGAACTCGGTGACGTCGCCCTCGACGACCTCGCCGGACTCAGCGGCCTTAGCGATCTCTTCCATGCCCTTGCGAGATGCGAGCTTCTTGCGGGAGAGCTGGATGACGCCATCCTGATCCATAACCTTCTCGACGATGAGGTCCAGCTCATCGCCAACCTTCACCAGGTCTTCGACCTTGGCGGAGGAATCATCGGTCAGCTCGCTCAGCTTGACAAAGCCGGTCTGCTTCGCTCCGATATCCACCTGGATCTCGTTGGCAGAGATGCTGGTCACGATTCCTTTCACAATACTGCCTGCATGAACACGCTTTTCCTCGGATGCATTCAGCATCTCCTCAAAGCTCATGCTGTCATTGATTTCTGCGCTCATACTGTTAAGTACCTCCTCAATAATAGACGATGGCGTTGAAGCCCCGGCTGTCACGCCCGCCACTTTAACATCTGCAAACCATTCCGGCCGAAGTTCGCTCGCTGTCTCGACCGTTACGGCACGCGTGTGTTTTGCGGCGACCTGCACCAGCTTCTGGGTATTGGAAGAATGATGACCGCCAATGACAACAATGATGTCGCATTGTTGGCTGAGGTCTTCCGCTTCCTGTTGCCTCGCCCACGTCGCATTACATATTGTATCAAAAATTCGGGCGTTTGTATAGGCTTTTTTGAGAAACTCCGAACTTTCTTGCCATTTTGTAACCTGAAATGTGGTCTGTGCAACTGCAAACAGGGGTTTTTGCGGGTCGGAAGGGCCTTTCCACGCCTTCAGCTCGGCCAGATCGGCAAAAACGAACACCTCTCCGCGGGTGTGGCCCACGATGCCCTGCACCTCCGGATGGGTCTTGTCGCCCGCTACCAGCAGCACGGCACCGGCCTTTTCGGCCTCGGCGGCGATGTGCTGGATCTTCTGCACAAAGGGGCAGGTGGCATCGTGGTAGGTCATGCCGCGCGCTTCCAGTTCATCGTACACGGTACGCGGCACTCCGTGGCTGCGGATGACCACCTCATACCCGGCGGGCACATCGGCGATGGCATCCACCACAAGAGCACCTTTTTTCTGCATATCTTCCACAGCCTGCGGGTTATGGATCAGCGGGCCGAGGGTGGCCACCTTGTGCCCTTCGGCCAGCAGGCCGTAGGTCAGGTCCACCGCCCGCTTGACGCCGAAGCAGAACCCCGCTGTTTTTGCAACTCTGATCTCCATCGTTACTCTCCCATCTTCTCCCACGCATCCAGCAGAGCCTGCTTGTTGGCACGCAGCTTTTTGGTATCGCGGCGGCCCTCCATGGCAAACTGCGCGGCGGGCATCGGCTCGCCGTAGATCACCCGCACTCTGCAGAACAGATGCATCTTTCCGTCCGGCGTATCGTACACGATGCGGCAGGGCACCACGTCCACGCCGGCCCCTGCCGCAATGACAAACAGGCCGCTCTTCGGCGGCAGGAGCTTTCCCTCTTTTTCACGGGTGCCCTCCGGGAAGATCAGCAGCGTCTCACCGTTTTGGCACTTCCGGATCGTCTCGTCAATGGCCGCCACCTCGTCCTTTGTGCCGCGCACGCACACCGCGCCGCAGCATCGGAAAAACCATGTGAGGAAGGCGTTGATTTCAAACAACTCTTTCTTGGCGAACACGATCATCCGCCTGCCCCACCGTGTGACCACGATGAACACCGGGTCGATGGCAGAAACATGGTTCGGGGCCAGGATACAACCCTTTGTGGCGACCTTTTTCAGGTTTTCGCGGCCCTCCACACGGATGCGGAAGCCGATGTGCCACAAAAGCCACGCAAAGGGCACCAAAATGTAATATAATATCATTCTATCGTTTTATTCCTTAAACTTATACGATTTTAATGGCCTCCGCTCTGCTCTGGCCATATTCAGCGGAAAATTTATTTTTTAATTTTGCGTTTGGAGCGGCCTGCGAAACTTGTCGGGGCATAGCCCCTCCATCTGCTAACGCAGACCGCTTGCCACTTAAAAGCCCCACTGGGGCTTTCATTGCTACGCAAACATGGGCCGCTCCAAACGCTTTTTCACGAATAGAGGCAAAACCGGATCATGCATCAACGGTCAAAAATGCCGTTTTTTCATACGACTTTTCCAGTGAAAGTGTATTTAGAAAACGACCGCAGTCGTTTTCTAAATACAAAAACAAAACAGAATTCTGCTAAATATGCCTATAGCGAAGCGGAGGGCATTCTAAATGGTTCTAACTGCTCTCAGCTGATTTTCTCCGCAATGATCTTCTTCATGGCAGCAAGGCTCTGCTCAAAGTCCAGCTCCGAAGTGTCCAGCAGCACCGCATCATCCGCCTGCTTTAAAGGTGCAGCGGCGCGGTGGGTGTCCTGATAGTCCCGCTGCTTCACGTCGGCCAGCACTTCCTCATAGGACGTAGTGACGCCTTTTTCCTGATATTCCTTCCACCGGCGGGTGGCACGGGCTTCCGGCGTGGCGGTGAGGAAAATCTTCACCGTTGCATTCGGCAGCACCACGGTGCCGATGTCGCGGCCATCCATCAGCACATCCTGCTTCTTTGCCATGTTCCGCTGCAGTTCCAGCAAGAAAGCACGCACGGCAGGGTTCGCGCCCACAGCCGAAGCGGCCATACCCACCTCTTCGGTGCGGATGGCGGTGCTCACGTCCTCTTCCTTTAAATAAATGTGCTGCTCCCCATCGATGAATGCAAATCGCAGCTCGATCTGGGGCAGCAGAGCATTGACCGCTTCGTTGTCCCTGGGGTCTTTGCCGGCACGCAGGGCGTACAGGCCCACCGTACGGAACATGGCACCGGTATCCACATAGATATAGCCCATCTCGGCCGCCAGACGGCGTGCCAGCGTGGATTTGCCTGCACCCGCAGGCCCGTCGATTGCAACAGATACCATTTTGTATCTCTCCTTTTTAACTGAACGATTTAAATGGCCTCCGCTCACGTTCTGGCCATCTTCAGCGGAAATTTATTTTAATATCTACAAATCCGGAAAATCCGCGGATTTTCCAGATTTGATTTTTCACAAGAGGAGCCACATCGAATCACTGCAGCTACTGGTTTGGGCTCTTCTCGTGAAAATGCGTTTGGAGCGGCCCACGTTTGCGTAGCAATGAAAGCCCCAGTGGGGCTTTTAAGTGGCAAGCAGTCTGCGTTAGCAGATGGAGGGGCTATGCCCCGACAAGTTTCGCAGGCCGCGACAAACGCGAAATACTAAAATTTTGTTTCCTATAAATATGCCCAGAGCAGCGCGGAGGGCATTCAAAATTGTTTTGTCTGCAATTACAGATTATTTGCAAACGCCTGTGCGGTGCAGAAGGCGATCTGCAGGTTGTAGCCGCCGGTGTAGGCGTCCACATCCAGCACTTCGCCCGCAAAGTAAAGGCCCAGCGCCTTTTTGCTCTGCATCGTCTTGGGGTCCACCTCGCGCACGGACACACCGCCGCTTGTGATGACCGCATGGGCCAGGTCGCCGCGGGCATCGATGGACACCCGCCAGTGCTTCATCAACTGCACCAGTTCCCGCTTCTGTTCCCGGGTGATCTGGTTGGCCTTGGTGGCCGGGTCGATGCCCCAGCGCGCCACCATCACCGGCTGCATACTGGACGGCAGCAGCTTGACCAGTGCGCCCTGCGCCGCGTGGTTCGCCAGCAGGGCAAAATCCCGCGTGATGCGGTCGTAAAGCTGCTCTTCGCTGAGGGCAGGCTTGAGGTCGATCTCCACGTAGTACTTGTGCTTTTTCATATCGCCCAGGTGACTGGACGCGCTCAGGGTCAGCGGACCGCTGATGCCAAAGTGGGTGAACAGCATCTCGCCCTGCTCGTCAAAAATGGCCTTGCCGTCCTCAAAGAGGGTCAGGGTGACGTTTTTCAGGGCCAGACCCATCATTTTTTTGCAGTCGGCGTCATGGCTCACAAGGCTGACCAGACTAGGCACCGGCTCCACAAGGGTGTGCCCGGCCTGCTGCGCCAGTTTGTAGCCGTCACCGGTGGAGCCGGTGGTGGGGTAGCTGACGCCGCCGGTGGCCACCAGCACCGCGTCTGCCCGGTACTCCCGGCCGGAAGTGCCCCGTACACCGATGCATCGCAGCGCCGGGCCGGCCTTTTTCTTTTTGGGGTGGCGCGGGTTTTCCGGCACGGCCGGGGCCGCTTCCGTCTCCGGTACCGCCTCTTCCAAAAGCAGTTTCTTTGCGCCGTCGTGCACGATATCGGCATCCTGCGCATAGCGTAAAAGAGCCTGCCGGATCTCCTCGGCCTTGTCCGATACCGGGAACACCCGGCGTCCGCGCTCTACTTTCAGCTCCACGCCAAGGCCCTCGAACAGTTCCATGGTCTTGGCGGGCGGGAATGCACCCAGCGACGAATACAAAAACCGCGGGTTCGTGCGCACATGGCGCAGAAATTCCTCTGCCGGGCAGTCGTTGGTCACATTGCAGCGGCCCTTGCCGGTGACAAGGATCTTCTGGCCGGGCTTGTCCATGTGTTCCAGCAGCGTCACCCGATGCCCCTGCCGCACGGCGGCACCCGCCGCCATCAATCCCGCCGCACCTGCGCCGACGATCAACACCTTCGCCATCTGTTTTCCTCCCAAATTCCCCTAATAAATCGAGTATATCATACCAGAATCGGCACGCAAAAGCAATGTGTTACCGTATTTCTGCCAATTTTACAGCAGCTGAGCCAGGATGCTGTTCTGCACGATGAGGCCCGCCGGGGTCAGGGCAAGGGTACGGCCATCAAAATCTGCATAGCCCGCTTTGACGCAGTTTTGCACAAAGGCCAGCTGTGCAATGGAAAACTCCTTATTATAAAGCTTTTTGTAGGCATCCAGCGAGAGACCTTTGCGCAGGCGCAGCTGTAAAATAAGGTAATCCTCTGCGCCGCAGCTGCCGTCCATCACCGGGGCGGCGGCATCGTTCAGGAAGGCGGAGGTGTCCGGCGGGTAGTAGAACCGCCTGCCGCCCATGCAGGAGTGCGCCGCCGGGCCAAGGCCCAGATAGTCGCCGCAGTCCCAGTAGATGAGATTGTGTTTTCCCTCATAACCGGGCTTTGCAAAGTTGGATATCTCGTACTGCTTGTAGCCGTGATGTTCCAGCTGTTCCACTGCATAAAGGTAGAAATCGGCGGCTTCGTCGCCGGTAGGCAGGCCCTCGGGCGGATGTTTGCCAAAGGCCGAATCCGGCTCTATCTTTAACAGATACGCGGAAATATGGGTAGCTCCGCCGCTCTCGATCAGTTCCAGCGTTTCGTCAAACTCGGCTTCGGTGTAGTGGGGCAGCGCCAGCATGATGTCACCGCTGATGTTCGTAAAGCCTACGCGCTGTGCGGCGGCAAAAGCGGCACGGGCCTGCTTTGCCGTGTGAGGTCTGCCCAGCGTGCGCAGCTGGGTATCCCGGGCGGACTGCACCCCGAAGGAGATGCGGTTCACCCCCGCTTCCCGGAAGCCCGCAAGGCTTTGTTCCGTCACCGTCTCCGGGTTTGCTTCCAGCGTGATCTCTGCACCGGGCACCGGCCGGGCCGCATCGATGAGCCTCTTGACCTGTTCCGGGCGCAGCAGGCTGGGCGTGCCGCCGCCAAAATAGACCGTATCCGGCTGCAGCGGCGCTTGTGGCGCAAAGCGGGCAAGCTCCCGCAGAAGGGCATCCACATAGGCATCCGGCACGCCGCGCTCACCGGGATGGGAATAGAAATCGCAATATTTACATTTGGAAAAACAATACGGAATGTGTAAATAAAGCCCAAGAGACATACAATATCACAGCCTTTTTCATGAAACGTTCATTTCTATGCAGTATACTATAACTCGTAGACCGGAGCAAGAGCGAAAGCTCCCCACAGCCCCGGCGGAAAGAGACTGGAGGAGTCCCATATGGATTACAATTACAATGGTTACAATCGAGGCTACACGGAGCCTGCCATGACCTCGGCTGATTATATGAACCGCACCTACCGCTGGATGGCGGTGGGCCTGCTCATCACCTTTGCAGCAGCCTTCGTCACAGCCACCACCCCGCTGCTGTACGTGGTCAACTCGCTGTATCTGGTGTTCACCATCGCCGAGCTGGCACTGGTGTTCGTGCTGAGTTCTCGCGTGCAGAACATGTCGGTGGGCACCGCAAGAGCCACCTTCTTTGCGTATGCGCTGCTCAACGGCATGGTGCTGAGCTACTATTTCCTGGTGTTTGATCTGGGCACCCTGGTGCTGGCCTTCCTTGCCACCTCGCTGTACTTCGGCCTGATGGCTGTCTATGGCACCACCACCCACAAGGACCTTTCCGGCTGGGGCCCCAAGCTGATGATTGGCCTGTTCGCACTCATCATCACCGGCTTTGTGGGTATGCTGTTCGGCATGGGCTTCCTTTCCACGGTGCTGTACAGTGCCATCGGGCTCGTGGTGTTCATGCTGCTCACTGCCTACGACACCCAGAAGCTGAGCCAGATGTTCTCCTACTACGCCTATGACGGCGAGCTTGCCGAGAAGGCTTCCATCTACGGTGCACTGACTCTGTACCTGGACTTTATCAACATCTTCCTGTATGTGGTGCGTCTGCTGGGCATGAACAACCGCCGCCGCAATTGATTTTTGAGTTTGCAAAGGCTCTCCCGCAAAGGGAGGGCCTTTTTGTTTGGTGGTACATTTTAGAATGCCCTCCGCTTCGCTCTGGGTATCAACAGCGGAATTTTTATTTTAATCCGTAACCAGCAAAAGCCTGCGGGCTTTTGCTGGTTACACTTTCACAAAGAAGGCCGCAGAGGGAAGATGCATTTTCTGGCTGCGGCCCCTCCCGTGAAAACGCAACCCAGCCAGACCCGCAGGTCTGGCTGGGTTGCTATATTACAAAAAATCATTTCCTCTAAATATGCCCAGAGCAAAGCGGCGGGCATTTTAAATAGAAGAATGCATAAAACTTTACTCTCTGTCCCACACTAAGCCCAGAAGCAATGCGTACACAATGCAGCAGATGGGAGTAACAACAATGGAGCAGATCAAAAAGTTTTTGCGCAGCAAGGGCTTTGCACTGGCGCTGCTGGCCTGTCTTGTCGCGGCAGCGGCGGCGGGTGTGTGGGCAGTGCGCACTGTCCGTGATGAACTGAAAAAGAGCTACGATGACCTGACGACACCGCAGGCAGAACCTGCGCCGGAACCGCAGTTCACCCTTGACCCACAGGAGGACGATGTATGGCAGCAGCCCGTGACCGACGCCGCAGACTCTGTGGCCAATGTACCCAAACCCGGATCCGCTTCCTCTGCGTCCTCTTCTGGGGTGCAGTCTGGCTCTGGTTTGGTGCACGAACCCTCTGCACTGCAAAGCGCATCCTCGCCTGCCAGCAGTTCGGCAGCGCCTGCCTCCACGCAGCCCGTCTCGGGCAGAGTTTTGAACGCCTACAGCGGCGATGAGCTGGTGTACAGCAAAACGCTGGGCGACTGGCGTACCCACAACGGCGTGGATTATGCCTGCGCCCAGGATGCACAGGTTTGTGCACCTGCCGCCGGTAAAGTGACCGCCGCCGAGACGGATGGCCGCTGGGGCAGCGTGGTGTGCATCGAGGACAGTGCCGGGCGCATCTGGCGGGTGTGCGGCACCGCAGACCCCACCGTGCAGGCGGGCGATGAGGTGAGCGTGGGCCAGACCCTCGGCCGTGCAGGCAGCATTCCCAACGAGTGCGCCGAGGAAACACACATCCATCTGGAAGTGCTGCAGGGCGATGCTTATCTCGACCCGGCGAAGCTGCTGGACTGATGCCCTTTTAGCATACTTTTTGTATTTTTCAACAAACTATTTCTTGACAGTAAAAAATCGGAAAGGCCGTTTTGGTCTTTCCGATTTTATTTTTACCGTGTTTCCAGTTGCAGCACCGGCCAGCCCAGCAGCCGGATGGCTTCCCGGTCGTGGGTGGCCAGCAGCACAGGCTTATCCTTGCAGCGCTGCTGCAGCAAAACCGCAGCCGTGGCCAGCGTGTCCGGGTCCATGCCGGTGAACGGCTCGTCCAGCAGCAAGGTGTCACTGGGTGCCCAGAGTGCCCGCAAAAGAGCCGTGCGGCGCTTCTGCCCGCCGGAAAGCCGCCCGGCAGGCAGGGCAAGTGCTGCCGCATCCATGCCAAGCTGTTGAAAATCTGTTTCAATTTGCGTTTTGTATTGTTTTTCACTGCCGGGCAGCACCAGCGCCACGTTCTGCACCGCCGTCAATTGCGGGCAGAGCCGGTCTTCCTGAAACACGGCCGCTGCCCGGCCTACGCCCTGCACTGTGCCGGCCGTGGGTGCTTCCAGCCCCATGAGGATGCGCAGCAATGTGGTCTTGCCCCAGCCGCTGGGTGCCCACAGCACCGCCGGGCCTTCCACAGTCAGGGTCAGGTCACGGAACAGCACTTTTTCCCCGAACTGCTTGGTCAGATGTTCGATGGTCAGCATTGCGGCACCTCCCCGGTCACGGCGCGGGTCACACGATCCAGAAGCAGCAGAAACAGTTTTTCAAACCCGGCGCTGAGCAGGATAATCACAAAAGTCCATGCAAACAGCTCCCCGGTGGAAAGGGTGATCTTGGCCCGGTAGAGTGCGTCGCCGATGCTGCCGTTGGGCAGGCCGATCACCTCGGCGGCAACGCCGCTTTTCCAGCAGATGCCAAGGGCGGTGCTGCACCCCTGCCGAAAAGCCGGAAGCACCGCAGGCAGCCAGATGGCCCGCAGCCGGCGGCCCAGCGGCAGGCGGAACACCTTTGCCATCTCTACCAGCTGCGGGTCCGCACTCCGGATACCGGTGCGCACCGCGCCGTACAGCACCGGCAGCACCATTAAAAAGCTGATGAGCACCGAAAGCGAGGACCCCCGCACCCACACCAGCGCCAGAATGATAAAGCTTGCCACCGGCGTGGCCTTGACCAGCTGCAGCACCGGGGCAAGCAGCACGTCCGCCGCGTGCCATGTCTGCGCCGCCACGGCCAGTGCCGCGCTGACGAGCACCCCCAGCAAAAAGCCCAGCAGGATGCGCCCGGAGCTGAACGCCACCCGCTGCCAGAACTCGGCCTGCGGCAAAAGCTGCAGCAGTGTGCGCAGCGCCTGCACCGGTGAGACGAGGAACACCTCCTGCCCTATTGCCATGGCAGCGCACTGCCACACCGCCAGCCAGAAGGCCACTGCACCCAGCCGCTGGAGAATTGGTTTGTGTTGATTCATATACATTCCTGCTCCTGACGATTTAAAATGGCCTCCGCATTCGCTCTGACCATATTCAGCGGAAATTTATTTTTAATTTTCGTGTTTGTCGCGCTCTGTGGAGCTTGTCGGAGCAATGCCCCTCCATCTGCTGACGCAGACCGCTCGCCGCTTAAATGCCCCACTGGGGCTTTCATTGCTACGCAAACGCGGAGCGTTCCAAACACATTTTCACCAGAGGGGCTGCAATAATGGAAGTCTGCATCTCACTCGATTTTATACTATAATATCATATCTCTTTCCAAACGCCAATGACCGGTGCATCGCCACGCATAAGGTGCCGTCATGCCTATCATGACTTTTCTTCACGTTTTTGCTTCTTGACATGAATTGTGTAAAACGATACACTGGGGATATCATTGGCCGCTTCTTCCTTCAAAAGCGGCATCAAAGCGAGGGGTGTGTATGCAAAAACTTTCCGGCAGAAATCTGCTTTTGGTTGGATTTACTCTGTTTTCCATGTTTTTCGGAGCCGGGAACCTGATTTTCCCGCCGCATCTGGGCGCACAGGCCGGTGCGAACCTCTGGCCTGCTTTTGCCGGGCTGTTCGTCAGCGCTATCTGCCTGCCCATTGCGGGCGTAGTGGCCGTGGCCCGGGCCGACGGGCTGGATAAGCTGGCCAGCCGGGTGCATCCGGTGTTTGCCACGGTGTTCACCATTCTGGTGTATCTGTCCATCGGACCGTGCCTTGCCATCCCCCGCACCGCCAGCACCTCCTTCCAGATGCTGGTGCCGCTGGTGGGCGGCAGCGCCGAGCTGCAGCTGAGCTATTCGGTGCTGTTTTTTACGGCGGCTTTCCTTGTGGCACTTCATCCGGAGAAGCTCACCGACTGGCTGGGCCGCATCCTCTGTCCCTGCCTGATCGTGCTCATCGTGGTGCTGTTTGCCGGGTGCCTTGTGCATCCGCTGGCCGCGCATTACGCTGCGCCCAGTGCAGAATATGCGGCCCTGCCTGCCGTGCAAGGCATTTTGTACGGCTACCAGACCATGGACACGCTGGCCGGGCTGAATTTTGGTGCTGTCATTGCCCTGAACATCCAAGCCCGGGGCATTACCCAGCGCTCCGCTGTGGAACAGGGCACCATCCGGGCCGGGTTCATTGCGGGGGCTCTGCTGCTGGCGGTATATGCCATGCTGGGCCATGCCGGTGCCCAGACCGGTGCCGTGTATCCGGGCCTTGCCACCGGTGCCGAGGTGCTGACAGCCCTGGCCCAAAAGCTGTTCGGCAAAGCGGGGCTTGTGCTGGTAGCCGCCATTTTCGTGATTGCCTGCTTCAACACCTGCGTAGGTCTCATTGCCTGCGTGGGCCAGTATTTTCACCAGCTGCTGCCGCGCATCCCCTACCCCGCCATCGCGGCATTTTTTGCCGTTGCCAGTATGCTGGTATCCAATCTCGGCCTTGCCGCCATCATCCGGCTTTCTACTCCGGTGCTGAACGCCATCTACCCCGCCGCCATCGTACTGATCCTGCTCTCCTTTGTGCCGGGACTGGAACGCCGCCGGGCCGTGTATCCGCTGTGCGTAGGGCTGACCGCTGTGCAGAGCATCGCGGCAGCGCTGCCGCTGGGAGCGGTCTCTGCCGCAGCCAACGCCCTGCCGCTGGGCAGCGTGGGCTTTGGCTGGGCGGTGCCTGCCGCGGTGGGGCTGGCGGCAGGTCTGGTATTCAGCCGTTCTAAAAAATAATGAATCACAAAACTCAATGAGGTATTTTTATGGTAAAACCGATCTGTCATGACCCACTTTTTCTGGCGCAGAAGTCCACCCCGGTCACGCCCACGGATGCCGACGCCGCCCAGACTGCCCGCGACCTGCTGGAAACGTTGACCGCCCATGCGGACGGCTGTGTGGGCATGGCCGCCAACATGATCGGTGTGGCAAAACGCATCATTGCCGTGGAAGCCGAGGACGGCTACCTTGTACTGTTCAACCCGGTCATTCTCAAAAAGTCCGGCCCCTATGAAGCGGAGGAAGGCTGTCTTTCGCTGGAGGGCGTGCGCAAAGCAAAACGTTATAAGAACATCAAGGTGCAGTACCAGACGGCGGACGGCAAGCCCCGTGTCAAGACCTTTACCGGCTGGACGGCGCAGATCATTCAGCACGAAATCGACCATTGTGACGGTATCCTGATTTAAACAAAAAAGGGAACGGCAAAAGCCGTTCCCTTTTTTGTTTAAAATCACATTAGCCCTTAACGCCGCCCAAGGCAACACCGCGGACGATGAACTTGGAGAGCAGCAGGTAGACGATGATGACGGGCAGGATGGCGATTGCCACCATCATGTACACCTTGCCCATATCGAACTTGAGGAAGTCTGCGCTGCGCAGCTGTGCAATGAGGATGGGCAGCGTTTTCTTGTCGGCACTGTCCAGCACCAGAGCGGGGATGAAGTAGTTGTTCCAGCTGGCCGCAAATGAGAAGATGGCTTGCACGGCCAGAGCCGGCTTCATGATGGGCAGCACGATCTTATTAAAGGTATAGAACTCGCCTGCACCGTCAATGCGGGCGGCTTCCACGATTTCCATCGGTAGGCTTGCATCCAGATACTGCTTCATAAAGAAGAACACGGTGGGTGCTGCAATGCTGGGCAGGATCAGCGGCAAGAAGCTGTTCTTCAGGCCCATTTTGGTGATGAGCTGCAGGAAGCCCAGAGCCGACACCTGTGTGGGCATGGTCATAATGAGCAGGATCAGGGCAAAGGCGGCCTTTTTGAACTTGAAATTATAGGCATAGATGCCGTAGGCCGTCAGGGCCGAGAAGTACACGCTGAACGCTGCCGAGAAAGCGGAGACGATCAGGCTGTTGCGGATGCCGCTTACCACCGGGATGTTGGCATCGTTGAGCACATTTTTGAAGTTTGTGACCAGCGAAGAACCCGGCAGAAGCGAAAAGCCCTTCTGGATCTCAAAGTGGGTGCGGGTGGAGTTGATCACCAGCACATAGAAGAAGAACAGGCACAGGAAGCTGATAAGCACCAGCACCAGGTAGCACCAGGCGCGGCGTGCCGCCAGCGTTGCTTTTTCAGAATGCATTTTTGCAGTGTGTGCCATATTCACTTACCCCCTTTTGCTGCCTTTTTGGCGGCTTTCAATTCTTTGCGCTGGGCGCGGGTCAGGCCGTCATCCTCCTTGGTGAGGGAGAAGTAGACGATGACGCACAGTACGGCGCAAACAAGGAACAGCACCACAGAAACTGCACCGGCCATGCCATAGTTCTTGCTGAACAGGTGGTTGTTCAGGTACATGATCATGGTGGTGGAGGTACGGTCCGGGCCGCCCTTGCCGTTGGTCAGGATCTGCGGCACATCGAACATCTGCAGGCCGCCGATCATGGAAGTGATCATGACGTAAACCAAAATGGGACGGATCAGCGGAATGGTGATCTTCCAGAACATCTGGTTCGGGGTGCAGCCGTCCAGCTCTGCAGCCTCATACAGAGTGGGATCCACGCCCATGATAGCGGCCATGAGCATGATGGTGGTATTGCCGAACCACATCAGGAAGTTCATCAGGCCGATCAGCCCGCGGTTGCCCCACACGGTGTTCAGGAAACTGATGGGTGCATCGATCCAGCCCATGCTCTGCAGCACGGCGTTCACCGGGCCATTGTCCGAGAACAGTGCAAAGAACAGCATGGCGAAAGCCGATGCCATGATCAGGTTGGGCATGTAAATGACCGTCTTGAAGAAGGTCTGGCCTTTCAGCTTGAGCCGCAGGTCGGTGAACCATGCAGCCAGCAGCAGCGAGATGGCGATCTGCGGGATAAAGCCGATGAGCCACAAAATCAGCGTATTGCTGAAATATTTTGGCAGGTCGGTGGCGAACAGGGTGATATAGTTTTTCAGGCCCACAAAGTTGGGGCCGATGACCTTCAGGCCGCTGCGGTAATATTCAAAAAAGCTGTAGTAAATGGTGGATGCCAGAGGGATCAGCTGGAATACCGCGAAGATGATAAAGAACGGCGCAATGAAGATGTAGCCCCACTTCGCGTAGCTGATCGACCCTTTCTTTTTCTTTTCTCCCATAAGGATCGCCTCCTGTTGTATGTAAGGAAAAGCCTCTTTTGGAAACTCCGCGGCCAGCCCGCGTTCAAAGGCTTCACCCCTTGGGGGGAAGCTGTCAGCGCAGCTGACTGATGAGGGGTGTCCTGCGGCAGATGCAGTCAACGCCCTCATCCGGCGCTAACGCGCCACCTTCCTCCGGCCGGGGGAATGCTTTTCTGCGTTCGCTTGTTTCCAAAGCAACAGGGGCGGGCGGGAACAGCGTCCGGCCCGCCCCTGCATATTCACTTTTCCGTGTCAGCGAATTGGGTCAGCCTGTTATGCGGGCCACACCACGTCGGTCAGCTCAGGATACTTCTCCTTGATGGCGGTCTCGAAGTTTGCCTTTGCGGTATCCTCGTCCACGTTGCCGGTGAAGTAGTCCTTGAATGCGGTCTGGAAGCTCTCGTTCAGGCCCTGATCGTACGGGCCGGCGTTGGACATGTCGATCTTCTTTGCAGCCTCTGCAAACAGAGCGATGTGGTTCTGGCCGCCCAGGAAGTCGGACTTGTAATCGCTGTTTGCGATCTCTTCCATGGCCTTCTCGTTGTTGGTGTAGTCCTGGGTATCCAGGGTGATCTGCTTCATGATGGCTTCGTCGCAGGTCAGCTTCTGCATAACGTCGCGGATCAGCTCAATGTTGTCGCTGCCGGCTGCGCCGCAGATCCAGGTGCCGCCCCAGTAGTAGGGCTGAGGGCCTTCGCACACAGCGTAGTCGCCGTAGATGCCGTTGCCCACTTCTTCCTTGCCACCCTCAGCAACAGGAGTTGCCAGAGAGTTGCCCAGCAGGGTGAAGTTGATGCCCCAGGTGGAATAGAAGAAGCCGAACACCTTGCCGGTGGGGCCCTGATCGGCTGCCCACTGGGAATCCCACAGGCTGGACTTGTTGTTGTAGCCCTTATCGGTGTATTCCTTGGTCTGATCGACCCACTTCATGATGTTCTCATCCACGGTAACGGTGGTGCCGGTGACCCAGGGTGCTGCCACGTTGTTGGAGAAGGTACGGTATGCATCGTCGAAGCCGGACAGCATCTTGTAGCCCTTGGCAGAAGCCTGTGCGGCCACATCGTTGAACTTATCCCAGTCAGACAGGTAGGTCTGCACTTCGGCGGGATCATCGGTGCCCAGAACGTCCTTTGCGATGCTGCGGCGGTATGCGAACAGACCGGGAGTTGCCTGCCAGGTGGTGCCGCGCTGGCTGCCGTCCACGGTGACGATGTCCTTGGTGTACTGGTACTGGCCAGCCAGGTCGGAATCGGTCAGGCCGATGTCTGCCTTGACATCCAGAACGTAATCGGAATCGACGTACTTCAGAGCGTAGTCAGCCTCGATCAGGAAGATATCGATCTTATCATCATCAGCTGCGGAATCCTGGTTCAGCAGGGCTTCGTCCAGCTTGTTCTGATAGTTGTTGTCTGCGTTAGGGTTGATGGTCCACTTGACGGTGGTGCCATCCTTCAGGGTGGTGGTGGATTTGTCGGCTGCGATCTCGGAAACTTCCGGGTAGTAGTCGTTGAAACGGCTCTGGAACTCATCATTCCAGCACCAGATGTTCAGCACCTTGCCGCCGGCTGCGGGAGCCTCGGAAGCGGCTGCGCTGGATGCGGGAGCAGCGGAAGAAGCGGTGCTGGTGGAAGCGGAAGAACCGCCGCAGGCAGCCAGAGCTGCGCCAATGGTAACGGCACCGGAAGCGAGCAGGAAATTACGACGAGAGATCTTTTTCATAAGGGTAAACCTCCTTCATGGTTTTCCATTAGTTTCAAAAGCTTTCTTCATAAAAGGCTTCGTCCACAGAAGCCTTTGGAGACGGATTTAAAGGATACTCACCGACCCGCCGTCCAGCAGTTTGCCGGAGACGCGGATCTGCTCGGGCAGGGTCACACGCGGGTGTTCGATCAGCTCAATGAGCTTATCGGCTGCGGTGCGGCCCAGTGCTGCGGTGTTCTGCTGGTAGGTCACCAGCTGGGGTTTGACCACGCGGGAAAGGTAGATGCCGTCGTAGCCCATTACCGAAACATCTTCGGGAATCGAAAGGCCCTTTTCGCTGATGGCATTATAGCCGCCCAGCGCGGAGAAATCGTCCGGGAAGATGATGCAGGTGGGCGGCTGCGGCAGAGCCAGCAGCGCTTTTGTCTCGGCGGCACAGCGGTCGGCGTCGTGGTAGATGCCTTCCCGCACATATTCCTCCGGGATCTTCAGGCCCAGCTCTTCGCAGGCCTGGTAGAAGCCCGCCACGCGGTTCTCGGTAACAGCGGTCTTTTCGCCATGGATAAAGGCGATGCGGCGGTGCCCGCAGGCCCATGCCTGCCGCACCAGTGCTTTTAAACCGGCCACATTATCGGAAAGGATGGCCATGCGGTTATTGAACACGTGGTCGATGGTGACCACCGGCACCTCGCTGTTCACCAGCTCCACCACCTGCGGATCGTAGAAGTTCACGCAGGCGATCACCACACCGTCCACACTGCGGTAGCGGCAGTGCTCCAGGTAGCTCATGCTCTTGCCGCTGATGTTGTGGTTGATAAAAGTGATATCGTAGCCATGCTTTTCGGCTTCCACCTTGAAGCTGTCCAGCACGGCGGAGAAGTATTCGTGGGTCAGGCCGCTCTGCCGTTCGTCCACGAACAGAACGCCCAGATTGTAAGTACGGTTCGTTTTCAGGGCACGGGCGGCGGCGTTGGGCAGGTAGCCCATGCGGTGCGCTGCGGCACGCACCCGCTCCCGTGTGGCAGCCGAGATATCCGGCTGGTCGTTCAGCGCCTTGCTGACCGTTGCCACCGAAACGCCGCACTCCTTTGCCAGATCTTTCAGGGACGGCACGGTTCGCTGCCTCCTTCCAAAGGAGTTTTCTGCGGGGATGTTCTCCGCAAGTCCTTAATCGTTTTCGCAAGTTCATGATAGCGCATTCTGCACCAAAAATCAAGTATCAGGAAACAACTTTTATCATTTTTGACGCAAGTTTGGCGTTTTGTTCGTTTTGGACGGACAAAAATTGTGCATCCCGGATGGTTTTCGTTACATTTCGGTTAAAATTGAAAGTTTTTCGTTGCGGTTTCGTTACGGTTTTCGCCGCTGTTATAATTACTTTATTATGGGGTTTCAGCCATTTCGGTTTTGCAGCGCGTTTTTCTGCGCCGGAGTGTTTTTTCATAAAAAGTGTGGAACCACGCCGTTTTATGAAAAATACTTTCAGAAATTTTTTAGCAAATCCTCTTGCTTTTTTGGCGCAGTTCGGCTATGCTAAAGGCAAAGAGATCGTTTCTCCTGTCAGTCTTAATCGTTTTCGCAAAGCGATGCCGCCGGAGTCTCCGGCAGCCTGTTAAGGAGGAAGCATTTATGAAATTCGGTCATTTTGATGACGCACGCAAAGAATATGTCATCACCACCCCGCAGACGCCTCTGCCCTGGATCAACTACCTGGGCAGCGAGGATTTCTTCAGCCTTGTCTCCAACACGGCGGGCGGCTACAGCTTTTACCGTGACGCACGGATGCGCCGCCTGACCCGTTACCGCTACAACAGTTCGCCCTTGGATATGGACGGCCACCACATTTACATCAAGGATGGCGACACCGTATGGAACCCCGGCTGGCAGCCCACCAAAACGCCGCTGGACAGCTACACCTGCCGCCACGGCCTGGGCTACACCGTGATCGAGGGCGCAAAGAACGGCATCACCGCCGCGCAGGAGCTGTTCGTGCCCAAAGGCGACGCCTGCGAGCTGGATCGTCTGACCCTGAAAAACAGCACGGACACCGCCAAAGAGCTGGACGTGTTCGGCTACGTGGAGTTCTGCCTGTGGGACGCCATTGACGACAGCTCCAACTTCCAGCGCAACTTCTCCACCGGCGAAGTAGAGGTGGAGCCCGGCGTCATCTACCACAAGACCGAGTACCGGGAGCGCCGCAACCATTACGCCGTGTTCTGGAGCAACACCCCGGTCACCAGCTTCGATACCACCCGCGACGCCTTCTGCGGCGTGTACGGCGGCCCGGCAGACCCGCAGGCCGTGCGGGCAGGCCATTGCTCCGGCAGCATTGCCCACGGCTGGGCTCCGGTGGGTGCTCTGCACATCCATGTCACCCTTGCCCCGGGCGAAGAGAAAAAGATCCTGTTCGGTCTCGGGTACATCGAGAACCCGCAGGAAGAAAAGTTCACCGCCCCCGGCGTCATCAACAAAGAGCGTGCCCACGCCATGATCGCACGCTACACCACCGATGCTCAGGTGGATGCTGCCCGCAAGGCATTGGCCGACCACTGGGAAAGCCTGCTTTCCACCTACCATCTGGAATCCGGCGAGGAAAAACTGAACCGCATGGTGAACATCTGGCACCAGTATCAGTGCATGGTCACCTTCAATATGAGCCGCAGCGCCAGCTACTACGAGAGCGGCACCGGCCGCGGCATGGGTTTCCGCGACAGCTGTCAGGATCTGCTGGGCTTTGTGCACATCATCCCCTCCCGCGCACGAGAGCGCATTCTGGACATTGCCGCCACCCAGTTTGAGGACGGCAGCGCCTACCACCAGTACCAGCCCCTGACCAAAAAGGGCAACCGGGACATCGGCACCGGCTTCAATGACGACCCGCTGTGGCTCATCGCCGGCACCGCCGCCTACCTGCGGGAGACCGGCGACTGGAGCATCCTCGACGAGCAGGTGCCCTTTGACAACGACGAAAGCAAGGCACAGCCTTTGATGGAACACCTGCGCCGCAGCTTCAACTTTACCGTCACCCATCTGGGCCCCCACGGCCTGCCCCTCATCGGCCGCGCCGACTGGAACGACTGCCTGAACCTGAACTGCTTCTCCGAGCATCCGGACGAGAGCTTCCAGATCACCGGCCCCAGTGAGGGCCCCGTGGCGGAGAGCGTGTTTATCGCAGGCATGTTCGTCAAATACGGCCATGAATACGCCGAACTGTGCGACCATCTGAATCTTGCCGACGAAGCCGCAGCCGCCCGCAAAGCCGTGGACGGCGTGGAACAGGCGGCTCTGACTGCCGGCTGGGACGGCGCATGGTTCCGCCGCGCCTACGACGCCTTTGGCAAGCCGGTGGGCAGCAAAGAGTGCACCGAGGGCCAGATCTTCATTGAGCCGCAGGGCATGTGCGTGATGGCCGGCATCGGCAAGGAGACCGGGCAGGCCGCACAGGCGCTGAAGAGCGTGGAAGAGCGGTTGGACACCAAGTACGGTGTGGTTCTGCACCAGCCCGCCTACACCAGCTATCAGCTGAACTTGGGCGAGATTTCCAGCTATCCTCCGGGATATAAGGAGAACGCCGGCATCTTCTGCCATAACAATCCGTGGATCAGCTGTGCCGAAGCCGTTCTGGGCCACGGCGACCGCGCCTTTGAGGTCTACCGCAAGACCTGCCCGGCATATATTGAGGATATCTCCGAGATCCACCGCACCGAGCCCTACGTCTACAGCCAGATGGTGGCCGGCAAGGACGCCCCCACCTTTGGCGAAGCGAAAAACAGCTGGCTGACCGGCACCGCCGCATGGACCTTCTTCAATGTGAGCCAGTATATCCTTGGCATCCAGCCCACGCTGGACGGCCTGAAAGTAGACCCCTGCATCCCCCACACATTGAGCGGCTTTACGGTCACCCGCCGCTACCGGGGCGCAGAGTACCGCATCACGGTGGATAACACCGCCGCCGTGCAGCATGGCGTGAAGAGCGTCACCGTGGACGGCAAGCCCATTGAGGGCAATGTCCTGCCGCTGGCTCCCGCCGGGGCCGAGGTGACCGTTCAGGTTACCATGGGATAACCATTCCGCAGCATTTTCATAATTTCTCCTTCTAACCAGAAAAGGCGTACCCCGCTGTTATACGGGGTACGCCTTTTCTGGTTTTGGTTTTTATTCTGCTTCGTCAATAATTTCAGTGTCCAGCGTGGTGTGCCCCTTGGCGATGTGATACTTCACGGCGGGCAGGTGCACATTGGTGAAATACAGGCTGGTGTTGGGGTCGCAGCCCAGCACCACCGGTTCGCCCTTGCCGCGCACCGCGCAGCGCAGGGTGCTGCAGTGGGCTTCGGCGGTGTCGTTTTCCACGGTTTCCGCATAGTCCGGTGCAAAATTGGGCACCGCAAAGCCGGTATCATAGGCGTCGCAGTCATAGATACTTTCGAGCTCGTGATGGCGGCGGTGGCCCGTGGCGGTGGGCGTGACAGTGGTGGTCACTTCAATACCGGGGAACGGCGACCACTGTGCGGTAACAGAGCCTTTTTCAATTTTCCACGTTCTGCTCACCTTGCGCACGAATACATTGTCATCGATGATAAAGGCCAGCATGCTGTCCGGTGCGGCCTGACACAGCACCTCGCGGCTGCGGGATGCGCAGAAGCCGAACCGGGTGTCATAGGCAAACTTTGCGTATTTTTCCGGGAACTGGCCGTGGCCGTGGCCCTCGTTGACACCGGCGGCATAAGCCGTCACCCGGCCTGCCCGGCGCTGTACCAGCATGTTGGCAAAGGGCATGGGTTTCAGGCTGTCCAGCGCAGGCATGGGGTCCGCTTCTGCTGCCCAGAACGGGTGGTCGTCCGGCAGGGCCAGCAGCAAAAAGCTCTTCATGCCCCAGTAAGGGCTGCCGGGGGCATTGTACCGCTCGGCCATGTACATCTGCGGGTAGCAGTAGCCGATGGTGAGGATGCCGTCCCGGTCGAACATTTTCTGGCTGAGCCACCAGTTGAAATTGCGCACGATCAGCCCCTTCATCACAGGCAGGGGCAGCGGTTCCAGCCCGGCCCAGATGCAGGCCGCCCAGAAGCAGTTCTGCGCAAAGCGGTAGGTCAGGCTGCGGCCAAAGGGCAGGGCTGCGCCGTTGGCGTCGAACCAGTAAACGAACTGCTGTGCGAACAGCTCGGCCCGGCTGCGGTAAAGCGCCGCACGCTGCGGGTCGGTGTCGGCGGCAAACTTGGAGTACAGCAGCCCGTAATACTGGATGGCCCACGGGATGTAGTAATCCTTCTGGACGGATGCACCGTCGGTGGACCAGCCGTCGCCGCTGTAGTAGCTGTCGATTTTCGTCAGACCATCTTCCAGCAGTTCCGGGCTGTAGGGCATATTGACGCTCTTCAGCGCAAGGTTTGTCAGAATGCGGAAGAACTGCCAGTTGCAGTCCGGGATGGTGTGGTGGTTGATCTGGCCAAGCCACGCCGCCAGATTTTGCTTTTCAGCACCGGAAAGCGGATTCCACACCTTTTCCGGCGCGGTGAGGATGCCGCAGGCGATGGCGGCCATCTCTACATAGCACTGGTCATATTCGCCGGTGGTGCCCCAGTATTCCGGGTTTGCGGGGTCGGAACCGGCGGCAAGGCCTTTGCGGTAAATTTCCTCAAACTCCGGGTCCGAGCCACCGCCCACCCAGAAGGGCACCAGCGCCCACAGCGGACGGCTGAACGCTTCCAGCTCGATGGCGTTCTGGTTGTAAGTCACACCCGTCTCGCCCAGATGCAGCCGGGCACAGCCTGCGGAATAATGAGGTTTGAGCGGGTCGAGGAATGTGTGCATCAGCGCGGTAAAATCCGCTTTTGTCTGTAGTTTCATCACCAGTACATCTCCCAATCTTTGGTCAGGCGGGTCAGCGCCTCCATGTAGAAGTAATCGCCCCAGCTGGTGCATTCATCCACGCCTTCCGGGGTGCAGGTGTTGTAGGGGCTCTTTTTGCTGTAGGTGCCGTGCAGCAGCTGGCCGGAGCCGAGGGTTCCGGGCTTGACGGCGTAGTTTGCGTGCAGGCTGGCCAGCATTTGCCGGGCCAGGGTGCACCACTGAGCAGCTTCCGCTTCGTCCACGTACTTGGCGGCTTCCAGCAGGCCGCAGGCCACGATGGCGGCGGAGGAAGAATCCCGCGGCTCACCGCTTTCCGGCGCAAAGATCATGTCCCAGCAGGGGACGAGGTCTTCCGGCAGGCGGGAGAGATAGAACTCCAGCGCCTTGCGGAACACATCCAGAAACTTTTCGTCGTGGGTATAGGTGTAGCCGATGGCGCTGCCGTACACGCCCCAGGCCTGTCCGCGTGCCCAGAAGCTGTCATCCCGGTAGCCCTGACAGGTGCGCCCGCCCTTGGGGGTGCCGTCCGGGTTCATGAAGAAGGTGTGGTAGGTGCTGCCGTCCGGCCGGAAAGAGTTTGCCAGTGTGGTGGCGGTGTGGGCAGCGGCGATCTCCCGGTAATGGCCGTCACCGGTGGTCTCGCTGGCCCAGTAGAGCAGCGGCACGTTGAGCATACAGTCGATGATGTAGCGGTAGTTGTCCGAGTCGTCCATGGTGCCCCATGCCTGCAGGAATTTGCCGCTGGGCTGGTAGCGGGTCAGCAGCTGGTCGGCTGCGGCAATGGCAGCGTTTTTACCGGTCTCGCTGCCCACCAGCTTCCATGCCGCCACGCAGGTGGGGCTGTAAAGGAAGCCCATGTCGTGGTGGTCCACTTCCACCTTGCGGGCAATGCGATCCGCAAAGCTGTCCACCTGAATGAGGGCCGCGTTTTTGAATTTTTCATCACCGGTGGCTTCATAGGCCAGCCAGATCTCGCCGGGCCAGAAGCCGCAGGTCCACTGGTTGTTGGCACAGCCGGGGTAAATGCCGTTCACACTGGAATGGTTCTGGCACTGGTAAGTATACAGCGGCAGATTGGTCTCCACCTGCTTGCAGGCATCGGCCAGCGCCTGCTTTGCTTCGGCGTCGGTCATGGGGTGATTGGGATATTGTTTCATGATGTTATCCTCATTTCTTTAGGCGGCTCGCCCTCTCCGTCATTGCTTACGCAATGCCACCTCTCCCAAGGGGAGAGGCCTTGGCAGAACCAGAAACTTTCTCTTTTCGCCAGAGGCTCCCCCTTTGGGGGAGCTGTCGAGCGAATGCGAGACTGAGAGGGCGAGGTCGTTAATCTTTGAACCCAAAGTTCGGTATCTCTGCCCACCGCTGGCGCAGGAAATGTGCGCCCAGTTTGGGGCGGCGGTCCCGGGTGAACAGGCCCTTTTTGTTGCCATCCACCCGCATGGGGCCCTGCACGGTGTCGTAGTCCGCAAAGTTCCACACAAATTCTCCCACAAACCACGGGCGCTTGTCAAACTCGGCGTCCAGACGGCGGTAGAACTCCACCTGAAATTCCTCGCTGAACATCTCCGCCCCGGCGGTGTGCAGGCCGGCCACGGTGTCGGCGCCGTACTCGCTCATCATCACGGGCTTGTGCTGAGTTTCCCAGAAGTCCAGCTCCCGGTTCAGGCCATAGCAGGCGGCGTCCATGTCACCGGAAAGGTTGTACCAGCCGTAATAGCGGTTGATGCACACAATGTCCATGGTGCGGGTGGTGATGTCCTTTGTATAGTCGTTCTGACAGCACACCAGCGTCACAGGACGGTTCTGCGGGTCCAGCTGGTGGGCCAGCTCATACAGCGGGTGCCAGTAGTCGTAGGCGTCCTGCGGGAAGTGCTCGAGGTCTGGCTCGTTGCCAAGGCTCCACAGCACTACGCAGGGGTGGTTTTTGTCCCGCCGGATCATCTCGGTCAGCACCTGCCTGTGGTGCTCGGCCAGCGGGTACTCCTTGTAAGGGTTCACCTCTGCCCCGCCGCCGATGCCAACGGCAGGCGTTTCGTCCATGACGAGGATACCTTCCCGGTCGCACAGGTCGTAGAACTCCTCGGCATAGGGGTAGTGGCTGGTGCGCACGGCGTTGGCATTGGCCCAGTGGATAAGGTTGATATCTTTGATGTTCAGCACCGGGTCAAAACCGCGGCCATGGGCGGTGAAGTCCTCATGCTTGCAGAAGCCCTTGAAGTAGAGCGGTTTGCCGTTCAAGAGCACCTGTGTGCCCTTCACCTCGATGCTGCGCACGCCGAAGGTCTGGTCGTAAACATCCGTTCCACAGGTGATGTGCAGGGTGTACAGATACGGATGGCCGGGCTCCCACAACTGTACATCCGGGATGTGCAGGGTACCCTCGGTACCTTTCGCATCCGCCACATGTTTGCCGTCGGCATCCAGCACCGTGACGGCAACGGGTGCGGTACCCACGGTCTGGACAGTATAGTTCACGGTGCCATCGGTGTGCGGCACCACGGTCACATCCTCAATGTAGGTTTTGGGGGTGGTGTAGAGCCACACCGGGCGATGGATGCCCGCATAGTTGAAGAAATCAAAGTTGGGGCGGTTCTGCTTTGCAGCGGCAAGCTTTGCGGCTTCTACGCTGGGGATGCCCGCGTTATCGGAACCAAAGAAGGCCAGCTGTCCGTCCTCGTTGCCCACAGGCAGGGTGCTGTGATTCACCCGGTTGTCGCAGGCCACCGTGAGCAGGGCCGTCTCGCCGGGGTGCAGCAAGTTGGTCACATCCGCTTCAAAGGGTGTGAAGCCGCCCTTGTGCTGTGCAATGAGCTGACCGTTCAGAAAAACTCTGGCCGTGTGGGTGACGGAACCGAACCGCAGCACCACCCGCTGCCCGGCGCAGAACGCGGGCAGAGTGATCCGCCGCTGATACCATGCCCAGCCGTAGTGACGGCGCAGGGCGGTGGTCTGGTCGTTCTGGTCGTTGTAGCTGGCGGGCACCGCGATGGGCTGGGCTTTTGGCAGCGGCTTTGCTGGGTCGAACTGGGCTTCGTCCTCACTGCCAAGGCAGAAATCCCACGTGCCGCTCAGGCTCAGTTTTAAACGTGCTTCGTTTTGCTGTGGATATAACATACAAATTCCCTCTATGATTTTCCAAAAACAAAAAAGCAGGACGCGGGTATTCCGGGCAAGACTGTATTTTTTGCAGACTTTTCTCAAAAAGATGCACTTTCTTATGCTGGAAACTGCACTTTCTTGATTTGTTGCACAGATTACAAAAGCGTTACAAAGAAAAACGATGCAATGTATACAAAAATCATGCAAAAAGCCGTTGACAAAGCCTGCCGAAACCGGTACTGTATTAAATGAAGTTATCAACCTCAGAAGGGAGAATGCAGCATGGGCAGACCCAAACACCGCTTTTCACTGCGGCGGCAGATCGTGTGGAGCATGCGTATCTTCACCACCCTCACCTCTCTGGCCGTGTGTGCGGCGCTGTTCTTCCTTTCCAACCAGTACGTGCGCACCAACACCCTGCAGGCAGCAGAGTTCAACCTGCGGCTGGTGGCCACCAGCATCGAAACCAGCCTGAACGACGCGGATGCCCTCTTGAACTGGGCATCCATCAACGGTACCGTGCGCCGCTACCTCTCGCAGGAAGACGTCAACGGCACCCAGACCATTGCGGCCTACGAAGCCGCGCAGGAAAAATATTATTCCAGCCCCTTGTACAGCAAGATCATCCGCTTTTTCATGAGCAACGAAAATAACCGCCATCTGCAGTTCGGTGCGCTGAACAGCTCGTCCGCGCTGAACCGCAGCAGTGTGGCCCTGTTTTTGCAGCAGGGCTACGGGATGCAGTTCACCACCGACCCGCTGATGGCGTCCCATCCCACCTGCCTCGCCATCAGCCAGCCCATCCGCTCCGGCAAGGGCCCCATGCACCGCGGCACGGCCTACCTTGCACTGGATACTTCGGTGATCACCGACCCGGCGGCGGGCTATGCCATGAGCGAGGGCAGCGCCCTTTACTGGGAGATGGGCAACCAGCTCTGGCAGATCGAGGACGGCACCCTGACCCAGGTGGAAAACACCCTTACCTCCGTCCCCTACACTCTGCGTTCCACCAGCGAAAACCGCACCTGGCGGCAGTCTGCATGGCAGGGCCGCTTTGAAAAAGACGGCAGACGCTATTTTGCCGTCAAAGTCACCCTGAACGGCCGGGGCGCAGCGCTGGTGCAGGTGCTGCCGGAAAGCACTTTTCTGCAGCAGCGCCATGTCTATCTGTGGCTGCTGGTGCTGGGCCTTGCCATCGTGTGGGGGCTGAGCTTTGTGATGCAGCACTGGCTGGAATGGGTCATCACCCGCCCGGTGGAAGCGTTGCAGAAACGCATCAAAGCCGTGGGCGGCGGCGATTTTACCGCCGACCCTGCCGTGGAGTGGAACAACGAGCTGGGTGACATCGGCCGGGGCATCAACAAGCTGGCCGCCGATGTGGACGGCCTGATGACCCGCCGGGTGGAGGACGAGCGCAAAAAGCAGGAACTGGAATACCGGATGCTGCAAAACGAGGTGAACCCCCACTTTATCTATAACACCCTCAACAGCATCCGCTGGATGGCCACCATCCAGCATGCCCCCGGCATTGCGGAAATGGTAACAGCCTTTGCCCGCCTGACCAAGAGCATCTCCAAGGGCACCGAAAAGCTGATCCCATTGCAGGAGGAGCTGGCCCTGCTCAACGATTACTTTACCATCCAGCAGTACCGCTACGGCGGCGATCTGGAGATTGAAGTATCCCGTATTGAGGACGAGCGCCTGTGCCAGAGCTGCCTGATCCCCCGTTTCACCCTGCAGCCGCTGGTGGAAAACGCCATCTTCCACGGACTGGAACCCAAGGGCGGCCATGGCAGCGTGCTGCTGGATATCTCCACCGACTCCGCCACCGGCGATGTGCTGCTGCGGCTGACGGACGACGGCGTCGGGATGCCGCCGGAAATGGTGGCGCATCTTCTGGACGAGCCCACCGAGGAGACCGAACGGGCCGAAAAGTTCCGCCATGTGGGCCTTTGGAACGTGAACCGCCGCATCCAGTATTCCTTTGGCGAAGGGTACGGCCTGCACATTGAAAGCGAAGAGGACATTGGCACCGAAGTGACCATCCGGCTGCCTTACCAGAAGAAAGGAAACGACCATGCTGCGGATACTATTGGTGGATGACGAACCGCTGGTGCTCATCGGCCTGCAGGGAATGCTGGAATGGGAGAAACTGGGCTACACCGTCTGCGGCACCGCCCGCAACGGCAAGCTGGCGCTGGAATGCATCGAGCGCGAAAAACCGGATATCGTGGTGGCAGACGTCAAAATGCCCCTGATGGACGGCCTGACCCTGGCCCGCACCTGCCGGGAGCGGGGCCCGCTGCCGGCCTTTATCATGCTGACCAGCTTTGAAGAATTTGACTACATCAAGCAGGCCATGGGGGCCGGTGTGGTGGATTACCTTGTAAAGCTGGACCTGACCCCGGAAAATTTGCAGAACGCTCTGGCCCGCGCCGCCGAAAAGGTGAAAAAGGAGCGGGCCCTGCTGGACGAGATGCCGGTGCAGGAAAACCTGGCTGAGAGCGTGCGTACCTATCAGGAGCGTTTTTTCGTGCGGCTGTACGCCGGGCTGTTTCAGGACGAAAGCGAGCTGGAACAGCCGCTGCAGCACATGGAGCTTGAGCTGAAAAGCGACAGCTATCTGGTGGCTTCCTGCGAGCTGTGCGCCAACACGGAGCTGGCCCCCGCTCAGCAGCTGAAACTGAGCTTTTCCTGTGCGCGGATGCTGGAAAACACCCTGCAGAATTACCTGCCCTGTTACGTGACCGGGGCGGACGCCATGCGCTGCAATGTGCTGTTCTGCCTGACCGGGAAACAGGCCCAGAACTACCGGGCCGTGCTGCGGCCCCTTTTGGAACGGGCCAGCCAGATCTTGTACAACTATTTTACCGTCAAACTGCTGTGGGCCGTGGGACGCCCCACGGGTTCCCTGCTGGGCCTTGCCCGCCGCTGCCGGGAGAATGCCCATCTGCAGCCCATCCTCACCGCAGAAAATCCGATCCAGTTCGTGGAAGTGAGCGACGGCGACGCCACTGCAGGCAAGATGCAGGTGGTGGCGCAGGTGCAGGAATATATCCAGAACCATCTTTCCGAAAAGCTGACCCTGGCCGATGTGGCAGCGGTGTTCAATTTCTCTCCGAATTACCTCAGCCAGCTGTTTGGCAAATACGGCGACAGCGGCTTTGTGGAGTACATCACCGAGACCCGCATCGCTGCCGCCAAGGAGATGCTGGAACAGGGCGATCTGAAGGTGTACGAGATCGCGGAAAAGCTGGGCTACGAAAGTTCGTTCTACTTTTCCAAGGTGTTCAAAAAGGTCACGGGCCTGAGCCCGCGGGAATATCAGCAAAGTTTGTAAGAGTATTTCATACAGCGTCCTCGCCCTCTCCGTCACCTTCGGTGCCACCTCTCCCAAGGGGAGAGGCTTGGGCAGTGCGGCTGGTTTTCCGGTTTCGCCAGAGGCTCCCCCTTTGGGGGAGCTGTCAAAATCATCAGATTTTGACTGAGAGGGCGAGCAAGTTCATCGAGGTGTACATATGTTTCAGGAACGTCTCCCATTTCTGCCGGACAGCCTGCCCGACTACCAGCCTTTTCCGCCTGCCAGCAGCCGCGCTGCGTGGCAGGCCCTGCCCCAGCGGGTGAAAGACCGCTTTTTACAGGCGGGCGAAACGGAGCTTGCAAAGGCCATTGCTCCCCTGCCCCTCTCCCTCTGGCTGGATTTTATCCGCACCGGGCAGCGCACCCCGTGGGAGGATGCTTACTTCTCCCGCCGGGCACGGCTGTGTGCGCTGGTGTGTGCCGAGTGCGTGGAGCACAAGGGCCGCTTTCTGGAGGCCATTGCGGATACTGTATGGGCCATTTGTGAGGAGAGCGCATGGCAGCTGCCCGCCCACAACAGCTACATCCGGGATACGCCGCAGCTGCCGCTGCCGGATACTTCCCGGCCCATCGTGGAGCTGTTTGCAGCCGAGACCGGTGCCCTGCTGGCCCTGACGCGGTATCTGTTGAAAGATGAACTGGACGCCGCCGCACCGGGGCTGACGGCCCGGATGGAGCGGGAGCTGAACGCCCGCATCCTGACACCTTATTCCTCCGATCATTTCTGGTGGATGGGCAATGGTGCAGAGCCTATGTGCAACTGGACCAGCTGGTGCACCCAGAACGTACTATTGACCGTGTTCCTGCTGCCCACCACGCAGGCCCGGCGGCAGGCCGCGATCAAGCAGGCGGCCTACAGCCTCGATTGTTTTTTAAAGGATTACGGCGAGGACGGCTGCTGCAACGAAGGTGCCCAGTATTACCGCCACGCAGGCCTGACCCTGTGGGGCTGCATGGAAATTCTTTCTTCCATTGCGCCGGAGGCGTTCCGGCCGTTGTTCCGAGAACCTAAGATCAAAAACATTGCCGAGTACATCCGCAATGTCCATGTGGAGAGGCCCTATTACCTCAACTTTGGCGACTGCAGCCCGCTGGCCGGGCGATGCGGTGCACGGGAATACCGCTTTGGGCAGGCCGTGGGCAGCGACGCGCTCTGTGCGCTGGCGGCAGAGGACTTCCGCGCCGACCCGGACCCCGACCACCTGGAAAACCCGGACGCCACCACCCACATCAACCTGTGGTACCGGCTCACCACCGCCTTTGCGGAAGCCGAACTCATGGCCTGCACCCTGACCCAGCCGCAGCAGAACACGGTGTGGTACCCAAGCGTCGGTGTATATACCGCCCGGAAAGGGCGCTGGCTGCTGGGGGCAAAGTTTGGCTCCAACGGCGACAGCCACAACCACAACGACACCGGCAGCATCACCGTGTACAAAGACGGCAGGCCATTCCTCATTGATATCGGCGTGGAAAGCTACACGAAAAAGACTTTCAGCCCCCAGCGGTACGAGATCTGGACCATGCAGAGCGCGTGGCACAACCTGCCCACTTTTGACGGCATCCAGCAGCTGCCCGGCGCAGAGTATGCCGCCCGGGACGTGCAGACCAGCCCAGACAGCATCACTGGTGAACTTGCCGGTGCCTACCCGCCTATTGACGGGCTGACCACTTACCGCCGCTCGGTTCGGGTGAGTGAAAGCGGCATCACCCTGCAGGATGCCACCGACTGGCCCGGCACCGTAGAGCTGACCCTGCTCACTGAACAACAGCCCACTCCCGCCCCGGACGGCCTTGCCGCAGGCACCTTGGGCGGCATCCGGTTTGACCCGCAGGCTGCAAAGGCCGATGTCACACCCGTGTCCGTCACCGACCCGCGCCTGCGCACCGCCTGGCCGGAGACAATTTATAAAATCACCCTGCATTTCCAGAAAATGCTGAACCTTGAACTGTACTAAGGAGAACCGCTATGGAGACCATCAAGCTGAAAGTTCTGGACGAAGTGGGCCACACCCTGATGACCTGCGACGCCGACACCGAAGTTTCCCTCGTTTACACCAACTGCTACAAGCCCGGCGACCGGGTGGCGCTGGAGATCGACCACCCCGGCCAGTACTGCGTCATTCAGTTCGAGGACACCATGCCCCCGGCTCTGGTGTACGTGGTCAAGCGGGAGATCAACTTCCACATCCCCTTTGGGGAACAGGCCATCACCTACTCGCCCAAAAGTTTTGTGGGCAGCCGCCATGTCATCCGTGCCCGGCTGGCCCGGCCGGAAGAAATCGCTGCCCGGCGCAATCTTGCCTTCAACTGCTACGACGAGCACGGTGACACCGGCTTTTATCCCCACGCCAGCGCCAATGTGGAGACCCGGGGCGAAGCCGTGTTTGCAGCCCGGAATGCCATTGACGGCATTTTTGAGAACAGTGCCCACGGCGAGTACCCTTACCAGAGCTGGGGCATCAATCGTGACCCGAACGCCGCCCTCACGCTGGATTTTGGCCGCGAGGTGCTGCTGGACGAGCTGCGCATCACCGAACGGGCGGATTTTCCCCATGACAATTACTGGGTGCGGGCTACCGTGCAATTTTCCGACGGAAGTGAACTGGAGATTCCCCTTGTGAAGAGCCATAAGCCTCAGAGCGTGACCTTTGAGCCCAAGCGGGTGCGCAGCCTTGTGCTGAAAGACCTTGTGCAGGCGGAGGGCACCTCCCCCTTCCCGGCGCTGACCCAGCTGGAAGCCTTTGGCACCGAGGTGAAGTGACATGAGCATGTACGATGCCTTTTACGGGCGGGAAGGCCGGGGTGTTGGCCCCAACGAGCCGGAGAAAAAGGGCTTTGCCCGCTTTTGCCAGATGGTGGGCCGCGACCTCGGCCAGCTGCTGGGCACAAACCTCATAGTCTGCGTGCTCTGCCTGCCCGCGGCGCTGGGCGTTTCGCTGGGGGTGACGCTGCTCAGCCTGCCCTTAACGGCAGTGTTTGGCGTGGTGACCGGCCTGCTGGCCGGCCCGGCCATGCTGCTGCTTGCGGACTGTGCCCTGCGCAGTTTGCAGAACGACCCGTCCCAGTGGCTGCCCCGTGCAAAGCAGACCCTTGCCGCCCGCTGGAAGACCGCCTGCGCTGTGGGCGCGGCTGGCACGCTGGTGCTTGGGCTGCTGTGCTTTGTAACGGCCTTTCTGTTCGAAGCCGCCGCCCAGCAGGGGTATTATCCCGGCCTTGCGGTGCTGGTGTTTCTGGCACTGGACTTTCTGGTGCTGGCCGTGGGCGGCACCCTGTGCATCGCTGCCCTTGCGCTGGAACCGGCCCAAACGCTCTCGCCGGGCGGGCTGCTGCGCCGTGCCGGGAAGCTGCTGCTCACCGCGCCGGGCCGCTGTGTGGCGGCAGGCTGCGTGATGCTGGCAGGCATCGGCGGCATGATCCTGCTGTTCCCGGTCAGCGTGTTCTGGGCAGTGCTGTTCGGCTTCTGGCTGCCGGGGCTTGCCGCCATGCAGACTTTGTTCCCGGCCCTGCGGGCCGAGTACAGCGTGGAGGTGCAGGCCATCCCGCGCCCGGCTGCAACGGACAAGCCCCTGACCGCGCAGGAGCAGAAAAAGCGCAGCCGCGCCAACTGGTGGTACTACCACTGGGGTATCGTGGCGGTGGCGGCGGTGCTGGCCGTCAGTGTAGTGTATGTGGCCCATGGCCTGCTCACCACCGTGGACCCGGATTACACCGTGGCTGTAGTGACGGCGGAAAGCCTGCCGGATGAGGCCGTGCAGCGCCTGCAGACGGCACTGGAACAATACGCCGATGATGCCAACGGCGACGGGGCCGTTGTGGTGCAGGTGAACAACTATACATGGAGCGCCAATGCTTCTCTCACCGATATGAACGGCCAGATGGCCGGTGCCACCCAGATGAACACCGACCTTGCAAACGGCGAAAGCAAAATTTGGGTGCTTGAGGACCCGGCAGGCTTTGAGCAGGCCTACGGTGCCCTGAGCGAAAAGCTGGGTGCGGACTGGAACGCCAAACTTATTCCGTGGAGCCAGCAGCCCGCCCTTTCCGCACTGGACCTTGGCAGCTATGCCACCACTGCCGACGGCAGCGAGACCGTGGATATCCAGAGCCGCTTTGAAGGCTGCAGCATCGCAGTGTTTGACCCATCGGATGCACTGTGGAGAGCGCTCTGCCCATCCTGAAACTTTAGCAAAAGCCGCTCCTGTTAACAAAAAAGATCCGGGCCTTCTCCTAACGAGGAAGGCCCGGATCTTTTATTATCTTCAGGGCAACGAGAATGCTGCGGCTGTGCAGCGGCAGGGTTATGATCTCAGTCCCAGAATACGTTTTTGGCGTTTTCGTACAAGATGCTCTGTTTTTGTTCCCCGGCGAGTTCCGGGTCCTCCGCAATGGTATCCACCATATCCTGATAGCGGAACTTGCACAGGTTGGACGGCGTATCGGTGCCGAACAGCAGCCGATCCGCACCCACGGTATTGATGGCGCAGTGGATGAACTGCCGTGTCACCGGGTAGGGCGGTTCATCCGGGCGTACATTGTTCTGCAGGGACGCAAGGTCGAACCAGACATTCGGCAGGTGCAGCAGTTCCAGCCCGGCCTGCATCGCATGCAATTCGGTCTGTTTGGGAGCCAGCAGATGGCAGACCACGAATTTCATCTGTGGGTGATTCAGGATCAGATTCCGCAGAGCCGGGATCTGGCTGCTGGGGCTGCCCAGCTTGCCGATGTCGATAACGAATACCAGGCCGTGCTCCTCGGCAAAGGCGGCTTCCCGCTCCATCATGCCGCCGTCCAGCGCAAACACCGGGCGGTAGGCCATCAGGCCGGAGCCGGTGCTCACCTCAAACTTGACCACCCGGATGCCCAGCTCCTCGAACAGATAATGCACAATGGCATCACGGTTCCGGCTGTACGGGTCGTAGGCAGCGGCGGCAAGGAAACGCTCCGGGTATTTCTGCTGGGCGTCGTAGCTGTACTGGTTCTGGAAGCCCAGATACCCGCCCTGCAGCAGAACGGCACGCTCCACCTCGTGGGCATCCATCACTTCCAGTACCCGCTCCGGCGTCACCTGCTCGGTGTTCCATTCTTCCGGGATGACCTGACAGATGGAACCATCCGCATACTGACCTCGGCCTCCGCCGATGGAACGCATCTCCCCGCCCGCACCGGTGCCTGCGATGCACTGCACAAGATGGACATGAGCATCAATGACTTTCATGTTCTTCTCCTCCAATCAGCGCCACGGCCACATCGTTGACGTTGGTGCCGGTAGCTCCGGTGATAATCAAACCGTCCACGGCCTGCAAAGCGTGGTAGGCGTCGTTGTTTTGCAGAGTATCGAATACGTTCCAGCCTTTGGTGGTCAGTGCGGCGGCGGTGTCACCGTCCACATAGCCGCCTGCGGCATCGGTGGGGCCGTCGGTGCCGTCGCTTCCCACCGAGAACACGGCCGCATTCCGCCCCGCAAGGGCTGGGGCCGCCGCGAGGGCAAGCTCCTGATTGCGTCCGCCAAGGCCCTTGCCGGTCAGGTGCACCACCGTTTCGCCGCCCGCGATGAAGGCCAGCTTCCGGCCCTGCCCCGCATGGGTGCGGACGATGGAGCCGAGGAAACTGCCCGCTTCCCGTGCTTCACAGCAGAGCTGGTCGGTCAGGAGAACCGGTTCGTAGCCCCGTTCCCGGCAGGCATTCGCCGCGGCGGTGCAAAGCTCCCGCACACTGCCGGTGATCCGGGTGGTCACGTTGTCCAGTGCCTTGGGCGTTTCCTGTGCCAGCAGCTCCCGCGCCTTGGCCGAGAGCCTGAGTTGATACTTTTCCGCAATGGCAAGTGCCTGCGCGCAGGTGGAAGTGTCCGGCACCGCCGGGCCGCTGGCGATCATATCCAGCGGGTCGCCCAGAATGTCGCTGAGCACGATGCTGAACACGTTTACGGGTGCGCAGGCCTGCGCGAACCGCCCGCCCTTGACGCCGGAAAGCCGCTTGCGGATGGTGTTCATCTCCACGATGTCGGCCCCGCTGGCCAGCAGCTGGCTGGTGATGTCCTGCAGTTCGGCCCCGGGGAGCAGCGGCTGCTCAAACAGCGCACTGCCGCCGCCGGAAAGCAGAAACAGCACCGTATCCTCCGCCGTCAGGCCGTGGACAAGTTCCAACGCCTTTTCTGTGGCCGCAAAGCCGTTCTTGTCCGGCACAGGATGACCCGCTTCATAACAGTTCACTCCCGGAATTTCGCCCTTTACATGGTCGTATTTGGTCACGACCACACCGCCGTCCACACGGCCCAGCGTTTCCACTGCGGCATGGGCCATCTGCCACGCCGCCTTGCCCGCCGCTACCAGAAGGACCTTGCCGCCCTTTGGCGCAAAGGCTTTCAGTGCACGGCGTACAGCTTCGTCCGGCAGAACAGCGTTCAGGCTGGAACGGATAATGGCATCCGCATCCTTTCGCAGTGCTGTGTTCATGAAACAGACCTCCTTGTTGGGATACGATTTACAAAAGACCGGCTTCGGTCATGGTTTTACAAAGCCCTGCTCAGCCGGGCCGTCCGGGGATTATTATACAGCAAAACCAGCGTTTCGGGAACACTTTCGGTAATGGTTTTGAGCAGTAGATGCCGAAGAATACCACCGCCGTGGAGGACACCCCCAGCAAAATACTGTTGGCTGCGTATTGTAACCGGATCTTTTCAAAATTGCAAGCCAGACTGCACATGAAATTTTTGAGTTCCTGTGCTATACTGGTGGCAAAATCACCACAGGAGGTATATCCACATGAACACTCTGGACGCCATTCTCACCCGGCGCAGCTGCCGGAAATTTTCGGGCAAGCCCATTGAAACCGAAAAACTGCATCAGCTGCTGGAAGCCGCCATGAGCGGGCCGAGCTGCGTCAATGCCAAGGACTGGTCGTTCGTGGTCGTGACCGACCCGGAAAAGCTGGCACAGATGGCCGATGCAAACGGTCGTCCTGCCGAACCGCTGCGGCACGCCGCCGCTGGCATCCTCGTCTGCGGCGACCTCGACCGCGCGTTCCGCTTTGCAAAGGATTATTGGGTCATTGACGGCGCAATCGCGGCCCAGAACATCTGCCTTGCCGCTCAGGAACTTGGTCTGGGTGCGGTCTGGCTGGGCACCTGGCCGCAGATGGACCGGGTAGACGCACAGAAAAAATTGTTCGGTCTGCCGGAATCCATCGTGCCGCACTCCATCATCGCTCTTGGATACCCGGAAGCAGGCATCACCACTCCTCGTGAGAGCCGCTATGAGGACGACCGGGTGCATTTTGAGCAGTGGTAAAAGCTCTTTACGCAAAAGGACCGCCTCCGTTTTTTGAACGGAAGCGGTCCTTTTTATACTATGGCAGCGATCAGCCGCTTTTCTGCATCCTCCAACGGCTCCGAGAACGCAGCGGCAAGTTCTTCCCGCAGAACACGCTCCACCATCTGATAAAAGTGAACGTCCATCGTGTTGACCTTGCGGCCACGGCTGCGCTGTGCGGTCTGCTTCTGATACAGTTCCTTGAACAGCTTCAGATACTCGTAAAAATCGTTGGTATGGAGCATTGCCTGATAATGCTCGGCCAAAACAGCCTGATTGTTGGAAGCTGGAGCCGGAAGTTCTTCGGACTTTATCTTCTCAAGATCCGCCGTGATTTGTTCCGTAGAGCGAACCGGACGGAGAACACCCTCCTTTGCGGTCGGGATGTAACTGCGGTCGTGGGAATCCGAAAAAGTTGGGCGAAGGGTGTAGTAATCCTTCGCCGGTTCTCCGCAGAAACTCTGCGGCCCGACACGTTCAATTTCATGGACTCCAAGATTCCCATAAACCACGAGCGTTCCTGCTTGATACTGTGCCATATTGCTCCTCTTTCGCCTGACTGGAACAGCCTGCGCAAAACAGACTTTCCAGCGCGTTTTTCTTCCTTTCTATTTTACCACAAACCCGCGGACAGCTTCAAAGGCGGTTTTCCACAAAGTT
This sequence comes from Faecalibacterium sp., assembly GCA_050873025.1. Lineage (GTDB taxonomy): Bacteria > Bacillota > Clostridia > Oscillospirales > Ruminococcaceae > Faecalibacterium. The sequence continues at coordinate 27,076 of JBNMHZ010000011.1, read as the reverse complement.
TGCATCGTGCAATATGCGCAGAATGCCCAGGGAAATTCTTGTGCAAAAGTACCTTTGCACAAGATCACAAGATGTTTTTCAATCTATGACACAAAAAAGCCCCAAAGACCTTCCTGCAAAGCAGCTTTGCAGTGAAATTCTTCGGGGCAGAATGGAGAGATTGAAAAACGCCTATTTAGTTTTAAGTCTTACTTGGACTGGATTTTGATGTCTCCATCCTGGTTTTTGCAATGGCGTCGATCTTGCCGTCCACAAAGGTGCCGGTCAGCTGATAAGCAACGGCACCCATCGGGGCCTTGATCTCACCGGAGAGGGTGATGTTGCCTGCGGCATCAATTAATTCCGACCCTGCATTTTCATCCAAGCTGCTGAAAACGCAGGGGTGCAATGATATATGGCAGAAAGCTGGCGGTGCGTATTCCGCAGACGAAACGGAACTTCTGACGGAATTTGTAAGTGGTGAAGCTTATTCCATGGTCTGCCGCTGGTTGGAAAGTGGATGCCGCCAATCACCAAAACAGGTAGCATCCCTTTTAACGGCCGTCATTCAAGATGGAATCAAATTGAAAATTTGAAAAGAGCGGAAGCACTGCACTCGGCAACGCTTCCGCTCTTTTCTCTGTACTCAATCTTCTAATCCATGGCTCCCAGTCACATTCTTCAAATATTCCTCCGGGGTCACCGTTCAGAATCAAATCCGCATAGCTTAGTGGGGCGTTGTAGATAAGGTAGTCCAGTTCGGTCTGCTGGGCCATAGTCACATCCAGCGCGTCCTCAACCCCGGTGCAATCAATGGAAATTTTTCTCCCATCCCTGAGCAGCAGTTCCACACATCCGGTGTCCATGTTGAACTTGCAGGCTCTTTCATCGTACTTCATGTTCGTGTCCTTTCCGCCTTACGGCACCTTTACAGTCGTAACTTTCGTTACACGATTCTTCTGATAAGGTTTTGGACACACAGCGGTCGGGAAAGAGCCGGAGCTTGTCGGGGCGGGGCCCCTCCATCTTGTTTGCGCAAGACCGCTCTGCCGCTTAAAAGCCCCACTGGGGCTTTGGTTGCGGCATGAATGCCGCCGCCCCTGTTCAAGTCCTCTTATTCGCTGTTGCAGCTGACAGAAACAATACATGTAAAACAAAAAAGACAGCTTACAAAAAGCCGTCTTAACGGCAGTCCTCCCGGTAGACATTCCTATTGGTTGGGAACTGCAACTGCGACGACCGTTGCCTGCGGCAAAAACAAGGAGGAGCTGTTGGGGCCGCGGCCTGCAGGATGCAAGTGCCGCCCAAGGCACGAAGCAGACGCAGGGAGCCGCAACCCGGAGCACTAAACAAAGCCACACTGTGGCTTTGTTTGCCTTCGCTGCGCTTCGGCACGTGCTGTTCAAGTCCTTTTATCCGCACAAAAAAGAAAACTCAGTACAATGTACTGAGTTTTCTTGGTGCAGTAAAGCAATCCAAATCCGAACCATTTCCCTCGGATGCAACTTCTGTCGCTTCTCCAAAGGTGACGGTCTGTGTCCCTTCTTTATAGTTAAAGGTAATGAGAACCTTATCATCATACAGGTAAATCGCATTGATGAAGGTATCCACCAATGCCTGCCGCTGGTCTTTCAAGCTCATGTCCAGCTTGCGGAACCGCAGCAGCCAGAACCGGATGAACTCCTCCGTGACCTTGGGCTTTGCTAGCTTCTCTTCTGCAATGCGGGCTTCAAGCTCACGCTTGGTTTCTTCCAGCTGCTCCAGCCGCTCCTTGGTGGAACTGGTCAGGATACCGGCCTGAATCGCATTGAGCATATTCTGGATACCGGATTCTGCATCCCGGAGCTGCTTTTCATAAAGGGGAATGTTGGTATTCTCCTTATTTTGCAGTTCCATCACCTTGGCGATGATGGATTCCATGGCGGCATCGTCCTTGACAAGCTGCATGGTCTGGTTGACCACCAGATCTTCCACCCACTGTTTACGGACGGTCTTTTTCTTGCAGCCCTTGTGCTTTTTGGCAGTGGCACATTTATAGTAGCGGTGGACTTCACCCGTCCGGCTTGTGCCACTTTCGCCAAACATCAACGCCCCACAGTAGCCGCAGAACAGCTTGGTGGTGAGCAGGTAGTCATCCTCTGCCTTTCTACGGGCAGGGGCTTTCTTGCTTTTCAACATCTTTTCCTGTACATCGTTGAAAAGCTCTGCGGACACAATGGAGGGAATCGCATCGGGAATCAAAACATCACGATATTTCAGCTCCCCGATGTAGCGGCGATTGTTCAGCATATGCTGAATGGTGTTGAAGGACATCGGGCCACCACGCTGGTTCTTGATGCCCTTTTCGTTCAGCCAGTCCCGGATTTCCCGCATGGTCTGACCATCGTTATACCGTTGAAACGTTTCCGCTACGAACGGCGCAGTCAGTGGGTCGATCTCAAAACGGCGGTCGGCATTGATGGTGTACCCGAATGGAATCGCACCACCGGTGAACTTGCCTTTGAGGGCATTCTCGGTCATACCGCGAATCACTTTCTCGGACAGGTCGGCAGAGTAGTATTCCGCATAGCCCTCCAGAACAGATTCCAGAATGATGCCTTCCGGCCCCTCGGAAATGATTTCCGTAGCCGACATAAGCTTGACACCGTTCTTCTTCAGCTGGGTCTTGTACCGGGCACTGTCGTAGCGGTTTCGGGCAAAGCGGTCAAGTTTCCAGACCAGCACAATGTCAAACAGCTTCTTGTCGCTGTCTTTTATCATCTGTTGGAACTGCGGGCGGTTGTCCGTCTTGGCAGAAATCGCACGGTCAATGTAGTGCTTGACGATGGTGATATCGTTTTTCTCGGCATACGCCGTACATTCACGTATCTGGCCCTCAATGGATTCTTCGCGCTGGTTGTCACTGGAATAGCGGGCGTAGATCACGGCGGTCATGGCAAGCACCTCACTTATATATCAATGGACAGTGGAACGTTTATTTAAAGCATTGTTTCGTATAATTTATATACCATAATCTAGGATAGATTGCAAGCTGAAATTCACAATCATCTTGATATGCCAGGTTTCTTTTGAATCTTTTCATGATAATCCACCAGAATCTTATCCATCGTCACAGATTTCATACTGGCAATCATATCTGCCCGCAAGGTTTCGTAAGTGTCATCCAGAACCACCCGGATATTTCTCCCTACCGGGCAAAAAGGAGAGGGTGCAGCATGGATGCCTACCATCTTATCAATGGCTCCGGGGTCTACCGCATTACAGATGCGGTACAATGTAATATCTTCCGGTGGAACGGCAAAGGCTGCACCGCCTGTTCCGGGCTTCACCGTCAGGATGCCATCTTTTTTCAGTGCGCTGAGCAGATTCCGAATTGTGACGGGGTTGCATCCGGTGGAAAGCGACAACAATTCACTGGTCACTTTGGTTTCATGTTCGTATTCGTGAATGAAAATCAAACAATGGATGGCAATGGAGCATTTGTTGCTGATATGCATGGACGATCGCCTCCTGAACGCATTTTATCATATCAGATCCGTGCTGTAAATGTTGACACTACATCTTGTGCTTGCTATAATGAAGCATGATGTAGTTTTATTTTTTACACCATGGAGGGTATGCTTTATGAAAACTTATCAACTCGTTTTCAGTCCTACGGGCGGAACAGAAAAAGCAGCCGCAGCCATCACGAAAAACTGGCCGCAGGTGCGCACCATTGATCTTTCACTGCCGGATACGGATTATTCTTCAATTTCCATAGAGCCTGATGCACTGGTTTTGGTTGCCATGCCATGCTTTGGCGGCGTTGCGCCTCAGCTGGCACTGGATCGTTTTGCCAGGATCAAAGGCAATGGAGCAACCTGTGTGCTTGTTGCTGTATACGGCAACCGTGCATACGAAAATACGCTTGTCCAGATGCAGGATACGGCGCAAACAGCCGAATTTCGGGTGATTGCTGCCGTTTCTGCGGTTGCGGAACACTCCATCATCCACCAGTATGCTGCCGGTCGCCCAAATGCAGAAGATTGTGAAGAACTCGCCCGCTTTGGCACAAAGATTCTGGAAAAGGCAGCCTCCGATTCCAAGGAAACACCGGAAATTCCCGGCAAACGCCCCTATAAAACGTCCGGCAGCGGTATGGTGCCCACTGCCAATGCCAGCTGTACCGGGTGCGGCCTGTGCGCACAAAGGTGCCCGGCACAGGCGATTTCACCCGAACATTGCAAGACCACCGAAAAATCCAGGTGCATCGGCTGTATGCGATGCGTTTCGATTTGTCCAATCCACGCCCGCAGCGTCAACCATCTGATGGTTTCCGTTGCGTCTTTGGCAATCAAAAAAGCGTGTTCAACTCCTAAAGCCAACGAGCTGTTCCTGTAAGCATTTCCCCTTCCGGTATCTCATGCCGGGAGGGTTTTATTTTTTCTCCGCGTTGTTCTTCCGATACTGAGTGGGCGAAATGCCAAACGTTTTCTTGAACAGTTTGGAGAAGCCGAGAGCATCCTCGAAGCCAAGCGAGGCCGCAATGACGGAAACCGGCAGTTCTGTCGAACGCAGCAGACCGCACGCCTTTTTCAGCTTCAGGTCGAACAGGTATTGTTTGGGCGGAACACCAAACCGTTCATTGAAAATGCGGGTGATGTAGTGCGGGTGATAGCCGAACTTTGCGGCGACTTCCTTCATACGCAGAGGCCGGGAGTAATTCATGTCCAGATAAAAACGGATGCGGTCTGCTGTATTGGGCTGTTCCTGCTCCTGTTCCTGAAAGCCGGTATCTGCAAACAGCCACGACATGATCCGCAGTAGAATACTGTTGGCAAGGAGATAGCTGCTTATAGTATCCTCCTGAATCGCCAGCAGCTCCGAAACTGCCTGCTCATACTTTTCAAACGGCAGACCGCGCAGGATGTATCGCTCAGCAGATGTGCTCAGCAGGCGGTAGATCATATTCTGGGACTGGATGCCCAAAAAATTCACCCAGATGTATGTCCACGGATGTTCTTTGTCCGCTTCGTAATAGGTAACGCGTCCGGCAGGGCAGACGAAAACATCCCCTTTGGAAATGTGGTAGGTGTGCTCGTTGATCTGGAAAGTTCCTTCTCCATCCAACACAAAATGAATGACATGGTAAGCACGGACACGGGGGCCATAGCCCCATCCGGGGGAACAACTTTCGCGTCCGGCACTGTAAAAGGTCAGGTCCGAATTGGCCTTGTACATCAATGAATGATTCGTTTCCTTGTATTCAAGCATATATCCTCACCTCCTGCTCTGAGTATAGCACAAAAGGTGTGTTTTTGCCATATTGAGATGAAAAAACGGCATGGAAAACCAGTTGAAATTGTGGTGTAATAAAACCACGGAAAGCGCAGACCGAAAAAGACGAAAGGAGGAAAAAAGATTGCAATACAGCAAAAAACAGTGCTATCATCTGGAACCTCCGGCAGGGCTGATGAACGACCCGAATGGTCTTGTATGGTTCCGCGGGAGATATTATGTGTTTTTTCAATGGAACCGTTTCCAGAAAGACCACTCCCACAAGGAATGGGGACTTTTCACCTCAAAGGATCTACTTCATTGGGTCTTTGAAGGCGGCATCCTGAAACCGGAAGAGCCGTATGAGTGCAACGGGGTCTACTCCGGCAGTGCACAGATCATTGACCAGAAGCTGCATCTGTTTTACACTGGAAACGACAAGACCGGCGGCATCCGCCGCAGCAGTCAGTGCCTTGCTACCAGTACGGACGGACAGCACTTTGCCAAACAGGGCATCGTGCTGGAAACGCCAGCTGGATTTACGGAACACTTCCGTGATCCGAAAGTGCTGGCAACGGAGCAGGCCGGTTACTGGATGGTGGTCGGCGCGCAGCGGAAAAATGGCCACGGTGCTGTGGCACTGTGCCACTCTGCCGATGGCGAACACTGGCGTTACGAACATCTTCTCGGCACGACCGATGCAGAGATGGTCGAATGTCCGGATCTGTTCTGTGTGGACGGACAGGATATCCTTCTCTATTGCCCGCAGAAGCGGGACAATGCACAGGATGTTCCGCTGGAAGCACACACCGTATATAAACCGGTAACGTTTAATCGCCGCACCGGAACGCTGGCGGACAGAAATCTGGACAGCGGAACCTTCCTTCTGGATGACGGGTTCGATGCGTATGCACCGCAGACCTTTGAGACCCCGGACGGGCGGCGGCTCCTGCTGGCATGGATGTCCCGGCTGGACGAAGAGCAGGAACGCATTTTTGCGGAAAACGAACCGCGCATCCACTGCCTGACACTGCCCCGTGAACTGAGCTGGAAAAACGGACAGCTGTATCAGAACCCTGCACGGGAACTATATGCTTTGCTGGAAGAACCCGTTGTCGAAAGCTATGGACAGACTTCTTCCGGAAACGCAGCACTGGATACCCGTTGCTACTGCCTGACGTTGGAACTGCCGGAAGGTGCAGACGCTTTTTCCATCCATCTGGGAGAAGTTGACCTGCACTGGGCGGATGGAATCTTCTCCTTCACCCGGCAGAACTGGGCAGGAGCACCACAGACAAAGACCCGCACACTGAACCAGCTGCATCGTGTGGAAGTGTGGGCGGATACCTCCAGTGTGGAGGTGTTCCTCAACGGGGGAGAATCCGTATTCTCCGCCCGTGTTTATCCGCAGCAGAACGGCGTAGCCCTTTCTTGGGAAGGACTGCCGCCAAAGCACGAATGGAAGATTCAGAAAATCAATGCAGAACATTTGATTGACTTGGGAGGAATACTATCATGACGGATCAGGAATTAGCCCTTCAAATCGTAGAACTTTCCGGCGGTGTGGAAAATATCAGCATGGTGCGCCACTGTGCCACCCGTCTGCGCCTGATCGTTCTGGACAAAGACAAGATTCAGGTGAAGAAGATCGAAAACCTCGATAAGGTCAAGGGTTCTTTCTTCAACGCAGGTCAGTACCAGATCATTCTGGGCACCGGCCTTGTCAACCGCATCTATGATGAAGTCATCAAGATCACCGGCGACCCCGATGCCGGTGAGAAGCAGGAAAAACAGCCTGCACCCGTTTACGGCAACAAGTTCCAGCGCGCTGTGCGCACCTTCTCGGATGTGTTCGTGCCCATCATTCCGGTGCTGGTCGCGACCGGTCTGTTCATGGGTCTGCGCGGCCTGCTGACGCAGGAGGCTGTTCTGGGCGTGTTCGGCATGACCCCGGCGGATATCCCGGCTTCGCTGCTTACCTTTACCCAAATTCTCACCGACACGGCATTTGCTTTCCTGCCCGCGCTGGTGTGCTGGTCTACCTTCCGCAACTTCGGCGGCAGCCCGGTCATCGGTATCGTGCTGGGTCTGATGCTGGTCAGTTCCAATCTGCCCAGTGCCTATGATGTCGGCTCCGGTGCCGCACAGCCGCTGGTGTTCTTCGGCTTCCTGAAAGTAGCTGGCTATCAGGGTTCTGTCCTGCCCGCATTTGCCACCGGTATTCTGGCTTCCAAGTTTGAAAAATGGCTGCGCCGCCATGTGCCGGATGCCATCGACCTGATCGTGACCCCGTTCCTCACGCTGCTGGTCGGCGTTTCTCTGGCCCTGTTCTGCATCGGCCCGGTGCTCCACGCAGTCGAAAATCTGGTTCTGGTCGCTGTTGAACATCTGCTGTTCCTGCCCTTTGGTCTGGGCGGTGCCATCTACGGCAGCTTTGGTCAGCTTCTGGGCATCTTCGGCATCCACCACATTCTGAACTTCCTTGAGATCAGTATGCTGGCACAGGACGGCTGGAACTATCTGAACCCCGTCGGCACCTGCGGCAACGTTGCACAGGCCGGTGCTGTTCTGGCCATCGCCATCAAGGCACACTCCGTCAAGCTGAAGCAGGTCGCTTATCCTTCCTGCCTGTCTGCTCTGCTGGGCATCACCGAACCTGCTGTTTTCGGCGTGAACCTGCGTCTGGGCAAGCCCTTCATCATGGTCATGATCGGCGGTGCCTGCGGCGGCTTCCTCGCTTCGCTGTTCCATCTGCGCGCTACCGGTATGGGCATCACCGGCATTCCCGGCACCCTGCTGTACCTGAATGAGCAGCTCCCGCTGTATCTGCTGTGCAATGTGGTCTCCTTCGTGGTGGCCTTTGCACTGACCTGGTTTTTCGGCTTTGATCACTCGATGGAAGAGGCTTGATTTTTATGATCTCCATTTCCCACGATTCCGCCGTTGCCACCCTTGACAGCGGCACGGTCAGCTACATTCTGGAAGTGGTGGACGGGAAATATCTCGTTCACCGCTACTACGGCAGACACCTGCGCAGCTATCACGGCTGTGGCAAGCCAGTCTACTACAAGCGTTCTTACAGCACGACCCACGACTGCACCATTCCCAACGTGTCCTTTGACGATTTTCCGTTTGAATATCCGGTGCGCGGGCGGGGCGATTTCCGCATTCCGGCATTGACCGTACAGCGGCAGGATGGTGTCTGCGTAGCGGAGCCGCTTTTCCGAAGCTGGCGCGTTCTGGACGGCAAGCCTGCATTGGAAGGTCTGCCCTCGACCTTTGCAGGGGATACTCCGGCGCAAACGCTGGAAGTTGTCTGCGAAGATGCCGTGATTGGTCTGCGGGTGTACCTGTACTACACCGTATTGGAAGGGCTGAATGTCGTGGCGCGGCATCAGCGGTTCGAGAATATCGGACAGCAGGAACTGGTTCTCTGCAACGCGCTGAGTGCTTCGCTGGAACTTCCGGCCCAGCCGTATGAGTCCCTGACCCTTTACGGCACCCATGCAAAAGAAGCGAATCTCAGCCGTTCGGCACTGCATCGCGGTGTCCAGCAGATCGAGAGTGCCCACGGCAGTTCCAGCCCGCAGCATCAGCCGTTCTTTGCGCTGGTCAGCCCCAGCACGAACGAAACGCAGGGTGAAGTCTACGCCATGCACCTGTGTTACAGCGGAAATTTTGTGGCACGGGCAGAGATGGACTCCTTCGGGAATGTCCGTGCCCAGATCGGCATCCACCCGGAAACCTTCCGCTGGCAGTTGAAACCGGGCGGGCAGTTTACCACGCCAGAAGCGGTCCTGAATTACAGTGCATCCGGTCTGAACGGCATGAGCCAGCAGTTCCACAAACTCTATCGGGAGCATCTGATGCCCCGGAGATTTGCTGGTCTGGAACGTCCGGTGCTGTTGAACTCGTGGGAATCCATGTACTACGATGTGACCTTTGAAAAAATCGAACAGCAGGCAGAACTTGCCCGTCAGCTGGGCGTGGAACTGTTCGTGCTGGACGATGGCTGGTTCCGGGCTGACAACAGCAGCTATACTTCCATGGGCGATTGGAGCTGCAACGAAGCAAAGCTGCCCGGCGGCATCCATCGGGTCGCGGAGTGCATCCGCGGCAAAGGAATGAAATTCGGTCTGTGGTTTGAGCCGGAGGCTGTATGCAAAAACAGTGCGCTCTATCAGCGGCACCCGGACTGGGTTCTGCACATCCCCGGATATGCTCCGCTGGAAGGGCGGCATGAATATCTGCTCGACCTTGGCCGCACCGAAGTGCAGGACTACCTCTGGAATGTGCTGGACAGCTACCTGAAAACGGGCGAGATCGACTACATCAAGTGGGACATGAACCGCCCGCTGACCGATGTAGACTCTGCGGTACTTGCCCCGGAGCAGAAGGGCGAAGCCGCGCACCGCTACATTCTCGGTCTGTACGCCCTTCTGGAAAAGGTGACATCTGCCTATCCGCACCTTCTGATCGAGGGCTGCTCCAGCGGCGGCGCGCGGTTTGACCCCGGTATGCTGTATTACGTTGCACAGAACTGGACAAGCGACAACACCGACGCGCTGGACCGCTCTGTCATTCAGAATGGATTCAGTCTGCTGTACCCGCCGGTCGCGATGGGCGCGCACGTCAGCATTGCGCCGAACCACCAGACCGGGCGTGTCACCCCGCTGGACACCCGGTATCAGATTGCCCGGCTGTTCAATCTGGGGTATGAGCTTGACCTGACCCGCTGCACCGAGGAAGAACTCGCAGCGATTCAGGCACAGATCGCCACGCACAAAGCGGAGCGCAGCTGGATGCAGAATGCAGCATTTTACCGCCACGATACCGGCAGCGACAACTATGTCATGTGGTCGCTGGTGCGGGAAGACCGGGGCGAAGTGCAGGCCGTGATCTTCCAGAAGCACTATGACCCGCTGGTCTGTCATACCCGGTTCCATTTTCTGGGACTTGACCCGCAGGCGGACTACCGCAACACGGCGACCGGCGAAGTTTACGGCGGCGACGAACTGATGCAGATCGGGCTTTCGGTGCCGCTGGTAAAAGAGGACTATCACACGTTCGCCATCCATTTTGAAAAGGCAGGAGATTCCTATGTTTGATGTTGTTGCACTGGGAGAAATGCTCATTGACTTCGCCCCGGTCGAGACCGATCCAGCCGGATACCCTACGCTGAAAGCGCAGCCCGGCGGTGCGCCCTGCAATTTCCTTGCGGCATTGCAAAAATACGGCTGCTCCACAGCAATCATTGGCAAAGTGGGCGCAGATAGCTTTGGCAATCTGCTGGTACAGACTGCCGCAGACTGCGGCATCGAAACCCGTGGGGTCCGCAAAGATGCTTCTTCCTTTACAACGCTGGCATTCGTGACGCTGGATGCCACCGGGAACCGGGAGTTCAGCTTTGCCCGCAAACCCGGTGCGGATACGCAGCTAACCGCAGAAGAAGTGGACTACGACCTGATTGAGAACTGTCGTGCATTCCACTTCGGAACGCTCAGCCTGACCGACAAACCGGTGCGGACAGCGACCCAGAAAGCAGTTGCCTACGCAAAAGAACACGGAAAGCTTATCAGCTTTGACCCGAACCTCCGCAAACCGTTGTGGTCGAGTGAATCTGCCGCCAAAGAGCAGATTGAATGGGGACTGCATCAGGCAGATATCATCAAGATCAGCGATGAGGAAGTAGAGTTTCTCTGGGGGATTTCGCCGCAGGAAGGTGCACGGAAACTTCTGACAGAATATGGTGCCAGCCTTGTATATGTCACGCTTGGTGCAAAGGGATGCTACTTCGCAAACCGGAACTGCACCGGCGAAATTGCTTCACCTGCCGGGATCCATGTTGTGGATACCACCGGTGCCGGAGATATTTTCGGCGGAAGTGCTATGAGCCGCTTCCTGAAGCTGAACAAGGATCCTGCGGATTTGACAAAAGAGGAACTGATTGCCATCACAACGTTTGCCTGCTGCGCCGCAAGCCTGTCTACGCAAAAGCATGGCGGCATCACAAGCGTTGTACCAGAAGCAAAAGTTCAGGAAAGAATTTCGCTGATAGTGCAAGGATAAAGCTGTTCCGTTAAAACTGACATTTTTCCATTTCTCCTTCATTGGCACCGTCTCACACTGGATTTTCCAGAGTGGGGCGGCGCTTCTGCTTATATAAGTCTTACTTTTATCGCTTTATCGCAATAAAATTTACAGAACTATATTGACGCACCTACGAAGGTATGATACCCTTTATTCCAAATCCTGCCGAAAAGTGGTGGTTCTCACCGTGATAACCACCACTTTCAGCGGATGATTGCCCAGAAAGAACGTACCGCCCCGCAACACACCCGATTCATTTTGCCGCCGATTCACCCCGACAAAATCATCGCTGCGCTGCATGGGCGGTATTTTTCTTTTTCACAAATAAATCTTATGTAGTTGTTCAATCTTCCAAAATTTGTTTTTGGTTGTTGACAGCACAACCTCAAAGCGTTATTCTTGTGCTTGAAAGAAGCAGAACGTAGTGTCCGCACTGCGTCCGGCTTTCTTCATACTGTACCTTGAACCCTTCATAAGCCGTCTGAACGTGATACCGTGCCATGACCTCACACTTTCCGTGAGCGAGCCAGACAACGCCGCTGCACAAACAGGGGCAGGAACTTCGTTCGGGTCAACCGGTGATTATCATATACGAGCAGTGACCCTTTACTTATTTTTGCGTCTTAACAATTCGGAAACAACTCTCAGAAACGTGTTTTGAGCGTAACGGTATAGGGCAAGAACCGTCCCGTGGCCACAAATTTTCAATTCTTGAAAATGTTGTGCTCCACCGGGACTTCACTTCTTCAATGCGTCTGCATTTCCGAAGTGATCTTGTTGGGGCGTGCCTGCCCCAAACCCTGCTCATCATTCGTGCCTTATGGCACGAATGGAACGGCGTGTCGTGCTTACATAACTTCACCGAGGAGTTATCGAACAGACAGGAGGTACAATGACCAAAACGAATGTTCAATCGCCCCCTAGCAATTCCCAGCACCACGACACGCCGAACAACAAAACGCACGTCATCAAGTTCCGTGTGACAGCGGAGGAAAAAACGTCACTGGAACTCACTTGCAAACTCCTAAATCTCTCCCTCTCCACCTTCATCCGCCGCGCCATCCACAACGTCAAGATCGAGAAAACGGTCATCGTTGCAGGCGGCGGCGAAGAAACCCTGACTGCTGTTTCCACCCTGCTTGCCCAGTGCAGCAAGGTGGGCACCAACCTCAACCAACTTGCAAGGCACTTCAACTCCGGCGGTGCAGACACCGAGCAGATCCGGGCGAAACTCCTTGACGAACTTGCAGACCTGACCGCATTTCGGCTACACGCCGAGAAAGTTCTGGGTGAACTGTATGGCAACGCTCAAGCATATCAGCTCTAAGAACTCGGACTATACCGCCATCGAAGCGTATCTCGTTTACCAGCATGATGCGTTCACTGGAAAGCAACTTCTGGATGAACAGGGCAAGCCGAAGCTGCGGGATTCGTACCTGCTCGACACCCTTGAGTGCGGCGATTTCTCGTTTGCAACGGCCTGTCTGCTGGCAAACCGCAAGTATGGTAAGAATACCCAGCATGGTGATATCAAAAGTCACCAGTATATCATCAGCTTTGACCCACGAGATGCAGCCGACAACGGCTTGACCATGGAAAAGGCACAGGCACTTGGCCTGAAATTCTGCGAAGAAAACTTCCCCGGTCATCCTGCCATCGTCTGCACTCACCCGGATGGGCACAACCATTCGGGAAACATCCACGTCCACATCGTGATCGGCAGCGTCCGAACACGAGAAGTGGAGCGCAAGCCCTATATGCAGAAGCCCCGCGATTGGCGTGAGGGCATGAAGCACTCCAGCACCGCCCAGACCATGCGGCACTTGCGTGTCGAGGTCATGGAGCTGTGCGAGGGTGCCGGACTGTACCAGATCGACCTGCTCAACGGCTCGAAGGAGCGTGTCAGCGAGGCCGAATATTGGGCAAGGCGGCGCGGGCAGTTGAAACTTGACCGTGAGAACGCAGCCCTCACTGCAGCCGGACAGCAGCCCAAGCAGAAGAAGTTTGAAACCATAAAAGATACCCTGCGGAGACAGATTTCGTCTGTATTGTACCGTGCTACCAGCTTTGAAGATTTTTCGGCGAAGCTCATGCAGCAGTACGGCATCACGGTCAAGGAAAGCCGTGGACAGCTCAGCTATCTGCCCTCTGGCAGAACGAAGTTCATCCGGGCGAAACATCTCGGTGACAAGTTCGCTAAGGCAGCAGTGCTTGCCACGTTGCAGGCAAACACCGAACGCAAACCCAAGGTACAGTCCAAGCAGGATACCATCGGGAAACTGATCGACATCCAGTCGAAGATGACCGAGGGCAAGGGCATTGGCTATAAGCGTTGGCTCACGAAACACAATCTCAAAGTTATGGCACAGACCGTGAAGCTTCTGCAGGAAAAGAACTTGACCGACGAGGACGCCTTGAACCAGCGCATCGCCGAACTGGAAGCCAAGTACCACAACTCGCTGGCGGTGGTGAAAGACCTCGAAGATCGCATGAAATTCAACAAAGAGCTGCGCTATCACGTCGCAGCCTACGCCAGCACCAAGAACATCGCACAGCAGTTAAAGACTGCCAAGCAACCCGCAGCTTTTGAGGAGCAGCACCGTGCAGAGCTGACAGCGTACCGGGCGGCAGCAGCCTATTTCAAGGCAAACAACATCACAAAGCTGCCCAGCCCGAAAAAGCTGGAAGCCGAGTATGCGCAGCTGGCATCCGAAAAGGCAAAGTTCTACGAACAGTACAAGGAAGCCAAGGAAGAACTGTTCAAGCTGAAAACCGCAAAACAGAATGTTGCGTCCTATTTCCGGGAGGAAGAACCGGCGCAGCAGGAGAGATAAAGGAGTGTGCGTATGATCAACTTGAAAATCGACCCGGAGTTCCAGTCCCAGATTCCCCCTCTGACCGATGATGAATTTAAGCAGCTTGAAGAAAATATCCTGAAAGAGGGCAAGCTGATTTCTCCTTTGATCGTTTGGAATAACACCCTTGTTGATGGTCACAACCGTTATGCAATTCTTCAGAAGCACCCTGAGATTTATTTCTCCACCATGCCGCTCCCGTTTGAAAGCAGGGAAGAAGTCCTCGCTTGGATTTGTAAGAACCAGTTGGGGCGGCGTAATCTCACGCCGGAGCAGAAGAAGTTCCTCATTGGAAAGCAGTACAGTGTGGAGCATCGGAAGCCCGGTGGAAACGGCAACAACCAGCACACGGCTGCTGCCAAGAAAACCGCCCCGGAGGAATTGTGTCAATTTGACACAATTCCTCCCACTGCCACAGAAGCAAGCGTTCGTAAGCAGATTGCAGAGCGGAACAATGTCAGCGAATCCTACGTTGCCCGTTCTGAAAAGTTCATGCGGGGCGTGGAGATCATGGAGCAGATGATGCCCGGTACAAAAGAAAAGATCCTGTCCGGGCAATTCAAAGTCCGTGATGCCGATATGCACCGCCTCGCCAGAGCTGATTTTCCGAACCGCAAGCAGATCGTGCACGAGATTCTGCACCCGGAAGACCGTCCCGCTCCGCAGTCGAGCTACTCACACTACTCTGGAATCAACTACTCTGCGCTGGAAGTCGCCGTCCGGCGGATTCAGCAGGACTTTGATTTTTTGATGAGATACTTGCCTAAGCTACCGGACGATTCCTACGCCAAAACTGAAACGCTAAAAATCCTCAAGCAGCACAAAGCGTATATGGCACAGTTTGAAGAAATGCTGAACGATGAAAAAATCGCATAACGACAGGCACTTGTAAGCCATCAACGAGCCACCAGCCGCAAGTGCAGGGCGGAAAGCATCCGCGCCCTTGCGCCTGATAAAAAATGGAACTTTGATTTTCTTGCCCGGCTTTGCTGCGGTGGGACGATCAAAGGAGCGTGCGTTTGAACAAAAAGAAAAAGTCCACAAACACTTCCCCCTATCCCGATGAAGCCATCGAACGTCTGGCACGGGCATTCTACCCGGCCATCCTTGCCTGCTGGAACAGCGAGGAAGGCCAAAGAGAATTTGCCGCATGGCAGGCAGAGCAGGCTCATATCTCTGGCAAAGAAAAACAGGAAGTTCCCGCTGGGGAACTCCCTGCCTTACTTATCGTGTGTGGATTTTTGCAGGGTGCGTCCGGGTGGGCGCACCCTGTTTTTGTTTGTGCTTATTTCTTCAGAATCCGCATTGCGTTCAGAACAGCGATGATCGTGACACCCACATCACCGAACACGGCTTCCCACATACCGGCCATGCCGAGTGCGCCCAGAACAAGGAACACGCTCTTGATTCCAAGAGCAATCACGATGTTCTGCATCACGATTCGCTTCGTGGCCTTTGCAACATCAATGGCTTCCACAAGTTTCGACGGTTCATCTGTCATCAGGACAACATCCGCAGCTTCGATCGCGGCATCCGAACCCAGTCCGCCCATGGCTATGCCGACATCTGCACGGGCAAGGACGGGGGCATCGTTGATGCCATCGCCCACAAAGGCGAGCTTGCTGCCCTGCCGTTTCTGCTTATCCAGCATTTCCAGCTTTTCGACCTTCTGGTCGGGCAAGAGCTGTGCATAATACGCATCCAGACCAAGTTCGTCTGCCACCGACTTGCCGATTCGCTCATCATCGCCGGTGAGCATAACAGTTTTTTCCACGCCGATTTTTTTCAGCTCTGCGATTGCGCGGTTGCTGTCCGGTTTCACCTCATCTGCAATCAGGATACAGCCTACATAGCTGCCATCCGCTGCTACATAGACCTTTGTTCCGGCTGCATCGCAAGCAGAATAGGCAATCTTTTCAGATTCCATCAGCTTACTATTGCCAGCCAGCACCTTCTTTCCCTGCACCATAACACTGATGCCATGTCCAGAGATTTCCTCAAAGCCAGAGAACTGCTTCTGGTCGATCGACTTTCCATAAGCTGCAAGAATCGACTTTGCAATCGGGTGGTTGGAATAACTCTCTGCCTGTGCAGCATACTCCAATACCTGCTCTTTCTGGTATCCGGCTACCGGAATGATATTTGCGACCTCAAAAACACCTTTTGTCAAGGTGCCGGTCTTATCAAAGACCACCACGCTCACTTTGTTCAGTGCCTCCAGATAGTTGCTGCCCTTTACCAGCACACCGCGCTTGGATGCAGCACCGATACCACCGAAGAAGGTCAGGGGAATGGAAATGACCAATGCACACGGGCAGGAAACAATCAGGAACACAAAACCTCTGCGCAGCCACTCAGACCAGCCGCCACCAAGGACGAGCGGCGGAATGATCGCCAACACAGCCGCCATTCCAACAACGACCGGCGTATAGTATCGTGCAAAGGTCGTGATGAAGTTCTCGGTAGGAGCTTTTCTTGCGGAGGCATTCTCCACAAGGTCAATGATCTTCGACACTGTGGATTCCCCGAAGCTCTTTGTGACTTTCAGCGTCAGCAAACCGCTCTGGTTGATGCAGCCGGACAGGGCTTCATCGCCTTTGCGGATGCTTCTCGGCACAGATTCGCCGGTCAGTGCCTTGGTGTCCAGCATGGATTCGCCATCCACAACGATGCCATCCAGCGGGATTTTTTCACCGGGTTTTACCACGATGATCTCGCCCACCGCAACGCTTTCCGGAGAAACGACCTGCAATACGCCATTCCGCTTGACGGTCGCCGAATCCGGACGGATGTCCATAAGGTCAGAGATGGACTTTCTGGAACGCTTTACCGCCAGCGACTGGAAAAACTCTCCGACCTGATAGAACAGCATGACTGCAACGGCTTCCGGGTATTCCCCGATGGCAAATGCGCCGATTGTGGAAACACTCATCAGGAAATGCTCGTCAAATACCTGTCCTCTGGTGATGTTTTTCACTGCTTGCCACACGACATCCCAACCAAGGATCACATACGCCACGATCAGAAATGCCAGTTCTGCTGGAGTCGGCAGCTTTGCGAACACGGTCAATGCCATACCGATTGCATAGACCGCAGCACCCACGGCAAGACGTATCGTGCGCTTCTTGTCCTCATCGTTATAGACCGCCGCTTTTTCTTCTTTTTTGACAGGTGCAGTGGCTTCCGGCTGCTTTTCCGACACTTCAACATCTGGCTCGTGGCTGTGGACGATCGTGGTAACGGTGTCCAGCAGGGAGGCAGCCACCGATGTTCCTGCCTGAACAGTCAATGTCTGGTTCATCAGATTCACGGTCGAAGAAGCCACGCCACCCAGCTCACCGACTTCTTTCTCGATTTTTGCTGAGCAGTTCGGACAATCCAGACCTTTCAGGAGATAGACCTTCGTCACCGCAGGTTCGGTCTTTTCCGACACCTCAACATCCGGTTCATGGCTGTGAACGATCGTTTCGACCTGTTCCGCCAGTGTTGCATCCGCAGACTTTTCTGACTGAACGGTCAGTGTCTGCTGCATTAAATTCACAACCGAGGATTCCACTCCCGGCAATGCTCCGACCTCTTTTTCTATCTTGGCGGAACAATTCGGGCAATCCAGACCTTTCAGGATGAATACTCTTTTCATTTTGACCTCCACTACGTTTTCTTAATTGTTCAATCGCTCAACTTAAAAGACAAAAAGATAATCGCTTGCGCGATCATCCTCTTAAATGCTCAAATCCCTTGTCGATGATCTCCTTTACATGATCATCCGCCAGCGAATAATACACGATCTGGGCCTCTCTGCGGAATTTGACCAGTCCGGCAAGCCGGAGTGCTTTCAGCTGGTGAGAGATCGCCGATTTGGTGACGCCCAGCAGAACCGCAAGGTCGCATACACACATCTCGCTCTGTTCCAGAGCATGAAGGATCTGCACTCTTGTGCCATCTCCGAACAGCTTGAAAAGCGATGCAAGCTGGATGTAGTCGTCTTTCGGCTGCATTTTGCCTTTTACATCGTTCACGATGTCCTCATGGATCACATCGCAATTACAGGTGTATAAAGAATTTGACATCAGACGTTCTCCTTGTTTTGTAGTTGAACAACCGTTCAATCATATTATATCTGCTTTTCCTCCGTTGTCAAGAGGAAAAGTTAGCATCTGCTTCCTGCGATTTGTCGTCTAACAGACCTTGACAGCCTCCTTATTTCGCATACAATATAGTTGAGTGTTTACTCAACTGCCGTATTTTGCGCAGAAGATTTTTCATTTGAACAACCATGCAATAAATAAAAGAGGTCTGCCTGTGAAAGGAAAATTCATCACTCTGGTTCTGACATTGGGATTTCTTGCCGCGTTTGGCGTATTTATGCACTCGCCGCCCTCTATTCTGGATGGGCTGACCGGTGCGACCCCGAAAGCGAAACGTGCCGCACAGATGGCCGCACCGCTGGAGGGCAACTATCTGTTCTGCATCAACCCTGCGCTGGAACCGTTTTCCGATGCGGATTTCCGGAATGATCTGAAAGCATTTGTTTCCGGTGAGACAGAAGTCCTTTCCGATGCCGGACTGCCGCACATGACGCTTTCGGTCTGCGAAACAGACTATCCCTTGCTTTGCTATGCAACGGCTCTTTGTGAACGCCTGACTGCTGCCGGAGCAGATGTCACGTTGAAGCAGTACAGCGAAACCATGCTGCGTTCCCGTGCAATCAATGGGCGGTATCAACTGCTGCTGGTTTCGGAAAATACGCTTGATGCAACAGCATTGCCGGATGCAGACATCCTTCTGCTCTCCGCAGAAGAAATGGAGGACCCCTCATGCGAAAACTGAACACCATTCTCTCCGTTCTGCTACTTTTCATCTGTCTGCTTCATGGGCTGATGGGCAGTTTTATGTTGCTGGGCATCAGTTCCGGGGCAGGAAAGTTTCTGGCATGGATCGGCGTTGGCATTCTGGCGGCGCACACCGTCCTTGGGCTTTTGCTGACCGCACAGACATTCCGGGCTTCCCGGTCCGGCGGAAAACTCTACGGAAAGCAGAATGCTCTGTTCTGGGCAAGGCGCACCAGTGGGCTTGCTATTTTGCTCATGCTCTTTTTCCATATTGGCGTGTTCGGCAGAGTGCAGGACGGCGTATACATTCTGTTTCCGTTCACAACGGTCCGGCTGCTGACGCAGCTTTTACTGGTTGCTTCGGTATTTGTGCATCTTCTGCTCAATCTCCGACCCCTTCTGGTATCGCTGGGCATCGTCCGGGATAAGGAGCAGCGCGGCGACCTCTATCTGATTCTTTCTATACTGGTGCTGTTTGCTGCCGGTTCGATCATTCTATATTATATCGGGTGGAACAATGTATGAAACACACTTTGGTGATCGTGGGTGCAGGGCTGGCAGGGCTTTCCGCTGCTTTGACTGCTGTGAAAAACGGCTGGACGGTAAAGCTGGTGTCCTCCCTTGCCTCCGAGCGGGCGCAGTCTGTTATGGCAGAGGGCGGAATCAATGCAGCCTTGAATACCAAGGGAGAGGAGGATAGCCCGGAGCAGCATTATACAGATACCCTGACCGCTGCCTGCGGACTTGCTGACCCGAATGCAGTCTGGGGGATGACGCAGGCTGCGTCCGAACTGGTGCGCAGCCTGCACCATCTGGGAGTACAATTCAACGTGACAGATGACGATGAACTCGACCTGCGGAATTTTGGCGGACAGAAGAAAAAGCGGACGGCCTTTGCACAAAGCGATACGGGAAAGCAGCTAATGACCGCTCTGATTGATGCTGTGCGCCGGGAAGAAAGCGCAGGAACGGTCGAACGCTTTCCACACCATAAGTTCCGCACCCTGCTGCTTTCCGGGAACATCTGCGGTGGCTGCACAGTGCAGGACACCTATACTGGCGAACTGCTGCGGTTTGTATGCGATGCCGTCCTGATTGCCACAGGCGGGCTGCATGGCTTATTCGGTGATACGACCGGCTCTCTTGCCAATACCGGAGAAGTCACCGCAGAACTGTTCCGTCTGGGCGTTCCGATGGCAAATCTTGAAATGATCCAGTACCACCCTACCACGGTCGAACTGGGCGAAAAACGGATGCTTCTGAGTGAGGCCGCCCGTGGTGAGGGCGGGCGGCTGTTTGCATTACGGAACGGGAAGCCGTGGTATTTCATGGAAGAAAAATATCCGGAACTCGGCAACCTGATGCCGCGTGACATCACCGCGCGGGAAGTCTGGACGGTCAGCCGTGACTATGAGGTGTTCCTTGATATGACAGAGCTTCCTAAAGAAGTCATGGAGCATAAACTTGCCGGACTGGTGGATGATTGTCAGACCTATCTGCACAAAGATATTCGCAAAGAACCCATTCCGATTTTGCCGGGTATCCACTACTTTATGGGAGGCATTCAGGTGGACGAGCGGCACCGCACTTCGATGCGGAATCTGTACGCTGCCGGTGAATGCTGCGCTCAGTACCATGGCGCAAACCGTCTGGGTGGAAATTCTCTTCTGGGTGCGATCTATGGAGGACAGATTGCTGCGGAAACTGCCTGCCGGGAAACAGTCAGTTCCCCCAATATGCCCTGTGCCGAAGAATCCCTTCTGCCCGAACTTTCCCCGGACGCTCAAATGCAGATGAATCGTATCCTGCTGAACGCACTCGGTGTCGTGCGGGATGCACAGACATTGGAAGCGGGCATTCAGGAAATCCGCAAACTGTCTGGCACCCTTCCGCTTCTGGGCTGTGCCATGCTGGAAAGTGCCCTCGCCCGAAAAGAAAGCCGGGGTGCGCACTGGCGGGCAGATTATCCCCAACGCAACGATGCCGTTTACTGCAAAACCACCGTGGCACACTGGAACGGGCAGCATATCGCCATCAGCTTTGAATCCATCCCCGAAAGGCGGCATGATTTATGAACTACACCATCCGAATCAAACGGCAGGAAAACCCGCAGGCTTCACCCTGCTGGCAGGAGTTTTCCTTTGAGGGAAGTGCGGACACCTCGATTGCTTCGGTGTTGAACGAGCTGAATCACCGCAGCCCTCTGTGCGAAAAGAGCGGAACGGTCGTTTCCCCCATTGCGTGGGAATGCGGCTGCATGATACGCAAGTGCGGTGCCTGTGCCATGCGGATCAATGGTCTGCCTCGTCTTGCCTGTTCCGTTTTTCTGCGGGACTGTAAGGGAAGCGTTGTTACTCTGGAGCCTTTGAGCAAATTCCCACTGGTGAAAGATCTGGTCGTAGACCGTTCCGTGATCTTTGAAGCACTGAAGCGGACAAAGCTGTGGCTGGAAGGAGATGCGTTCCAGACCAGCTATACGCACAGCCAGCGGTATCGATCTGCTAAGTGTCTGCTCTGTGGCTGCTGCTTGGAGGTCTGCCCGAACTTTGACCCGAACAGTGAATTTGCTGGAGCTGTTCTGCCCGTCAACGCTTACCGTATTCTGAACGAAGAACAGGATATTGCCCATCAGACAGAACTCGCAAATGCGTATCGTCAGCTTTATTTTGAAGGCTGCGGAAAATCTCTTGCGTGCCAGGACATCTGCCCAGCCGGAATCCCGGTCGAAGAACTGATGTCACGTTCCAATGCCGCAGCGGTCTGGAAGCGATAAAGTGTAAAAGGGTATGCGGTTTATAGCCGCATACCCTTTTATGCTTAATCTTCTAATCCGTGACTTCCCGCCACATTCTTCAGATACTCCTCTGGTTCGCCGTTCAGAATCAAGTCTGCATAGCCAAGCGGGTCATTGTAGATGAGATAATCTAACTCCAACCTCTGCGCCATGGTCACGTCCAATTCATCCTCGACCCCAGTGCAGTCAATGGAGATCATTCTCCCATCCCGGAGCAGCAGCTCCACGCAGCCGGTATCCATGTTGAAATGGCAGGCTCTTGCATCGTACTTCATGTTTGTGTCCTTTCTGCCTTACGGCACCTTTACAGTTGTGACTTTTGTTATACGGTTCTTCTGATAAGGTTTTGGACACACAGCCGTCGGGAAGGAGCCTTCATTTTGCTTTCCGAAGAAAACAAAAAATCCGAACCCTTCTCCTATCGAGAAAAGGTTCGGATTTTCATTGTTTGGTGCGGATAAGAGGACTTGAACCTCCACCGAGTTGCCCCGATTAGAACCTGAATCTAACGCGTCTGCCAATTCCGCCATATCCGCATATTCTGTTGTGTTCGTGAGCTGTGCTGCTCGGAACGATAGTTATTATACCAGATATGGCAGAATTGTCAAGCGTTTTTGGCAAAAAACTTTTGTCTTTTTACAAAACGTCATACTTTCGTGAAAAAGCCCGCCGCAGGCCGGTTTTCCGGCTCTGGGCGGGCATCTTGTTTCTCTGGTTTTCTGTTCTATTTTTGTTCCGGCGCTTACAGGGCATGGCCCCACACCAGCCACAGGTACGCATAACCTGTCAGCACAGCGGCCAGCGTAAAGGGCACGCCGATGCGCAGAAAGTCCCGGGTGGTGACGGTCTCGCCATTCTTGCGCAGGATGCCGATGGCCGCAATGTTGGCCGAAGCGCCGATGGGGGTCAGGTTGCCGCCCAGGGTGGCACCGGTGAGCAGGCCGAAGTAGAACACGTAAGGCTCCATGCCCACGCCATCGTTCATCAGAGCGGCGATGCTCTGCACCACCGGCAGCATGGCGGCCACATACGGGATGTTATCGATGAAGGCCGAGAGCACCACCGACACCACCACCAGCAGGGTGAACAGCCGGAAGGGGCTCTCCCCTGCCACGGCGTGGAACAGCTGTGCCGCCGCATCAATGACGCCCGCGGCGTCGATGCCCGCGATCACGATGAATAGTCCAAATAAAAGCAGCAGAGTGTCGCAGTCCAGCTCGGCCAGGATGTACCCCAGCGGCTTGGCCGACTTTGCCCGCACACAGGCCCGTGCCGTGCCAAACAGGCACAGTCCCATGCACACAAGGCCGCTGCGCAGCTCGTACACCGTATGCAGCGGCCCGGCGGCAGGTTCCGGCAGAAAGGATGCCGCGATGAGCAGGCCCACTGTCAGCAGCATCAGGGCCGTGGGCACATCGTCCTCCACCTCAGTCTCCACCTGTGCGGTGATGGGCTGGGTCTCGCGGCGGAAAAGCCGCAGCAGCACCGCCAGCGATGCCAGCGCGCCCAGCTCCACGCCCCAGAAGATGCCCGGGCGGCCCCGCATCCAGAAGAAATCAAAGAAATTCATCTCCGCAAAGCTGCCCAGCAGAATGCTGGTGGCATCGCCCACCAGGGTGGCCGCGCCCTGCAGGTTGGAGGAAACGGCTATGGCAATGAGCACCGGCACCGGCGAAATTTTCAGCTTGCGGGCGATGGCAAGGCCCACCGGTGCCACCATGAGCACCGTGGCCACGTTATCCACAAAGGCGCTGATGACGCCTGCAAACAGGGCCAGCATACACACTGCCCACTTCACATCCGGCACATGGACGATGAGCATTTCCGCCAGGCGGGCGGGCATTCTGCTCTCAATAAACAGTGCCACCGTGCCCATGGTGCCCGCCATCATCAGCAGCACATTATAATCCACGGCCTGCAGCGCGGCACGCAGCGAAAAATCGTACACGTCCGCTTCCCCCAGTGCAATAAACACCACGGCACTGCACAGTGCCACCCACGGGCGGTACTGCTGCAGCCAGAGCATCAGCACATAGGTAACGGCAAACAGGATCAAGGCAAGTATCATTCGGTGATCTCCCCTGTGCGGGCATCCTCGTCGATCATGCGGTAGCCCACGCCCAGCTCGTTGAGAATATAGGCGTTGCTGCCCGGGCGGCTGCCCAGCTTTTTGCGGATATTGGCCATGTTCACCTGCAGCTTTTTGGTGCTGCCGATATCGGTATCGCCCCAGATGGCCTTGACGATGGCCGCATAGGTCATCACCCGGCCCGCGTGCTGGGAGAGGAAGGCCACGATGTTGTATTCGGTCTGGGTGAGCTTGATCTCCTGCTCGTCCACGAACACCTTGCGGCGGTCGTAGTTGATGCGCATTCCCTGTGCGCGGAACTCTCCAGCCGGGGCGCTGCCGGCGCGCACGGCGCTGTAGCGGCTCAGCCGCAGGGCGGCGCGCACCCGGGCCAGCAGCTCGCCGGTGCTGAAGGGCTTGGTGATGTAATCGTTGGCCCCCAGATCCAGCGCTTCAATCTTATCCATCTCGTCGGTACGGGCCGAGAGCACCACGATGGGGGTCATGTACTTCTGCCGCACGGTGCGGATGAACTCCAGGCCGTCCCGGTCCGGCAGGCCCAGGTCCAGAATGACCAGATCCGGGTTATGGGAGGCGAACAGGGTCAGGCCCATCGTGCAGGTGTGGGCCACCAGCGCCTGATAGTCGTTGGTGGTGAGCAGCGTCTCGATAAAGCTGCAGATGTTCGCTTCGTCCTCCACGATCAGCACCTTAAATTTGTTATTGCTCATCTTCTGCATCCTCCAGTTCAATTTCTTCCGTTTCCAGCCAGAAGCGGATGGTGGTTCCCTCGCCCACCCGGCTCTCGGCTTTGATCTCGCCGCCATGGGCCTTGATGATGGCCGCACACACCGAAAGACCGATACCCATGCCGTGCTTGCGGCTGTCCGCCGGGGCATCCGGGTCGGGGCCGCCGGTGCCGGAGAACAGCTTTTTGAGCCGGTCCCGCAGGATGCCGCAGCCGTCGTCCGTCACCTCAAACACCGCGCGGCTGCCCACCGTGAACACCTTTAAGGTCAGCTTTGTCATGCCCTCGGCGTGGAGGGCGGCGTTTTCCAAAAGGTTCATCAGGACTTGCTGGATGAGCATGGAATCCATGGGGATCACGATAAAGGCGTCCGGCGTTTCCAGCTGCACCGGGATATCCGGGTACCGCTTGCGGAACTTGACCAGCACCGTATCCAGCAGTTCATCCAGCACGGTGGGGGTTTTCTGCACGGTGACCTTTTCGCTGTCGATGCGGGTGACCGAGAGCAGGTTCTCCACCATACGGGTCAGCCACTGGGCATCGCTGCAGGCTTCGCCGAGAAGTTTTATCGTTTTGGCTTTATCCAGAGAGTCATAGTTTTCAATAACGGTGGAGCAGGCACCGTAGATAGAGGTGAGCGGCGTGCGCAGGTCGTGGGAGACGGCGCGCAGGAGGTTCGCCCGCATTTTCTCCTTCTCGCTTTCCATGCGCAGCTGTTCCTGCTTTTTGACGCGGGTGGTCAGGGTGC
This sequence comes from Faecalibacterium sp., assembly GCA_050873025.1. Lineage (GTDB taxonomy): Bacteria > Bacillota > Clostridia > Oscillospirales > Ruminococcaceae > Faecalibacterium. Next base: position 1,706 of record JBNMHZ010000011.1, on the reverse strand, counting down.
TGGTCATGGTGGACACCACCAGCATCACAAGGCCAGAGAAGAGGTTTTCCGACAGGGTAAAGTTGAAGGCGAAATACGGCGAGAGGAAGGCAAAATTCACAGCCAGCACGCTGATGAGCGATGCCGCCACGCCCCACACGTAACCTTCTGTATAAATAGACGTGATGAATACCGCCAGCATAAAGATCAGCATGGCCACGCCCTCGATGCGGCCCATGACGGCCTGCGTGAGCATCACCATGGCATAGGCGGCGCACAGGGCCAGCAGCATCACGGCGGCATCCCGCACGAGCGTTCGCTTTTTCATGCACATTCCCCTTCCTCAAACGATATGTTTCTCTTTCCGAATTATACCATAGGTGGACTAAAGATACAGCAAAAATCCTTTGCCGGATGCCTTGCCCCCCTTCCCGGGCAGCGTGCCGGGAGTTTCTCCGAGGACTTCCGGGAGGTGGGGCCCCGGCGCGAAGCGTTGGGGCGGGACTTGGGTCCCGGGCTGTCCGAGGAGAAATTACCGGTACACTGCCCTTGCAGCAATATCTTTTTCCCGTTATACTAGAACCAACAGTACCGGAAAGGAGGCCCACGCCATGCTCATCATCCGTTCCTCCGATATCGACCTGTACCCCGGCAGCCAGGAAGAGCGCCTGCCCGGGTTCTCGCCGCAGTTCCCGCACATCTGCAGCCATGTGCTGCTGCCGGACGGCCCGGTTGGCTGCATCTGGCACTGGCACAAAAGCATGGAGCTGTTCTATGTGGAAAAGGGTGCCCTCGTCTACCATACGCCCGGCGGGCAGCGGCTGTTCCGGGCCGGCAGCGGCGGCATGGTGAACAGCAATGTGCTGCACCGCACCCAGTCGCTGGAAAATGGCACCACCGCAAAGCTGCATCTGTTTGAGCCGGAACTTCTGGCCGGCATTCCGGGCGGGCAGCTGGAACAGCGCTATATTTCCCCGCTGGTGCAGCGGCCCGGGCTGGAACTGCTGGCCCTTTCGCCCCAGGACCCGCAGCAGGCCAAAACGCTGGAGCAGCTGCGCCAGAGCCTGTATCTGGACGAAGCAGCCTTTGGCTATGAGCTGCGCCTGCAGGCTTTGCTCAGTGAGGTTTGGCTGGCCTTTGCGCAGCAGCTGCCGCAGCTGAAACCCGCCGCGCCGGAGCGCAGCTCGGCCAGCGACAAGGTGAAGCAGATGATCCTGTTCATGACCGCCCACGCAGCCGAAAAGCTGACCGTGGCCCAGATCGCCGCAGCAGCTTTCTGCAGTGAGCGGGAATGCTACCGCTGCTTTGGTGCCTGCCTGCACACCACTCCCTCGGACTACCTGCGAAGCATCCGGCTGCAGATGGCGGGGCAATTGCTCCTCCAGACAAAGCTGACCGTCACCGACATTGCCCAGCGGTGCGGCCTTGGCAGCAGCAGCTACTTCGGGGCGCAATTCCGGCAGCATTTTGGCTGTTCGCCCACTGCCTACCGGGCAAAATGGCAGGATATTGATACAGACGGGCACAAAACCGATAGCGGTTCCACCGCTGCGTACGCTACAATAAAGGCGTAAAGAGCGCCATTCTCCATACTTCATCATAAAACAGAACAGGGCCTGTTCCTTCGGGGGCAGGCCTTGTTCTGGTTTTTGTGGTATAGGCCAGCGTGCCGGGAGTTTCTCCGAGGACCGTCCGCTGGGGTGGGCCCCTGTTGCCCGCAGGGCAAT
>JBNMHZ010000010.1:0-81529 GCA_050873025.1 Faecalibacterium sp. | reverse complement strand
TCATCATCGCTGCGGAACTTCGCCGAAATTTTCGGCGAAGTCAGATCCGTCCGTGCGCCCTGTCGCTTGATGGCCTCCATCTTCATCTTGTAGGCTTTGGCGCGTTCGGAGGGGAGAATGTTCTCCCGCTGAAGGTTGCTGTCCACCATGATAATGGTGGCAGCGTCCCGGTCAATGTCACGGACAATAACCGGCATGGTGGCCAGTCCTGCCAGCTCGCAGGCGTGTTTGCGGCGGTGGCCTGCAATCAGCTCATAACCGCCGTCCTCCCGTGGCCGTGCCAGCGCGGGGACGAGGACGCCGTATTCCTTGACGCTTTCGGCGGTTTCCTGCATGGACGCATCCTCCCGCACCTGAAAGGGGTGATCCGGGAACGGATGCAGCTCAGAGAGCGGAATCTGAACAACTACTTCCTGCTGCGGTTTCGGCTTTTTGGATGGCGCGGGCTTTTTGCCCGATTCCTTCTGCACGGTTTTTTCAGGCATTGTGTTCCTCCTGTCGGCATCTGATTTTGGGTACAAAAAAGGACATTTCTTCTTTTCAGAGGAAATGTCCTGATTTCTCGGACGGGCTGACAGCCCGCCCAAACAGTATTTTATTTTTGTCGTTACTATAACACCCCCTACGATATAACTACTTCGCGGCTCGATTTTTCGGTTTGGAAAAGGATGAAAAACCTTGCCAGATAACCGAAAACCCTTGATATACGGGGTTTTTCCGGTTTGTCGTAATTATACCGTAAGGGCACTCCCATGTGTCACTCCTGATAGAGATGGGCTTCTCCGCTCTGGCAATCGCTGACCGGGTAGGACATGAGAGCGTAAACATCACCTACAAATACGCACACCTCTTCCCCTCAAAGCAGCAGGAGATGGCTCAAAAGCTGGACATGGAGCGAAAGGGGGCGTGAGTATGGGACAGGTCAGGACAGTACCCCTCCGAGGGCCACCGAAAGAGCTGAATCTACGAATGGAAGCTCTGACGTTGGATGAATCCAAGGAGGAAAGCAAATGACAGACAATAGAAAAACGACCGTACCGGGTGCATCTGTTGGCGCAGATGCGGTACAGCCGTCAAGTAAAACTAGCACTAATATTATAGCAAATTCGGAGAAGCAAATCAATCTGCAAGCCGCGAAAAAGTCAAACAATTTCGGGCTGAACACGGTATCAATGACTGAACTGTACGACACGGTTTATCCACCCCGGAAGCCCATCGTGAACGACCTGCTGTACAGCGGCACCTACCTCTTCGTAGGTGCGCCTAAGGTTGGCAAATCCTTCTTCATGGGGCAGCTTGCCTACCATGTGGCAATGGGGCTTCCGCTGTGGGAGTACGAGGTGCATCAGGGGACAGTCCTCTATCTGGCACTGGAAGATGATTACGCCCGATTGCAGCGGCGGCTCTCCCGGATGTTCGGAGTGGAGGAAACGAGCAACCTCTACTTCGCAACACAGGCCAAGTCCGTGAGCGAAGGGCTTGACCAGCAGTTGGAAGGCTTTATCCGAGAACATCCGGATGTGCGGCTCATAATCATCGACACCTTGCAGAAGGTGCGGGAGATCGGCGGTGACCGATACAGCTACGCCAGCGACTATGAGATTGTGACCAAGCTGAAAGCCTTTAGCGACAGGTACGGCATCTGCCTGCTGGTGGTTCACCACACACGGAAGATGGAAGCGGAGGACAGCTTTGATATGATCTCTGGCACCAACGGCCTGTTGGGTGCAGCGGATGGAGCGTTCATCATGCAGAAGAAGCGGCGCACTGACAACACCGCTCTGCTGGACATCGTAGGACGCGACCAGCCAGACCAAGAGCTGACGTTGGAGTTCAACCGGGAACGCTGCGTGTGGGAGTTCCAAGGAGCCGAAACAGAACTCTGGAAACTGCCGCCCGACCCGCTTCTCGAAGCGGTGGCAAAGGTGCTCACCCCGGAACAGCCAGAGTGGAGCGGGACGCCCACGGAGTTGATGGAACGTCTGTCGGGTGTGAGGATACAGGCAAACATCCTGACCCGGAAGCTGAACGTGAGTGCCGACAGGCTCTACAACGACTACGGAATCCGGTACGAAAGCAGGCGCACCCATGAGGGTAGAGTGGTCAAATTGACACTGGAAAATTCTGGCGCGTGACGATTCGTGACGGTTGTGACGGTATTTTTGCTACTATGTAAAATACCGTCACAATCGACACAACCGACACGGGATGGTGATAATGATGAAAAATGTGCAGATTTCGCAGGAACTTTTCGTTGCTTTGCTGAAATATCATCTGAGCGGCGAAAATGAGTACGAAGAGGTTATTGAGCAGGGTTTGGAGCAAAAACTGGACGCGATGCTGCGACATGAACTGTATGCCCAGTACAAGACAGCACCCACCAAGGAACAGCGGGAACAGGCTCGGCAGGAGTATCTGGACAGGCGAGGGGTACCAGAGAGCTTCCGCTGGTGATTCCCTCTATTGGCAGAGGACAGGAGCGTGACACGCTCCTGTGAGAAGCAATTAGGCAGGAAGATGGTGTTGGACAGGGCAGCGGCGAGGTGCAGCGAAACCCCGTCCGCAGACGGAAGCCCCCGGCAGGGCGCAAAGGCATCTTTTGATGGACGGAACGTCTGTCAAAAGTGCTTTTGCGTTACTTTCGGCGAAAGTAACAAAGCCTGTACCGTGTCCGGCACCAGTTACTTCCACAGAGAAAGGACGTGCGATTGAAAAGAACCATTTCAGCAATGCGGGGTCCCGGCTCCCTCAACCATAACCGGAGAAGTTTCACCGCTGAAAACGTAGACCCAGAGCGCAGCAGCTTGAATGTCGTGTACCGGGATGAGCCGATTCAGAAGGTGTACCACGAACTGTTTGACGAGGCAGTGAACCGCTACAACGCCAAGCAGAAGCGGAAAGACCGCTGTATCACCGACTATTATGAGCACCTGCGGACAGGCAAGCAGGAAAAGCTCTTCCATGAACTGATTGTCCAAATCGGCAACAAGGATGATATGGGTATCCAGACCGAGAACGGCGCACTGGCAAAGAAACTGCTGGACGAGTATATGCAGGGGTTTCAAGAGCGTAACCCAACCTTGCGGGTGTTCGGAGCGTTCCTCCACATGGACGAGGCCACGCCCCATCTGCACATCGACTTTGTGCCATATGTATCTGGCTGGAAAGGCAAAGGGCTGGACACCAAAGTGTCCTTGAAACAGGCGTTGAAAGCCTTGGGCTTTGCAGGAGGTTCCAAACGGGAATCCGAGTTGAACCAGTGGATAAATGCCGAGAAAGAGCAGCTTGCCGCTGTGATGGAGCGGCACGGTATCGAGTGGGAGCAGAAAGGCACCCACGAAGAGCACCTGTCTGTGCTGGACTTCAAGAAGCAGGAGCGCGGCAAAGAGGTTGCTGCACTGGAAGCCGCTAAGCAGGAGTGTCAAACAGACCTGACCGAGATGCAGGGGCAGCTGGAAACGGCGCAGACAGCCGTAGAAGCCGCCGAACAGCGGGTGCAGAAAGCGGAGCTGACCTATCAGAAGCAGAGCCAGAAGCTGAACAAACTGGCTCCTATCATGGAGGGGCTGGAAAGCCTGTCAGCGCAGTATTCCCAGCGGCCAGAGGAATGGGTGCCGGAAGCAGCTACGTTTGAAACTGCCAAGAGTTACCGGGAGAAGAAAGCCATGCCGCTGATCAGGAAGCTGGTGAATGTGCTCTTTGCCCTCCATCGGAAGTATTGGGAGGTCAAGGACGAACGGGATAAGTACCAGCACTTCTATCAGGATGAGAAGAAGGCTACCTGCCATCTGAGCCGGCAGTTGGAACAGGTGGAGGCTGAAAACTCGCAGCTCTATGCGATGAAGCGTGATTTTGGACGCGTGTGGAACTATTTCGGTGCCGAAAAGATGCAGCAAGTCATTGGGTTTATGAGGGAGCAGGAACAGACCGCAGATAAGAACCAGAAAAAGAGCAGACAGAACAGCGTAGAGCTGTAAGGTAGGACATCATTGTTAAAAGGCCATTGTCGCAAAGCTATTTCAGCTCGCGACAATGGCCTTTTATTATTGCCTATAAAACCCTGTAAAGATATCGGTATAAGTATGAGAGGCATGGATTATAGCCACTGCTTGATTCTGCCGGGCATAACACTCTTATGCCCGTATATAAAATCAATCAAAGCCTTTTTATCAATGATTTCCATTCCGGCCGTGTTTCTATACTCGCCATTCACCGTAAACAAGAAAACACGATCTCCATTGGCAGTCAATTCTCTATAGTTGTCACCATCAAGTGAGACATTCCCTGTCTTGACCTGAGGATACGCCTTGTGGCTTCCGTCTTTGGCCACAGCAACGAGTTCATAGGTCTGGGTATCCAGTTTGTTTGTACTGGAATAGATCAGATAGTTTTTCTCCATCTGCAAATACAGACTAACTGCTTCTTCCACATCTTCCGGCTGAAGGAAATCCAGAATTTCATCTCTCTTGATTGCGCAATCCGGGTAGAATTGTGTGCCAGTAATCGTATTGTACAGGTGTTCCGAATATCTCAGTTGGATATCGCCAGTTATCCTTTGCAATGCCGAACTGGCTCGGAAACTGTTTACAACCTTTCCGGGCACCATCTCAACTGTGCCGATCTCGTGGAATTCGACATCCACATAGTTGATCACATCCTCATAGACATGAGCAGCATCACAGTTATATTTCCATGTACTCAGAACCCGGCACAGATAATAAATGCCGTTATGGCGTGTCCAAATCAGATCATCGACAGCCATCTCTTTTAGAGCGTGAATAGACACCACAAAACCGCGGCTGGAATCATACTGGTCGCGTCCTTTTTCCTCGCATTCTTCAATTGAAGCCGGGGTATAGGGCTGATCACTTGAATCTCGTAAGCACCAGCCTACGCCTAGAATATTGTTTTTCAGGCAGAATTCAAACGCTTTACCATCTTGGCTTCCAGTTTTTATGGTCGCTCTCCACAAGTAGATGTCCTTGTCTGTCATTTTTCATTCTCCTCTAGCCATCAACATAAATCGTACGGTTTTCATGGTTTACTATGGTATAACTTTATAATACACTTTTTATTGTTGCGTGTAAACTACCATTCTGTACTTTGTATACGACATGGCTAAAAGGTAGTTGCATCCTGAACGTGAATACGTTATAATACTCACAGAGATTCCACTGGTGGCGTGATACTATCCTGATACTGAAAAATCAGCAAGCCACATCCAGCACAGGAATCTCATGAAAAGAGAATAGCTGAAGATAGGTTTACTAAACAAATTTGTTTAGTAAACACTGACGCTTACCGAAATCGAATAACGTTTGTGCATCGGTGTGAGGAATACCGGCGCATAGAACTTGCCCCCGGAGAACCGTAAAAGGCTCTTCGGGGGCTTTTTGCGTCTTATGGATAGAGTGAAAGAGCCGGAGTTGTTATGCGCTCTGCGTGTTGTTCTCTGCGAGAATCGAGAATGAATGGCATCCTGAGATTATGAGGGAGCAAGAGCAGACCGCAGATAGAAGCCAGAAGAAGAGCAGGCAGAACAGCATAGAGCTGTAAGGTAGAACAGCATAGCAGCCCCCCGCCAGCGGAGTTGGCGGGGGGCTCTGTACATATAAACGATTGCTAATCATTATGTGTAGCCAATGTAGCAAACCTGTGTTTGATTTGTAAACTTTCAACTGATTCATATTTTCCATCCGCGAATCTGGCTTAAAGGGATAACCACAAAAATATAAACCTTTTATGAAATCCTCTTGACAAAGTGGGGACGGGCAGTATAATAAAAATGAACACTGTTCATATTGAAGGTGACCACATGAATACAATCGTAACTTCCAAGGAAGATATCTTAAAAAACAGCCGTGAGCTTATCAGGGAAAAGGGCTGGGCGGCAGTCAGTATCCGTTCTGTCGCCTCGGCATGCGGTGTCTCGGTCGGCTCTATCTACAACTATTATGACTCCAAGGCTGAGCTTATCAGTGCCACGGTCGAGAGCGTCTGGTGTGAAATTTTCCACCGCCCGCAGGACGAAGCTGTATTTCAGGACGTGCAGACCTGTGTCAAATGGATGTACGAGCGCATGGCCTACGGCTATGAGCAGTATCCTGGATTCTTCACACTGCACTCTCTCGGTTTTATGCGGGAGGACAAGGCCGATGGCAAACGGCACATGCAGAAAATCTGGCACCATATCTTAAACGGCCTGTGCACGGTGCTGCAACAGGATACCAAAATCCGTCCGGACGCTTTTAACGCGCAATTCACCGTTGAAAAATTTGCCGATGTTCTGTTTTCGCTTATGTTGTCTGCCTTGCTGCGGCAGGACTACGACCCCACTGCTGTGCTGGAAATTGTGCGTAGAACCTTATATTGACCGCATTTTCTTCCCACAATGCTGTGGGAATTTTATAACGTCCAAATTGAACGCTGTTCACTCAACAATGTACTATGCTTTGGATGCAACTTTGCCAAGCAAGCCCTTGATGACCGTAAAAACTAAGGAGGCCCTGCAAAAATGCAGTGTTACAATAAATTTAATCTATCGACAAGGAGCAATCAACTATGCAAGCAATCGTAGAAACTGTTTTTGATGCTGTGTATCTGGTATCCGTCATCACCATCGGTATCCTGATGATTCGTGGCTGCAAGGGCAACCACCAGTTCAAGCTGTTCGGACTGATGGCTGTCATTCTGGGTGCCGGCGACTCGTTCCATCTGATTCCCCGTGCTCTGGCTCTGTGCACCACGGGTCTTGAAAACTTTACCGTTCCCCTGGGTCTGGGTAAGTGGATCACCTCTGTGACAATGACTGTCTTTTATGTGCTGCTGTACTATGTCTGGCGTGAGCGCTACCGGGTCAAGGGTAACAATGGCCTGACCGCCGCCGTCTACGGTCTAGCTGCCGTGCGTGTTATCCTGTGCATGATGCCGCAGAATCAGTGGCTGAGTGCCGAATCCCCACTGTCCTGGGGCATTTACCGTAATATTCCTTTTGCACTGATGGGCCTGCTGATCATCGTGCTGTTCTACCGCAGTGCCAAGGAGTATAACGACTCGGCTTTCCGCTGGATGTGGCTGACCATCGTGCTGAGCTTCGGTTTCTACATTCCCGTTGTTCTTTGGTCCAATACCATCCCCATGATCGGTATGCTGATGATCCCCAAGACCTGCGCCTATGTGTGGACCGTTCTCATCGGCTATTCTGCGATGAAGAAGGAGTGTAAGTGATTTGTACATAGTACCGATAAAAAGCAGGGTTGCCGCTTAAAAGATAGTTGCATCCTGAACGTGAATACGTTATAATACTCACAGAGATTCCTCTGGTTGTGTGATACTATTCTGATACTGGAAAATCAGCAAGCCACATCTAGCAGGTGAATCTCGTAAAAAGAGAATAGCTGAAGATAGATTTACTAAACAAATTTGTTTAGTAAATGCTGGCGCTTACCGAAATCGAATAACGTTTGTGCATCGGTGTGAGGAACGCCGGCGCATAGAACTTGCCTCCGGAGAACCGTAAAAGGCTCTTCGGGGGCTTTTTATGTTCTGACATCTTTTCGGCAGGGAAAAAGCGTGGTAGAATAGGAACGCAACGATGATAGAGAGGAAAGAAAAAATGCGGGGATTGGGAACGATCATCAATGCGCTGGCCATTCTGGTGGGCGGCGTGCTGGGTATCCTGTTCAAACGCTTTCTGAAAGAGCGATATCAGGATACGATCATCAAAGCTACGGGCTTTTCTGTGGTGTTTCTGGGAGCGGCGGGTACGCTCTCCAAGATGCTGACCATTGAGCCGGACGGAACGCTGAGCACCGACGGCTCCATGGTCATGATTTTATCGCTGGCGTTGGGTGCGCTGCTGGGAGAACTCATTGATCTGGACGCACAATTTGAACGCTTTGGCGAATGGCTCAAACACAAAACCGGCAGTGACGGCGACAACCAGTTCGTTAACGGTTTCGTGTCGGCATCTCTGACGGTGAGCATCGGAGCGATGGCGGTCATTGGCTCCATTCAGGATGGCATCTATGGCGACCACTCCACACTGGTTGCAAAAGCAATCCTGGATTTTATCATTGTGCTGATCATGGCATCCTCTATGGGCAAGGGCTGCGTGTTTTCATTTATTCCGGTGGCAGTGCTGCAAGGCACAATGACAGCCCTTGCCGTGGTACTTTCCGGCTTTATGACGGACGCTGTGCTGAACAATATCTCGCTGGTGGGAAATATTCTGATTTTTTGTGTGGGCATCAATCTGGTATGGCCCAGAACCATCAAAGTGGCGAATCTGCTGCCCTCGCTGCTGGTAGCGGTGGCACTGACGGGTATTGTTTGAACAGAATAATCAAAGTTTATGGAGCTGCATCAAAATTTATCATAACAGGAGAATCAACAAATGATGAACATTGCACAGATCATGGAAAAGATGATCGCCTTTTCCGAAGGAAATATTCACGATATCACGCACCTGAGCTGCGTGTGGACGTATGCCAAAACCATTGGTGAACTGGAAAAACTGGACGCAGACACGCAGTTTGTTCTGGAAGTGGCGGCAATCACTCATGATATTGCCTGCCCGCTCTGCCGCAAAAAGTACGGTAACACAAACGGCAAGTATCAGGAACAGGAGGGTGCCCCGCTGGTGCGGGAGTTTCTGGCCGATACCGGCATGACGGCGGCGCAGATCGACCGGGTGGCTTATCTGGTAGGGCACCACCACAGCCCTGCACAGATCGATGGCGTGGATTATCAGATTTTGATTGAGGCAGATTATATCGTCAATGCGTCCGAAAGTGGGTACAGTCAGCAGGCGATCCGAACCTTTATGGAGCACACCATGAAAACGGCGGCAGGTATCCGGCTGACCAAAACAGTGTTTGGGGTGTAACAACAAAATGATACAGAAGCATTGCTTTGAATGCGGCACGGAGTTGATTGAAAAAGAGCTGGAAGAAGAGGGCATCGTACCGTACTGCCCGAAATGCCAGCAATATCGTTTCCCTCTGTACAATGTGGCAGTCAGCATGATCGTTGTAGATGAGGAAACTGGGAAAATCCTGCTCATCCAGCAGTACGGCAAGCCCTCTTATATTCTGGTGGCCGGGTATGTGAACCGCAGTGAAGCGGAAGAACATGCTGTAGTACGGGAAGTCCGGGAAGAAACCGGGCTGGAAGTGGAACGCATCCGATTCAACCGCACCAAGTTCTTTGAGCCGTCCAACACGCTGATGTGCAACTTTACCGCCTTTGTCAGAACCGCAAAAACACTACATATCAACCACGAGGTGGACCGTTGCAAGTGGTTTGCTCCGCAGGAAGCCAGAGAAAATATCCGTCCCAACAGCCTTGCAGCGGAATTCTTGAATGCGTATCTGGACGAAGTAGGTAATAAGCCAGAAGTATAAAAGCCACTTCTATCAAGGTCATCTGCTTTGCAGCTTAGAGCAATGCTTCAAACAGGCCAATCATCAGCGGCATTGTCAGGATGGAAAGCAAGGTGCTCAGAACATAGATTGCGCTGGAATGAGAAGCATCCCGGTCATATAGTTGTGCCATGGAAGTGACGGTTGCACAGGCGGGCGTAATGGCAGAGAGATAAACCGTCATCAGGATGGATTTTCCGTCCGGGATCCAGCTGGAAGCACGGACTGCCCAGAGCAGCAGGACAATGACCAGAGGAACGCCCAAAAGACGCAGGACCACCGGCAGATAGTTGCGCGGGGTACAGAAAACTTTTTTTAACGGTACTTCGGCAATGGCCATGCCAGCCAGCAGCATTCCCATAGGCCCGATCATATTGCCGACACTGCTCAGCGTACTGGTAATCGGAGCCGGCAGCGTGATGTGCAGCAGGTACAGCAGTGCACCTGCTGCAATGGCGATCAAATTGACATTGGTGAGGAGTTTTTTCCATTCCAACCGGGCAGAACCCTGCAGGCAGGCGCTGGCATGGGTCCAGAGCAGTACCAGCTGCACGATCACAAAGGCGCAGGAGTAAACGACATATTGTTCGCCCAGCAAGGCCTGTACCAGAGGAATGACCAGTGCAGCGGCATTGCTGTAAATAATATTGACCTGTTCCACGGCGTCCAGTTTGAGGGGCTTGCGGAACAGGGCGTTCAGAAGCAGGAGCACAACGTGCATCCCCACAGCAATCCCCATGGAAAAAAGCAGCCCGGAGCGGATCTCCGGAGTATCATCGATCTGAAAGGCATTCAGCACCACACAAGGCATGACAAGGTAGACAAAGACCACGGACAGGACTTTGCTGTCCGATGCTTTCAGCAATCCTGTTTTGACAACGGCATATCCCATCAGCAGAATCAGGAACAACTGTGTGATCTGCTGCATTAACAAAAGACTGACTTGCATTGTAAATCCCTCTTTTGAATTCTCGTTTTTTGCAGCACCATCCTACTCTTAGAATGGGAGAAAGTCAAGAGAACGGCTCTCTTATACGGCTCATCTCATTGACGGCAGACGAAAAATGCGCTATACTTCTCCTGAGGTTATTCGTAACTAACCAGCAAACTGACAATAGGAGCTGAGTATATGACAGATGCATTTTACGGGATCCTGATCCCGTTTTTGGGTACTTCGCTGGGAGCAGCCAGTGTGTTTTTTCTCAAGCAGTCGTTGGGAGATCATATCCAGCGTGCCCTTACCGGTTTTGCGGCAGGCGTGATGGTGGCGGCGTCCATCTGGAGTTTGCTGATCCCCGCCATGGACCAGTCGGCGACCCTCGGCAAGCTTGCATTTTTCCCGGCAGCGGTGGGGTTCTGGCTGGGCATCCTGTTTTTGCTGCTGCTGGATCACATCATCCCGCACCTGCACCGAAACAGCCAGCAGGCCGAAGGCCCTCACAGCCAGCTGCAGCGCACCACGATGATGGTGTTGGCCGTCACCCTGCACAACATTCCGGAGGGAATGGCCGTAGGCGTGGTTTATGCGGGTTACTTATCCGGCACGGCGCAGATCACAGCGGCCGGTGCGCTGGCCCTTTCGCTGGGCATTGCCATCCAGAATTTTCCGGAGGGAGCCATCATTTCAATGCCGCTGCGGGCAGAGGGAATGAGCAAAGGCCGTGCTTTCTGGGGCGGGGTGCTGTCCGGCATCGTGGAACCCATCGGCGCAGTACTGACGATTCTGGCAGCAAGCGTCATCGTTCCGGCCCTGCCGTACCTGCTCAGTTTTGCTGCTGGTGCCATGCTGTATGTGGTGGTGGAGGAACTCATCCCGGAAATGTCGCAGGGAGAGCACTCCGATATCGGCACCGTGTTCTTTGCGGTCGGCTTCAGCCTGATGATGGTTCTGGACGTAGCACTGGGCTGACCGGAAAATTGCTCTGAACAAAAGCAAGCCGTAAAACGAAGGTCGAGCGGTTGCTGTGTCCGGCAAAGCCTGTGCGCGGAACAGCACGAAAAAAGCTGCCGCACGGCAGAACGTGCAGCAGCTTATAGAGAAAATGATCGGGAAACGCAGGTTCAAAAAAGATTACTTGCCCAGATGCCAGATGTCTCGGTTATACTCGGCAATGGTGCGGTCAGAGGAGAACATGCCGGCCTTGGCGATGTTCACAAGGCACTTTTTGCGCCAGCCCATGGGGTCGCAGGCATAGTCGCTGAGCGCCTGCCCCTTGCGGACGACATAGGCATTGAAGTCCGGCAGGGTCTGGAACCAGTCCTTGTGGATGAGCTCATCGTGCAGGCGGGTCAGATTCTCGGCATGACCCGCAGCCAGCATCTCGGGCCCGGTGAGGAAGTCGATGGCCCGGCGGATGTTGGGGTCGCCCTCGTACCACTGAGCGGCGACATAATCGCCGGCGGCATAACGGTGGATGACCTGATCGGAGGTCTGGCCGAAGATATAGATGTTCTCTTCGCCTACCTGCTGAGAAATTTCCACATTGGCGCCGTCCATGGTGCCCAGCGTCAGCGCACCGTTCAGCATGAACTTCATGTTGCCGGTGCCGGAGGCTTCCTTGGAGGCAAGGCTGATCTGCTCGGAGAGGTCGCAGGCCGGGATGAGCTTCTCGGCGGCGGTGACATTGTAATTTTCAACGAACACCACCTGCAGCCACTTGGACACTTCCGGGTCGGCGGCAATGACCTTGGACAGGGTCAGCAGGGCGTGGATGATGTCCTTTGCAATGGTGTAGGCCGGGGCGGCTTTTGCGCCGAAGATGCTCACCAGCGGGGCGGCGGGCAGGTGGCCGGCCTTGATCTCATAATACTGGTGGATGAGGTACAGCAGGTTCAGCTGCTGGCGCTTGTACTCGTGCAGACGCTTGGACTGGATGTCGAACACGGCCTCGGTGTTTACCTTCACGTTCTGGGTGCGCAGCAGCCAGTCGGCCAGTGCTTCCTTGTTGGCCTTCTTCACGGCGGTCAGCTCATTCAGGACGGTCTCATCATCCGCGAAGGCCAGCAGCTTTTCCAGCTCGGAGGCATCTTTGCGGAAGCCGGAACCGATGCGCTTTTCCAGTTCAGCCGTCAAGCGCGGGTCGCACTCCAGCAGCCAGCGGCGGAAGGTGATGCCGTTGGTCTTGTTGTTGAATTTTTCCGGGTACAGCTCATAGAAGCCATGCAGCTCGGAATTTTTCAGGATCTCGGTGTGCAGGGCGGCCACGCCGTTGGTGGAGTGGGTGAAGTGGATGTCCATGTGGGCCATGTGCACCCGGTCGTCCTTGTCGATGATGGCAAGGCTCTCGTCCTTGGTGCGGGTGCGGGCCAGCTGATCCAGCTTCTCAATGATGGGCATCAGCTGCGGCACCACGGCATCCAGATAGGCGCGGGGCCACTTTTCCAGTGCCTCGGCCAGAATGGTGTGGTTGGTGTAGGCACAGGTTTTGGTGACGATGTCTACGGCCTCTTCAAATTCGATGCCTTTTTCGCCCAGCAGACGGATGAGTTCCGGGATGACCATGCTGGGGTGGGTGTCGTTGATCTGGATGGCGGCGTAGTCGGCCAGATCGTGGTAATCGCAGCCGCGGGCAGCGCACTCAGCGAGGATCAGCTGAGCACCGGCGGAAACCATCAGATACTGCTGATACACCCGCAGGCGGCGGCCCGCCTCGTCGGAGTCGTCCGGGTAGAGGAACAGGGTCAGGTTTTTATCAATGGCGGTCTTGTCAAAGGCAATGCCGTCGTGAACGATGCTCTCATCGATGGTGTCAAGGTCGAACAGGTTCAGGGTGTTGGTGCGGCCCTCGTAGCCGGTGACGGCCAGCTTGTACAGCCGGGCGGTGTACTCCTTGCCCGCCAGCTGCACCGGGTAGGTGATGTCGGTCTTTTCAGCCCAGCTGTGGGCAGTCAGCCACGGGTCGGGTTTCTCGTTCTGTACACCGTCCTCAAAGGACTGGTGGAACAGGCCGAAGTGATACCGCAGGCCCACGCCGTCGCCGGGCAGGTTCAAAGTCGCCAGCGAATCAAGGAAGCAGGCAGCCAGACGACCCAGACCGCCGTTGCCCAGAGAAGGCTCCGGCTCCACCTCTTCGATGTCGGACAGGTTCTTGCCGGCAGCGGCCAGAGCGTCCCGGGCCTCATCGTACAGCCCCAGATTGATGAGGTTGTTGGACAGCAGTTTGCCGATAAGGAACTCGGCACTGATATAGTAAAGCTTGCGGCCGGTGACGGGCTGCACACGGTCTGCACTCTTCTGCCGGACGAGTTCCAGCAGAGCAAGGTACAGTTCCTGATTCGTGCAGCCGGCCAGCGGCTTGCCGGTGAGATTCTGTAAAGCTTCGGTGAAGTTCATAAACGAATCCTCCTTTGATACGAAAAGCAGGTTTGACATCTCTGCTTCAAGATATACCACACAAAACACGCAAAATCTTGCTGAATTGATGCGGAATGTGGTACAATCCAATCATCAGGAGGTGGAATGATGCAAAATCAGGCTTCTTTGCAGGAAACCAAGCAGCACGGAGCCGTGCGGTTTCCGTTCAATATCTACCCCTGCACCATCCCGGGGGATTTCCCGCAGGTGGCGCTCCACTGGCACGACAGCATGGAGCTGGTCTTTGTCAAGCGGGGTGCGGGGCTGGTGCAGATGGGTGCGGTGACCTGCCCGGCCCGCATGGGGGATATCTTTGTGTTTGCCCCCGGAACTCTTCACGCTCTGCGGCAGGCCGATGGACAGTCCATGGAGTACGAGAACATCATCTTTGAACTGGAACTTCTGGGCGGTGCGGGAGACCTGTGCGCGGAAAAGTACATCCTTCCGCTGCAAAGCGGGCGGCTGGCATTGACCGGCCATCTGACTCCAAATGACCTGTGCTATCTTCCCGCCGCTGCCTGCCTGCGGGAAGTGGAAGATGCCAACCGTGCCAAACGCCCCGGCTATGAGCTGGTCATCAAAGGTGAGCTGCTGTGCTTTCTGGCGCTGCTGATTGCACAAGGAAAGCAGCAGCTCCCCGCAGAGACCGCCGACACCCGGCGGCTGAAAACGGTTCTGCAATGGCTTTCTGCCCACTATGCCGAAGAACTCCGGGTGGCAGATGCCGCTGAGGTCTGCTCCTGCAGCGACAGCCACTTTATGCGGTGGTTCCGGCAGATGACAGGCCAGAGCTTCGTCACATTTCTGAATGAATACCGCCTGAACGCCGCCGCCGAAGCACTGCACACTACGGATGAAACGGTGCTGACCATCGCTTCCCGGTGCGGGTTTGAAAACTTATCTTATTTCAACCGGGCGTTCAAGGCACACTTCGGCATGACGCCAAGGGAATACCGGAAAAAATAAGAATGCCTTTCAACGGTTTACTGTTTCTTTTTGTAGCCGCAGTCGCAGCAGGGCCCGCCGGAGGCAAGAGTATACTGCCGCACAAAGTCAGAGACTCCGCCCGCTTCGCTCATGGTGTAGTCCAGATGGCACAGGGCCGGGGCCAGGTCGTACAGGCCCAGCTCCTTCATCAGGGTGCAGATGCCGCATTTGGAAAAGCGGGCTTCGTAGCCGCTGTCATCCGGGTAGGGGAGAAACTCCATGTTCCAGGAATAGGGATTGCGGTCGGCAGCCCGCAGTGCGGCGGTTGCTTTCATCCCGGCAATGTCCTTTTCGGTAAACTTGTTTTTCCCGCTTTGGCGGCAGAACCACTTCATGAGGTCGGTCATTATGGCCTTGGCATAGAAGTCGGTCAGCCGCTCCACATCGGGCCGCTCCGGCATGGAGAGGATGAAGGCTCCCAGCATGGCGCAGTTGACAAGATTCATTTTGAAGCGGTCGGCTTTTTCAAACTCCGGCAGACGGGAGATGATCTCCCGGTACCGGAGTTTTGCTTTGCAGGTGACCTCCGCGGCGGTATCGGCGTCATAGCCGAACACCTCCATCAGCTGTGTCCGGAAGGATTTGGAAAACACAGCCCACATACCCAATGGCATCCCCAGATATTTCATATCAGATTCCCCATTCGATCTTCACGATCTGCATTTTCATGCCGTTGTCGCCGATTTTGGCAAGAAAGCGGAAAAAACCGCTGACGGAAGGGTCTTTCAGATTGCTGTAACCCAGCATATAGCCCCGGCTGGATACGTGCAGGCGGCTGTCCCACGGGGAAAGCTCGTTTTTCGCATCCGAAACGGCAAAATAAGCTCCCACATCCTTGATCTTTGCGCCTTTGAGCCAAGTTTTGGCTATCATCTTGACCGCCGTTTGATTCGCGGCGTCAAATACCAGAACACCCTCCGGGCACGCGTCCGCCAAAGCCAGCACCAATGCCTTGACCTGCTGCTTCAGGAAGTAATAGAACACGCCCGAAGCAAAAAATACGGCGCCATTGGATAAATCGAGCCTGCCAAGCCATGCTGTCGGATCGTTCAGGTCACCGGGAATGTTTTCTTCCCGCTCTCCGGCGGGCAGCAGCTTGTTCCGCACCGCAATGACATCCGGAAAGTCCAGATTATAGAGTTTGCAGCTGCCGTTGTCGCAGACCCGCCCGGTGCTGTCCAGACCGCAGCCCAGATTCACCACAGCCGCATTCGGGTGAGCTTTCAGGTAGTCCCGCACCTCAAAAGCAAGGTCATTCTGGCGCATGGCAACTTCCAGTGCACCGAAACGCTGCATGAGACTGCGGGATTTTTGCGCAGCTTCGGAAAAATCGTAATCGATCTCATCCAGCAGCCGGATGGAGGTTTCGTCCCGGTAGAGGGTCGGGTAGAGCTCTGAGCACACTTTCCGGGCATAAAGCGGGATGATGAGGGTCTCCTGCACGGTGTTCTTTTCGATTTTATATTTCATCGGAATGTTCTCCTTTTCGGACAAACGGAAGTTCAGGCAGGCTGTCCTGCTCCATGATGGAAACCAGCATATTGGCAAATCCTGCGGGGTCACTGATCTGATATTGCATATGGTTATGGCCCTCAAAAACCGGAAAATGCCCCTGCGGATAGGCTTTTTTCACGGCATCCCGGTATTTGAAATGATCTTCCACGCTGCCAAATTCAAAATAGCTGCGCTGCTGCAGGGATTCCGTCAGGGGCGGGAAAGGCTTGTCTTCCAAGCTGTCTGCCAGCTGACGGCGCAGATTTTGGTAACGGAGCGCTTTGCCCGCCGCAATGAAATACGGCTTGATGGATTCGTCATCGCACCAGAGGATCTTTTTCAGAGTGCCTCCTTTGGACCAGTACAGACTTTTGATGGCCAGATACAGAAACGGTGTCATGATGCGGCGGGTTGCTTTTCCGATCTGTGCAAACTGCCCGCCATCAAAAAAGGCATATTCCACCGGGAGATGCGTCTGCGCCAGAAATGCAGCAGCAAGGTCTGCACCAATGGAGGATGCCACAACAAGGTTGAGCTGCGTTACGCCCTGCTCCTGCAGAAATTGTTCGATTTGCCGGATCTCGTCTGCCTTGCTGCGATAAGTCTGCCCGGCACAGTAGACGGTGGATGTGGGCAGAATGCAGAAATATCGATTCTGCAGGTGCCGTGCGACCGGTTCGCTGCTGGCTCCCGTCACGCCCATGGCATGAAAAAACAGGATGGCAGGGTTTTGTTTGTCGCCGAATGTTTCAAACTGCATTGTATACCCTCCGCTTAATGAATGAGCAGTGTCATAATTCCGGAAAGAAGGCACGCAATGACCGCCATGCCTACCGTGCCGAAAAGCCACTTTTTCTGTTTATCCTTTGCGGTGATGTAGGGCATCAGGTCTTCTGTGCCGGGAATCGTCCACGCATCGGTATGGCAGACCCAGAATTCGTCCACCCCGAACCGGTCGATGAGATTCATCACAGACAAAATCACAAACAGCTGCCAGAAACCGGCCCCAAAGCCCCGCGCCCCGTTGACGGCGTAGACCGCAATCAGCACATAGGCGATATAGCCGGGGATACAGATGCTTTTGAAGAGCAGACTGTTGTGTTTCATCTTTTCACGGGTCGTCAGGCCAAGTTCGAGGCACCTCTGCTGCACTTCCGGGCCGTAGATATGCACCATCTCCACAGGACCCTTGCGGATGCCGAATGCACAGACCAGAACCAGAAAAATCCCAAGACCAAGCCCTTCCAGAATCACTTGCCAAAACATCATGCGTTCCTCCTGTAGCAGTATTCAAAGGTTTCGTTGACCCGCTGATAAAACTCCTGCGGATGAATGATTACAAGTTCTGCGTGTTCCATGCCGGGAATGCAGCAGGTGCGGACCTGCGGGAAGTACCGCTTGATAAAGCGGATATTGCTGCGCCGGGATTTTTTCTCCGCTTCTCCGTACCAATAGGTAAGGCAGCCGACCGTTTGCACGGGTGTTTCAGGCAATGCGAAGTTGTTCCCGGACCAGAAGATATTGCGGATGGTGCGGTCAGAATAGCCTTTCAGATAGTGCTCCATGGCATCGTATTCTTTTACAGGGTCGTGGCCCGGCAGGGTGTATTTTTCCGGAGGATAGGCGGCTTCCAGAAGCTTTCGACTTCCCGCAAGGAGTTTGAACCCCAAAAAGTCGCGCAGACACGCAAGACGGCGGAGCGATGCGGGCATCTGGTACGGCGTGATGCCGCCGTCAATGATGGCCTGTTTCACGGTTACTTCTCCCAGTGCAAGCAGACGTGTCAGACAGGCACCGCCCAGAGAGCAGCCATAGGCCGAATCCAGTGTGAGAATGCCGTGTTCGTGTAGCCAGTTGGTGATTTCGTCTATGGTATGCTCTACAGAAATAAAATCTTCGCCCGTTTCTCCGTGGCCGTCATAGACGACTTGCAGCACATGATAATTCTGCGCCAGAAGAGTCACAGATTCAGTGAACACCCATTCCGGTTCCGCAGTGCAGGGCAGAAACAGCAGAATTTTTGGGTTTTCCGTTCCATATTCCAGAACCTGCATCATTTCACCTCATTTCGTTACCCGGAGCCCGAAGTCACAGCAATCGTCCCCACGGCCCAGCGTTTTGGTGCGGTGCCACAGCAGCTTCGGGTGCAGACCGTCGTAGGTGATGTCATCGCTGTCGCAGAAACAGCGGCAGAGTTCCGGGCAGCCGTAGTGCACACAGGCATCGTGATAGGGGCAGCGCACCATATCAAACCGGATCACGTCCTTTGTGACTTCGTGGGTGATGGCCTGAAAACCGGCAGCGGAACCAAACTTTTCCTCCACGCCCTTGGCAAAGATGCCGGGCATTTTGTGGTACAGGCCCGGAAGTTTCAGCAGGCGGTTGAACAGGGCATGGTATTTCTGAGCATGAGCGTTCACATAGCCGTGGATGAGCTGCAGGGCTTCTTCTTTGGAAACGACCGTTTGCAGGACCTCATAGATGGCAATGCCCGGCATGATCTGACTTTCCAGGTGTTCCCACTTTTCTTTGGACGCTCCCGCGTTGTCCTCCCGCAGAGCTTCGATGCGCTGATGCATGGAAGCAAGCAGCTGTGCGGCCTGTGCAGGGAAACGCTCTGCAGCCGTTTTTTCAAAGGCTGCGATCAGATAATTCTTCCGCATACGATCACCTCAGAATCATGAAATTAGTCTAAGCTAACTCCTTTCGCCGGAAAAAGCCGCCTTTTGGCGGTTCTTCTTTCTTTTCATAATAGGCCTTGCGGTCACATCTGTCAAGGCGTTTTGGTGTTTTCGGAAATTCCGAAAGAGATTTCGTTGTTGGGGCGACACTCCCTACGGCATGGAAGCCTGTAGAAGAACAGATTATTTTTCGCATCGAAAAATTTGCCTTTATAAACTTGGTCATTTCTGCTTGACAACGCACGACAGGCGTGCTATCTTAAACTTTGAAATTAGCCAAAACTAACCAACTGAGGAATCCACCACTACCTATACCGGTGTGGATGCTCTGTTTGAGAATGAAAGCTACGCATACTATCAGCTCAGCGAGACCCCTGCCTGCTACATCACCGCATGGTACAACCTGCTGAGCGGCAAGTGGGAGTTTGGCAAGGTTCATGCTGCCGAGACCACCGTAGAAGGTGCCACCGTGGAACTGAACACCAATGGCCACCACACCACTTACGAGATGAAGATCTCCGGCTTTGATCTGGACACCAAAACCAACAAAGTCTACGGTGTTGTGATGACCACTGCCGATGGTAATGAGTACGGCCTGCACCATGTGACCAACATCTGGCACGGCACCAAGCTGGGCTTCAATGCCGATGATCCTTATTTTGCATCCATCATTGGCAAGACCGTTACGCAGATCACCTACTACACCGCCAATGGTGTGTATGTTCTGCCCGTTAATGTGGCGCTGTAACATTACGGAAAGTAGTTCTTCCCCGTCTTTCCTGTGCTGCTCATAAAAATTGCTTTTTGGGGATACATCGGCACAAAAATACCGATGCATCGACGTATAGAACAAGCCCCTGCGGATTTTGGATTCGTGATTCAAAGTTCGCAGGGGCTTTTTTGTCTCTGTATCTTTTCTGCTGTGGAGAAGCGTGGTAAAATAAAGACGGACGATCGGCTGCCATCACGGTCGGTTATAGTAGTCATGACAGGGATTTTATAAAGCGAAATTTACCGAATTAAGTTGATCGTGCCATAGACATTGAAGAGATGCTGCTCAAAGTATATCAATCCGAGCTGATGGAGAATGGATTGCTATGATTAGAAGGTTGCAGAAAGCAGATATAAATAAGGTCGCTGATGTAATAAACTGGGAGTCAAATTTTGTGAGGTAATGATGTAAATGCGGTTTTTACTGATACAGGGAATAGGCTTTTTGGGAACAATTTTATTTTTCTTATCTTATCAGTGCAGAAATAATAAAACACTGTTTCGAGTTCAATTTGTTTCTTATTTATGTTACACCGTACATTTGTTATTGTTAGGGGCAATTACCGGTGGAATCAGCTATGTACTGAATACAGTCAGGTCCTTTTGTCTGGGCAGCGAAAATCGTCTTCTAAGAAGTAAATGGGCGTGTTCCTTACTTTGTATATTGCAAATTGTTACACTTGTTTTTACTTGGGGCGGTTGGTGGTCTATATTACCCGTGGTTGCCAATATTGCGGCAACGATTAGCGGATACACATACAGTGCCCGCAAGATTCGTGTGGTTGGACTATGCGTCAATTCGCCATTGTGGATTATATATGATATCGCAGTTGGCTCATGGGCTGGAATACTAGACGAGGCTGTCAGCATGATATCCATGATTTTGTCTATTGTCAGATACGGTTGGAACAATTTGGATTCGCAAGAAGCAAAGAACTAGAAAACTTTGCATTTGCGTTTATCAAAGGAAAAGGAGAATGAAAAATGACCATCGAAGAGCGGGCGGCACAGGCCGCTGAACTGAAGGCGACAGGCCAGTGCAACTGTACACAGTCGGTTCTGAAAGTGTTTGAGGATAAGATCCCGGTGGATGCCGACACCCTGATGAAACTGGCAGCAGGATATGCCGCCGGTATGGGCTGCATGGAGAGCACCTGCGGTGCGCTGATCGGTGCCGTGATGGTGGCGGGCATCGCCACGGACGGCAGAGGAACGCCCCGCGTTTCCAAAGAGCTGGTACAGACATTCAAGGGAAAATGCGGTGCGACCATCTGCAAAGACCTGAAAGGCATCGAGACCGGTACGGTACTGTGCCCCTGCCCGGAGTGCGTCCGCAATGCAGTGCTTGCCTTGGGTGAAGCGCTGGATGAGCAGTCGAAAATCTGAAACAGGCGCATAGGAAGCCACCCTTCCGATTACTTTTTGCCGTGAAATTGCTGAAAAAAGTCTATATACCCATTGACATGGTGAGTAAATGGGTATATGATACAGACAATTCATCGGACGAAAAGTGAAAGGAAGGGTTTTGTTATGCCCAGAATCAGCGAGATCAACCCGGAAACCGCACCGGAAGTTATCAAGAAAATCATTGCAGACCATGTGGCGGACGGTCATACTCTGACCGCAGAGAAGCGCACCCTGCTCCACAACGCAGCGGCGTTCAATGCGGTGGAGGCCGGCTCTTATGCACTGGATGATGAACTGCAGCGGCTCATCGGCAAGCGTGCGGCCGATTTTTATGAATATGCTATTTCCCAGAAAAACGGCTGCCTTGTGTGCAGCATCTACTTCCAGAATCTGCTCAAAAAGAACGGCATTGACTTTGATACCTTTGAGTTCACTCCCAAGGAGGAGATCCTGATCGAGTATGGTCAGGCCATTGCAGAAGACCCCAAGCATGTGCCGGAGGAGCTGTTTGCAAAGCTGAAGGCGAACTTTACCGAGGAAGAGATCGTTGTCATCACGGCGATGGGCGTGATGATGATCGCCAACAACTACTTCAACGATATTCTGGATGTGACGCCGGACAAGCTGGTCTGAGCCGAAAAATCGGGAGGGGAGAGCAATGGCAGGACTGGTGCATTCCATTGAGGAACTGGTGGGGCACACACCGCTGATGGAGCTGGACCGCTTTGAGCGGCAGCAGCAGTGCGGGGCGCATCTGCTGGCAAAGCTGGAGTTCTTCAACCCCACCGGCAGCGTGAAAGACCGGGCTGCGCTTTCCATGCTCAATGCCGCAGAGAAGGCGGGCGTATCGAGACCCGGCGGCACCATCGTGGAGCAGACCAGCGGCAACACCGGCATCGGTCTGGCGGCATTTGCAGCAGAGCGCGGGTACAAACTGGATATTTTTCTGGAGCGGGGTGCTTCGCTGGAGCGGCGGCTGATGCTGCTGGCCTATGGGGCACGGCTTCTGGATTATAAGGATGCCACTGGCGAACGCCCGGAAGCACAGCGCACCCACCCCTGGCAGGAGCCGGAGCGGGAGGCAACGCTGGATGAGATCGCAGCCTACTGCCGCCGCACCGGTGCTTACTTCAACAATCAGGCGGCAAATCCGGCCAATCCCGAAGCGCACTACCGCACCACTGGGCCGGAGATCTGGCAGGATACAGAGGGTCATGTGGATATTCTGGTCTGCATGGCGGGAACCGGCGGCACCGGGTTTGGCACAGCAAGTTATCTGCGCAGCCGTAACCCGAATCTGCAGGTGGTTCTGGTGCAGCCCCATCCGAAGTCCCGCCTGACCCCGGAGCACCCGGACGTGCAGATCATTGATGGCGTTCTGCCCGCTTATGGCGTGCCGGAATGCGAACTTTCCGATTATCTGCGGCCGGACTGGAGCGATGAGTGCATCGATGTCCGCACGGAGGAAGCCTACGACACAGCCCATGAAGTGCTGCGGGCCGAAGGATTATTTCTGGGCGCCTCGGCAGCAGCAGCTTTGCACGCTGCGGTGCAGGTGGGACAGCGACCTGAAAACGCCGGAAAGAATATTGTGGTCATCATCCCGGACAACGGCATGAAATATCTGTCTACGCCGATGTACCGGTAGGAATAAGCGAAAAAGCGCTGAACAGGACAGCCAATCGACTGTCATGTCCAGCTCTTTGTTCTGTGTGGGAAAATGTGCTTAATCAGCCTTTCCGATACTTATATGCACCCTCGATGGCGTGAATCAGGTCAACGATCAGGCTATTGTAGGGCACCGACACATTGTAGCGGCGGGCCTGCTCCACAATGGCACCGTTGATGGCGTCGATCTCCGTGGGGATGCAGCGTTTCACATCCTGATACATAGAGGAGTAGCCTTTGCCGGCATTCTCGCAGACGTGATGCACCATGTCCAGAACTTCCATGTAGGAAAAGTGGGTGCCGTCTGCTTCGGCCACGTCCACAGCCTCACAGATCATCTTCTCGGCAAAATCCCATGCGTACTGATTCTCGATCATGTAGGCAATGGGTGTTTCGGTGATAGCCGTAAACGTGTTGATGGACAGGTTCACGAACAGTTTGCTCCAGATAATGCGCTGAATGTCGTCCGAAACGGCAGACTGGAAACCTGCTTCGGTCAACAGATCGGCCACGGTCTGAAGGTGAGTGTTTTCTTCCAGATTGCTGCCAATGGTGGTCACGCCGTTTCCGCTGTGGCGAATCTTGCCGCCGCCGAGGTTCACCGAGTTATGCTTGCTGGTACCGATGATGATGTTTTCGGTCTTGACGTACTTGGCAATTTTGCGGTCGTTGCCCGCACCGTTCTGCAGGGTCATGACGAGAGTGTTCTCGCCGAACAGCTCCTTGTTCTCTTCCAGCGAACTTTCGGTGTGGGTGGACTTGACGAACACGATGACGAGATCAGCTACCTCTTTGCAGGTGCCGGACTTCATGGCACGGATGTTGGAAAAATGCTGTTCCGTTCCGTCCTCTTCCAGCACGGTGATGCCGTTCTGGTTGATGCTCTCCACCTGCGGCTCATAGACATCCAGCATGGTCACGTCGTTGTGCTTGCTCAGATACGCACCATACAGGCAGCCCATGGCACCTGCGCCGATCACGATGATTTTCATAGAACTTTCCCTCCAGAGTAAAATTTTTCTCCAGATCCCTATTTCTTATTGCAAACAAGCATAGCACGGTTTATCATATCAGTAAAGAAAATGATTCTACTATAGCCTATAATTTTTTGTAATGGGAGAATGTGCTATGAGGGAACAGAAAGACCGGTACGAGATATTTTTGAAGGTCTGCGAGACCGGCAGCTTCTCAAAAGCGGCGGATGCGCTGAATTATACCCAGTCCGGCATCAGCCAGATGATGGCAGGGCTGGAAGAAGAACTGGGCGTGCAGCTGTTCGCTCGCATCAACCGGGGCGTGACCCTGACCGACAACGGCACCCGCCTTTTGCCCTGTATCCGGGAACTTGCCAACCAGAAAGCCCGGTTGCGGCAGGCGGCGTTCAACATCAACCACAAGGTGGAAGGCAAGCTGCGGGTGGGCAGCTTTTCCAGCATCACTACCCTCTGGATGCCGGAAGTCGTGCATTATTTCAAGGAAAACTACCCGAAAGTGGACGTGGAAATCCTGGACGGCAACTATGACGAGATCCGTGATTGGATCATCCATGGGCAGGTGGACTGCGGCTTTCTCTCATCCATTGTGGCAGATGACCTGAAATTCTACCCGTTATGGGACGACCCGCTGTGTGCCGTGTTCCCGGAGGGGCACCCGCTGGCAGCACAATCCAGCGTGACCCTGCCGCAGCTGTTTCAGTATCCGCTCATCATCGAAACACCCGGCTGCGACAATGATATTCAGCACCTGATGCTCAAATGCCCGGTGAAACCGAACATTGCGTACAGCTTCCGGGACGATACCCTTATTATGGCCTTCGTCCGCAGCGGGCTGGGAGTGACCATCTCGCAGGAACTGGTGATGCAGGCATTCGGCTGTCCGGGTGTGGTGTCCCGCCCGCTGGAACCTGCCTGCTGCCGGACGCTGGGGCTGGCGTTTTCCAGGACCGCCAGTTCGGTGGTGAGCCAGACGCTGCTGGAATATCTGCAAGAAGTAAAACGCTGAAGAACGGCTTGTTGATGCTTTATAATGACGAAAAGCACGATGTGCTGTACGAATTTTGAAAAGATCGCATGAAATTTTATAAAAGTGTTATTCTTTTGTTGATTTTAGCACTCTGCTATTGACACTGCTAATAAACGGTGCTATAACAGTGGCGTGCTCAGGAGGAAGGGCCAAAAGAGAGCCGCAAGGCTCCCCGGAAAGCCCTTCTGAATGGACGCTTCAGATTTTTTGCCCCGACCCGAACGCCGGGATTGGAGGAATGATTTATGCTTATGCCGACTGTTTTCCATGAAAACCTGTTCGATGATTTCTTCGATCCGTTCTGGAATGACGCTGCACTGGAACGTGCTATGAACCGTGAGGCTCGTGGTGCTTTTGGTAAGCGTGGTGCAAACATGATGAAGACCGATGTCAAACAGACGGACAACGGCTACGAAGTAGCTGTTGACCTGCCGGGCTGCAAGAAGGAAGACGTTCAGATGGAACTGAACGACGGCTACCTGACCATTCAGGCAGTGCGCAGCCACAGCAACGATGAAAAGGATAAGAAAGGCCGCTACCTGCGGCGCGAATCCTTCTCCGGCACCTGTGCACGTAGTTTCTACGTGGGCGATGTGAAGAAGGAGGACATCCACGCAAAGTTCGAGGATGGCGTCCTGCACATCGAGCTGCCTGCTCCTCAGCAGACGAAGGCTTTGCCTGAGAACCCGAATCTGATTGCAATCGAGTAAAACGCCGGTCGTGTGCGCCAAGGCACAACGCACATAGGATGACCCCGGAGAGCTGTAACAAGCACTCCGGGGTCATTTTTGTTTCCCGGTATCTTTTCCGCAGCGGAAAAGCGTGGTAAAATAGGAATGAAATCAATGCGCACTTTGATGCTGCGCTAATTTCTCGGCTTGTGATAGAAAGAGATTGGAAATGGAGAATTGTGATATGAAAATTGTAATTATTAACGGCAGTGCAAGAAAAGGCAATACGCTGACAGCCATTCACGCATTCATGAAGGGCGCATCGGTCAGAAATGAAATTGAGGTCATTGAGCCGGAAAAACTGCACATTGCGTTTTGCAAAGGCTGCGGGGCCTGTCAGTGCTATAAGGGATGTGTAGACAAGGATGACACGAACCCCACCATTGACAAAATCGCTGCAGCGGATATGATCCTTTTTGCTACGCCGGTGTATTGGTGGGGAATGTCGGCACAGCTGAAGCTTATCATTGATAAGTGCTATTGCCGTGGATTGCAGCTGAAAAACAAGAAAGTCGGCACGATCGTTGTTGGCGGCTCACCGGTGGACAGCGTTCAGTATGAGTTGATCAACAAGCAGTTTGACTGTATGGCAAAGTATCTGTCGTGGAATCTGCTGTTCCAGAAGTCTTATTATGCCACTGCCAAAGATGAACTTGCAAAAAATGCCGATGTCCTGAAAGAACTTGAGGACATCGGAAAGAACCTGTGAGGGCTTTTGTGTTTTGTGACAGCCTGAAGTGGCTGTGTACTGCTTTTCCACAGGACAACGAAACGCAGATGCCGCGGTGATGGGCCACGACTGATCCGATAGGGAAGAAGGCTGAACTTCAGAGAGAGGAGATGTTTCTATGAAGTCCGATGAACTGAAACGGCGGATCTCGGCAGGCAGAGGAGATGCTCTGGCTGATCTGGTCTTAAAGAATGCCAGAATCGTCAATGTATTTACCGATGCAATCGATACCGCTGATGTTGCCATCAGCGGAAACTGTATTGTGGGAGTGGGCGCATATCATGGCCGGGAAGAAGTTGATCTGCATGGCCGATACGTCTGCCCGGGTCTGATCGATGGACATATCCACATCGAAAGCTCCATGCTCTGTGGACCGGCCTTCGAGCAGGCGGTGCTGCCCCACGGCACCACGGCAGTGGTCACGGACCCGCACGAGATCTCGAACGTTGCAGGGCTTGACGGCCTGAATTTCATGCTGGAAACAACCAAGGATCTGACCCTTTCGGTTTATTTTATGCTGCCCTCCTGTGTGCCGGCCACGGATCTGGATGAATCCGGTGCGGTGCTGAACGCAGAACAGCTTCGGCCTTACTATCGGAATCCCCGTGTGCTGGGGCTTGCAGAACTGATGAATTCTTATGGAACGGTGCGTTGTGACCCGAAGATCCTGCAGAAGATCAGCGACTGCACCGAAGCGGAAAAGATCGTGGATGGCCATGCGCCGCTTTTGAGCGATAAGGATCTCAACGCTTACATTGCGGCAGGCGTTCAGTCGGATCATGAGTGCTCCAACGTAGAGGAAGCTATGGAAAAACTTCGGCTTGGGCAATATATCATGATCCGGGAAGGAACAGCCGCCAAAAATATGGAGGCCCTGATGCCGCTGTTCCGGGAGCCCTACTGCAGCCGCTGTATGCTGGTGACGGATGATAAACATCCCGGCGATCTGCTGGACAGCGGACACATCGACTCCAACATCCGTAAAGCGATCCGACTGGGGGCGGACCCGGTAGTGGCAGTCAAAATGGCAACACGGATCCCGGCGCAGTATTTTGGGTTAAAACAGCATGGTGCCATAGCACCGGGGTATGTTGCCGACCTTATTGTGGTATCGGATCTGGAACAGTTTACGGTTGAGCAGGTTTATAAAAATGGTATGCTTGCAGCAGAAAACGGAAAAATGCTGAAGCCGGTATCGCTTACAATCGACAGCACACGGTTTGCACGGGTCATGGAATCGTTTGATATGGACGAAATCAGACCCTCCGATCTGGAGCTTCGGGAAAGTGGGGACAATGAGCGTGTCATCTGTCTGACCCGGGGCGAACTGCTCACGGAAGAAAAAATCATCCCATTCCGGCAGTATCCGGGCAAAGCACCCGGTGTGGACCCGGAACACAACATCGTAAAACTGGCCGTGTTTGAGCGACATCATCATTCCGGACATGTGGGCATTGGCTTTTTAGGAAACTTCAGCCTGAAATGCGGAGCCGTTGCATCGAGCATCGCACATGATTCCCATAACCTGATCGTGGCAGGGGACAACGATGCTGATATGATGCTGGCCGGCAACACTGTGCGGAAAAACAAAGGTGGACTTGCGTTTGTGGCAGATGGACAGGTTGTGGCAGAACTTGCGCTCCCGGTCGCCGGACTGATGAGCACCGAAAGCGCGGAGAGCGTTGCGGCGAAAATGCAGGCTTTGAACGATGCCCTCAAGGCACACGGTGTGGCAGAAGACATCGGCATTTTTATGACCCTCGCCTTCGTCAGCCTTCCGGTCATTCCAAAACTCAGACTGAATACCCATGGCATTGTGGATGTGGTTCAACAAAAGATCGTTCCGGCTGTTTTTTGAGGGACTGAATGATCCGGATGAAACAAGAGAAATGAGGCGTAAATGATAATGGAACTGAGTATTTTACACGCAATACAGTCACTTCATAATCCGATTCTGGACCCGATCATGGTCACTGTTTTTAATACTTTGGTTGGATCGATCGGTCAGATTTGGATCGTAGTTGGTTTGGTTCTGCTGGTGCTCCCCAAAACAAGAAAATGCGGCATTGCCGTTCTTTTATCCTATATTGTGTCTCTTCTGATCGGAAATGAGTGGCTCAAGGATTTCATTGCAAGACCCCGGCCTTGCGCAGTGGATGATACCGTTCAGCTGATCGTAAAAAAGCCCGGAAGTTTTTCTTGCCCGTCTGTTCATACTTATCTGGCATTTTCAAGCGCAATGGCAATTTTCCACTATTACAGAAAAGCGGGAATCGGAGTCTTTGTATTTGCAGCGATGATCGGTTTCAGCCGGATGTACTTCTTTGTCCACTACCCGACGGATGTGCTGTTTGGAGCTATGCTGGGGATTCTGACGGCATTTGCTGTATGTGCACTGGTGGATCAAATTTGTGACGCTGTCAAAAGAAAGGCTCGTTGAATCAGGAGCAGGAGGACGCTTCGCTGGTACGGGAGTTTCTGGCGGAGTGATGGCGACAGCAGGTATCCGGCTGACAAAAACAGTGTTTGGAGTGTAAGTCGGAGATGTAAAGAATATCACAGCAGTGCCCCCTGTAAGTTGAGAGAACTTACAGGGGGCACTGAATTTTTATGACAGCAGGCTGTAGAAGATCACACCTTATAATCCAGTGCTGCATTCAAAAAGGCATCCACAGCCGGGCCAGTAGTGCGAGGCGAAAATACAGTACACCCAGTATCCAGTGCCGCAATTTGCTGCATCTCGGCATCGGTCAGCACAAAGTCAAAGATGTCCAGATTTTCCTTCATACGCTGCGGATTTGCCGACTTGACCAGCGGTACAATGTTCCGCTGCACCAGCCAACGCAACACCACCTGTGCCACCGATTTGTTATGCGTATTTGCGATAGCGCAGAGTGTTTTGTTCTCAAACAAGCGGCCTTGCCCTGCGGCCAGCGGCGACCATGCCTGCATCTGAATGTTTTTGCTTTCCATGTAAAGGCGTTCATCCTCTCGCTGGAAAAACGCATTGCACTCCACCAGATTCACAGCGGGTTTGACCTTATTCCAGAACAGGAAATCGGCCAGCTTGTCCTGTGTAAAATTATCTACGCCAATGGAGTGAGCTTTTCCTTCCGCATACAGTTCTTCCAGTGCCCGCCATGCGCCGTAGTAATCGTTATAAGGCTGGTGGATAAGGTATAGGTCTACGTAGTTCAGGCTCAGCCTCTCCATAGAACGGGCAAAGCCTCGTTTTGATCCTTCATAGCTGGTATCTGTGATCCACAGCTTCGTGGTAATGAACAGTTCTTCGCGTGGCACACCACAGCGGCGGATAGCACGACCGACTGCTTCTTCGTTTTCATAGGCGGCAGCGGTATCGATCAGACGATATCCGCTCTGGATGGCCTGCACCACGGCTTCCTCACATTCTTCAGGGTCTTTCATGCGGAATACGCCATAGCCGATGCGAGGCATCTCAATGCCATTGTTCAGGGTGACGGTTGGAATCATATGGGTTCTCCTTTCTTCCTACGGGATGGATGGTACACAAGCAGTGCAATCAAAATGAGCACGGCGGTAGCAGATAAACTGAACGGGTAGGCCAGCATGATTGTCTGGAATGTGCGATGCTGCGGAAATGCCGTGGCAATCCAGAGGATGCGCACGCCACAAACGCCCAACATCGTCAACAGGGCAGGCACCAATGAGATGCCGAATCCACGCAGATAGCCGGACATGACCTCATACAACATGCTGAAGAAATAGGCAGTGAATACCATCATCAGGCGTGTATAGCCGATAAAGATCACTTCCGGATCCCGGTTGAAGAGGGACAACAGGAAACGACCCGAACACAGAACCAACATGATGGCCAAACCGGAAGCGACAGTATCTTCCGCCAGACAAAGCACCAGTGTTTTTCGGCAGCGGTCCAGTTTTCCGGCTCCATAGTTCTGTCCCACAAAGGTGGTGCAGGCCTGACTGAAAGAACTCAGGACATCATAAGCGACAACTTCAATGTTGAACGCTGCGCTGGAAGCCGCCATGACCACCGTGCCAAGGCTGTTGATAGCGGATTGAATCACGATATTGGAGATGGAGAACACGGCACTCTGAATGCCTGCCGGGAAGCCAATCTGCAAAATCTTTTGCAGGCTCTTACGGTCAATGCGTAGTTCTTTCCAGTCCAGATGGATGGCTTTGTTACTCCGGCGCAGCCGGACAAACAGCAGCACCGAACTGATGGCGTTGGAAATTACGGTTGCCGTTGCCACACCGTTCACTGTCATATGCAGGACAATGACAAAGAACAGATTCAGCAGCACATTCAGAACGCCGGAAAATGCCAGTGTCTGCAATGGAACACGGGTATCACCGATGCTGCGGAAGATGGCGGCTTCAAAGTTATAGAGCAGAATCACCGGCACCCCCAGCAGATAGATGCGCAGATAAAGCAGCGCATAGGGAAGCACTTCTTCCGGGACGTTTAATGACCGAAGGATGGTGCCCGCAGCCAGTTCACCGAATATTGTAACAAGCACGCCGCCTAGCACCGAAACGACCACCGCAGTATGAACCGCCCGGTGAACAGCATCTTCGTCTTCTCGTCCGATGGCGTTGGCTATGACCACATTGGCCCCCAGCGCAATGCCGATGAAAAAATTGACCACCAGACTGATAACAAAGCTGTTGGCTCCCACCGCCGCTACTGCAATGGTGCTGGCAGCACCGCTGAAATTGCCTACCACCGCAATATCTGAAGCGTTGAACAACTGCTCCAGAATCGCCGTGGCTGCCACAGGAAGGGCGAACTGCGGGATTTTATTCCAAAGTGAGCCGTTCAGCATATCCAGTTTTTGTTTTTGAACTGCCTGTTTCAAGATGGTATCCTCCTTTGCACAGGCAGTATAAGCCATCCCTCGTAAAAATTCAAATACTTATCAGCTATGGCTTATCATAGTTTACAGGAATGATTCTGAATGCTATACTGGTATAAAAAAGAGAGGGATTTTATGGAGATTCGTATGTTACGCTACTTTCTGGCGGTAGCGCAGGAAGAGAATATCACTCGCGCTGCGGAAAAATTGCATATTGCACAGCCTTCCCTTTCCAAGCAGCTGATGGAGTTGGAACAAGAACTTGGCAAGCAGCTATTGATTCGTGGCAAACGGAGAATCACCCTGACAGAAGAAGGCATCCTGCTCCGCAAACGGGCAGAAGAAATTCTGGAACTTGTCAGCAAAACGGAGCAGGAAATCACGGCAGATGAAAAAGAGTTAGTCGGTGAAATCAGCATCGGCGGAAATCTTCAACCCAGCGTTCTGAAAGCTGCAGCGGCTTTGCGAGAACAGCATCCCGGTATCAGCTTTCAGCTTTACAGCAGTGATGCCACAGATGTGACGGAGCGTTTGGAACATGGCACGCTGGACTTCACGATCCTGTTGGCCCCGGTCGATGCTTCCCGATATGATTCCGTGCTTCTGCCGGAACATTCCTATTGGGGACTTCTGGTGCGGGCAGATTCGCCTCTGGCCGAAAAGAGCTGTGTCCATCGGGATGAGGTTCTGCGTCTGCCGCTCATTATGCATCGCCGTGCAGGACTGCAAAAGGCAATTGCTGAATGGGCACATACCCGGCCTGAACGCTTGAACATTGCAGCTACCTATAATGTGATTTATGGTAGTCCTACTACCCTTGTGCAAAGCGGCCTTGGAAACCTGCTGGTCACACGTGACCTTCTGGATTCGGAATTAAATGTTGGGGTCCGGTTTCTGCCGCTTGACCCACCGCTGGAGACGCATTATGCGCTGGTCTGGAAAAAGAATACCGTCCTGACAAAAGCGGCAGAACGATTCCTCTCCATGTTGACAGGACGGTAATAAAAAATGCTGCCGGGAATGGACCGTAACCGTCCATTCCCGGCAGCAGAAGCTGCAAAAAGAATTATTTCCGGCGAGTCAGCCGGTTGAGCAGCATCACGGTCAGAACAATGACGCCAATGACGAGAATAATGCCAACCATGCCGATGAGCATCATGGGCAGCGTGGTCATCCATGAAGAAAGATGAAGCATAAGTGTACCTCCGTTAAGCCATCAGGGTCAAAATCAGGCCGCCTGCAATGACGGATGCGATCTGCCCCGAAACGTTGACGCTGATGGAGTACATCAGCAGGAAATTCTGGTTGTCTTCTTCCAATCCCATCTTGTTGACCACACGGCCGCTCATGGGGAAGGCGGAGATGCCGGCCGCACCAATCATCGGGTTCAGCTTTTTACCTTCCGGCAGGAACAGGTTCAGCAGCTTTGCAAACAGCACGCCGCCCGCGGTATCAAAAACGAAGGCTACCAGACCCAGCGCAAGGATGAGCAGGGTGTCGGGCCGGACGAACTTGTCGGCGGTCATTTGCCCGGCCACCGTCAGACCCAGCACAATGGTGATAAGGTTCGCCAGCACATTCTGTGCCGTTTCGCTCAAGGTGTTCAGCACACCGCACTCCCGCAGCAGGTTGCCGAACATCAGAAAACCCACCAGAGCTACGCTGGCAGGGGCTACCATACCGGCAATGATGGTTACCACAATGGGAAACAGGATCTTGGTCAGCTGGCTGACATTGCCCTTTTCATAGGGCATCCGGATGCGGCGTTCCTTCTGGGTAGTCAGCAGTTTGATGACCGGCGGCTGCACGATGGGCACCAATGCCATGTAACTGTAAGCGGCCACCATGATGGCACCAAGGTACTGGGAGTTGAGGGTGTTAGCCACAAAAATGGCCGTGGGGCCGTCCGCCGCACCAATGACGGCAATGGAAGCAGCATCTTTCAGGTCAAAGAAAAAGCCTGCCAGAAACAGGGTGAAGAAGATACCAAACTGTGCAGCGGCACCAAAGAGCATGAGCCACGGCTTTTCCAGCAGAGGGCCAAAGTCGATCATGGCACCAATGCCGATGAAAAGCAGCAGGGGAAACAGTTCGTTGGACATGCCTGCTTCGAACAGGGCAGAAATGGGGCCTACGGTATCGCCCTGTGTGATGGCACCGGACAGCGGCAGATTGACCAGAATGGCTCCGAAGCCCATGGGCAGCAGCAGGCTCGGCTCCATCTTTTTGGCGATGGCAAGGTAGATGAGCAATGCACCGATGCCCCACATCACCACCATCTGCCAAGTCAGGTTTCCGAAATTGGAAAACAGACTTGCGAATGTGTTCAGAAAGTTCATAGTTTTTCTTGCCTCCTATTGTGCTCCGGTACGGTGACAAGAAAAAAGAGACTCCTGCCACAGCACCTTGTCTGTGACAAAAGTCTCAAGCGAACACATGACATCGGGCATTTCTGCCGTGATGACGCTGCCATGCAGCAGCCTCCCGAAGAATAAGCCGGAACACTGCCCTTTACTCCCTTTTATCAGATATATCAAAACAGAATATGGGGAAACTGTCAAGAAAAATAAAGATATCTTTTCTGTATCTTATCTCACTCAAAATTCCGGGTGCCATTCATCCCGGATGCCGATGTCGGCGCAGATGATTTTTCCGCACAGCGGTGCAGAAGATTCTGCCGCATGCAGGGGCTTATAGCTGTCGAAAGTTACGGTCAGATCTGCGTGGACGGCACCCTCGGCCACTTCGCCGGTATCGGTGTTGATGCCGCTGGGCAGGTCTACAGCCAGAACAAAAGCCCCGCTCTCGTGCAGACAGTTCAGCAGCCCACAGGCGGCAAGACCCGCAGGCCGCAATGCGCCATGGAACCCAGTGCCGTACAGGGCATCCACAGCAGCATCAAAGTTCTGCGTTTCCAGTGCAGTACAGTCGGAGCAGATGCTTATCGGCAGGGGACGCAGATGCTCAAAATTGGTGATGGCATCCGTGGTTTTCGAATCTCCCTCGGCAAGAAGAACGGTCACGTCCCAGCCATCTTTTGCCGCAGCACGGGCCATCACAAAACCATCACCGCCGTTGTTGCCCTTTCCGCAGACCACCAACAGCCTGCCGGGCTGCGGAAACTGCTTTTGCAGTTCAGCGTAAGCCGCCATCCCTGCGTTTTCCATCATCTGCAGATAGGGCAGGCCGTGAGCATCTCCCGCCCGCTCAATTTCCTTCATCTGGGCAGCGGTCACAATACGATGTTTCATTCCGGCACCTTCTTTCTGTTCCTATTATAGTAGATCCGCAGGCTTGGAACAAGACGGATTCTTCCGCACAGGAGCTTCCGCCTCCTGTGGGAGGTGCGCTGAACGGATAAACTGCCCCAATTATAATGCTTCCAGTGCGTCACCAATGTCAGCACGGATGCAGATGGAACGTTTTTGAATCATCTCCGGGCAAACTGCCTGTCCCTGATTGATACAGGCGTAGAATGCGTTCGGATTTTTAGAGGTCATCTGCCAGAAGGGGTACTTGATGATGCCGGGTGTATTATATCCTACACCAAGTTCCAAGAACAAGATTTCCTGTCCTTCATGACGGCGCAGAAATTCACTGTATCGCTCTGCAGCCCGGTGCCAGCCTTCATCCTCTACAAAGGTATCATCTGCGCGCAGGTTCATGCTCATGGGTCTGTTGCAGTGAGGGCAGCGAGGTATAAGCTCAGACGGGATGGTCGTCTTGAGTGGTGTGAACTTCGGTGCAGCGAGTGAGCCATCCGGCATAATCTGATACCCTTGCGCTTCAACCATCTGCCGGATAAGCATCTCATTATCAAAGGTTTCCGGACAACAAGGTTTGCTGCACTGGAACAGACCGTAATCGCCCTGTGTGTAGAACAGACGCTTTTTGTCAAAGCCTGCTTTCTGGAAGCAATGATCCACATTTGTGGTCAATACAAAATAATCCTTCTCCCGCACCAACCGGAACAAGGTTTCATAGACCGGCTTCGGCGCATTTTGGTAGCGGTTGATGTAGATATAGCGGCTCCAGTAAGCCCAATGTTCTTCCAACGAAGTATAGGGATAAAAGCCGCCGGAGTACATATTGGAAAATCCGTATTTTGCCGCAAAATCGGAAAAATACTCCTGAAAACGTTCCCCATCATAGGTGAAGCCTGCCGAGGTGGAAAGCCCGGAGCCTGCGCCGATCACAACAACATCGGCATGGTTCAGAACCTGCCGCAGCGTATCAATCGGCTTGGAGCAGTCGAGTGTAGATTTCTTTGTCCATATCTTTGAAAACATTGAAGATCACCTTTTTTACACTGGTTTTCTGAGTCAGAAACTGTTTGACGGTCTGTACTGCAATTTGCGCCGCAAGCCCATTCGGAAAATGGAATTCTCCGGTGGAAATGCAGCAGAAGGCCACGCTTTCCAGTTGGTTTTGAGCGGCAAGTTCCAGACAGGAACGATAGCAGGAGACCAGAAGTTCTTTGTCCCGTACTGTGACCTGCCCGGAAACGATGGGGCCGACCGTATGCAGGACATAGCGGCAGGGCAGATTGAAAGCCGGTGTGATTTTCGCCTGCCCGGTGGACTCCGGGTGTCTCTGTTTATCCATGATCTCTGCACAGGCAAGGCGCAGCTGCACCCCGGCATAGGTGTGAATGGCATTGTCAATGCAGCCATGATTCGGGCAGTAACAGCCCGTCATACCGCTGTTTGCGGCGTTGACAATGGCATCACACTTCAATGTGGTGATGTCACCCTGCCAGAGAGCGATTCCCGGCTGAATCGGCAGCAGGTCAGCGGCGTTGGTAATGCCTTTTTCAGCGGTTTCTGCTTGCAGATAGGCATCCTGCACCCGGAGGAATTCTTCACGAATGGACTGCGGTTCCCGGACATTCAGAAGAGCCCGGAGCAGATAACGCTGCTCGGCGGTATCGGATGGAACGCCGATTTCACGGTAGGCCGGGTTCTCATCCAAAAGGTATCGAATCAAAAAGAGGCGTCGTTCGGCTTGATT
Source organism: Faecalibacterium sp. (assembly GCA_050873025.1). Taxonomy (GTDB): domain Bacteria; phylum Bacillota; class Clostridia; order Oscillospirales; family Ruminococcaceae; genus Faecalibacterium. The sequence goes on along the minus strand of JBNMHZ010000010.1, from coordinate 45,393 downwards.
CATCATGCGTTCCTCCTTTGAATGGCCTGTTCATGACAGTTTTATAGGACGAATATTTAGAACTCGTACGGAGGGTTGCCGGAGAAGTCGGCAATCAGGCCATGGGCATTTTCCAGATAGAACACCTCAAAAATGGGGTTGGTAGCCTCGCCGTACTGTCCCTTCACGATGGGGTTCTGGAGGCACATTTCCTTAGCCGCCATGTTGTTCTCAAATACTGCTTTGCCGTGCAGACGGATCCATGCGTACTCCGGGCTGGAAACGGAAATCTCGATTTCCGGGTTTGCCTGCATATCCTTGTAGACATCCTTGGTGTTATTGGTGCAGAACCACAGCTTGCCATCCAGCTCGCCTGCAAACATAAAGGGACGGCACTTGGCCTTGCCGTCACGGCCTACGGTAGCCAGATACTGCACGGGGTTGGCATTCAGAAATTCAACGACTTTGTTCATGATAAGGACCTCCAATTGGTAACGATGAAGAAATGCTTGCGTTTTGCTTTCGCTGAAGCTATAATAACGCCATACAGCTCATTCGTAAAGTAAGCACAATATTGTGCCGTAGTTACCAAAAGGATACTATTGGAGAATTTCTATGGAAAATGATGTCTTAAACAATCTTCCGGCCTGCCCGGTGGAAACCACGCTGACCCTGATCAGCGATAAATGGAAAGTATTGATTCTCCGCGATCTGATGTCTGGCACAAAGCGATTCGGAGAACTGAAGAAGTCCATTGGTCATGTAACGCAGAAGGTTCTGACCGCACAACTGCGCCAGATGGAAGAAAGCGGATTGCTGACCCGTAAAGTCTATGCCGAGGTCCCTCCACGGGTAGAATACACCTTGACGGAACTGGGGTACAGCCTGAAGCCCATTCTGGACGCCATGTGGAAATGGGGCGAAGAATATAAAAGCAGGCTGAAAGAAGACGTGGAATGATTATAGTTCCGGGTGTTGTGCAACATGCAACACCCGGTATATGCTGAATGGCAGGAGTCTCATTTCGTTCTTGACAAAATGAACTGTATGCCGTATTCTTTTCTCAGAGTAAAGTCGCCGCAGGGCGGCTTTTCAAACGATATAAAGTTAGCGTTGACTAACAGAAGAGCGGGCTGATTTTTGGAATGGGAATCAAAAAATAAGTGTATTTGCATACGCCCTGCGTGGTGTATACAGGCTCTTCGGTGCAAAGAAGGCTTTTCACTCTGCCGGAAAGGAACTGCAGATGAGAAAATTTAATTATACAATGAATCACAAAGCGGACGAAGCTTATATGGCAAAAATGTGTCATGAGGGCTGGGCGGCCACAAGTCTTGTGGAAGGCGTCTGGACATTTGAGCCATGCAGACCCGACCAGTATGCCTTCCGTGTGTGCTATCTGCGCGGCAAGAGCAATGCCGAGGTAGAAAACCTGAAATGCAGCCTTGCAGCGGAGAAAATCGAATTTGTCTCTCGCTATTCTTTCTGGGCGATTTTCCGAAGCGAACACGAGTTTGTACTTTATACGCCGGAGGAAGAATTGGCAATTATCGAAAAGATACGCCGTCCAATGCTTGTGGGAAGCGTGATCTGCTGGTTTGCTTTTCTGATAGCTTTGCTGCTTACCATAAAGATAAGTGCGTGGTTTGGAGTTTTGTGCGGAGGCATTGTCGTCTATGGGGGAATGTGTATCAGTCTCTGCACCTCATATACGCACCTGCTATACAAACTGAAGAGGGAAGAACGATGAGCACGATAAAAGAAGTTCTGCATGAAAAAAGAAAGACAACAGAAGACCATATCAAACAGCTTCAGCAGGATGGGATACAAGGTGTCCGTTATACAGCGATGATGCCGGATATTTCGTTTTTGGTATTGGGACTGATCAGCGATGTTGGCTGGATCATCCACTTGTTTGCGGGTATTTTTTACTTTTGCAGAAATGGTTTTCATCACGCATTGGACTATATGGCTCTTATTGCGTTGGCTGCCGTCCTGTTTGGTGTTGCTTATCTGATTCACCTGAATAAAATACATGAAAAAGAGATTGCTACAAAGCTTCAAAAGGATCTGAGCTTTGGGATGACGGTTTATTCGGGACTTGCAGGGAGTATGATTGGAATCCTTCAGATGGTGCTGTATGCCGGCGTTTCATCGGAGCTTGTAGCAATCGTGAGCGGCGGCTTTTTGAATTTTGCGGCGGGATTTCCCATCTATCTCTCTTTCAAAAAAGGGATTTTCTATGGACGAAACGACTTCGACTGAAATGCCTCACACTGTGAAATTTTCCAATGAGACCGGAACCGGGAGCATGACGGTCTGCCCGCTGTTTCCGGGGGCAGAGTTATATTATAACGATATGCACCTTGCATTCTTTGAGGAAGCCCCGGCGCCGACGCGGAATGTGATCGAGATCAACCATTGCAGGGTTGGCCGCTACGAGTGCAGCTTTGGAGAAAACAGCTGCTGCTATCTGGCGGCGGGGGACTTTGCCGTGTGCGCAGCGGCGCGCAAAAAGTCGTCCTCCTGTTTTCCGCTGCGGCACTACCACGGCATTACCATCCTGCTGGATCTGGATGCGATCTCGCCGGAAATGCGGAAACAACTGGAGTGGTACGGCGTAGATCTTGATGTCATACAGCGGTATATCTGCACGGAAAACCGCTGCTGTATCCTGCGGTCGGCACCGACCATTACCCATATTTTTTCAGAGCTTTACACGGCGCACGCTGTACCGGACACAGGCTATCTTCGGCTGAAAGTTCTGGAGCTGCTGCATATCCCTGACCCGGCTGAAAAGCAGGGAAGATGTGCAGCAGACAGAGTATTTCAATCAGCATCAGGTGGAGTGTGTGAAGCAGGCTGCGGCTCTTCTTACGCAGGAGCTGACCGTTCACCGCACAATTGAACAGCTGGCACAGGCGGTCGGCCTTTCGCCTACGGCATTAAAGAGCTGCTTCAAGGGCATTTACGGCAGCTCAATCTATGCGTATCAAAAAGAATATCGGCTGCAGCTGGCACAAAAACTGCTGCTCGAAACCGATTGCACGGTTGCTGAAATCGCCCACCGGGTCGGCTATGAAAATCCGAATAAGTTTTCTTCTGCATTTCGGGAGGCGGCTGGCATGACGCCTACAGAGTACCGGAAGAGGTGTCCGATTGGATAGATTCTGTCGGTTTGGTTCTTGGGCAGAAAGCCCGGTTCCAGTAAAATCAGTATTGTGATTAGTTAAAACTAACTGTGCGTTTTAATGAAAAAGAATAGGAGGTCTTTCTGTGAAAAACCGATCCAATTTATCCCGGCTGATGGAGTATGCCGGTAAATACCGAATCCTGACCTACCTTTCGTGGGTGCTGTCTGCGCTCAGCGCATTGATGGCACTGGTCCCATTCGTGTACATATGGAAGATCCTGCGTGATGTGCTGAATGTTGCGCCGGACTATGCGCAGGCGGTCAATGTGCCGCATTACGGATGGATGGCGGTGCTGTTTGCCCTTCTGTCCTATCTCGTTTATGTCGCTGCCCTGATCTGTTCCCATTTGTCAGCGTTCCGGGTGGCAACCAATCTGCGGCTGGCAGTCTCAGAACACCTTGCCACGCTGCCGCTGGGCTTTACGGAAACATTTGGCAGCGGCAAACTGCGCAAGATCATCCACGAGAGTACCGGTGCGGCGGAGACATTTCTTGCCCATCAGCTGCCGGACAAATACAATGCAATGGCAACGCCGGTGGGTCTGCTGGTTCTTCTGTTTGTGTTCGACTGGCGGCTGGGTCTGCTGAGTCTCGTTCCGGTGGCGCTGGCCTTCCTCATCATGGCAACCATGACGGGTAAACGGATGGCAGATAAAATGCGGCAATATGGCAATGCGCTGGAAGCCATGTCCAACGAAGCTGTGGAATACGTCCGCGGCATTCCGGTGGTCAAGACGTTCGGGCAGTCCGTTTTTTCGTTCAAAAAATTCAAGGCGACCATTGATGAGTACGAAAAATGGGTCATCGCCTATACCAAAGAACTGCGGATGCCCATGATGTTCTACACTGCCGCCATCAATGGCGTGTTTGCTTTTCTGATTGCAGGCGGGCTGCTGTTCACCCGGAATGGCGTGACCCCGGAATTTCTGTTGAACCTGCTGTTCTACATCATCATTACCCCGGTGATCTCCCTGACGCTGACCCGCATTATGTACATGAGCGAAAACGAAATGGTCGTGGCGGATGCACTGGCCCGGATCGACTCGGTGCTGAAAGCAGACCCTGTGCAGGAAAGCAGCCATCCAGAACATCCGAAGGATGCGTCGGTGTCCCTGAACGATGTGCATTTCAGTTACGATAGCAAGACGGACGTTATCAAGGGCGTTTCGCTGGATATTCGGCCCGGGCAGACGGTGGCCTTCGTCGGCCCTTCCGGCGGCGGAAAGTCCACGCTGGCAAATCTGATCTGCAGGTTCTTTGATGTGAAGAGCGGCAGCATCTGCGTGGGAGGGGCCGATGTCCGCAGCATCCCCAAACAGGAAATGATGGACACGGTTTCGTTCGTGTTCCAGAACAGCCGTCTGATCAAGGGCAGTATTCTGGATAACGTCAAGCTGGGCAAGCCGGAGGCCACGGAAGTCGAAGTCCTTGCGTCTCTGAAAACGGCACAGTGTATGGACATCATTGAAAAGTTCCCGGAGGGCGTCCATACGGTCATTGGAACAAAAGGCGTGTATCTCTCCGGCGGCGAGCAGCAGCGCATTGCCATTGCACGCGCTGTGCTGAAAAATGCGCCCATCCTTCTGCTTGACGAGGCAACTGCCTTTGCGGACCCCGACAACGAAGCCAGAGTGCAGGCTGCATTTGCACAGCTTGCCAAGGGCAAAACGGTCATTATGATCGCACACCGTCTGTCCACCGTTGCCAATGCCGACTGCATTTATGTAGTGCAGGACGGAAAGATCACGGAGTCCGGCACAAAAGATGAACTGTGCGCCAAGGGTGGTCTGTTTGCCCGGATGTGGAAGGATTACCAGACATCTGTTCAGTGGAAAGTTGCAAAGGAGGGGTAAGCAATGATCGAAAAAATCCAACGGGCGACCGCCAGCTCTCCGGAAGGCGCAAAGGGGCTTGTGAAGGGTGTTCTTGCCTGTGCGTTTCAGAATATGGCCTTCATGCTGCCCACCTGTCTGCTGTATTTTCTGGTAAAAGACCTGATGGACGGTGCAACTTCCGGCAGAGCCAGTTTTTATCTGCTGGGCTGCATCATCTGCTTCGGGCTGGTCTTTCTGACGACATGGTTCCAGTATAACGGAACCTATTTTACAACCTATAAGGAAAGCGGTATCCGCCGTCTGGTTCTTGCAGAACGTCTGCGCAAGCTGCCGCTGTCCTTCTTTGGCAAACGGGATCTGGCTGACCTGACCAGCACCATCATGTCGGACTGCGAGGTACTGGAAAAGACCTGTTCCCACTTTATTCCTGGCCTGTTCGGTTCCCTGATCTCCACGGTGATCATTGCGCTGAGTCTGTTTGCCTTCGATTGGCGGATGGCTTTGGCAGCCTTGTGGGTCATCCCGGTGTCCATCGCCATCGTGCTGGGCAGCTATCGGGTGCAGGATCGCATTCAGGCCAAGACTATGGCAGTCAAAATGGAGTGTGCCGATGGGATTCAGGAGTATATTGAAACTCTCCGGGACCTGAAAGCAGGCAATGCGGAACAGAGTTATCTGTCCGGCCTTTCCCGGAAGATCCGTGCCGTGGAGAAGCAGTCCGTTGCGGCAGAGCTGGAAACGGCCCTGTTCGTATCTTCCGCCAGCATGGTGCTGAAGCTTGGCATCGCCTCGGTCGCCTTGACCGGGTCGGTTCTGCTGGTGGACAGAAGCATTGACGTGCTGACGCTGTTCCTCTTCCTGATGGCGGCTTCCCGGATGTATGACCCCATGCAGGGAGCTTTACAGAATCTGGCAGCGGTCATTGCCATGCGCACCAATGTGGGACGGATGAATGAGATCCTGGAATATCCTGTCCAGACCGGCAGCGAAACGCTGACCAATCAGGGCTGCGATATCGTGTTTGACCACGTAGGCTTTGCCTACAACTCCGGTGAGACCGTGCTGAAAGATGTTTCCTTTACAGCAAAGCAGGGCGAAGTCACTGCACTGGTGGGCCCATCCGGCGGCGGCAAGACCACCATTTCCCGTTTGGCTGCCCGGTTCTGGGACAATCAGAAGGGGCGCATTACCGTGGGCGGCATGGACATTTCAAAAATTGACCCGGAAAAGCTCATGAGCCTATATTCCATCGTTTTTCAGGATGTGACACTGTTCGACAACACGATCCTTGAAAATATCCGTCTGGGCCGCAAAGGTGCTACGGACGAAGAGGTTCTGGCAGCGGCAAAACTGGCAAACTGCGATGAATTTGTCGAAAAGCTGCCGGGCAAGTGGAACACCAATATCGGTGAGAACGGCTGCGCTCTTTCCGGCGGTGAGCGGCAGCGCATCTCCATTGCCCGCGCATTCCTGAAAGATGCACCGATCATCCTGCTGGATGAGGCAACGGCAAGTCTGGATGTGGAGAACGAGACGGCGATTCAGGAGGCACTGTCCCGCCTGATCAAGAATAAGACAGTCCTCATCATTGCCCACCGGATGCGCACTGTAGCCGGTGCAGACAAGGTCGTTGTGCTGAAAGACGGCACGGTGGCCGAGCAGGGCAGACCGGATGAACTGTATGCCCGGAAGGGAGTCTATGCCCATATGGTCGATCTTCAGTCTGCAAGCCAGAACTGGACGATCTGAGACCGGAATCAAGTACCAAATTGTTCAGAAGGCTGCACTGCCATTCGGAAAGTGCAGCCTTTTCGTTCTTGACAAGAGAAACCGTATGGCGTATTCTTTTCTCAGAGTCAAGCCGCCGCTGGGCGGCTTTTCAAAGAACAAGAAGTTAGAATACGCTAACCTGAAGAAAGGAAACATGGGGAACACAGGAGGAAAAATAATGCTGTATTCTGAAAAGTTAAAACGATTTGAGGCAGCACATCCGTGCGAGAGCATGACCGTTGACGGCACACACTACCGCTATATTCTGGGCGGAAAAGAGAACGGAAAGACGCTTGTGTTCCTGAACGGCGGCATGAATACGCTGGAAATGTGGATGGATTATGTGGACGGTCTGGCCAATGATTTCCGTGTTCTTCTGTTCGACTACCCGCAGGAGCTGCGTACCAATCAGGAACTTGCGGCGGGAATGCACGCCTTCTTTCAGAATCTCAGCATTACAGACCCTGTTTTTGTGGGGGCCAGCGACGGCGGCATGGTCGCGCAGATCTATGTGCAGAAGTATCCGGGAGAAACAGGCGGACTGATCCTCATTTCCACGGGCGGCATGGATGCTGAGACACTGAAAAGCCTGAAGAAAAAATACTTCTTTGCACCGTTGATGCTGTGGTACCTAAAGCACTGCAATTATGAAAAGCTGAAACCAAAGCTGATTAAGGCGGGGCTGTCCCATATCCGCAATGAAAGCGAAGAAGAAATTGCCTGCGCACGGGATATGTTTGAGACCATCTTCAAGGACTACAAGCAGGAGAAGGATGTGCATATCTCCGGGCTGCTCGCTGACCTCATGAACCAGAAGCCCGTGACCGAAGCTGACTTTGCGGCACTTGCGGGCAAAATTCTTCTTATTCTGCCTGATCAGGACTTCTTCTCGGGAAAAATGCAGGAGGATCTCATCAAGCTGATGCATGATCCGCAGATCGTCTATGTTTCCGGCGGGCATTTGTCAACGGTGCTCAAAGCAGATGCCTATATTCAGACGATCCGTGCGTTTTTGAAGGGTTAAGCTGCGCGAGGACCTTTCATTTTTTCTTCGGGGCGTAATCGTGCATCTCCGGGAAGGCACCGCCGGCAATCGCCCACAGGTACAGGCTGGCAACGCTGCAATAGGGGCTGAACCGTCTGCGGTACTTTTCAAAAAGCTTGCGGTCGATTTTCCGGTGGTGGTAGAGCATCCGCAGACCGCGCTGGATGGCGAGGTCGTCGTAGCTGAACACATCCGGCCGCTGCATACAGAACAACAGGATCATCTCTGCTGTCCATACGCCGATGCCCTTCAGGCTGCTCAGTTCCCGGATGGCTTCTTCGTCCGGCTTCTGTCCGATGCCTTCCGGGTCAAATTCGCCGTTCTGGACTTTCTGGGCAAAGTCGGTAATGTACTCCGCCTTGCGGAAGGTCATGCCCAGCTTTTGCAGCTGCGGCACACCGGCGGCAAGGATGTGCTCAGCGTCCACGGCGCCAAGCGTTTCTCGCATCCGCTGCCAGATGGTGGCCTGTGCTTTGGTGGAAATCTGCTGGCCGATGATGTGATGAACGACTGCGGAAAACAAGTCGGTGTCCACCTCGCGCTGGATCGGCCCGATTCTCTGGATGGCTTCGCCCAGCCGCTTATCCTTTTGGCTCAAGTAGTCGGTTTCTGTGGCTCCATATTGAAAATACATTCTGTATGCATTTCTTCTCAAGGGACTCTCTGTGATGCAATGATTATAGCATGCTTTCGACAGAGTGTATATCAGAAAATATTTGCAACAGCCCCTTTTCCTTCGCACCCACAGATATGAAGGTTCACTGCTTTTTCGTGTCCGGGTATTTGATCAGGTCATACAGTTTTCCGAATTCACCGATGTCACGCACTCCGGCAAGTTCCATGCCGAGATGCATATACTTATCGCACTTGGACTTGGCATCGGTCTCCAAAATCACCGGCACACCCAGACGGTTGCCCTCGGCGAAGGCGATATCCATAACCTTGCGCATATAGCCCTGTCCCTGATACTGCTCCCGCACACAGACAAGCCCCACGAAGATATAAGGTTTCTTCTCTTTGTCCATGCGATCCTGAAGCGATGTGCCGCCACGTTTGATGGCCACGCCGAAGCGCACGAGCCGCTTCAGGCTGGAGTTGCGCAGCATCCCCTTCGCAATGGGCCACAGCGTTTGAAAGCCCATCTTTTCTTTGGGCAGCTTGTAGGCGATATAGCCCTCACCACGTTCGCTGGTGGTGTGCAGAAATCCGCCCTGCAGCATCCCGTGCACATAGGCGCAGATATACTCCGTTGTCGCTTGCTGACCGGAAAATGCGGCAGGAAGTCCGGTTTCCTGGCCATAGTCGTAGTAGCCGAAGGCGTGGCCGATATCATAGATAGCACTTTCATTTATCGTTTTGACAAGCATATTGCACCTCTTTTGTTCTCAAAGGCATTCCAGCACATTTTATTTCTTGATCTTGTATTTCATAATGAGCAATCGTTCCTGTTTTGTATTTTTGATAGATACGCATAAAACTGCTCATGCAGCTGCCGCATCTCATCCGGTGCTTTCATGGCATGGCGGTACATGAACACATCGCCGAAGCGGCTTTGAAAGGTGATTTTCAGAGCCAGCCGCAGGACTGGCAGCGGAAGAAAACGGAATATCTGCATTTTGGCGGGCGACAGAGGTACACCGTTGTGCGCAAGCGTTCGAAAATTTTCCCGCAGCGCCCTGGCTGTATGATCTATGACCAACCGATCCGTTCCGGTATTTGCAGGATCGTCCGCTTCATAATAGGCATCTGCAATGGGAACGACCATGCCAAGGTGGCAAAGCTGCCATGCGTGCATATCCCGGACCTGCTGATATGGGATATGTGCACGCCGGAACAATTTTTTCAACCTCTGCGCTTGTGGTTGCTGTTCCGGCGTCAAAATACCAAAGGTCGTGGGTTGAATGAGGCTTGGTGTCAACGCCGCATGGAGCACCCCATCCTCAAAGCCGCCTCCTGCACCGGGAAATGCAGGCAAAATTCGTCCATCACCGCAAAGCTGCTCCCATATGCCATAGTCCTCAATAGAGTTGACCATGGTTGCGATACAGGGACTTTGATTCTCCCGCAGCTGCGCCAGTGCTTCATGCAGCTGATTTTCCCGCACGGTCAGGAAGATGAAATCGTAGATGTCATTCGGGCGCAGTATGTCCAGCACACAGACATTTGCTGTGCAAACTGCTCCGTTCTTTTCATACCGCAGGCCATTCCGCTGCAGCGCCTCCAGCCGCAGCCCTCTGGCATAAACGGAGGTATCCACACCCGCCTCCGAAAACAGCACCGCATACAGCGAGCCGATTACGCCCGCCCCATAGATCAAAACTCTCATAATTCTTCTTTTTACCCCAAAGGCGTATTCTACGTGTCATAACGCTGAACCAGGCCGCAAAGAACATCGTTCCAAGATTGCAAGAAGTTGTGCCTTGCGTTTTCTTCGGTATCGTCCGACTCATCGTAGGCATCATAGGGAGCTGAGGAATCATGCACCCGTTTCTTGAAAGGTGAGCAGAGCTGTTCCTTGTGCGCAAAGGCAAATTCAAAGTTATCTGTCCAGCCGGTGTTCAGCGGCTGGAAGATCTCTTTGCCGCGGTACATCCTGCTCATTGCCTTTCTTTGAAATTCGGTTGCTTTCTTTGACATATCATCGCCTCCCTAAAAGTTATTCCCGTCTGTCATGTCGGTATGTGCTGCGAATGACCTCTTTGCGTTCCATGCTCCCTCCATGTTTCAATCATCACACGACCGTTTTCGGTCTCATTTCTTCAAAATATCGACGATTTTTGCAAAGGCCTCCTTTGATTCCCGGAAGATCGGAAGCAGGCAGCAGCGATTTGTCCGGGGCTTGCTATATGATAAAATTGGTTAGCTGAATCTAACTTAACTGTATCAAAAAGCAGGTAGAAAGTCAATCTGTCCACCTACAGCAAAGGAGAATCCCACGACGAATGGGAAGAACCTTGTGACCGTAGAAAGTTCCTCTGCACGGTTCCTCGTATCATTGAACTGCTGGTTGGGAGATAATAATAGCGGGCCATTCGAAGCAAAAGCTTTTGAACGGCCCGCTGTTATTTTATCGCAGAATGAACCATGCGCCCAGCAGAATGACAAGGAAAAGCAGGTTGGACAGAGTGAACAACCTGAAATAGCGGCCTTTTTCCTGCGGCAGTTCCCGTGCGATCTGGCGATAGGAGATGAGACTGGCCATAGAAGCAATCAAGGTGCCAAGACCGCCGAGGTTTGTGCCGATGATGAGAGCCTCGGTCTTTGCGGTGAACCCGGACAGCAGCAGAGCTGCCGGAACGTTGCTGGTGATCTGTGAAGCCAGAACTGCCACCAGAACTTCTCTTCCGGTGAGAAGTTCCTGCAGCCAGTCGGAAAACGCTGGGATACGGCCAAGGTTGCCAATGAAAATGAAGAATGCCACGAAGGTCAGCAGCAGGGAGTAGTCCACGGCCCGCAGGGTATTGCGGTCGGCGCAAAAGGTGCAGACCAGCACGGCAGCAAAAGCAATGCCATAGGGCAGAACCCGGATCACGGACAGCAGACAGATGACAAACAGTGCCAGATCAAGCAGGATGATGCGCCGATTTCCCGGAGCATCCAGCGGAGCAGACAGACCGTCTGCGGAGAGAACGACAGAGGATTTCCGGCAAACTGTGGCCGCCCAGACCAGCAACAAAACCAGAGAAACCAGCGTGTAGGGGAGCATGAGTCGGACAAACGCCCCCATGCTCATGCCGCTTTTGCCGTAGAGATAAAGGTTCTGCGGGTTGCCGATGGGGGTCAGCATACTGCCGAGGTTGGCTGCGATGGTTTGCATACAGACCACCGGAATCAGGAGAGAGCGGTGGGCATCCGGACCCAGACGGTTCAGAACAACAAACGTGAAAGGAACAAAGGTCAGCAGGGAAACATCATTGGTGATGAGCATGCTCCCGAAAAAGCACAGCCCGACGAGAACCAGCACCAACTGCAGTGTGTTTCGGGTGCGGGCCAGCAGTGCGCGGCCCAGCCGGTCAAAAACACCTTGCCGCCGCAATCCGGCCATGACGGACATCAGAGAAAACAGGATGGCCAGTGTGCGAAAGTCGATATAAGCGGCATATTGAGCATCCGGCGGAACAAAAAACATGGAAAAAACGGCCAGTACAGCGGCTGCTGTGAGAACCGTTTCCTGTTGGATGAATTGCTTGAGCTTCATGCGATACACTTCCTATAATGTTGAATCCTTCTATTTTACATTATAGTAATAGAACGGACCGAAAACAAGACAAAAGCAAAATTGTTCGACGGAAAAGTGTGTCTCAGAAAAACTGTCAGCCAGATCCTTTTCAGAAAAAGTTCAGAACTTTCCGCTGGATTCTGCTGCAAGGGTATGGTATTCTCTACCTTGAATTGATGGAGAAGAAGGGACGTTCTTATGGCTGCAACTCTGACGGAAAGAGCACTTTCTCAGGCACTGAAGGATCTGATGATCCAGAAACCGCTGAATCAGATCCATGTTCAGGAGATCACGGACCGATGCGGATTGAGCCGGCATACATTTTATAACTATTTTCATGATGTATATGAACTGCTGGAATGGACGTACGATCAGGAAGTGATTCAGGGGCTGGAAAACTTGCAGCATACGTCTGACTGGAAACAGGCTCTTTCCCTGATCCTGCACTATACATATGACAACAAGGCAATCTGTCTGAATACATTTCATTCGGTAGGACGTGATTATCTGGAGCGATTTTTAACCAGAGTCTTTTCGGATGCGGTTGGCTCAGTCATCCGGGAACTTTCGCATACCATTCCGATCCGGGAAGAAGACCGAAAGCTCTGTCAGACCTTCTATACCGATGCGCTGCTGGGTGTTTTTGTCTCCTGGCTGAAGAGCGGGCTGGAAGCACCTCCGGAGAAAATGGAAAAAGAACTGGACCGGCTGCTGGACGGATTGATCCAGTTCACAATGCAGAAGATGCAGTAAAATGTCACACTTGTGCCGCACTGTGTAAAACTGTCACAGTGCGGCATCATTGTTTCTTGTACCTTCCGATGCAACGGACTATACTTGGAACACAAACAGGGAACGCCACAGAAACAACAAAAATGAGCGTTCCCGTGAATGTTTTGTAAAGACGAATTTTGGAAGGAGCGTTTTTGATGTATAACTATTACAACAAAATTCACGCAGAGAAACCTGAAAATATTGAGTCTCGCCACGCATATCTGTTGGGCGGCGGCATTGGCTCGCTGGCAGCTGCCGCATTTCTGATCCATGATGGGCAGATGCCCGGCAAGAATATCAACATTTACGAAGCGCTCGATGTTATGGGCGGCTCTATGGACGGTGCAGGTACTTGGGAAAAGGGCTACTCCGCCCGCGGCGGCCGTGAGATTGAGCCGCACTTTGAATGCTTCTCCGAGTTGTACAGCTTTATTCCGTCCCTGAAAGACCCCAACAAAACGGTTCTGGATGAGTTCTATGAGCTGAACCAGAAAGAGCCGATTGCCTCGAACTGCCGCCTGACGGCCAATCAGGGCGAGGTGCTGGATACCTCCTCGCTGGGGCTGTCCAAAGAACAGGCCATGCAGCTGAGCAAGCTGATCATGACTACTGAGGATGCCCTGGGCGACACCACCATTGAGCAGTTCTTCGACAAGGATTTTCTGGAAACGAACTTCTGGTATTTCTTTGAGACTATGTTTGCTTTTGAACCCTGGCACAGCGTTGTGGAAGTAAAACGTTATCTGCAGCGCTTTATGCACATGATCGGTGGAATCAATCGTCTGGAGGGTTTGCTGCATACGGAGTATAACCAGTACGATTCGCTGATTCTGCCGCTGATCACATGGCTGGAAAAGCAGGGCGTACAGTTCAACTATGGCTGCGCAGTGACCGATATCGACTTTGATTTCGCAGGCGGCAAGAAAGTAGCAACGGCGTTCCACTACAAAAAGAACGGAACCGAGCAGGTGCAGACTGTCAAGGCGGATGATATCGTGACCTTTACCAATGGCTCTATGACTCAGAACACGACCAGAGGCAGTCTGGATCAGCCCGCGGTTCTGAACCGTTCGGAAGAAAAGGGCTGCTTCTCCGTCTGGAAGAAGCTGGCCGCAAAGAGCCCGGATTTTGGCCATCCCGAAAAGTTCTGCGAAGATATCGACAAGTCCAAGTGGATGAGCTTTACCGTTACTCTGAAGGATGACAACATTGTTTTCCCGCAGCTGGCAAAACTGACCCAGAATCCCACGGGTATGAATGGTCTGGTTACGATCAAGGATTCCAACTGGATCATGAGCTGGGTCGTGCCGAAAGATCCGCACTTCATCAATCAGCCGGCCAACGTCAAGGTATTGTGGGCTTATGCACTGCGGCTGGATGTGCCCGGCAACTATGTTCATAAGACCTTTGCGGAGTGCACCGGCCGTGAGATGTTTGAAGAGCTGCTGTACCATGTGGGTCTGAAGGACCGCATTCCGGAAGTTCTGGAGCACACCATCAACGTAATCCCGGCCATGATGCCCTATATTACCGCACAGTTCATGCCCCGTGTTGCGGGCGACCGTCCGCAGGTCATTCCTGCCGGCAGCGAGAACTTTGCATTCCTGGGCCAGTTCGCAGAAGTAAAGGACGACTGCGTGTTTACGGTGGAGTACTCCGTCCGTAGCGCAATGATGGCAGTCTATGGTCTGCTGCATCTGGATAAGCAGGTAGATCCCATTTACCCGGCATGGTATGACATCCGTGTTCTGGCGACCGCAGCAAAGACCTGCCTTGGCCTGAACAAGCTCCCGCTGGAAAAACTGCCTCTGGGCAAGCTGGTGAAAGGGACAGAAATCGAGAAGTTTCTGTAAAAATACAGCTGTTCCCCAATAAATCTGCATAAAAGCAAATGCTCCCGTATCGGACTGCGTGATCCGATACGGGAGCATTTTTCTGTGCTGAATTCTGTTTCCTGCCTGCATGGTCCTGCTTTACAGTGCATCAAAGCACCTTTGCGCCGTTGGCCGTCAGCTTGAAGGTTGCCCCCAGCATATCGGCAGCCCCGCGGCACATCAGCATCCGCTGCAGGAAGATCTCAAAATATTCGTACATGCTGCAAATGTCGGTGTCGATTTGCAGGTTCAGCGAGATGACTTTTTTCTCGGTGTTGATCTTCAGGGTCTGGTCTGTGACCGCATAGTTGACCCGGTCATGGATGTCGAAGGATGCTTTCGGTTTTTCCCGCACACGGCTGCGGCGCACATCGGTCTTGTCGCCGATGATGAGTGCTGCCGAGATGGGATCCACGGCCCCGCTGGTGTATTCATCGTGGTTGGAAATGGCGGACACGATGGTGATGCGGTCCGGGACGCTCAGGTCATATTGCTTCAGAATCTCGTTGGCTAGGAGCCCGCCATATTCGGCGTGGCGGCTGCGGTTGATGGCGTTTCCGATGTCGTGCATATAGCCTGCGATCCGGGCAAGCTCGATGTCATGCTCTGGATAGCCGAATTTTTTCAGGATGTGGGCGGCGGTATCTGCCACCCGGACACAATGGGCTTGTGAGTGGTCGGTGTAGCCCAGCAGGCCCAGGTTCTGGTTGCCCTTTTTCAGCAGTTCGTTGACTTCCTCGTTGTGTTTGATGTCTTTATACGTCATGGTTCTCTGCCCTCGATTCATATATAAAAGAAAGTATTTACTATTGTAAGATGATTTCGAGGCGGTTGCAATCAAATTGCGGTAAAATCTGTGTGCAGAAGCGATTTTACATATTCCAGACACATTCCTGATTTCTGATTTTACATTTGCACGGTACAATAAAAACGTTTGTATCATGCAATCCAAAGCATTCCGGTCAGAGAAAAGGAAGAGGAATATGGAAAACACCTATCATTGCTATGCAAACCGTGAGCTTTCGTGGCTGCGGTTCAACGAACGCGTTCTGGAGGAGGCAGAGGATTCCCGTCTGCCGCTGTGCGAACGACTGAGCTTCTTGTCGATTTTCCAGAGCAATCTGGATGAATTTTTCATGGTGCGTATCGGCAGCCTGCAGGACCAGATGCTGCTGGACAAAAACGCACGGGAAAATAAGACCAACATGACCAGTGGCGAGCAGATCGATGCCGCACTGGCCTTTACCCACAAGCTTACAGCCCGCCGCGATGCCGCTTACAACAGTCTGCTGGAACAGCTGGCAGAGCAGGGGATTCGTCTGCTGGACTTTGCCCACATGGAAGAAGAAAGCCGTGCGGAGCTGGAAAAGCTGTTCCGGCAGGATTATCTGCCGCTGCTGTCCAGCTTCATCGTCAGCAAAAAGCAGGCATTTCCGTTCCTGAAAAACAAGGGCATCTATGCCGTTGCAGTGCTGAGCACCAAGGCAGAGAAAAAGAAAATTGGCATCGTGCCCTGCGGCAATGAGATCTTCCCCCGGCTGGTGCCGGTGCCGGGCCGTACCGGCTGCTTTATCCTGTCGGAAGAGCTGATCCTGCACTTCCTGCCCCTGCTCTACAAGGGCTATAAGGTCACCAGCAAAACGCTGGCCCGCATCACCCGTAATGCGGATATTGACGCCGACCTGATTTACGATGAAGACCTGAACTACCGTGACCACATGGCCGAGGTGGTGAAAAAGCGCAAGAAGCTGGCACCTGTCCGTCTGGAACTGAGCCGTGAGATCGACGAAGAGATCATCCAGTCCCTGTGCAAAAACCTGAAACTGGACCCCAAGCGAGTGTTTGAATATGATTCGCCGCTGGATCACTCCTTCCTGTTCCAGATCGAGGATCAGCTGCGCAGCCACACCGACCTGTTCTTTGCGCCCCGCCACCCGCAGCCCAGCCCTGCACTGGACGAGCGTAAACCCATCATCCCGCAGATTCTGGAAGAGGACAAGCTGCTCCACTATCCGTATGAGAGCATCCGGCCCTTCCTGCAGCTGCTGCACGAAGCGGCCTGTGACCCGGATGTGGTGTCCATCAAGATGACTCTTTACCGTCTGGCCAACCACAGCAAGGTGGTGGATGCGCTGGTGGAAGCCGCCGAAAACGGCAAGCAGGTGGATGTTCTGGTGGAGCTGAAAGCCCGCTTTGACGAGGAAAACAACATCGAGTGGTCCCGTCTGCTGGAGCGTGCCGGCTGCCATGTGGTGTACGGCATCGAGGGGCTGAAAGTGCACTCCAAGCTCTGCCTCATCACCCGCAAAACAAAGGACGGTATTTCTTTCATCACCCAGATCGGCACCGGCAACTACAACGAAAAGACCAGCCGCCTGTACACCGACCTTTCCTTCCTGACGGCATCCAAGGAGATCGGTCTGGAAGCGACCGAAGTGTTCCGTGCGCTGGATCAGGGTGAAACGGTGGATTCGGTCAAGAATCTGCTGGTGGCACCCCACTGCTTACAGAACCGCCTGCTGGACTTGATGGACGGTGAAATCGAAGCCGCTGCCCGCGGCGAGGGTGGATACATCGGCATCAAGATCAACAGCCTGACCGATAAAGTACTCATCAACAAGCTCATTGAGGCAAGTCAGGCGGGCGTCCATATCGATATGGTGGTGCGCGGCATCTGCTGCCTGCGGGCCGGTGTGCCGGATGAGACCGAGAATGTCCATATCATCAGCATCGTGGGTCGCTATCTGGAACATTCCCGCATTTACATCTTCGGGCGGGGAGAGCATGCCCGGTATTATATCGGCTCGGCTGACTGGATGACACGCTCGACCCTTCGCCGTGTGGAGATCGCAGCGCCAGTCACGGCTCCGGCCCTGAAAGAGCGTTTGCAGCACATTTTTGACACGATGTTGGCCGACAACTGCAACGCCCGCGTGCAGCAGCCGGATGGCAGCTATGTCCGCCGGATGCCCGGTGCCGATGCAGTGGATTGTCAGGCACAGTTCTATGAGGAAGCCTATCAGGCCAATGTCCACTCCAGTCTGAAGTGAGATGCACCCGGATTTCACATGAATTTGACCACCGCACGGTTTCTCCGGCTGGATTTCAATGGTACAATTTTATTGTAGAACGAATCGCAGAAAAGGAGAACGATGCATTGAGATGAAACTTTTCATTGCAGGAGGCTGCGGCGAACATGGCCGCAACTGCTTTTATGTGGAACAGGATGGAGCGGCGTTTCTGGTGGACTGCGGCCTGCTGGCAGGCGCAGAGGATAACATGCCCCGGCTGAGCGAAGAGCAGATTCAGAAGCTGAGAGCAGTCTTTCTGACCCACAGCCATGCCGACCACACCGGGGCGCTGCCTTGGCTGGCCGAGCAGGGCTACAAAGGGCCGGTGTATGCCACTCTGCCGATACTGACGCAGCTGCCCTTTTCTCTGGAGCATATTCAGCCGCTGGAAAGTCTGTGCCCCTGCCGTGTTTCCGGAGCAGTGCCGGAGCTGCCCGGCCTGCTGGTTGCGTGGGGGCGTTCCGGCCATTGCGCCGGAAGCGTCTGGCTGCGGTTCGACTGGAACGGAAAGAGCATCCTCTTTTCCGGCGATTATGCCGAGCACAGTCCGCTCTATCCCTGCGACCTGCTGCGGAATCAGAAAGCCGATTTTGCGGTTTTGGATGCAGCCTATGGCAGCAGCGCCGCAGATTGGAATGCTTGCGTCAAACGGCTCTGTGTGGAAACGGTACAGCGCTTGAAGCAGACACCGCTGCTGTTCTTCCCTGTGCCGAAATATGGCCGCGGGCCGGAACTGCTTCTGCTTCTCAAGAGGTTTGCACCAAACCTGAAATTTTACGGGGATGCTCATTTTATCCGTCAGATCCGGCAGATTCAACTGGGCGGGCCGTGGCTGCTGCCGGTGCCGCCGCACTTTGCCGACTGGGTGCAGCCGGATGTTTCGCTCAGCCGGGAAAAGGGTATTGTCTTTCTCAGCGGCCCGCAGCTGAACGGGAAAGCCGGGCAGCGCGCTCTTGAGATGGCAGCGCAGGGGGCGCTTGGCGTCATGACAGGAACCCCGGATGCGAGCAGTTTGAGCGAAGAAATGCTGGAAAACAGGCAGATGATCTTCCTGCGGTACCCGGTGCATCTGGATCTGAACCAGTGCCACAAGCTGGCGGCACAAAACCAGTTTGACCGTGTGGTGCCCTATCACAGCCCGGAGATTCACTGTCAGCAATCGTTTGAATTATAAATCAAATCACCGTTGCAAAAAACAAGCGCCGGATGGATGTGATTCCACCCGGCGTTTTGCATGCACTACGGGTGCTGTATCGAGATAGGAATCATGTTTTGAATCAGCCGGTTCACAGCGCAAAGACTCTGATTGACAAACACATCGGATAAGACTATAATTGAACTATGAGTTTAATTATTGCGGAGCCAGGAGCAAGGAGAAGAAAACGAATGAAACCGGTACATCTCAGGACGAAACGGCTGGAACTGGAGCCCATGTCCGATGCGGAGATCGAAAAGCTGATCGAGCAGTCGGACGAGGAAATGAAAAAAGCCTACGGTGAAATGCTGGAAGGCTGCCGAAAAGACCCGGCGAACCGCATCTGGTATGCACCGTGGAAGATGTCTCTGAGAGGGAACCTGAAATACATCGGTGACCTTTGCTTCAAAGGCCCAGCCCAAAAGAGTGCGGTGGAGATCGGGTACGGCATTGAACCGGCATATGAGGGAAATGGCTACACGACCGAAGCAGTCAAGGCGATGACAGAGTGGGCGTTTCGGCAATCCGGGGTATACTTTGTGGAGGCGGAGACCGAGCCGGACAACAAGGCTTCGCAGCGCATTCTGGAAAAGTGCGGCTTTGTGCCGGACGGCACCGGAAAAGAAGGTCCCCGTTTTGTGCTGGAAAGTCCGGTCACAAACTGGGCAACGACCTATCTGTGCATTGGCATGAGCATCGGTATGGCGGTTGGCATGACGAAAAATCAGATGCTTCTGGGCATGTCGGTCGGCATGAGTCTTGGTGTGGCAGCGGGATTCCTGATGAATCAGAATGAGGAAAACCAGCGGAAAAAGCTCCGTGCGGAACGAAAAAAGAAAGACGAACGGCAGGAGTGAAGCGAGATGGCACGCAGAAAAAAGGAGCCCAGGAGCGTTCACCTGGAGGCTATTGCCGCCGCGGCATCACAGCTTTTCGAGAAAAAAGGCATCGCGGCGACCTCTATGGATGACGTGGCAAAGGCTGCGGGATACAGCAAGGCAACGCTCTATGTATATTATAAAAATAAGGAAGAGATCGTGTCGGTGCTGGTGATGGAGAGCATGCAAAGGCTCTATGATTCGGTCACGGCAGCGCTGGAACAACAGAAAACAACGAAAGAACGCTATCAGCTGATCTGCCGGGGGCTGGTGCAGTATCAGAGGGAATATCCGCTCTACTTCGGCATGCTGCTGGATCATATCCGCATCCCGTCCGAGGTACAGGACTGCCCGCCGGAGGAGGCCGAAACCTGGACGGTGGGGGAGAGAATCAACGAAAAACTGGCGGAGTTCCTGCGGGAGGGCATCCGTTCCGGGGACCTGCGGGCAGATCTGCCCATTCTGCCCACAATTCTGGCGTTCTGGGGGATGCTTTCCGGGGTGATCCAGCTGGCTGCAAAAAAAGAAACCTATCTTCAGGAAGCCACAGGTCTGCCGCCGGAGCAGTTCCTGAATGAAAGTTTTGCGCTGCTGTACCGTTCCATTGAAGCGGGACGATAATAAAAAATCATTTTGCAGGGCCGGTTTGCCGGCAGGAGGTTTTATGGAATTGCAGATGGTTCCCACAGCAAGCATTGCGGGTATGGTGTTTTCGCTGGTCATATCCTTTGCGCTGCCTATCGGGCTGTTGGTGTATGCAAAGAAAAAGCTGGGAGCGAAAGTGGCGCCGTTCTTTATCGGCTGCGGTGTTTTCTGCGTGATAGTTCTGGTGCTGGAATCGGCAGCGCATCAGCTCGTGTTTCACCTTACCGGGAATATCATTACCGGAAACTTGTATCTGTATGCGCTGTATGCCGGGTTTATGGCGGCGCTCTTTGAAGAAACAGGCCGTACCATCGCTATGAAATTCTTTGTGAAACAGCTGAATTTCTCCAATGCATTCATGTATGGCGCGGGTCACGGCGGCTTTGAGGCGATGGTGCTGGTTGGGCTGGCGTCTATCAGCAATATTGCAAGCTCTGTGATGATCAACAGCGGCGCAATGGCGGCAAGCCTTGCCTCGCTGGATGCACAGACCGCAGCAAGCACTATGGCATCACTTTCTGCCCTGTGGACGATGCCAAGTCTGACCTTTTTTGCGGGTGGCGTAGAGCGCATCCTTGCGGTCGCACTTCACATGAGCCTTTCGCTGCTGGTGTTCTGCGCGGTCAAAAATCACTCGAAGAAAGAACTGCTTCAGGCATACGGCATGCATTTTATCGTAGATGCTGTGTCGGTGCTGCTCAGTGCAATGGTGCCCATCTGGGGTGGTGGAACTGGCCGTGGCTGTGATGACATCTGCTGCGGTGCTGGCAGCAAAGCGCGCCTGCGCAAAAGATGAAAAACAGGAAACTGTGTAAAAACGTATAGAGACAGAACAGCAGGCCGCCCGAAGCAAAAGCTTCCGGACGGCCCGCTGTTCTTTTGCTGCAGGAAATCCTCGCTGCGAGCTGCGTTTGCCTTGCCATCCTTCCATCACACCGATACCTGCCTGACGGCGGGCGAACGCCTTCGTGCAAATCTGGTGGCCGAAAACCCGGATGCACTTTACTTTGTGGGAATCACGTCGAATGCCGGCGTGGAATTTGCCTATGACGGCATCCGGGCACCCTGGAAAATCTACTGCATCGAAACGGCATACGAACTGTACAAGCAGTATGGCTGTGAGCGCTACGTCGAGATGCTTCACATTATCAACGAGGCGTGGAAGGGCAATGTAGACGCCTACCTTGCCGGTGTGATCCGGGGTGTGGCCCGCTTCATCTCCGTATACGAGGGCGAGTACAGCCGGGAGCGCCTGGTGCAGCAGCTGGCAAGAACACACCCGAAAACCATCACGCAGCTGGCTCAGGAGGACACCGGCAGTTCTGCAAACCGCCACATGCGGCAGATTCTCCGCATTTATAACGGTGCCAGCCGTGAGATGAGCCTGCCGCTGAAAAACTGACAGTTTCATTCTACCTCCTGAACAACAGCCGTTGCGGAATCCGTCTGCGGCGGCTGTTTCTTACATAAAAAAAAGGAGGTTGATTTTTATGTTACCGAACAATTGGAGATATCTCAGAGGGAACATCTACTAAGCGGCACCTGCAGGATGGAGAGAGGGGTTAGACAGGATACTTCACATGATACTTTTTGAAGTAGAATCGGTGAAAAAATTGCTGCCGCCTGCGGGCAGTGTACATAAGAACTTTCGCGACCTACAAAGGTATGCTATACTGAAGCTGACAGTTTTCGGGTCACAAATAAAAGTTGTGAGATGCTTTTTATGTGCCTTACTGTGCCAGCAAAGGTGCAGTTCTGGCGATGACCCGCGCTCTGGCCGTGGAGTGGGCACAGCTTACATCACCGGACAGGATTTTGCCGTGGATGGCGGCGCACTGGCTTTTGGTTATTGAGAGGAGCTTCTCTGCAATTTTTCGGCGGCTTCACTCGTATTCCGGATAAAGGAACCGAATTTCGTTGGCAACACGGAGGAACCATTATGGCAATCTTTGAAAAGACCATCCGAAACAAGAATTTTGACAAACTGCTTCGGAAGCTGGAACAGGAGATTCCGGACAGCAGCTGGTCGGCCAATAATGAGTGCGCGCAGTTGGAGCAAGATGGTAATTTCTTGCATTGAGTTTTTTAACGGTGGAAGCCAGCGGCGAAAAGCCGCGTTTACGCATACTGCAACTGCATGAACTCTGGATGACAAAACTTTCATGATAAGGCAAGGCCGGGAACGGGCGCAAGAGCGGCTGAGCATGATGAATGTTAGAATAGACTGCCTGTTGAACGGAAACACACCACATAACGATCATCTGAAGGAAAAGCAAAATCCTCTTTTTCAATACTGAAAAGCGTGGTAGAATAGAGCTGAAACGGCGGATAACGTCGCAATGGACGGGCCGAAAGCAGGTGGAAAGCTGGTTTGCTAACGCCCGGTGCCCGGCGGGAATCGTGCAGGGGGGGCAAAGATGCTGACGGACGAAGACATCTATGCTCTGGATGCCGGAAAACTGGCAGAAAAATAGAGGGGAAAGTATAAAATGATGATTCGAAAAGCAACCGCAAAGGACATTGATGCGGTAGAAAAATTGTATGATGCCATCCACACGGCAGAGGAAAACGGAAAGCAGACCATCGGCTGGATCCGTGGCATCTACCCGGTGCGTAAAACAGCGGAAATGGCGCTTGCGCGGGACGATTTGTTTGTGCTGGAGGATGACGAAAAAATCTGCGGAACGGGCATTCTAAATAAGATTCAGGTGGATTCTTACGCAGAGGGTCACTGGGAGCATACTGTGCCGGACGAGCAGGTCTGCGTGCTGCACACTCTCGTCATTGATCCGGACAGCGCGGGCAAAGGCTACGGCAGAGCGTTTATCGAATACTACGAAACCTATGCGAGGGAAAACGGCTGCACAGAGTTGCGCATTGACACCAATGCCCGGAATGCGGTGGCACGCGCGATGTATAAAAAGCATGGTTATACGGAAATTGGAATCGTTCCAACGGTGTTCAACGGTATTGAGGGCGTTCAGCTGGTGCTTCTGGAAAAATATCTGGGGAAATAAGGACGCAAGATATCAAGGGAAAAGTTCCCGGACCCTACACCACGCCCGGAGGATGTGCTGGAGGGTTTCATGGCCCTGCTGGAAGAACTGCGGTCTGGAATGGAACAAAGAAACGATGCATCAATTCATCATCGCCCCGGAGAAAATCATGGTGCCAACACCCGGCAGATGGTTCGCTGTATCCGGAGCTCTTTCATCATGCTGATGGCAGAGTTCACCCGGTTCGATAACATCCGCAGTGTTCTGCAGGTGTTTCCGGCAGACATCGCCGCCGGTGCGGTGAAAAAATAACTGCAATTTTCCAGAAAAACAGTCGTTTTTGTACGGCTGTTTTTCTGTTCCGGTATGCTATAATAAGGCCAAGATCACCCACAATTTTTGAGAGGTAACTGCTATGCCTTTACATGAACCCATCACGCCCGCCCTGCTGGCGGACCCGGAAATCTTCCAGCAGAACCGTCTGCCCGCTCACGCCCATTTTGCCGACCAGACCAGCCCGGACATGCCGCTGACCGTTTCTCTGGACGGCGAGTGGAGTTTCCGCTATGCAGAGAACCTGACTGCACCGTTTTCAGACTGGGGCACCCTCACCGTACCGGGGCTCATCCAGATGCAAAGTCTGCACAAGCCCGGCCGGCCCTACGGTGCGCCCCACTACGTCAACACGCAGTATCCATGGGACGGCCACGAAAAAATCCACCCCGGCCAGATCCCGCAGGAATATAACCCGGTAGGGGAGTACAAGCGCAGCTTCACCCTGCCGGAAAGCTGGGCCAGCTGCTATCTCCGGCTGAACGGTGCCGACAGTGCCGCCGCGGTGTGGTGCAACGGCACTTACATCGGCTACACCGAGGACACCTTCACCCCGGCAGAATTTGATATGACCGAAGCCGTCCGGCCCGGCGAAAATGAGCTGACCGTGCAGGTCTACCGCTTTTCCTCCGGCAGCTGGCTGGAAGATCAGGATTTCTGGCGCATGAGCGGTCTGTTCCGCTCGGTGGAGCTGTTCACGAAGCCGGAAATTCATCTGGAAGATGCCTTTGTGAAGCAGGACTTTGCAGACGATTTTTCCAGCGTGAACGTCACCTTCGATTGCAAAGTCAGCGGTGCAGGCCGGGTGTCGGTGGTGTTCAACGGACAGGAGCAGACCGCCGAGGTGGGTGAACCTGCGGAGTATGAAGAAGGCGTGGTGTTTGGCAAAGGCGAGGCAGACCCCGATGTGGAGCCGGATGTGCAGGATGTTTCCTTCACTTTTACGGTGGAACAGCCTGCTCTGTGGAGCGCTGAGCAGCCCAATCTGTACTACGCCGAAATCGCCCTGCTGGACGAGGGCAATTTGGTGGAACACACCGGCCTGAAAGTTGGCCTGCGCAGGTTTGAGTTGAAGAACAGGCAGATGCTCCTGAACGGCAGGCGCATCGTGTTCAAGGGCGTCAACCGCCACGAGTGGAGCTGCAAGACCGGGCGCGCCGTATCCCGCGAAGAAATGCTCTGGGATGTGCGCAACCTCAAGGAGCACAATGTCAACGCTGTGCGCACCAGCCACTACCCGAATGACCCGTATTTTTTGCAGCTGTGCGATGAGTACGGCCTGTATGTCATCGGCGAAACAAACCTTGAGACTCACGGTACCTGGCAGAAACTGGGGGCCGACGGTTCGGATGAATGGACTCTGCCCGGTGCCCGCCCGGAGTGGCGAGAAGCCGTGCTGGCCCGCGCCGAAACCATGCTGGAACGGGATAAAAACCACCCGGCTATCCTCATCTGGAGCTGCGGCAACGAGAGCCACGGCGGCAAGACACTGTGGGAAATGAGCGAGTATTTCCGCCATGCCGACCCCAGCCGCCTTGTGCATTACGAGGGCATTTTCTGGGATCGGAGTTACCCCGCCACTTCCGATATGGAAAGCCAGATGTACACCCCGGTCACCGGCATCAAAGCATTTCTGGCAGAGCACCCCGAAAAGCCTTTTATCATGTGCGAGTACAGCCACGCCATGGGCAACAGCTGCGGCGGCATCACCGATTACACCGAGTATGCCTACGAAGAGCCGCTGTATCAGGGCGGCTTTATCTGGGAGTATATCGACCACGGCATCGAGGTGACCGGCCCGGACGGAAAGTCCGGCTTTGCCTACGGCGGCGACTTTGGCGACCGCCCCACCGATCGGGAATTCTGCATCGATGGTCTTGTCCTGCCCGACCGCCGCAATACCCCCAAGATGGACGCGGTGAAAGCCGCCTATGCGCCGCTTAAAATCACCTTGGCGGACACGGAAGCCGTTGTGGAAAACCGCAGCCTCTTCACCGACCTGAACGTCTACGATCTGGTGTTTGCTTCTTCGGTGAACGGCAGGCCGGAACGCAAAGCCGTTCTCCGTGCGGATTGTGCCCCCGGTGAAACTGTGCGTGTGCCGTTCCCGTTCGCTCTGCCGGAGTGCGGCCTTGCCTGCATGACGGTCACCGCCGTGCAGCGGGAGGCAAAGCCCGGTGTGCCTGCCGGGTACGAAACCGCCTCTGGGCAGGTGTGGCATAATTACGCCGAAGCGCGTTTGACGATGCCTGCCCCCCAGCTGGTGGAGATGGACTGCAACATCGGCGTGAAGGGCGATGGCTTTGAGTACATCTTTGGCCGCGGCAAAGGCCTGGTGTCTGTCCGGTACGATGGTGCGCAGCTGCTGGACGACGCTGTGCGCCCCAACTTCTGGCGTGCACCCACCAACAACGATGAGGGCTGTGCAGAACCCTTCGAGTTTGCCTTCTGGAAAACGGCAGGTCTGTATGCCCGGTGTGATGAGCTGACTGCTGAATCGTCCGGTGAATTTGTCACAGTCCATGCAGTCTACACCCTGCCGGACGGGCAGAAACTGCCCATCGATTTTGCCATTGACGGCACAGGCCGCTGTGATGTCACGATGACATGGCAGGGCGAAAGGACCCAACTGCCGGAGTTTGGCCTGCTCTTCCCGCTGCGCCGGGAATTGACGGATGTTTCCTACCTCGGCCTTGGCCCCCGCGAGACGGTGGCCGACCGCACTGCAGGCGGGCAGATGGGCGTGTGGAGCTACAACATCCGCAAGGACTTTGCCGTGTACAGCCCGGTCTATCCGCAGGAGTGCGGCAGCCGCACCGGCGTCTGCCGTGCAGATGTTACCGGCGGCATTCCGGGTATCCGCTTTGGCAGTGACACCGGCATGACCTTCTCGGCGCTGCCCTACACGCCCCACGAACTGGAAAATGCCCGCCACCTTTACGAGCTGCCCCGGGACGACAACAAGACCGTGGTGCGGTGTGCTGCCTTCCAGCGGGGCGTGGGCGGCGACAACAGCTGGGGTGCAAAACCACACGAAAACACCTGCTTTACGGTGGAAAAGGGGATG
This sequence comes from Faecalibacterium sp., assembly GCA_050873025.1. Lineage (GTDB taxonomy): Bacteria > Bacillota > Clostridia > Oscillospirales > Ruminococcaceae > Faecalibacterium. The sequence continues at coordinate 18,519 of JBNMHZ010000010.1, read as the reverse complement.
AAGTTCCGGTTTGCTTTTGGCAGAGCGGATGTCTGAAAGCAAACGGATCCTATCCGAAATCTACACGGCAGCTGAAAAATGAGCGGCCGTGTAGATAATAAAAAGGCGAGCAGCTTCCACGCTGTTCGCTTTTTTTACAGCAAAAACAATATTCCTATTGACATGGTATGTAAATGGGTATATGATACAGGCAATTCATCGGACGAAAAAGAGAAAGGAAGGATTTTGCTATGCCCAGAATCAGCGAGATCAACCCGGAAACCGCACCGGAAGCTATCAAGAAAATCATTGCAGACCATGTAGCAGGCGGTCATGCGCTGACAGCGGAAAAGCGCACGCTGCTCCATAACGCGGCGGCGTTCAATGCGGTGGAGGCCGGTTCGTATGCGCTGGATGATGAATTGCAGCGGCTCATCGGCAAGCGTGCGGCCGATTTTTACGAATATGCCATTTCCCAGAAAAACGGCTGCCTGGTATGCAGCATCTATTTCCAGAACCTGCTCAAAAAGAACGGCATCGATTTTGAGAATTTTGCATTCATGCCCAAGGAGGAGATCCTGATCGAGTACGGTCAGACCATTGCGGAAGACCCCAAGCACGTGCCGGAGGAGCTGTTTGCAAAGCTGAAGGCAAACTTCACCGAGGAAGAGATCGTGGTCATCACAGCCATGGGCGTGATGATGATCGCCAACAACTACTTCAATGATATTCTGGATGTGACGCCGGACAAGCTGGTCTGAGCAGAGAAGTGGGGAGGGGAACGCAATGGCAGGACTGGTGCATTCCATCGAGGAACTGGTGGGGCGCACCCCGCTGATGGAGCTGGACCGCTTTGAACGGCAGCAGCAGTGCGGGGCACACCTGCTGGCAAAGCTTGAGTTCTTCAACCCCACCGGCAGTGTGAAAGACCGGGCTGCACTTTCCATGCTCAATGCCGCAGAAGAAACCGGGCAGCTGAAACCCGGCGGCACCATTGTGGAACAGACCAGCGGCAACACCGGCATCGGTCTGGCCGCGTTTGCAGCGGAGCGCGGGTACAAGCTGGATATTTTTCTGGAGCGGGGTGCCTCGTTGGAACGGCGGCTGATGCTGCTGGCCTACGGTGCGCCGGAAAGCGAGCTTTCCGACTACCTGCGGCCGGACTGGAGCGATGAATGCATCAATGTCCGCACCGAGGAAGCTTACAAAACAGCCCATGAGGTGCTGCACGCAGAAGGGCTGTTTCTGGGAACTTCGGCAGCAGCGGCTCTGCACGCGGCGGTACAGGTGGGCCGCCGTCCGGAAAACCGGGAAAAGAATGTTGTGGTCATTATCCCGGATAATGGCATGAAATATCTGTCTACGCCGATGTACCGGCAGAAATAGGAAAAAATTGAAAAATAAATACGATGATTCGAATTGAAATTGAATAACATTCGCGCATCGGCTTGAGGAACACCGGCGCCCGGTGCATAAAGCAAGCCCCTGCGGACTTTGGATTCGTTCAAAGTTCGCAGGGGCTTTTTGTGTTTCATGACAGCCTGAAGTGGCTGTATTGTCCATGTTTCTGAGTGCGGCTGTCGTACTGAATGGCAAACTTTGGGCAATGGTGCAGGCAGGAAAGGCACATGACGCACTGCTCTTTGACCCAGACGGGCTTTTTATCCTGAAGCTGAATGGCTGAAACCGGGCAGTTCCGGGCACACAGGCCGCAGCCGATGCAGCTGTCCTCCACATGGAAATGGTGCGTCCGGCGCATGGAAGGATATTCAATGGCATAAACAGACTTTGCAAGCCAAAGCTGCATCCAGAAACGCATGAACCTTTTCCGCCGTGTCGCGGCTGCCAAAGCAGCTGTGCCCGGTGTCCAATGCGTTGATTTGCGCCATCTCGGCATCGGTCAGCGCAAAATCGAAGACGTCCAAATTTTCCTTCATGCGCTGTGGGTTTGCCGATTTGACCAGCGGCACAATGTTCCGCTGCACCAGCCACCGCAGAACTACCTGCGCCACACTTTTGCCGTGGGCGTTTGCAATGGCGCAGAGCGTTTCGTTTTCAAACAGCTTGCCCTGCCCGGCGGCCAGCGGCGACCACGCCTGCATCTGGGTACCCTCGCGTTCCAGATAGGCGTGCTCGTCCTCCCGCTGGAAGAAGGCGTTGCACTCAAGCAGGTTCACGGCGGGCTTCACCTTGTTCCAGAACAGGAAATCCGCCAACCTGTCCTGCGTGAAATTATCCACGCCGATGGCACGGACTTTGCCCTCCGTATACAGTTCCTCCATGGCCCGCCATGCACCGTAGTAGTCATGGTAGGGCTGATGGATGAGGTAGAGGTCAACATAATCCAAACCCAGCCGTTCCAGCGAGCGGGCAAAACCGCGCTTGGCACCTTCGTAGCTGGTGTCGGTGACCCACAGCTTTGTGGTGATGAACAGTTCCTTCCGCGGCACACCGCAGCGGCGGATGGCGCGGCCCACGGCTTCCTCGTTTTCGTAGGCGGCGGCATCGGTCATGCGGAACACGCCGTAGCCGATGCGCGGCATGGTGACGCCGTTATTCAGGGTGATAACATCGTTGTTCATGCGGAGATCTCCTTTTTCTCTTGTTGTTTCATCCGGGTGGTGGGGCGGCAGACGATGAGGGCTGCCATCGCCCAGTGCATGGCAGACATGATCGAGGATGAGACCCTCGGCGTCAACGAGAGCCTTGGCATCACGAACTGAGAGGGAAGAACGATGAAAAAGATTTTGGTTTTAGAGGGCAGCGCCCGTGCTAACGGCAACTCCTGCATTCTGAGCGATGAGTTTGCCCGCGGTGCCGAAGAAGCAGGAAACCGCGTGGAGAAGATCCAGCTCTCCCGCAAAAAACTGTCCGGCTGTCTGGGGCGTGGCGTCCCGTCCATTGGAACCTGCGATTTGTGGGGATGCTGTAATTCCCGATGATGACAGGGCTTATTTCTTCCTCCGCTCCGGTATCAGATTGCTGTAATATTCTGTTTTGCCGGATAATACATCGTCATAGAAACCCTGTTTCCAGTCTATGTAGGCAACTGCATCCTGCAGTTCTGCAATGGATCGGAGCAGGGCTTCTCTTTTTGCTGCAAGAATGGCCTTGCGTTCCGGGATCGAGATTTCACCTTTTAGGCAAAGTGCCAGATATTCCTTCATCTCCGCAATGCTCATGCCGCAGTTTTTCAGGCAGTTCAGGCTCTGGATCCACTTGATGTCATGTTCGTCAAAGACCCGGTAGTTTCGGCTGTCCCGCTTTACGTTAGGAACCAGCCCCTCATTGCAGTAAAATTTCAGGTTTTCATAGGTCATATTGGTGAGCGCACAGGCCTCTTTCATGGAGTACATAAAAAATCCTCCTGTTTTTGCAAAAAAAGTTCTTGACCGGTAGCAGCTACCGGGTGCTATGATAATAACATAAACCAAATTATAAAACAACAGGAGGGCTTTATTATGGAGTATATCACGCTGCGCAATGGCGTAAAAATGCCGCAGCTTGGCTACGGTGTCTATCAGGTCACGCAGGACGAGTGCGAACGCTGCGTCCTGGATGCACTGAAGGTGGGCTACCGTTCCATTGATACGGCGCAGAGCTATTTCAACGAGGAACAGGTCGGCGCGGCCATTGAAAGATCCGGTGTTGACCGCAATGACATTTTCCTGACGACGAAAGTCTGGGTGGAGCACTATGGCTATGAGGAAGCCAAACAGTCTGTGCTGGAATCCATGCGCAAGCTGCGCACCGATCATCTCGACCTGTGCCTGCTGCATCAGCCGTTTTCCGATTACTACGGCGCATGGCGGGCGCTGGAAGAGCTGTATGAAGCCGGCAAAATTCGTGCCATCGGTGTTTCCAATTTCTACCCGGATCGTCTGGTAGACCTCTGTTCCTTTGCCCGCATCCGTCCGATGGTCAATCAGGTGGAAACGCACCCGTTCAACCAGCAGGCTGAGGCAAAAAAGTGGATGGAGAAATACGGTGTGCAGATCGAAGCATGGGCACCTTTTGGAGAAGGACGGGGCAATATGTTCCAGAACCCCGTGCTGAACGAGATCGGCCAGAAGTACGGCAAAAGTGCGGCGCAGGTCATTCTCCGCTGGCATCTGCAGCGCGGCGTGGTGGTCATCCCGAAATCCACTCACATTGAGCGGATGCAGGAAAACCTGAATGTGTTCGACTTTGCGCTCTCGGAAGAGGATATGGCAAAGATCGCCGCTCTGGATACGAAAACGAGTGCATTTTTCTCTCACTATGATCCGGCTATGGTGGAGTGGTTTGCCAAAATGGTGGAGGAACGCAAGAAAAACCACGACTGCTCGAAAGAGAAAAAAGATTGGTAAAGAAAACGGCGAACGGAACACATTGACGGCAGCAGCAAAATACGCTATACTCTCCTTGCGGTTACATACAACTAACTCACGAGGAGCTGATTTTATGAAAGATGCATTTTACGGGATATTGATCCCGTTTCTGGGTACTTCGCTGGGCGCGGCCAGTGTGTTTTTCCTCAAAAAGTCGCTGGGTGACCACATTCAGCGTGCGCTCACCGGGTTTGCGGCGGGCGTGATGGTGGCGGCGTCCATCTGGAGCCTGCTGATCCCCGCCATGGATCAGTCGGCCGCTCTCGGAAAGCTGGCATTTTTCCCGGCGGCAGTGGGGTTCTGGCTGGGCATCCTGTTTTTGCTGCTGCTGGATCACATTATCCCGCATCTGCACCGAAACAGCCAGCAGGCCGAAGGCCCCCACAGCCAGCTGCAGCGCACCACCATGATGGTGCTGGCCGTTACCCTGCACAACATCCCGGAAGGCATGGCCGTGGGCGTGGTCTATGCCGGGTACTTATCCGGCACGGCGCAGATCACAGCAGCCGGTGCACTGGCCCTTTCGCTGGGCATTGCCATCCAGAACTTCCCGGAAGGGGCCATCATTTCCATGCCGCTGCGTGCCGAGGGCATGAGCAAAGGCCGTGCATTCTGGGGCGGGGTGCTGTCCGGCATCGTGGAGCCCATCGGTGCGGTGCTCACCATTCTGGCGGCAGGCGTTATCGTTCCGGCCCTGCCGTATCTGCTCAGCTTTGCCGCCGGTGCCATGCTGTATGTGGTGGTGGAAGAGCTCATCCCGGAAATGTCGCAGGGCGAGCACTCCAACATCGGCACGGTGTTCTTTGCCGTTGGGTTCAGCCTGATGATGATCCTGGATGTGGCACTGGGCTGAAAGAAAATCCCCCGGAAGGTTTTGCGGGATGCAAGACCTTCCGGGGGATTTTTGCGTTTGATGAAAATTTTTGATAGAAGGCCTGGCGCAGGCGGATAGCGGACCATAAGAGAGCTGTTTACGGCTCTGCACAGTTCAAAAAGCGTTCCATCTCTGCCACAAGCAGTTCCGGGTGGTTGAAGATATCTCCATGTCCGAACCCGTCAAAACAGCGGACGGTCAGCCTGGGGTACATGGCACGCAGTTTCTGGATAGCTTTTTTCATGTGGCCCTCTTTTTCGCCGTACCAGCAGGCAACGGCGGCATCCGGCTGCGGGGGCAGGGAGGTGCGGTAAAGGTAAAGCCCTGCTTCCCATGTGGCACGCACGGAGTTCAGCGAGATGTTGTCCGGAATGCGGCGCAGCATAGTGTTCATGCCCTGCTCGGTCTGGCCCATAAAACGCAGCGCCCATGCAGGCATGGTCTTTTCGCGGGCTGTCCGGTATTGCTTTTGGGGCATGATCTTCAAAATCAGCCTGTTCAGCACACCAAAGTCCAGATATTCCGGCCCGCTGAGGATCATGCAGCGGATTTGGAGCTGCGGAGATGCTTTCAGAAAAATCGCGGGCCCGCAGCCAAGGGACTCCGCAAACAACATGTCCAGTTTGCCGCCGCAGTTTTTGCGGAGATAGGTTTCCAGTTTGTGTGCCTGCTCCTGTGCGGTGGTGTAGGTGGTTTGGCCGGTGCCGTCAAAACCGTCAAAACTGACGGCATAAACGCAGTAATCAGTTTCCAACAGCGGGATCACATCTTCAAACTGCCGCCAGCACATCAGGTTGCCATGCAGCAGCATGATCTTCTTTCCCGCCGGATTTCCGAATCGTTTGATCTCCATATCAAGGGCTCAACTCCTTCTGAGGGCATGACTCAGGCTTTCTTTTGGTAACCGCAGTCGCAGTAGGGCCCGCCGGAGGCGAGGGTGTACTGCCGCACAAAGTTGGATGCACCGCCAGCTTCGCCCATGGTGTAGTCCAGATGACACAAAGCGGGGGTAAGATCGTACAGGCCCAGCTCCTTCATCAGGGCACAGATGCCGCATTTGAAAAAGCGGGCTTCATAGCCGCTGTTGTCCGGGTAAGGCAGGAACTCCATGTTCCAGGAATACGGGTTCCGGTCGGCGGCTTTCAGGGCGGCAGCCGCTTTCATTCCGGCAATATCCTTTTCGGTAAACTTGTTTTTTCCGCTGCGGCGGCAGAACCACTTCATCAGATCTGTCATCATGGCTCTGGCGTAAAAGTCGGTCAGCTTTTCCACATCCGGGCGCTCCGGCATGGAAAGGATAAAAGCCCCCAGCATGGCGCAGTTGACGATGTTCATTTTAAAACGGTCGGCCTTTTCAAACTCCGGCAGGCGGGCGATGATCTCACGATACCGGGGTTTTGCGTTCCGGGTGATCTCGGCTGCGGTGCCGGCATCATAGCCGAATACCTCTGTCAGCTGCGTCCGGAACGGTTTGGAGAAGATGGCCCACATACCCAACGGCATTCCCATATATTTCATATCAGCGCCCCATTCGATCTTTACGATCTGCATTTTCATCCCATAGTCGCCGGCTCTGGCAAGAAGGCGGAAGAACCCGCTGACGGAAGGATCTTTCAGGTCGTTGTAGCCCAGCATATAGCCCCGGCTGGACACATGCAGACGGCTGCTCCATGGGGAAAGTTCCTTCTGCGCATCCGATACTGCAAAGTATGCGCCTACATCCTTGATCTTTGCGCCTTTGAGCCAGGTCTTGGAGATCATCTTGACCGCTGTTTTGTTGGCGGCATCAAACACCAGAACGCCCTGCGGACATGCATCGGCCAGCGCCAGTACAAGCGCTTTGAACTGCTCTTTCAGGAAGTAATAGAACACGCCGGATGCAAAGAACACGGCCCCGTTGGAAACATCAAGCCTGCCAAGCCATGCCGCCGTGTCGTTCAGGTCGCAGGGAATGTTTTCTTCCCGCTGCCCGGTGGGAAGCAGCTGATCGCGCACCGCAATGACATCGGGAAAATCCAGATTGTAAAGTTTGCAGCTGCCGTTGTCGCAGATGCGGCCGGTGTTGTCCAGCCCGCAGCCCAGATTCACCACGGCGGCATTCGGGTGGCTTTTCAGGTAGTTCCGCACCTCAAAAGCAAGGTCGTTCTGGCGCATGGCAACTTCCAGTGCGCCAAAACGCTGCATCAGGCTGCGGGACTTTTGCTCCGCCTCGGAAAAATCGTAGTCGATCTCATTCAGCAGCCGGATCGATGTTTCGTCCCGGTAGAGGGCCGGGTACAGTTCCGAACACACTTTCCGGGCATAAAGCGGGATGATCAGGGTCTCCTGTACGGTGTTTTTTTCAATTTTATATTTCATGGCTGTTTCCCTCAATGCACAAACAACGTCATAATACCGGAAAGAACTGCCGCAATGATGGCCATGCCCACCGTGCCGAAGAGCCACTTTTTCTGCTTGTCCTTTGCGGTGATGTAGGGCTTCAGATCCTCGGTGCCGGGGATCGTCCAGGCGTCGGTGTGGCAGACCCAGAACTCATCCACGCCAAAGCGGTCGATGAGATTCATCACAGACAAGATCGCGAACAGCTGCCAGAAGCCGGACGCAAAGCCGCGCGCCCCGTTGACGGCATAAACGGCCACCAGCACATATGCGATGTAGCCGGGAATGCATACGCCTTTGAAACACAGGCTGCTGCGTTTTATTTTTTCGAGGGTGGTCATGCCCAGCTCGATGCAGCGCTGCTGCACTTCCGGGCCGTAGATGTGCACCATTCCCACAGGGCCTTTGCGGATGCCAAACGCACAGACCAGAACCAGCAGCAGCCCCAGGCCGAGACCTTCCAAAATCACTTGCAAAAACATGACAGATTCCTCCTGTGTCCTTATTTTGTTACCGCAAGCCCAAAATCACAGCAGTCGTCTCCGCGGCCCAGCGTTTTGGTGCGGTGCCAGAGCAGCTTTGGGTGCAGGCCGTCGTAGGTGATATCGTCGCTGTCGCAAAAGCAGCGGCAGAGCTCCGGGCAGCCGTACTGCGCACAGACATCGTGGTACGGGCAGCGGATCATGTCGAACCGGATCACGTCCTTTGTGGCTTCGTGGGTGATAAACTCAAACCCGGCAGCGGCACCATACTTTTCCTCTACGCCTTTGGCAAAGATGCCGGGCATCGTGTGGTACAGTCCCGGAATCTTGAGTATGCGGCGGAACAGGGTGTGGTACTTGTGTGCATGGGCGTTCACATAGCTGTGGATGATCTGGATGGCTTCCTCTTTGGAAACGACCGTTTGCAGCACTTCGTAAATGGCAATGCCCGGCATGATCTGGCTTTCCAGATGCTCCCATTTTTCCCTGGATGCACCCGCATTGTCCTCACGCAGGGCTTCGATACGCCGGTGCATCGAAGCAAGCAGCTCCGGGGCCTGCGCAGGGAAACGCTCTGCCGCCGTTTTTTCAAAGGCTGCGATCAGATAGTTTTTTTGCATACGATCACCTCAAAATCATAAAATTAGTCAAAACTAACTTTTTCTTCTGGAAAAAGCTGCCGCCCAAAGCAGCAGTTTTCACTTTTGATTATAATAGTACCGGCCCCAAAATGCAAGCGGCAAAGCAGCGGATGCAGAACCTGGTCTGATTTTGCAACCGAAACAAAAACCCATTGACACGATATGAAAATGGGATTATAATATCCCCAACACAAAGAAGGGAGCACAGGCAGATGAAAGAGACGACCACTGCCCGGCACAGGATGTCCGGACGAATGCTTTGCTCCCAGACAGGTTTCCGGCAGATACCCTGAAAAACAGGAACATGCCGTTGTCTGGGAGAAATGCCCGTACAAACACTGTTAAAACAAAAAGGAGAACCGACAATGGCTGAGTATAAACTGTGGAACGCACTGAAAGACGCAAAAAAGTATAAGTGGGTGGAGCTTTCCCACTCGCTGAATAACGACAGCCCTTACTGGTCCGGCATTCCGGACGGCTCTGTGGAGCTTGCAAAGACCGTGTGGGACTGGGGCAAGCCGGAACTGGAATGCCTGATCCAGACCTTCAAGTTCCCCGGGCAGTTCGGCACCCACATCGATTTCCCGGGCCACTTTGTCAGGGGCAAAAATCTGTCCGAAAAATATGATGTGAATGACCTTGTATTCCCGCTGGTGGTCATTGATATTTCCGAACAGGCCAGGAAAAATCCCCGCTACTCCGTGACGGTGGAAGATATTAAGGCTTACGAGGCCGAGTACGGCCCCATCCCGGACGGTGCACTGGTGGCCCTGCGCAGCGACTGGTACAAGAAGTGGCCGGATATGGATGCACTGTCCGGCATCGACGCCGAAGGCAGGGAGAATGCCCCCGGCTGGTCGCTGGAAGCACTGGAGTATATCTACAAGGTACGCAGCGCTGCCGCCAACGGCCACGAGACGCTGGATACAGATTCTTCCGCCGTGGCAGAGGAAAAGGGCGACCTTGCCTGCGAGCGCTATGTGCTGGACAACGACAAGCTGCAGGTGGAAGTGCTGGCAAATCTGGACAAAGTGCAGCCCGCCGGTGCGGTGGTCATTGTATCTTATCCGCGCATTGAGGGAGCCACCGGCCTGCCTGCACGGGTTTGGGCCATTACCGAATAAGAGCGGGGAAGTGTAGAAAATGTCGTTTGAAAAAGCAAAAGCAGACCTGCAGGCCAAAGGCCTGGGGGATCATATCATTGTGCTGAACGAGTCCTCGGCTACGGTGGCCGAAGCGGCACACGCACTGGGTGTGGAGCCCGCCAGCATCGCCAAAACGCTGTCCGTCCTGCAGGGGGAAAAGCCGGTGCTCATCGTCACCGAGGGCACGGCCAAGCTGGACAACCACAAGTATAAGAGCCTGTTCCACATCAAGGCCAAAATGATCCCTTACGACGAGGTGGAGACCTATGTTGGCCATGCGCCGGGCGGTGTGTGCCCCTTTGGCGTGAACGATGGTGTGGCGATCTATCTGGACGAGAGCCTGCGCAAGTTCGATACCGTGTATCCGGCCGCAGGCAACGGCCACACGGCTGTCAAGCTGACGCTGGCAGAGCTGGAAGCAGCTGCCGGAGCCGAAGGCTGGGTGGATGTCTGCAGGGAGCCGGAAGGCGAATAAGGCGGAAAATACGGCAAAATCAAAAAGGAGCTTTTGTGCGGACGGCTGTCCGTGCAAAAGCTCCCTTTTTTATCGTGTGGTCTTGCGGTACACTACAGCCGAGGAGACTGTGAGCTCCGAGGGGATGCGGTGATTTTTGAGCTTATGGATCAGCATGGAGACTGCAGCTACACAGGCGGCTTCCACACTGTTATCCACCGAACTCAACTCCGGGGTGCAGCTTTCCGTAAGGTTCGTGTTGCCAAAGCCGATGACGCACAGATCATCCGGCACTGCAATGCCGTGCCGCTGTGCATACTTGAGCACGCCCACTGCAATGCTGTCCTCGGTGGCGATCACACCATCGAACTTCAGGCCAGCTTCGGCCAGACGCTCCACCTCGGCGGCACTTTCCTGGATGTCCAGCGAACAGGGGCAGATATATTCCTGCCGTACGGCAAGGCCGTTCTGGTGCAGCGCTTCCTGGTAACCTTCCAGCTTGCTGCGCACGCTGCCGGTCATGTTGTGGTGCAGAAACAGGATGTCTCTGGCACCGCTTTTTGCCATCTGGTTCACCGCCTGGAATGCACCTTTGCGGTCACCGCAGCGGAAGGAGTATACGTTGGGGGCGTCGATGTAGCCGTTTACCAGAAAAACCGGGACCTGCTGGGCCGCTTTGATGATGCAGGCATTCTTTTCCGGGTCGCTTTCCACAAAAAAGGAACCCAGAACCACAATGGCATCCACCCGGCGGTCGCACATGGTCTGCAGGCAGGCGGCCTTGTCTTCCATATCGTAGCCCACGCAATAGATGATCGTATCGTAATCAAAGCCGCGCAGCTCCCGCTGCACATAGCCGATGCCCATGGAAAAATTGCCGCAGGCGTTTGGGTCGGAAGGGTCTACGCACAGGATGCCCACAGTGCGCATGGTATCATGGCTGAGGCCCTGTGCAAAGGCATTGGGAATGTAACCGCTTTTATGGATCACATCCAGCACCTTTTTGCGGGTGGCCGGGCTTACCTTGCTGCTTCCGTTGATCACTCTGGACACCGTGGCAGCAGATACATTTGCCTCTTTGGAAACGTCATAAATGTTCATCTGTACGCAGGTTCCTTTACTCGAATTTGTTGGTACAAAAATACCATATTCCCGGCAGCGATGTCAAGCGGCCGGGAACTATTTTTGTCTCCGGCCCTGCCGGGTGCCTAAAACCGGTTTCATGCCGGTTTGCATCCTGAAAAAAAGATACCCCTCACACAGGAGAACTGCGTAAGGGGTGCCAGAAACTATAACAGGGTCAGGCGGCGGGCTTTTGCCGCATCATTTGCCCACGTCACGGCCCAGCGTGATGGGCTTTGCGCCCACAAAATTATCCACGCTGCGGTGCTTTTCGTGGAAGTGCGGCATCACCCTGGCAAAGCCGCCCCGCTGGTAGTACACATCGTCGCTGGCAATGGGCAGTGTGACGGTGGTGCCCGTGTTGGCGGATTTATAGATTGCGGTGATCAGCTCGATGGTCTTGCGGCCCTCGGTACCGTCCACAAACAAAGCTTCTTCGCCGCGGATGGCCTGCAGGAAGTTGAGCAGCTGGGCGGGGTGGCCTTCGCGCTCAAGATCGGGCAGATCATCGTAATATTTCTGCAGCTTTTCCTCTTCCTCCTTGTTCTCCTCGGGGAAGCCGTTGACCATGGAGGTCTGTGCCGAAACCTTCCAGGGTACCGCAATGCTGGCCTTTTCGCCGTGGAACTGCATTTCCTGGGCTTCGTCGTGGTTCACGATGGAGGTGGTGAGCCGCACCAGCTTGTCCGGGTAGTTCAGGATGGCGATGCCCAGATCCTCGCACTCGGAATTGTCGTGGCCCACGTTGCGGATAACGGCATACACGCTTTCGGGCATGCCCAGCATCCACTGCATCAGGTCGATGTGGTGCACGCCGTGGCTTGCCATTGCACCGGAGGATTCCTTATCCCATGTGCCGCGCCACCACAGGTCGTAGTAGCTCTGGCCGCGCCACCACAGCGAATCCACAGTAGCAAACAGTACCTTGCCGATGAGCCCCTCGTCCAGGATCTTTTTCACCTTCTGGTTGGGGGTCTTGCAGCGGTTCTGCACCACTACGCTCAGGATCTTGCCGCTCTCCTGGGAGGCGGCGATCATGGCATCGCACTCTTCCAGCGAGCAGGCCATGGGCTTTTCGCAGATGACATGGCAGCCGCTGTGCAAAGCCTCCACGGCGATGTCCGCGTGCATCTGCGGCGGCAGGCAGATGGACACTGCATCAATGCCGCCGGAAGCAATGGCCTCCTTGTAGTCCTTGTAGGCTTTTGCGGCGGTCAGGCCGTTTGCCTGAATGAGCTGCTCGGCTTTCTCCGGGAAAAGGTCGCACACGGCGCGCACTTCGCACAGCTCTGGATACTGCGTGTAGGCTTTGATATGTACGTCTGCAATGGCACCTGCGCCAATAATGGCAATGCCGATCTTTTTCTGTTCCATAGATTTCACCCCTTAAAACCAACCTTTTCGGCTTCACGCTCTGCCTGCATTGCAAGCTCGATCACGCGGAAGATGTAATCCTGCTTCATCACCAGCTCAGTACGGTCCAGACAGTCGCGGATCATTCCGCCGAAGAAGGGGAAGCCGCACTTGCCGCTGGCGCAGCAGTGATGCTCGCCTTCGTGATCCACATAGTACACCTGGTCGCCCTCGGCGCTGTTGGCCACATCGATATACTTGCGGATCTCGATATAGCCGTCCGTGCCCTCAATGATGGTGCGTCCATCGCCCCAGGCACCCAGACCCTTGGGGGTGAACCAGTCCACCCGGAAGTAGCCGGTCACGCCGTTGTCGCATTCGATCATGCAGTCGCCAAAGTCCTCCAGTTTGGGACGGTCCGGGTGGTTGTAATTGCCTGCGCGGCTGTGCACGATGCGGGCGTCTTTGGCCCCGGAAAAGAAGATGATCTGCTCGATCTGGTGGCAGCCGATATCGGTGAGGATGCCGCCATAGCGCTCTTTGTCAAAGAACCAGTCCGGACGGCTGCTCTCGGGGCCCATGCGGTGGGGGCCCCAGCCCATTACCTGCACCACCTTGCCGATCTTGCCCTGTTCCAGCAGCTGCTGTGCATACACAGAGCCTTCCACATGCAGACGCTCGCTGAAATAGCAGAAGAACTTCTGCCCGGTCTCGCGCACGGTCCGGCGTACTTCGGCCAGATGCTCGGGCGTGATAAGGGGCGGCTTATCCACAAAAAAGTCCTTGCCGTGGCGCATGGCCTCCACACCCAGCGGGCCCCGGTCCAGCGGGATGGATGCCGAAGCCACCATCTTTACGTTGGAGGCATACACTTCATCTTTGCTGGCCGCAGCCTTTGCGGTGGGAAATGCCTGCTGGAACTGTGCCACCTTTGCGGGGTCGGGGTCGTACACCAGCGTGACCTCGGCACCGGCTTCGGTCAGGCCGTTGCACATGCCGTAGATGTGACCGTGGTCCAGCCCGATGACACCTACAGGGAATTCACCCGGGGCGCATACCGGCTTTGCCTTGCCCTTGGGCGCATACATTGCTCCATCCTTTTTTTCCTGCATCAGGATACCCCCTTTTCTTTATCAGCCGTAGATCAGACCCGGCAGCCAGGTAACCAACGGCGGGAATACGAACGCAAGTGCAACGATTACAACAACGGTTGCAATATAAGGCAGCAGCGGTTTGACTGCCTTTTCCACCGGCAGCTTTGCCACACCGCAGGAGATGAACAGGAAGGTGCCAACCGGCGGGGTGATCGCGCCCAGCTGCATCACAATGACCATGGGCACGCCGAACTGGATAGGATCAAAGCCCAGCGAGTTGCCAATGGCAAGCACGGTGGCTGCAAACATGGCGATGATGACGGTGGGATCCAGGAACATGCCCAGAATCACAAAAATCACGATCAGGAACAGAATTGCCAGCACCGGGCTGCCCAGCGTGTTCACGGCAAAGTTCTGCACCTCGGTCTGGAAGTGCAGGCGCACCAGCACGTTGGAAAGCACGCCGGCACCCACGATGGTCATGTACACCACAGAGGTGGTCACGGCAGAATCGATCAGAATGCCGGGGATGTCGCTCCACTTCAGGGTCTTGCTGATGCAGAAACCATACAGCAGACCGTACAGGATAGCCAGCACGCCGGACTCGGTGGGAGTGACGATGCCGAAGCAGATGCCGCTGAGGATGATCAGGGGCATCATCAGTGCACCCAGAGAGTGCCATGCGGTCACCAGCAGGTTTTTGAGCGAGAAACGGGTGCGGGGAATGTCATATTTGCGTACCCGGTATTCCAGATACACAACACCCATCTGCAGAACGCCCAGCAGGATGCCGGGCACCAGTGCGCCCATGAACAGACGGCCTACCGGCACCTCTGTATAGTAGGAATACAGGATCATGGCGATGCTGGGCGGGATGATGGGGGACAGCATGGAAGAGCCTGCGGTAACTGCCACAGAGTAATCCTTGTCGTAACCCTGCTTTTCCATGGCGGGGATCAGCATACCGCCAATGGCTGCAGCGTCGGCACAGCCGCTGCCCTGAATACCGCCAAAGATCATGGAGGTAAGCACGTTCACATGGCCAAGGCCGCCGGGCAGCCAGCCAACGGCGGCGTCCGCAAAGTTGACCAGCTTATCGGTGATACGGGCCTTCATGATAATGTTGCCCGCAATGACAAAGTAGGGAATGGCCAGCAACGAAAGGCTGTTGGCGCTGCCGAACATCTTGATGACGGTAAGGCCCAGCGAGTTGCCGCCTAAGGTAAGGAACAAAATGCCGGTGATAAGCAGCGACATGAAGATGGGAAACCCCAAAAAGATAAAGGCGAGCAGAACGATAAAGATCAAAAATACGGTAAGCATCTGTGTTCTCCCTCCTTTTTAAAATGCACTGGACACATTGTCGCCGTCACCGGGTGCGGGGGCAAAGGGGTTTTTGCCAAATACCAGGATCAGAACATATTCGTACAGCAGATACGCACACCCCACCGGGATGGCTGCATAGAACCATGCGTTGGAAATGGGCAGGTTCTGCAAAAAGCTCGTGCGCATTTTAATGGTCTGCTGGATGCCGATCACGATCAGCAGGGCCAGAGTGGCAATGACGATGATCTGCGCGATCTTGCGCAGGATCCTGGCTGCTTTTGCGGGCAGATATTTTTCCGTGAAGCTTTCCAGGCTGACGTGGGCATTCTGCCGCACGCCAAGGCCCGCTGCCAGAAACACCACCCAGATCGCCAGCATCTGCATCATCTCGTTCACCCAGGAAAACGGGCGCAGGAACGACACGCCTTTTATTAAGTAGCGCAGCACAACGTTCATGGTGCACATGCCCATCATGGAAACCAGCAGTGCAACCAGCGCAAACGACCGAATCCCGTTCAGGACCTTGTCAACTTTTCGCAGTGTATTCAAAGCAGACACCTCCTACCATAATCGATTTGTTTTTACCAAAAAGTCCGAGCTGAAAATTTCTGATTCCAGAAAGATACAGCCCGGACAGTTCCATTCAAAATACGGGGATAGCCGCTACCGGCTTTTTACTTGATGGAGAGCAGCAGGTCGGTGAACTCGGCCCAGGCGTCGCCCTTTGCACGGTACTCGTCCAGCATGGGTGCACATGCATCCTTCCAGGCCTGGATATCAGCCGGCTCGGTGATCTCCACGCCGTCGTTCTTCATCTGCTCCAACGCATCCTTCTGTGCATCGTCATCAATGGATTCCTGATAAGCCACGGCTTCGTTCACACAATCGGTAACGATGGTGCGCACATCTTCCGGCAGGGACTCCAGCCAGTCGGTGTTGAAGAAGAAGTAGATGCAGGCGATGATGTGGTTGGTGATGGCCAGATACTTTGCGTTGTCCTGCAGCTTGGAAGCGTTCAGCATCACAGGGGAACCCTCACAGCCCTGGCAGACGTTCTGGGAAAGGGAAGTGTAGATGTCGTTCCAGTCCATGGTGATGCCGGCAGCGCCCAGGCACTCGAACATGCCGTTGTAAATGGCGTTGGGGCCGCGCATGACCAGATCCTTCATATCGGCCAGAGTCTTTACGGGCACGGTGGTCAGCATATCGCGGGAGCCCATGGACATACCGCCCATGCCGCTCAGGCCGATGGTGTTGGCCAGCTCGTTCACCTTATCCTCGGCACCCTTCAGCACACGGCGGTACTGGTCGTTGTCCTCAAACAGGAAGGGGAACTCAAACATCTGCATCTGTTCCAGACCGTCGTAAGCACCCGGGCCGGTACCGGGAGTGGACAGCACCAGTTCCAGGTCGCCTGCAATGGCCATTGCCACCTGCTCGGCCTGGCTGCCCAGCTCGGAACCATAGTTTGCAGTTGCTTCGATCCGGCCTGCACCCTTTTCGTTGACCAGATCCACAAACTTTGCCAGAGCCATGCCGATGGTGCTGGTGGCTGCCTGGTTGGAAGAAGCACGCAGGGTGTACTTCTTGCCATCTGCTGCCGGGGCTGCACTTGCACTGCCGGAAGCTGCGGTGCTGGTGGAACCGCCGGAGCTGCCGCCGCAGGCGGTCAGGCCGACTGCAGCTGCCGAGATACCGGTGATCTGCAGGAAACGGCGACGAGAGATCTTTTTCATTTCAATAGCCTCCTTGTTTTTTATCTTCTTGCTTTGGTGTGGAAAGATCCACATAAGACACGGCTTGTTTCGGCCATCTGCATGGCCGGCGGACTTTGCTATGAAACTTTATGTATCCGCTTTCATCGTGATTTCATAATACGGCTCTGCCTAATTTTTGTCAAGTGCTTTTTATTATTTTAACCATTTCGTAGCTTTTATAGTTGATTTGACCAAATTTTGCAAAAGCTTTTAGCGAACTTGCTTTTGATGGCGTTTCTTTGCTTGCTTATTAAAGAAACGCGTTTCACACAAAATTACACTTCTCTGCCGGGCTGCTGCGGCGCAGGATGCTTCCTATTATAATAGGGCCCCGCATGGGGTGAGCACAGGGCGGACGCACTGCTTTTGGGTTTGACAATCTGCCCCAAAATCGCGTATAATGCAAAAAAACATCCAGGAAAGGAGCGGTGCGCAATGGTGCTGATCTCTGAGCGCAGAAGCGGCGAATCGGCAAAGAACTATGTGCTGCGCGTGCTGGTGGATAATATCGTCAACACCCGCCTTGCTCCCGGCGAAAAACTGAACGAGCCGGACCTGTGCGAAAAGCTGGGGGTCAGCCGCACCCCCTTCCGGGAAGCGGAGCTTGAACTGGCCCAGCGGCGGCTGATCGAGATCCGGCCCAAGATCGGCACATACGTTTCGCTGATCGATGCCGGCCTTGTGGAAGAGGTGCGTCACCTGCGCGCTGTGCTGGAAGCCGAGCTTGCTGCCATGGCCTGTGAAAAGCTGGCCCAGCCCCAGCTGGAAAAACTGTGGGAAAACGTGACCCTGTGGCAGATGTATATTGACCGCGCACAGGAAGATAAGATTTTTGAGCTGGACAAGGAATTCCACCGGATGCTGTATCTGATGTGCGGCTGTCCTTACTGGTATGAGCTGGTGGAAAATCTGGCCCCCCATTTTGACCGCACCACCGTGCTGAGCTTCCGCTGCCGCCCGGCCGGAGCCATCCTGCAGGATCATACGGAGCTTCTGCAGGCCATTGAGCGGCGGGATGCCGCCGCTGCCCGCAGCATTGCAGGCCGGCACATGGACCGCTACACCGAGAATCTTTCCACCATTCGCCGCTCTTTTCCGGACTATTTCAAGCAGTAAGAGCCGCAAATGGCAGTATCACCGCCAGAAAGCACAAAAATACCGGAGATTTTTTGGCACCTTTTCTGGTACCTTCCTCTTGACAAAGCTTATTTAGTGTTATATATTTGCAATAATGAAATATACAACACTAAATCAAATATACAAGAAATGTCGAAAGGTGGTTCCCATGCTGAAGCAATACGATGTGGTCGTCATTGGCGCTGGCGTTGTGGGCAGTGCCATTGCACGCGAACTTTCCCGCTACAAGCTGAACATTGCCGTGCTGGAAAAAAATCTGGATGTCTGCAATGAGACCAGCGGCCGCAACTCTGCCGTGGTGCACGGCGGCTTTGCAAACCCCATTGGCAGCCTGAAGGCCAAGTGCTGCGTGGAAGGCAACAAGATCATGGATCAGCTGGCCGAGGAGCTGGACTTCCCGTTCAAG